>JAUHXA010000050.1 GCA_030427245.1 Bacteroidia bacterium | reverse complement strand
ACAACGAAATTAATGGTATGATTACCGTTTTGAATTTTGGAGGGGTCGAAAATCGCCTTATTGTCTGTAGAATCAAGGTCGGTAATCCCTTGACCTATAAAAATTCCTTTAGCAACAGCTTCCACTAAATAGATATGTTCTATAAATTAATCACTGTATCAAAGATACGTTAACTATTAGACAAAAAAAAATATTACTTATCGTATCTTATGCTTCTTTTTATTTAAGAACAATTACAGTATTCACATAACCACCTGTTTTTCAAAAAATTAAAATCAAAAAAAAATACAAATTAAAATAAATTTAATTACAAAAACAAATAAGATTTACTATTGATTTGCTACATAACAAACACAATCACACTGCAATAGTTGTGATAAACCACTAAGTGTCACAGCAAAGTCAAAAAAAACACATTGCCTATTTATCACTAACTCTAAGTATCAATTGCACTTAGTGAGGGAAAAGTTCCTATAATTACTGCATTGGAATAACGCCAGACCATGTTTCCTGTTCCATCATCTTGAACCTCCTCATCAAAGGGAGTAGTAGCCATACCCCATTCATCAGCTACAGTCCACAAGCTTCCGTATGAGTCTGGAATGGTATAACCCATTCCTGTTACAGTAGTGCTTCCAGTTCCCTGATAATTAACTGTTCCTGGAGAGAAGGTCTCGAAATCCGTAGTTTGCCCCACTAAGTGTAAAGGAAAACAAAAGTATGCAAAAAGCATAAGGGTTCGCATAACGGGAATATGCCTAAAGGAACTTATCATAGCCTTACTTTTGTTAGAATAAAAGTTAATCATAGGTATAGATTTTTAAGAATTAGAAAATGTACTTTTTTTTAAAATTCAGGAAGTACTATAAGTATAGTGCTTCTAAAATTGATTGTTAAACTTGAATTCAACTAATAAATGCAACTTTTTTAATTAGTTGATAAGCAATGAGAAGTCTTTCAATCTCAACATTTTTCTTTTAATCTATGACTATCAATAATTTATAAAAAAAAGCTAAAAAGAAAAATCACTAATTACCTCAACAGAAAGGAATTGAGGAATTGCATTCATGATATGAGAGTAGCGAAGGTAAATTGACTATTGGACAAAATTTAAACAAAAAGGTAGACAAACAAAAAAAACATAAACTATACTTTCTTATTAAGAAACAATATAACTGTAATTAAATTTTACACATTTCATTGTTTAACAATAAAATACAATACCAAAATTAACCAATAAAAATACTTTCAAATAAAAGATAAATATAATTAAAAAATAAACAATTTTTAATACGCTCGTTATCAATAAATTACGCACATAAATTATTGTTTCGAAAATCTTCTTTTCTTTTGATATTTTATTAATATCAATAAAATTCACGATTTAATAAACGACCATTTATCCTTGTTAACAAAAATTGGGCTTAATAATCATTTGATTACCAAGCCCAATTAATATAAGTTGACAGAAGAGTAGATATTCCTACAACGCCGCCCCAAACTGCTTCAAAAAGCGAACATCGTTCTGGAACATCAAGCGAATATCTCCAATCCGGTATTTAAGCATCGCAATCCGCTCAACTCCCATTCCCCAAGCATACCCCGAATATACTTCTGGGTCAATTCCACAGTTTTTGAGGACATTGGGGTCGACCATCCCGCAGCCCAAAATTTCGAGCCAACCTGTACCTTTGGTGATGCGGTAATCTATTTCGTCTTTTAAGCCCCAATAGATGTCGACTTCAGCGCTGGGTTCGGTAAAAGGGAAAAAGGAAGGTCGCAGACGAATTTTGGTTTCTTTACCAAACATTTCGCGGGCGAAATATAGGAGTGTTTGTTTCAGGTCGGCAAAGGACACATCTTTATCTATGTACAGACCTTCTACTTGATGGAATTGACAATGAGCTCTTGCAGAGATGGTTTCATTTCGATAGACCCGACCAGGAGAAATGATACGGATAGGTGGTGTTTGGTTTTCCATGACGTGCACCTGTACCGTAGAAGTTTGTGAGCGCAAAACATTGACAGGATTGGTTTGGATGTAAAAGGTATCCTGCATGTCCCTAGCAGGATGGTCGTCGGGTGTGTTTAAGGCTGTGAAATTGTGCCAATCGTCTTCTATTTCTGGCCCTTCGGCTATGGTAAAACCGATTCGAGTAAATATTTCGTTGATTTGATTACGGACTATGGAAATCGGATGGCGACTTCCTAAAGGCATCGTCGTAATCGGGCGGGTCAAATCAGGCACTTCAATGCTGGTCGTTGTAGCCTCTTCTATTGCCGTCTTCAATGTATTCAGCTTACTTTCGGCTGCTTGTTTGACCGCATTTGCCAACTGTCCAAATTCTTTTTTTCGTTCATTCGGAACGCTTCTAAAACCTGCAAAAAGGGCTTTGACTTTTCCTTTTGTTCCCAAATAGGCAATCCTATACTGCTCCAATGCTTGTTTGTCAGTCGTTGTAAATTGCTCTATTTCCTTCAATAACTCTTTTGCCGTTACGAATATGTCTTTGTTTTCTTCGGACATGATTGTTCAATATTAACTTTTCAAAATAATGGCTGCAAAACTAATGATTTCTTAGTGAAAATAAACTCATCCAGCTGATTATTATTCCATTTGATTGTGCCGCTAACATTGCCTTCTCTTGCAGCCCGTTGAAGGATATTTTGAAGTTTGAACATAATATTGACTACTTCGTTTTATGCTTGTCTTTATTTTCAAGTGTTTTTTCTATCTTTAACTATTAAACTATCAAACCCTAAATAATATGAATATAAAAACTCTAATTTTAATCGCCACTCTTTTCTTTTTTCTCACTCCACCATCTTTTAATGCCCAAGCCCAAACTCAAATGTCACCTGAGGGAGCTACAGAATGTGATCAACTCAATACTTGGATTGATATTCTACAAATAGAAGGTACGGACCTTGCTCATCCAGATTGGATAAGACATTTGTATAAAGAGCAAGATTGTGAACCACTTTGGTACAACCCTGTCACAAGGCTTATATTTGCGAATGAAATCATCAGTATTCTTCAAAATGCAAAACTAAATGCTAATTATCATTTGGAGGAGATTGAGGCTCTCTATGGCGAAATTGATAGCCAATTGGCACTCTTTGGATTATTTGACTTCAATAGTTTATCTGATTTGGATGTGTTATTAACGGATGCTGCCCTCAACTATGCTTTTACGATTCAAGACGATATGAGTCCTTCAACACCAAACTTGGAAGATTTGGACGAAGAAACCAAGAGGTTGTTGGTAATTGATGGACTGAGAAATGCACTCAAAAGCGAAAGCTTGGCTATTTATTTTGAAGAACTAAAGGAAGGCATAGATGATTTTGAGATTTCTTCTTTTGAAGAGGAACCCTATGAAGAGGATTCCTCTATTGTCAGTGAAGATATTGCGCCTATTGAAGATGGAATGGAAGGAGAGGATACAGAAATCATTGAAGATACGGTGGAAGCAGCCAAAACTGTTGCACCTGTTGTGTCAAAATCTAATAAACCGGCAAAAGTCGATTCGAGTCTTTATAAACTGGTCAAAGAGGTCAGTCGTCCTGCTTCAAAAAGTGTGTTCAATGTAGCACTATACCATCCTGCATGGATTGATTCATTCTACAAACACCGAAACTACCAACCTGTATGGCACAACGGTTATACCTTATATGGCCGAGGAAGTGACATCGTATACAATATCGAAAAAGCATATGAAGAAGGATTGAATCCTAAAGATTATCACGGTGAATTGTTGTCCAAATTCCACAACGACTTCAATGAAGTATATGATGTAAAATTTATTCCTTACGACAATTTTTTACCTAAGATTGAAGTCTTACTCACAGATGCCGCCTTACATTATGCCCATCATTTGCAGTATGGAAAACTCAATCCAGATAAACTAAATATTGGCTGGGAAATAAAGCGAGATGCGGTTGAAAATTTAGCAACTCTTTTGCACAATGCTCTTGCGGAGCAAAATGTCAATCAATTTTTTGCAGATAGAAAACCCCAACATTCGATTTATCCGCAGTTAAAAAAAGCTTTAGCTCATTACCGCTCACTTCAAAAAGAGGGAAAAGAATGGGACACCAATCTCCAAAGCGACAAGTTGGAGTTGGGTATGGAAGACAAGGCAGTAATAGAACTCCGCAAACGTCTATTTTTTGAAACACCCTCAATAAAACAATACAATGGTACGGAAGAAATAACTGTAGAAATTCCGAAAGTAGGAGTTGATATGGACAGCATTAGAAATGCTTTTGATGACATCATCGAATTGGAAGATTCTTTGATTTTGACCAGAATAGACAGCACTTTCAATCCTGCACTTTTCGACTCTACAGTCTATCGAAAATTGGTTGATTTTCAATATCAACATGGGGTCTCCAATGATGGAGTGATTGGCCCTAATACACTCTCAGTATTGAATGTTTCGCTGCAAGACCGAATCAATCAATTGTTGGTAGCATTGGAAAGATGGCGTTGGATGCCTAATAAAATGGAAGATTTTTATGTATTTATCAACATTCCTGCATATCAGTTGGACGTGTATAAAGAGGGTGCGATAGATGTCACCAAAAAAGTAATGGTAGGCAAGCCTATTCATGCCACGGTGACTTTTAGCAATTATATTCGCTATTTAGAATTAAATCCATACTGGACAGTTCCTTTCAGCATTTCAACGAATGAAATATTACCCAAGTTGAAGCAAAACTTAAGTTACTTGAACCGTCAAAACATGAAGGTATTTTCAGGTGGAAAAGTCATCAATCCCTACAATGTGAATTGGTCCAGCTTGAGTAAAAATAAATTTCCCTATACGATTCGACAAGAACCCGGTTCTAATAATGCTTTGGGAACGGTGAAATTTATGTTTCCTAACAAATACAATATTTACTTACACGATACGCCTTCCAAAAGTTTGTTTGTAAAAACAGAACGAGCTTACAGTCATGGTTGTATTCGTTTGGACAACCCTGTTCAGTTTGCCGAATACCTGTTGAAGGACAACCCAAAATGGGATGCCGATAGAATTCAAACAGTATTGGACGGTAAGAAAAATACAAGGGTTTCGCTTGATGCGAAAATCCCTATTTACATTACCTATTTTACGGCTTGGGTAGATGCAGAAGGTTTGATACGTTTTCAAAAGGATGTGTATAGCAGGGATGAAGCGGTGATGAAGGCGATGTAATTTTTACTTGCCCTTAGCTACGCTTCAGCCAACCTGTAATACTCATTCTTTGCTGATGACTCACCAGAACTTCATGCTCTAACTCGCTGCTTTTGAAAAATACGCACTTGCGATTTATTGGATTAATTATTTGGTTTTCAGAAGGATGGTAAACACACAGTTCACCGCCATCACCTTCTTTCCAATCCACATTCAAGTACATAATCATTGAAAAGGCCCTACTCGAATTGTCCTTGAACTGATCCAAGTGTCGCTTATAGAAGCTTCCCTTTTCATACAAAGCATAATGAAATTCATAGCTTGTAATTCCTGCATAGCAAGTTCGATTGAGGTACTTTACAAACTCATCCATCAGATCAAAAAAGCTGTTTTCGTGGACATCATTGTGTTCACGATCCAACCAATAAATCTTGTCGCTTCTGACCTGTTTGTTTTCAATGAACTTAGCATTGTTTCCAATACCTGCAGCCTTCATTTGTTTACCTGAATGAAAGGCTAAAAGATTCGCTCTCAGGTGAGCAGCCAAAATTTCGGTTATGAAACCTTCGGCTAGGCCAACTTTGTTTTCAATATAACTATTGACCAAACAATCAAATGCTGTATCCAATTATATTACTAGGATTGAAGTTATTCGGCATACAACCGATAACTTGGCAATGTACGTATTAAAAACCAAATAATATCAAAAGAGCAATTTATTTTTTTTCTGATGAAAGAAAATTGAGAGGTGAAATAAACATTATTTCGTTTTGTCCGTTTATAAATTCAAAGTTTACTCACTTCAATAAAACAACAACTTATAGAACTTCACTTTTTACTTTCTATTTTTGATTTTTACACTCATTTTTTTTTAACGCTTTAAAAAATCATATCTTATGGAATCTATTAAAGTGAAATTTGTAGTTCTAATGTGCCTTTTTGCTTTATTCGTAAGCACTATTTCGATTGCCCAAAGCCATGATGGAACGGTGAAAGTAACCATTACTGAAGAAATAGATGGTGCTGTGAATACCTCTGTTTTGACTTTCCCAGACAAAGCAACTGCTGACCAAAAATTGAAGGAAATGGGCTATAGTGAAGCCGATTTCAAAACCAATAGTGCTGCAGTGGCCCAAAGCCGAAAAGTAACCGTTGCGATGGAAAGTTCAGGTTTGAGTGACATCGAAACAGGCGAAATTCGACTGAATAAACTGATGAATATACCCGAAAATGCAACTATTGAAAATCTGCCAAATGGCGGAAAACAGGTAACTTGGGTAGAAGTGGACAACAACGGTAATATCTATACAAAAAAAGCGACCATTAATAAAGGTAGCAGCAACTTCTAACTTTTCTAAAAAAAAACCTCAAAACAAAAAAATGCCCTTACCGAGTTGAATACTTGGTAAGGGCATTTTTACTTTCTAACGATTCCCATTATAGTCCTACGACCATTTCTTACCTTTCCGCTTTTTTCCACTCTTGTTCAGTTTGCTGTTATTGGTATTTTTACCCGCATTTCCTTTCGTCTTTGGCTTTCCTTTGGTGCTGCCTGTGCGTTTTTTCTTTCCTTGTAATACCCATTTTTTTTCGTGGAAAGCTCCTTTAAAATCAGGATTTTCTTTCCTTTTTTGATGGTCAATTTCTCGAGCCATTTCTTGAGCCTCCTCTTTGGAAGTTGGTGCAATTTTTAAATCATGCGGAAGTGTAAAAACGGGAATTTGTTGTTTGATGAGTCTTTGGATTTTTTTGAGGTGGTACTTTTCGGCAGGAGTCATGAAAGTGATGGCAGTTCCTTCGTTTTGCGCCCGTCCTGTTCGCCCAACTCTATGCACAAAATCCTCATACACAACAGGCACATCAAAGTTGATAACATGGCTCACCATAGACACATCAATTCCCCTCGAAGCCACATCCGTTGCCACTAATACCCGAAGATTGCCTTCCTTAAACTCATTCATGGCATTGATGCGGGTATTTTGGTCTTTGTTGGCGTGAATAACTCGCACCCTATCTTCAATTTTGCGCTCCAAAAATTTGGTAATGTTGGTAGCGGCCTGTTTTGTACGTACAAAAACCATTACCCGATTGTAGCGTTCTTCATCCTCCAGCATCCACAGCAAAAAATTCAATTTGGTCTTAAAGTTGGGTGTCTCATAGACCTTCAATGTAACCGTCTCAACCGTAGTCGCTTGTGGAGCTACCTCAATGCGAATCGCATAGTCAATAAACTCATTCGCCATCTTTTCGACTTTGGGCGGATACGTTGCCGAAAAAAGTAAATTTTGGCGTTTGTTAGGCAGTACCTCCTGAATTTTGCGAATTTGGGGCATGAAACCCATATCCATCATTCGGTCGGCTTCATCAATCACCACCCATTTGATTTTTTTGAACTCCACATAACGCAACTTGTACATATCCATCAAACGACCGGGTGTAGCTATCACTATATCCGCTCCTTTGTTTGCTTCCCACTCCTCAATCTGTTGCTTTTTTCCTACTCCTCCATACAAGGCGGCAGTTCGGATATTGGTGTATTTCGACAACATCTTGGCTCTTTCTTCAATCTGCATACAAAGTTCACGAGTTGGAGCCAAAACCAAAGCCCTAGGAAGTTCCCCTTGTGCATATTTGATTTGGGTCAACATCGGCAATAAATAGGCTGCTGTTTTGCCTGTACCTGTTGGGGCAATTCCAATCACATTTTCCCCCGATTTGACGGCTGGAATTGCCTTCAACTGTATTGGAGTGGGTTCGGTAAAGCCCGCATCCTCAATCGCATTGAGAAATTGACGGGTAAACTTGAATTGTTCAAAAGTTGAGGACATTGTTTTATGGTTATATTGCTATATTGTCGTTAGGTATCGGATACCTCCATACTACTGTACATTTTTAATTCAACCACAAAAGGCACAAAGAAAACAAAAGTAAAGAACTGAAATTCAACTACCTCTTTTGTGCCCTTTTGATACTTTTATGGTTCAAAAATCATTTTGTACAGTAGTATGGGATACCTCATTATCTATAACAACAAAATTAATTAACTAAGTATTGAAGTTTATCAACAGGTATTCGATACCTATTGTCCAAATAGATTCATTTAAAAACCTTCTCACTTCTCGCTTCCCGCCTCTATCAACTCCAAAACCGCTTCCAACTGTGTATCTTTTCCCTTCAAAAAATCATCATAACTTTGTGCTACTTCAATATCTGGTGGAACACCTCTATTGAAGGGAACATTGGACTCCACATCGTACTCCAATCTAATCAAGGGAATACGCACGCTTATTTTGGAATGAGGTAAGGTTTTTACAGTCCAAAAACCTGCAAAAGCGAGGTAATAATTACCGCCACTTTCCTCGCCTATAATCGTCGCCCGATTTTTTGCGTGCAAATGTGCAGCAAAAAGCGCAGAAGCAGAGTAAGAACCACCATCTATCAATAAATAAATTTTTTCCTTAAAACCCAAATTTCGTTTAGGTTTTCGGATATGAGTGAAGCTTTTACTCGAAATATATGTGCTGTCCGTATGTCTGAAGCCAAGGCCCAACATTAGTTTTTCACGAAAACCCACATTGTGAACGGCTTCTGCCTTGGCAAGCATGGCTTTGTTGGCACTAAAAGGTTCTGTCGCTACATATTGCATCAATTTGAAGCTGTTCCCCAATGCTCCTCCCCCATTTCCACGCACATCTATGACCAAATTTTTGGCTTTCAAACGTTTGAGTTCTGCAAAGTGGGCTCGAATTTGCCCCCAAAAGTTCAAGCCATAATCCGTATCTATATCCACAAAAGCCCGAATTTTCAACACTGCTGTTTCCTCGTTCAACCACTTCAAAGTGATGTTTTTGGGCAATTTACCATAATAGGCTTTGAAATTTTGTTGCATTTCTTTGGAGGTCGAAGCAGCAATAAAGATATTTTGAGAACCTTCCATTTTAGGCTGTCGGTATTCAATCTTAAAGCTATCAGGTTGTCCAAACCATTCGGCAAACCTACTACTGAAATACCTAAAATTGTAGTAATCCTTTCCTGTTTCGTTGTCTCCATCCGAGCCACGAGTCGTATTCTGGTAAAAAAACTGAAGGATGCTGTCTATCGGTAGGTCATTGATGGTCAATATTTCTACGCCTTTAAAAAGGTGGCTCGTGTCTTCTCCTAAATTTTTGTCCACCAAGACTTTTCCTTCAATTTGTTTCAATTGGAGTGGAAAGTAATTTTTGTTGCTTTTCTTAGAATTTTTGTTTGAGGCCAGCAAACGGGTGTGTCCACACTGAAGTTGAAGAATCAGCGGAGCTATTTTTTCTCGAAGTTCTTGCTTTGTAAGAGGCGTTTGAAGGGATTGGTAAATACTATCGTAGAGTTGATGGTAACTTTGTTTATCCGTAAAATAATACATTCCTGGGTGAATATCTTCCAATACTTTTTTAAGAAAAGTGAGGTCTTTTTGTAGTTCTTCAACAGGGATTTTTTTGAAGTCGGTTGATGTCTGGGCAGATAAACGGCTGGGGATAAAAAAAGAAAGGGTTAGTAATAGCAGTAGGTTGGTTAGGGAAAATGATAACTGCTTTATTACCTGTGTCATGTATGTTGGTGTTTTTTTGAAGGAAAAAATTGTATTTACAAGAACGCTGCAATGTGGTTTAAATTTCCTCAAAAGGCCCTTCATTGCTGACTAAAATAACGAGATAATCCTTCAAGGCGTTTCCCAACTTTTGAATTTTATCGTCTTTTTTAGATAATCCTTCAATTGGTCTGTTGCCTCTTTTTTGGTAGCCTCCAGTCTCGAATCATATTTTTATGAGTAAAAAATTAAAATTCTATTCTGTGACATATCATACATCTGAAATTGGTTTCCGCAATGATTCAGGCGATTCTTTGTAACTACTCACCGACATTCCCACCTCTTTGCGAAACTGATTAGAAAGGTGCTGAACACTGCTATATCCCAACTTATCTGCAATTTGGCTCAAAGTCAATTCCTCATATTCAAGCAGTTCTTTGACCTTTTCGATTTTTTGGAGAATGATGTATTTTTCGATGGTGATGCCTTCTTGTTTAGAAAAAAGTCGGCTCAAACTACTGTAAGATAAGCCCACTTTCTCGGAAATATAGTCAGAATTTTTAGTAGAGAGTTTAAATTGTTTGGAATAGTGAATGATGTCAATAATTGCCAGTTTTATCTGCTCCACCAATTGTGCGGACCTATCTTTCACCAATTCAAAACCACTTTTCTCCAAAGTATCACTTATCAAAGAAACATCCAATTTTTGTCCTTTTGGAGCGTTCACATTTGCTTCGCCCAAACTGACCTCTCCCACCTCCAATCCCAATTGAAGCAACTCTTCACGTACCACTCGAATACAGCGAGGGCAAACCATGTTTTTGATCTGTAGATTCATATCGTTTTTATTGTTATATTGTCTGAATAATTTTAGATAAGCAGTGTAACAATACAACAGTATCGCCATTTTTCACTTATTTCGTTCCCAATAATCTACCTCTTCAATATTGTCCAATATATGTAAGTAGTTGGCATATCGAGACATTGCTATTTCGTCATTCGCCACAGCTTCCTTTACCGCGCATTTGGGTTCATTGCGGTGCAGACAATTATTAAAACGACATTCGTTTACCAAAGGTTTAAGCTCTCGGAAATAACCCGCAACTTCTTCCATTTCGGTATAAACCAAACCAAATTCCTTGATTCCTGGTGTATCAATCAAATAAGTGTCTTCACCCAATTCATGCATAGTCGCAAAAGTCGTAGTATGTTTTCCTTTACCACTGAACTTAGACACAGTATTTGTTGACAAGTCCAAATCGGGCATAAAGTAATTGATAATCGTGGATTTACCTACACCAGAATGTCCCGTCAGTAAGCTCACTTTACCCTTCATTTGTGCTTCCAAGGTTTCCAACTGAAAGCCCGTTTCCGCAGAAATCAGCAGACAAGTATAGCCTAAGTTTTCATAAGTAACTTTTGCTTCTTCATACTTTTCCATGTCTTTTTCGGTGTAGGCATCCTGCTTGTTGAATACCAAAACAGTCGGCACACCGTACATCTCGGCGGTCACCAAAAAACGGTCTACAAAACCCAAAGAGGTTCGGGGATTGGAGAAGGTCAACACCAACAAAGCTTGATCGAGATTTGCCGCAATGATTTGACGCTGCCAATAGTGACGTGGAGATTGACGAATGATGTAGTTGTCTCGCTCATAAATCTTAGAAATCATAGCTGTACCGTCTTCGATTTCCACCCAATCGCCTACTGCAATCGGATTAGTGGTTTTCAATTCTTCTAAGCGGATTTTACCTTTGATTTGACATTCGATAGTAGGTAAATCTTGATTTTCGGGCTGAACTATGTACCATTTGCCCATTGATTTTAATACTCTTCCTTTCAAAATTTATTTGATATAAGATTAAAAAAATATAGTGTCTATCGTAGTTTATAGACCGATTAACGCATATTTAATCCCTTTCATCGAATAATTGTTATGTCATTCTGAGAAGCGATTTATATTTGTGTATAAATTTAGCATTTTTATTTTTGCTCTTTATTCCATGAAACTGTATGCTAAGCATTTTTTTGCACTGATGAATATCTCCATAGAAACTTAGGCTTTATCTTAATTTTGAGACAACTGTTTTACACTAAAAAACTAATTGGGAAAATAAATATTCATCAAATAGCAATTAGGGAAACCAAAGCACTATTGCAAAACAGAATAGAAATTCAATTTTCTATGATATTTTGCAATAGGTGTGCGGTTTTTTTGGGTTGTTCGAAAGGGAACAAATGACCTCCTTCAAAAGGTATAAAGGTGGATTGTTTTTGCGGTTCAAAAACTCGCTTCAAATGCTGCAAATCTGCTGGTCGCAAGACTCCTTTTTCAGTTGCGTGAACAAAAGTAGTCAATCGCTTCAAATTCGTATCCCCCAAATAATAGGGAGTACTGCAAAATCCTTTATACTCTACTTCTTTTGAATACGCCAACTCTACCCCATTTCCGCCTTCTATTTCCTTGAATCCATGTTGGATATAATCCCTAAAACATTGCTCGTCAAAGTCTTTGAATAAGGATTTGTTTTTGAAGGAATCATACACCTGCTCTCTACTTTCAAAACGACTTCGGCGATTTTTGGCTTTTTTTGCAATAGGTACTAAATACTGCGCCAAGCCCAAGTGATAGTTGAAAAACATCAACATTCGCATTTTTCGGCTGAAAATTGGAGGGTCGAGAATAAACACTTTTTCAAACAATTCTGGGCGTTTGATGCTTGCAAAAAGCGTCAAAACTCCACCCATCGAATGTCCCATACCAATGATGGGTTTGGAGTACTTCGCTTCAATATCTGCAATCAATTCTTGGGTCAATTCTCGCCAATTTCGCCCTGGCTTGTACTTTCCATGTCCAAATTTATTGACATAGCTGAACTCATATTTGGAGTCAAAAAACTGAAAAAAATGTTCATAACTCTTGGCGGGAAAACCATTGGCATGAGAAAATTGTATTGTGGGCATTTTTGAATTTTGAATGACTGAATTTTGAATGGTTAGCAAAGAAAATTTGATAGCAATAGCATTAACTGTTTACTACTACCTATTTTGGTTTGAATACAGCGGGTCACAACGAGCTATCTTCCTCCTCCTTAAAACGCCTCTCATATTGTTTTGGAGATATGGGTGAATGATTGCTAGTCCATTGCAAATCATATGACATGCTTTCCCTTGTTGGCCCTATAATTTTTCCCCTTAGCTCGCCTTTTATATAAACCCTGCCTTTAACATATATTTTATCTCCTACGATTACTTGATAGTAATTCATTACTAATATAGCATCCATCACACCTATAATTTCTTCATTATCAACCTTAATTAAATATGTACTGATGCTAATCCTTTTTAATACTATTCCTTCTTTAATTTGCATTTCTCCTTTTGGTATTTGTAAACAGTTAATCTCACTTCCAAACCTACAATTTCGCCACTCGCCAAACTCGATAACTCTGCGAAGTTACATCCTTCACCTTCAATAAATACACGCCTGCAACGTCAATTTCATCAGATAAGTTCAATTTGTCCGAAGAATTGTGAGTATGGGTTTGCCAAACCATCTGTCCCATCGAGCTGAAAAGTTGCCATTGAAGGTTTTGATTTTTGGGCATTTCATAACTGATTTGCAGTTTTTCTTCAAAGGGATTGGGCTGCAGTTTCAATTGAAGGGAAATTGAAGTAAGTGAATTTATACTTGTATTAGTAGCCAATTCAAAATCAGTGATTTTTGGTAAATGATCGGAAGCTATTTCTGTATCATTTGCGTTTAACGCATAGTAATCCAAATCTTGCAAGGGCATGGTTTTCGTATTCAAGGTATAAGCCTTTTTGACCTCCATCACGCTATTGGAGTGAATCATAAAATCCAGTCGTCCTGCGGGAAAACTGCTGCCTTCTCCCAACCAAGTGAAGGCTGAATAGTCACCCGTTTGAGGGGAAATTATATCCTCCAAATCGGTGTTGTCCCAATCCAAAGGCGCATCTTCGCCATAGATAAATTCATTGACAATATCGCCCTTCAATAGAGTGGTCAATTGCTGTGAAGAACCCACCAAATTGAGGTCTCCCGCCAATACAAAAGGGGTGTTTTCGGCTAAATCAATTCGCCCACCTACGGTTTTGGCATCTTTGATAAAAGCCGCAAAAGCATCCGATTCGACTTGTCGCTGACTATCTCCATCTCCGCAACATTTGAAGTGGGCATTGACGACCAAAATGTCTTTTTCGTAAGTATCTCGTGGCAGTTCAATGAGCGAAGCGGTGATTCGACGACCAGGCGACACTTCCCAACTTTGAAGGATAGGATAACGACTGACAGTAATATTTCCATTGTCCAACTTCACAGAATACCAACCAAAACTTGTGGATAAGGACAGTATGTTGTCCATAAAATTTTTAACATAGGTAGCGCTTGTTTCCCAACACTCATTGAAGGTGATAATATCGGGCTGAACCGCTTCAACAATTCTACGAAAAGCCCCTACTCTGCTCCCATCTTCCAAACCTTCATGCAAAGTATTGTAGGTCATCAATCGGAGGTGATTTTCTTCTTCTCTTTCAATGCTGATGTGCGGATTGGCTTCAATAGTGCTTTCTTCAAAGGTATAGGTGTAAGTGCTGCCATTGTTGGGCATTGCATCGCCATTGCTGTTTCTTTCGTCCTTAAAAAGCACTTGTATGGAACTATTTGAAAATACAGGTGTAGTATTATCGGGCATCAAAGCATTTCGACGGAGAGCGATTTCGTGTTCAAAGCCACTCACAGTCGGCAAACTTCGGTAGCCGACTCTATCCAAATTATACGTAAAAAGGCTGTTGTTGGGATACATATACACCAATCTGTTGCCAAAGTCAATACCAATTTCTGCCCCAAGACCGTTAATAGTTTTACCTGTTTGGGAGTTGTTGTCAGTGTCAAGGTATAAAAACAGGTCGTTGTCCTCTACCAACTTAATATTTTGGTTTAACTGCAAGCGAATCAAAAGGTAATCTTGGTTGTTGGTAACAGAAAAATCCAATAAGTCTAGACCAAATGCACCATTGGCATCGCCGGAAGTATCTTCGTATTTGGTATTGATATTGAACCAATCGTCAAATCTGCCATCTAAGAAGATGGGTAGATTTTGGGCTTTTGCCTCTCTACACAAACAGCAAACACTCACCCACGCTAAAAGTATAAACCCAAATTTGCGAACTTTAATCATGTTCGTTTATTATTTAATAATTTTCAAGAATGAAAAAGTATCTTATTAACATACAAATCGCTCTGCTGTTTTTGTTTTTATTCCAGACGATGACTTTTGCTCAAACGGCAAACATTCATTTCACCTTTCCAGAGGAAGAAACAGCGGATCGCCCTCCTTTTGAAGTGACGGTAAACGATGTATTACAAAGTGCCAAAAACGCTAAGGCAGTTATTGTCACAGGTATTCCTACGCCAGTCTGCCGTCTTCAAATCGTCTTGTCCAGTGGCGGTAACACCGAAAAGATATTGCAGAATGTCTACTTGAACGATAATACGATTTACACGTACCATATTGCTAAAAATAGACTTGGCGGTTACAGTCTTTTTTACAACAAGGAATCTCCTATTACAACGAATCCTAAAGGCATTGTAGCCATTGCATACAAAGAATCAACAGCGTCTTCTACTGCTCATGTTCCCGCAAGCCCAAAACCTGGGAGATTGAAGTTTTTCAGTGTTCCAGACCTTTCTCCTACGCCTTTGTGTGTTACTCCATTGAAGGATGCGGAAATTGCAAACCTCAAATCATCTTTGTCGAAAGAGGAGTTTGAGAATCGAAAATTGCAGGAGGCGAAACAGTTGATCAGCGGAAAATGTCTGCAATTTAAACAATTGAAGGAACTAATGACCTTGTTTGAGTTTGAAAAAAGCAAATTGGACTTGGCAAAGTTTGGTTATCACTATGTTCAGGATGTTGATAACTATGCGGTTGTTCAAGAAACCTTTGAATTCAACGAATCGAATAGCGACTGGAAGGAGTATGTGGTCTTTTTGGAGCAGTATCGAAAGTGAGGAATTTCAAATGGGTTATAATATTGAAAAAATACTAAGAAATGAAAGGCGAAAGAACTATTTTTGCAGTGAAATTGTTGACGAGTACAACAAAAACAATATAGAATAACATGAGTGAACTAACAAAAGAAAAACCAACAACTCTGTTCAATACGCCTCCTGTTCAATTTACACAAGGAGCTCTTAATGAACTGAAAACACTGCTATACGAAAAAGAGGTGCCTGATACTCACCGATTGAGAGTCGGAGTAAAGGGCGGAGGTTGTTCGGGTCTGAGCTATATTTTGGGCTTCGACTTGAAACAGGACGCAGATGTGGAATTTGAAGTAGATGGTGTCCCGATGATTATCAACAAGGCTCATACCATGTATTTGATTGGAATGGAAGTGGACTATATGAATGGCTTGAACAACAGAGGTTTTGTGTTCAACAATCCAAATGCGGAATCTACTTGTGGTTGCGGTAGTTCTTTTTCGGCTTAACGAGGAGACAGAAACGCAATACCAGAAGTCAGGTTAAAAGCCTCACTATATTTAATCTCAATGAATTTCGATAAAAACAAACGAGAGTTGGAGAAATTCGGCTTTTCAATTATTGCAGCAATTTACTCACCAGAGGAAGTTGCTGCAATTTCTTTCTCTAATGCAAAATCACTACCTTCTCTCCCACCAATTGCTCCTTATCTCCCGAAAACAGCGTAAAATAATACATTCCTTCTTCCAAATCTTGTGTTGCTACTTTGAAGTGTTTCTTTTGGGGGTGAACTGTGCCCCTCAAAAGTATCGTTCCCTGCATATTGCTCAACTGCCATTCACAATTGGCGGCATTGGGTAACTGGGTTTGTATCTCCAAATAATCGTTTGCTGGATTGGGGTGAATGTTCAAAGAAAGCTGTTCGTCGGAATGATAACTTTCTAAGGCGGTGAAAATCAGTGAGGGTTGTTTGACAGAAGTAGTTTGGTAAACCTCTCGTGTTTCGTAGTTCTGCAAAAAGACAATGACGTTCAGGTGAGCGGTATTGACCACAGAGGCACTCAAAGTCCAAGATTCATTGAAGCTTTGTCCTGTTGGATTGGTGTATAAAGAACCTGCACCATGTGGCAGCATTTTTCGCACCACATTCCGCATGATTCCTTTGGGTGTGACCAACGAATCTTCAACAACAACTGTGTGAATAACCACATGGTTATTTGCCATTGCAGAGAGGATCGATGGAGGTAAGGTATTGCCATTACTTGGACGAACAGTGGTACTGATTTGCAGGTTGTTGCCTGTGATTCCGAATTGATCGATGTTGATGTCAAACAAGCTGCTTTTGAGTACTCGATGATTCAAGGAGCTATCTGCCCAGCCGACTTTATTTCCCTCTATGGTATTTCCCAAATACGCATTGCCATCCAAGACGACTTTCGCACCTGTAACATTGGAGCTGGGAATACCATAGAACAACGCTCTCACATTGTTGTCTGCCACATTCTGGGCATTGAATTCGTCTTCTAAATGATGCTGTATAATCAGGGCATCCAATTGTTCTGCTGCAATTTTGGGATAAAGTGTTTCGTATACGCTGCCAATACCCGCCAAGTTATTGCTGGCAAAATGTTCTACCAAAACTACTTTGGTTCGCTCTTGAATAATGAAATTGTCAAAGGCAACTCCATCCAAACCAGCTGATCCTCCTTCTCCGCTTGCCATCAACATCCTAAAACGCACATTCTCTTTACCTCTAATAATATCCAGTGAATGTCTGGAATTGACCCATCCGCCTGTTTTGCCCGACCAACCGAACTGACCTGTAATTTGATTGCCTGGGTTGGCAACAATGTCGTCTATATTGTACCAGTTGATGCTTTTGGAATGGTCCTTGTCTCCCAATACAAACCATTCTTGGCCGCTTCCAAAGGCGAATTGCAGGACTGTACCATCTATTCCCAAACGATTATTCGACCAATAATTGAGTTGTACCATAGGTTTTTTTAGATTGCTCAAATCCAAACAAGGCGCATCCAATCTCGATACCGTAGAAGGAGTATAAGTCTCTGATAAGCGGGTTATCCAAACATTTCCGTGTGTGTCGTCAATAAACTGTCCTGCGGGAACGCCCCATTCCCAATCATTGCCAGATGAAGTCGGAACAGCTATCCATCCATTGGCTTCTTCTTCAAAATCATTGATGTATTCGTTTTCCAATTCTATCTGCTGCAATACAAAAATCTTTGAAGAAACATTGTCGCTGCAAAAAGCATCCGAAGCTACGGTAAGGGACACATCGTAAATCGCAGCTTCGCTGTATTTATGAACAGGTGCTACGCCTTCACCCGAAGTACCATCTCCAAAATCCCACATCCATTGAGCACCTGGGATTTGCTGTGCGGCAGGAATTTCAAACTGTATCAAGTTGTTTTGGCAGGTATTGTACCAATGAAAAATGGGTTTGGCGTTGGCTTGAAATGCGACGGTTGTATCTCGTTGGAGTTCGCAACCTTGTGTAGTCATCACCTCCAAAGTTACATTGTAAATCGTTCCTGGAGTATTGTTGGCATAGTTGTGAAGTCCTGGATTTTTTAAATTGCTTTGGCTTCCGTCGCCAAAATTCCAGCGCCATTCAACTACTTCTATGCCTTCTGGAATGACCGTATTGTTGGTAAAAACGGGTATCTCTCCTTCACACAGTCCATCTACATCAAAAGCCACCATTGGCACAGGATTTTTAACCAAATCAACCTTCAAACGATTGCTTTCGCAGATACCCGGTTGTTGGGTGACAAATACGATGGTTGTATCTTTGAGATTGGAGATAGACACAATTGACAAAGAATCGTCTATTCGTATGGGGTCTATTGCGTCTTCGCTTTCATACCAACGAATCGTGTTGCCGAATGCACCAATTCTAAAGTTTTCTAATTGGTCTGCACAGTAAAAAATGGTCTCGGGGATGGTCGGTAGAGAAGGAACGTCTTGGATGTCAACGATAATATAACCTGCCGAAAAGGTGTAGTCAAAATCCAAGCTTTTCATGACCACATCTATGAAGTATTTGCCAGCAGGCAATATAGCGGGATTAAATTCATATACCAATGAGTCTGCTCCTGCTACTTCGGTCAGAGGATTTTCGTCGCCTTCCAGATAGCCTGTTTCTCCTGAACCACCAATAGGCCGTACTTTTACCCCTTCCAAATCGTAGTCCTCCAAATCAAACCCTTCATCACTCAAAAAAACAAAGTCTGGGCTGATGAAACTTGGAGGTTCATTTCTGCATATCGTGTCATTGCTTGTGATTCCGTAAAAATCGGTTACACCTGTGAGGTCTAATACGGTTCCCAATGTATTGAACCGATGATTCGTTTCTTTGTGAATGTGTCTAATGATGATTGTTACGCTTTCGTCTCCTGCCAATCCTGGATTGAAGTAATATTCATTGTCATTTCCATTGAAGACTATTCCTGAGCCAAAGTATTCAACTTCGTAAATATCTGTGTTAATAGGTGGATAGGCATCAAATAATGGTTTAAAAAACTCATTTGCATTGAGTAAGTCGTCCACTCCTTTTACGCCCCCCAAAGCATCAAACAAAAAAGCAAATCTTCCCAAAGGATGCTGGACTACTTCAATGTATAAAGTTGCTTCTTCACAAATACCATCTTTTTCTGCTACTACTCGAATCAGGTGATGTGCAATGCCCGTCAAAGAAGGGCCTTCGGACTCAAAGCGATAGATAAAGGTATTGTCGTCAGAAGCGTCTTGTTCTATTTCGTCGTCCACCCAAAACTCATAGCTTTCTGCCCCTTCTGCAAAGGCGGTAAATCGAACATCTTTTTGCTCGTCTGCAATGTTGGATTCCAAGTTGCTGCTCAAAAAGAGGGGAAAGCTGTCGGGATTGTTGGTGATGGCAATATTCTTGTCGAGATTGCTTATGCACCCCAAATCATTGGTTGTTTGAAGGGATAAAATTCCGCCTGCCCCATTTGACCACGCTACTTGAACTGCGCTCGAATCGTTTTTACCCACGATATTGCCGTCGCTTACTTGCCACTGATAAGTCTGACCAATGGAATTGTCTAGAATATTGAAGGCTTGATAACTTTGCAGTTGATTGCTCTCGCAAGCATCTCCTGCAATGACAGGAGGAGCATTGGGGGAGACTTTTAGTTTGATAGAAGCGTTTTCAGAAATTTCGTCCTCCACTTCTACCTGAATATTTAACAAGAAATCGTTGGGAATCGGAAGGGTTTGGTAAACATGTATGGGGGCAGTGCGGATAGTTGTTTGGTTGATAACCTCCGCATCTATGTATTCGGCATCGGTATCTACTTCGCTAAAAAAATCAATGTAACTATATGGAAATAACACACTTATTGTTTGGTCATCGTTCAATTGAAGTCCTGAAACGGTGATGTCAATGCTTTCTCCCTCGCAAATTTCTTTTGGCGTGAAATCTTCAATGACAATGGATTGTGCCATTGAAGGTAAAGTACTTATCAACCATCCAAACAATATAAAGTAGTATATATTACAAGCCTTAGCAAAACTTTTCATTACAAGATTTTTATAAAAAAATGAGTATAGTACTGCGGAACAGAAATTACATATTCCGTTTTTGATATTTGACAAATGCCCTTTGTGCCTCCTCTTCTTTCATACCAATTTGCTCAGCAAACTCTAAGACCTCTCTTTTACCAGCCCCTTCGTCCATCAAACCTTCGACCACGTAGTTTTGGGCGAGTTCTTCGATTCTTGCCACAGTCGAGTTGTCAAAGCCAAACATCTTTGCAAAACGATCCAGTTGTTCTTTTTCGCCACTGTCCAATTCCCAATCTCTCAATGCCATAGACCAAGCCAACATCATCAGATTTTCTCTTGCACCTTTGGAGACTTCTTCTAAATCGTACTGAGTCAAAGGTCCAGCCACCATCAATTCGTCAATGTCAACCACATCGGGGTGCATGATATCCGACAAAAAATTCCGTTCTTCAGAAGAAATGTATCCATCTCCATCCGCAATTTCGACCAACATTCGTCCCAAAACGTTCTTATCGTATTTTCCAGTCAGAGGAGCTTCTTGCAGTTTTTTCTCAAATTCAGACACCGATTTCCCTGTTGTCCAAGTGTTGGTAGGACCATCGTAATAAAACTTTTTAGAAACGGTTTTGAAGGCTTCTACAATGGCATCTTGTTTTTCTTCATTGGAATAGGTATAGTCCGCTGAATTGGTATTCAAGGCAGTATTTGCCATTTGACGGGTAGTTCTCCCTACTACTCCACTACCAAAAATATTGCGGAGAGCTTTGGTCGCTACCCATCTGAGTTCATTCAAAGCTGTTCTTTTCACATCGCTAACTACTCTGCTTTTGATCGTATATTTTCGTCTAATCGAAGAGGTAGCTTCCACTTGTTCGTCCGAATTGGGTGCTTGAAAGATGCAGTGCATTCGCTGTCTATGTACTTCTGCTTGTACTATTAGGGGTCTTATTAATTCGTAGGTTATTTGTTGCATGTAGCATTTATTTTTTTTAAGAGTTTGATAATTGTTTATTGAAGGGATTCGAGTTTACCTTGTGCATTTGTTTTAACCAATGAAATCACGGTATTGACCGAAAAATCGG
Organism: Bacteroidia bacterium; assembly: GCA_030427245.1. Taxonomy (GTDB): domain Bacteria; phylum Bacteroidota; class Bacteroidia; order Chitinophagales; family UBA2359; genus JAUHXA01. The sequence goes on along the minus strand of JAUHXA010000050.1, from coordinate 34,028 downwards.
TCGTTCCTAAAATGGCAAAACCGCCATCTTGTGTAGGAATAACTCGAGCGGCATCGTTGTTTTCTATGTTTCCATAAGACTCTGAAAACAACACATTGCCTTCAAAGTCGGTTTTGATGAGGTAAAAGTCCTGTTCATTTTTATTAGAATTTTTGTTTAGTTTACTCGCCAATACAATGTATCCATCGGGTAGTGCCTTGATGTCTCTTGCGCTCAACTTAGCCTCTTCAATTCCTTCGGCGGTCAGACATTTTTCATCTATTTTGTCAAGTGAACCATTCAACTGCAAAAATCGAAGTTGTCCGTCTTTGCTGAAAGGCTCTCCAGAAGCCACTACTATAAAACCGCCATCCATTGAAGGAATCATTCGGGGTTCATTGTCCGTAGCATAAACATCTTCTATCTCTCCATATTCTCGTTTATCAATGATTCTTCCATCAGAGGTTATTTGAAGGAGGCTTAATGCCGTATCATCTGCCACAGATAGAATAACATAAGTATCTCCTAATGGATAAATGTCAATTCCATTGTCCCAATCTATCCCCACTTTGTATTTCTTTTCCCATATTATATCCAGTTCACGCGAGAGTTTGACGACTCCCAATGAATCATTATCCCGTTCTCCAACATTTCCGATAATGAGGAAACGTTCTTGACCTTCTTCTTCTATCAAGTGCATATTCCCTTTGAAGCGATTATTTGTATTCGCTCCGCTGATGATCCAATTAAATTTTGAGTTGAGAGGCTTTTTACGAATAGTTTGCCCCAAATTGTTCACTTCTACAACCGCCATTTTATTGTAATAATTGACAAGCATCAAGTAATCTCCTGTTTGGCTAACACTCAACCGAGAACCAATTACATATATGTTGGGTAATCCATACAGTACGCTCCATAGTTCGTTGCCTTCGGAGTCTGTGCTGATCAAATAAGCACCCCATTCTTCTTCTATATTGTTTGGAGGTGAATCCAAAGTATCAATTCTATCGGTAGAACTATTGATGAAAGATTGGGTAGTGCCTGCTATTAAATAACCTCCATCCTCTTTCTGTCGTATGTCGAACCCTATTTGGTCTTCCTCTCCTCCATACAATTTCACAAAAAAGGCGGATTTGTCTGCATCACCAAAAGTATCTGTTGTTTTCGTGCAAGCAGAAAAAACCAATAAACCGCATAGGAAACAGAATGTAACGATGTATTTTGATTTCATTATCAAGTTTTGTTTTAGGGTTCAATAAAATGAAAATTCTTTCGCTTCTTAGAAGCATAAAAAGGCTTAACAAATCCAATATTTATCCCCAAGCTACTAATGGTAAAGTCGTTTTCTATCAAACCGAACTTATAAATCAACTCATTATTCGCAAAACGACTTTCTGGATTCACTAAATTTTGCAACATGTTTTGGTACTGAATGCCAATTGTAAAATAATTCAATTTTGCCCGATACATTATTCCTACTCCTCCAAGAATAGACGAATTGAAGGTTTTTCTCATTGACTGCTTTATGAGGTCTATTCTATCTGTTTCGTTTCCTGTCCTTATTTCGTTAAAATCAGCTCTCAACAAAAGATTGGCTGCGAAACCCGCTTCCACATAAAACTTCAACTCTGTACTGCCCAAAGAAGCTCTCAATAAAACAGGAAGATCCAGCCAAAACTGTTCTTCTTGAATGTCTATAAGGGCATTCTCCACAAAACCACCACCTTCGCCACTGTTGGGCACTATGCTCTGCAAATGTTCTGAAAAATTGAATTTTCTATTGCTGAATGTTGGCTCAAATACCAGTGCCAATACATTTTTAGTTAAGGCATAATTTATATGTAAGCCTATTTGAGTGGCGTTACTGCTCCCATAAGTTTCATCCGTAGTCGCATTGTTTCCCGTAGTATAAGTATTCAACACCTGAGCATTTGTAAAATTGCTGCCGTATTTAACCCCTATAGACAACCACGGATAAGTCACAAACCCTTCTGCAAAGTAAATCAAATCAGGAGCGACATCCTCCCCTTTTGGGATATATGCAGGATTGGTAGCCAACAATTTGAGAAAGGTAGTATCTGCATTTTCTTCCTGCTTCAAAAACAGGTAAGCGGTTGTCAATAATTCGTAGGCATCTTCTCTTACTGCTCTTGCGGCCTTCACTGCCTTTTGGCTTTTTCCCTTTTCTGCCGAATGGGATTGCAGCGCATTGGTGAGTAATCGAATAACATCCTTAGGATAACCTTCGTTAAATCTGATTGTCGCTTCTCGAAAGGTTTCTTTCAGCGTTTTCGGCTTTTCGGTGGAAGAAGTGACTTCTTCTTGGGCAAGCAGCAAATCTTGCTGCCCTACTAAAAAAAGGAAGCATAAGCTGAATAGAAATTTAATCTTTGTCATATTTTGAGTGTAAGAGATCATATATTCTGTTTTTTACCTACTTACTTGCAAGGATTCTCATAAGGAAAATCTTCTCCTATATAAAGTGTTCGTTCTTCATCTGTCAAGCCTGTTTTTACATTGGCACATATTTCATTGGCAATTTCGTTCAGTTCCAAATTCCAAAACTTCAATTCCCCTTTTCTTGTGCCAACGACTACATACTTGCCATCCTTGCTAAAATCTGCCGACATTGCCCAAGAATCGTGATCGTCTAAATTCATCGGTTGATAGTTGGAGTTGGTTTGAAGTAAATTCAATATCCACACCCGAACCGTACCATCATAGCTTGCAGTAGCCATCTTTGTTCCATCTTCGCTAAAAGAAATATCATTTACTTGTGCGATGTGTTGTTCAAGCGTACTGTGCCGATGATATGTATTGCCCGATTTCCGCCAAATACCTACGGAACCTGTTTCCTTCAATCCTGCTACCAGCAACCGAGAATCTGGACTTATTCCCAAAGACGTGATTTCTGGGCCTCCTGCTGTTACCACTATTTTTTGATTGGATTGAACATTCCAAATTGTAAGTTTTCCGCTCTTTGCTCCCCACGCAACGGTACTCCCATCGGCACAAACTGCCAAAGCTGTAATCTGCGAACTACTGGAATCAATCAAAGCAGTAGACTGTGTTTCTAAATTGTAGCTCTTTACAGTCTTATCGCTTGCAGCCGAAATAAGAGTATTGTTGTCTGATAAAAAGGCCAATTGAAGTACTTCCTTATCGTTGTGAATGTTGATGTGTTTGAGTGGTTCGCTCGAATTTTTCAAGTTATAGACTTCAATATCGTTGATTTTGCCGCCAATTGCCAACCACTTATTGTCAGGACTTAGTGCAAGTTCGTTGAGTACTTCTCGCTCTGAAGTAAGGGTTTTGATGGTTGCTTTTGGTTTTTTAGAACCTTGCCAAGAGTTGATAGTCCATTTGAGCAAATTGCCGTCACTGCCTGTGGTGTAGAACTCTTTGCCCGACTTAGAAAATCGAATCGTACGAACCGCTCCGCTGTGTATGTCGTGTTGTGCATTGAAGTTGATGCCATGAATGGCTCTAAGCCCATAATACAAACCACTGTAAATTTCGCTATTGTAAGAAGATGCTTGTGGGCTGTTATAGTAAACATGGTAAGCCTCCGTAGCCAATAGTGCCTTGACCCTGCTTTTTTCGTCCTCGACTCTGATAGATTTAACAGCCAATGCGCTTGCTTGTGAGAGTTTTTGAAGACTTTCGGCACGTTCCTTTTCTCTTCGTGCTTTTTCGGCTTGAATTTTTGCCTCCTTCTCTTTTTCGTAGGCTCTTTCCGTTTCTTTCTCCGCAATTTTTGATTGCTCTATGGCCTTTTTTTCATTCTTTGAAGCATTTTGGGCTTCTCTTTCTGCCCTCTCTTTTTCTCTTGCAGCTTCAGCAGAAGCCTTGTTTGCACGTTCAGCTTCCAATTCTGCAAGTTCTGCGGCGGTCAAAGCCTTTTTTTCTTCCTCCGTCGCCCTAGCAGATTCTCTTCTTGCTAGTTGTGCAGCAATTTGTGCATTTTCAGCTTCTTGTTCGGCTATCTCTTGTTGTTGAATTGCCTTTTGACTTTCTTTATCTGCTACGGAGTAAAAATACCACGACATCAAAGACAATAAAATGGCAATTGCACCTGCCATTCCCACAATTCTATTGAAGCGTTTGGAACTCTCCAATTCTCGTTGTCTCCGAGCTTCAATTTGTGCTACTTCAAATGTTGCCTGCTCTTTGCTCTTATTCAAAAAATCAATTGCTTCTTCAAAATTGGGGTTGTATCTTGCTGCCCATGCCTGATTTGGTTCGTTGTCTTTGTACCAATTGACCGCTATCTGCAATTCTGGATCTCGCCACAAAGCAGATTTTCCCATGAGGTAAAAACCCGCTGCTTCCGCCAAGCGTCTGTAAATCTCTGCAGATAGTTGTTCTTCTTCTACCCACGTAATAAGGCGTTCCCACTTGCGCATCATCACCTCATGTGAAATGCTGATAGGCGTATTTTTCTCAATCAATCGTCCTTCCTCTGGCACCAAGAAATGCCGCCCTTTTCGTCTAAAAGGCTCCATGACTCTGAGAACTTCTTCTTCCGACGCTTCTACGATGTGACAGGCCTCTGCAAGCGTAATGGTTCGACGCACACCTCGACCATCGCTGCTTGTATCGGTCAATGCCTTGAAGAGTTTTTCGCAAATTTCTTGTTCGTCTTCGGTTCTCAATTCATTGTAAGCTTCCTCCAAATGCTTGTTCAGTGCATTTTCCATTCCTCCAATGGATTCGTAATGTCGAATGTCAAGTGGCACATCTGGGGGAGCATTGTCTGTACCATCGTGAGACCAATAATCCCACATTCGCATCAAAGCATGTTGCAGTATCGGCAATTGATCGGCATCTTCTCCCACGTCATTCAACAATCGTGAGCGCAATCGAGGGGTGATGGAAGCACCTGCATAAGCTATAGGACTGGTAATCGCCTTGCGGATTTCTTCTCGCTTCATACGAGGAATAAGATATTGTCCTTTGTTAATGGACTCCGCCAAACCTCTAAACTCCGTTGCATCTCCAAAAAAATCGGAGCGCATCGTAATGACGATGTAAATCGGGTAGTCTCGCTGATTACTGGCCACCAATAAGGAATTAACAAACGCAATGGCATCGGTTTGAGCCATTTTTGAGGCTTTCTCATGTTCGTGGTATTTGAACAATTCTTCAAACTGATCAACTACAACTAATAGGTTGTCGCTTATTTTGGATTCCTGGTAAGCTACTACAATCCCCAAACTACTTCTTCTAAGCGTTGCTTCAACGTGTTCGGGGTAGTTGGGTTCCATCTTTCGATCGGGGTGCAAGACGTTGCGTTGTGCGATGGATTGGGCGAGATTGTGCATGGGGTTATTGCCAGGACGAAAAGTAGCTACTCGCCATTTGGCTCCTGCTTGCGCAACAAATCCTTTTTGTAGAGCAGGCACCAAACCACTTCTAACGAGTGAGGATTTACCACTTCCTGATTGTCCAGAAATTGCCAGAAACCGAGTGACTCGCAACCGCCTCAGCAACTCCATGGTTTGTTCTTCTCGTCCAAAGAATAGGTGATGATCTTCGGGGCCAAAAGCCCTTAGACCTAAGAATGGATTGGTTAGTATAGATGTGTCAACAGTCAAGTCGACAGGTGTTTGAGTTGTAGTGAGAGCCATAATGCTTTATTTTTCACTTGATTATAAGTGGCTAAAGTAGTTTGAAGTAGTCAAACTGTATTTGAGTGTTACAGCCAATAATCATTTTTTGCAGGGTAGTAAAGACATCTAAAATTATTCATTTTTTTCGTACCATAAAAAAAAACGACCATTAATTTTGTAAGAACTACAAAATTTCAATTCAAAAAAAAAAAAATCTATGACAAATAACTGTTTGTTAGGTCTTTTTGAAAATAAATAAAATCGTACGATTTTATTTATCCAAAAACAAATTTGGAGAGTTTCTATCTTTTTTGTAATATTAAATGTATTTTTATTCGATACACTGTTTTAGGCTACCAACACTACACTTATTTTACTCTCATGCTTGAACACATTCCCAAAGTTGACAAAAGAGATACCTCTCCTCGCTTGCAGAAGACGCAACAACAAGCCAATATTCCACCTATTTCGATTCCCACAGCAGAACCGACCCAATTGTTTCAGGAAGAAGAACAACAACTCAAACAAACCAAAAAGAAAAACCCTATACAAAGACTCTCAATCAGCAGTGCTTCTTATCCCAATCCCAATGATAAAAATGAACCTATCAGTCAGTTCAAGCGAGATTCTACTAAAAAAATGCTCTATAACCAACCTTTCAATCCTGTTCAAGCATTTGGGTTGGACACCTCCTCTTATTTAGAAAAAGACAATCGAGGTAGTTTGCCGCCTTATAAACACATCATTCAAAAAAAAGAATCTTCCAATAAAACGGGCATGCCCGATGGTGTAAAAAGCAAAATGGAATCGAGCTTCAACACCGATTTCTCCAATGTGAATATACACTCCGATTCTTCAAAAGCTACCGAAGCAGGTGCATTGGCTTACACACAAGGAAGCAATATTCACTTTGCTCCAGGGCAGTTCAAACCCGACACCAATTCGGGGCAGCAACTTTTAGGACATGAACTTACCCATGTTGTACAACAGCGAGAAGGCAGAGTACAACCCACCAAAATGCTCGGCAATGGGATGGCTGTAAATGACGATAAAGGATTGGAACAAGAGGCGGATTCGCTTGGAAAAAAGGCCGCACAGATGAAAATGGCAGATGTTCAATTGCAGCCCATTCAAGCAAAATTTGCTCAACAAAATACTACTTCTTCGGTGATTCAGCGATTGGTGAGCAGTGAACACAAACGGCTGAAAAAAGAAATGGGTAATCCGAAATATCTAAAGGCAAAAGAGGCTGGGAAGTTAGAGCATTTTGTAAAAATGTCTAATCAAGAATTAAACACTATTCGTTCAAAATCTCATGCGATTTTTGATGTTGAATTGGAAGCAGCTCCTGCAGACAATGAATTTTTGGGAAGAGATGAGGCTTTTGAAGAAGTAGAAAGTTCTCAGTCTTGGGGCAGTTGGATTGCTTCTTGGTGGGGACATGGCGGTGGAGAAGTGGAAGAAGATGCGGCAGAATTTGTAGAAGAACGAACTGGTAAAAAAGCCGAAGAACACCTAAAAGAGTTCACAGGTTTGGATGTGCCTTTGACCAGAGATTTGGTAGAGGAATTTGCAGGAGGGCAAGATGTGACGGCTGAAGAAAGTATGACCGAAGAAACTGCTAAAGAATTTTTGGAGGACGAAGAACGAGGAGACAAGGAAGAAGACAGAGAAGGAGTCAGCAAAGCTTGGACAGACCCTACTGCTTTTTTGATGGAAAAGATAGAGTTGAATCTTGTAGAAGCTCAATTGCCTGATTCTCTAAAAAAAGAAAGCAGGTTCGTGGATGCCGAATTGACAGGAAAAGCAGGAGCAAAGGTTTCTTTGGAGGGTATTGAAGGAGAAGCGGAATTGGCGATGCAGTTCGGAAAAGGAGGTAAAAAGCTGGTCGGTGGTGGTGCTTTGGGTTCGGTCAGCAACAACCTAAAAGTCGGAGGAACGATTGAAGGTTTTATTGGGGCAAAAGCCGAAGTAAAAGGGAAGGCGGGTTTTAAACGAAAAACTAAAAAAGGAGCTTCAAAATTAGCGACCTTAGACCCTCGCTCTATGGACATCACTGAATATGAAGGCAGTGCCAAAGGAAAAGCGGGTGCTTTTGTAGGTACTTCCGCCGAGGGTTCTGTTCAGGTAATGATAAAAGCAGCAGGCGTAGAATTGGGTAAGGCAACGGGTAAGGCGGGTATTACAGTTGGCCTTGGTGGTGAAATTTCGGGTGTCATCAAATGGGATGGAGGAACGCTCAAATTGGCTGGAAAAGGTAAATTATCGGCAGGCTTGGGCATTTCGTGGGGCTATAAATTAGAAATCAATTCTCCTGGTATGTTGGCGAAGGTCTTTAATACTGCTTGGTCATGGAGCTCTTGGGGCATAGGAGGAATGAGAGGACTTGTTGGATTGTAGGTTTTGGATACTTCGTTGTTATGATAGACACCAAATCCGACAAAACCAGTACCCTAAAATTCAAACACAACTATCAACACAAACACAATTATCAACAACAATACATGAATCAATCTACAGACTGGGTAAGTTACTTCAATGAAAAACTGTCCATTTCACTAATTCTACCAAAAGACTGGCAAATAGGGTCAAATGAGGATTTTGAATTGATACTTTTAGCCCCTGCTGAAGACAACTATCGCCCCAATGTGGGATTTTCGAAACATGGTTTTAAAAATCCCACACGACCACAGTTTGAAGCTGCCATCAAAAAAACGAAAGAAAATCAACGTAAGGACCATCCCGACTACAAACTTTTGGCAGAAGAACCTTGTTGGATTGACAGTTCACCCGCCTATCACCAAAACTATGAATGGAAGTCCAAAGAATTGGGGCGCAGTTTTGTGCAGACCTTAACGTTGATATTAACTCAAGAAGATGGTCTCTACGAAATCAATGGCACTACTTTGAAAGGAAAAGAGGGCGACTACTTACCTATTTTTGAAAAAATCATTGAGTCTATTCGATTTATTGAAATAGGAAGTCAGAAGTAAAACCATATTCGTGGCCAGAAATATTATACTTAATCAAACTACTGTACGTTTTTAATTCAACCACAAAAGACACAAAGAAAACAGAAATAAAGAACTGAAATTCAACAATCTCTTTCGTCCAAATTTACTACCCACAAACAACAAAAGCCCACTTTGAATATTTGATGATTTTTTATAGACCCTTTAAAATCGCTACCTAACATGAAAAAATCTATCTCTTTTATCACTCGCTTAGACAAAAAACTTCAGGTTTCTGCTTTGTATGCCAAGGTTAATCTTGAAGGAGAACTCCCTCATTTTCACCTTAGCATCGAAACCACACCGAGTGCCTTTTTCTTAATGGAAAAATACAGTTGGTTCAATTTGCACCCCAAATCAAGAGGTATCGGACATCAACACATCAATCGCTATCGGGCGGTTATTTTAGATTTGCGACTTAATACAGAAGTCTTGGAATTGGTGAAAGAGGAACTAAAAAAGGACATGGAATGGATGCAATACCTTCAAGAACAGCCCGAAAACAGCCCTTTACTGCAAACGGAAAACTGGATTACTTGGCAAATTCGACAAATCCTACCGACCATCAATGCCCAAGGTCAATCCGTTGATATTGAAAATAAATACCCTACTCTTTGGGCAGAAAGTGAACCCAACTTCTCAGACAAAAGCCTCTCCCAACAACTCGAAACCCTGCTACAACTCGTCAAATGGGATTTTAAAAAAGAAGAAAAAGAAAACACCTTCCTCATTGACTATTACGGCGAAAAAGGAGCATGGCAATGTCGCATTGCTGCTGACAACCTCCAAAACATCTGTCAATTTGTATCTGTGCTACCCGTCAAAGTTCCCCAAGAACGACACTTCGATATGATTGAGCAGCTCACCCGCATCAATCAAGAAGCCACGCTTGCTCATTTTTCCTTCAATACTCATACACATGAAGTCGTCTGCAAATCTGCCGAATCGTTCAAAAACGGTGAAAAACTAAGCGAAACACGTTTCATGACTCTTGCAGAGAATAACACGGAAATAATGGACAAATACATTGAAACATTGCTAAAAATCAGCAATATGGAAGTACGAGAAGGCTTTAAGGGCTTTCGAAAAAAGGTTGTTTTTTAGGCGACAAGTTGGAAGAATAAAGTCTTATCTGCTCAATCGTCCACCCAAACCCGTACCTTCTTACCCTTGATTTTTTGATTGTTGGTTCTTTTCACCAAAGCTTCAATCTTTCGACTTTTGACAGCCACCAATACAAAAAAGTGCTTCACTTCAATGATGCCAATATCATCCTTCTCCAAACCTCCAATTTTGATCAAAAAACCCACCACATCGCCTTTGCTCACCTTGTCTTTTTTGCCCTTGTTGATAGACAGTGTTTTCCATTCAGGCCTTGGCGGAGGAGATACATTTTCTTGCAGTTCAAATGTTTCGAGGGGCTTGTTGATATAATAGGGCAAAGGTTCTTGGACGTATTGCAGCAAAAAAACTGTTCCTGTGGCATGCATTCTTGCCGTTCTTCCGTTTCGATGAATAAAAATATCCTCTTTTGGAGCTAAGTGATAATGGACGATGTAATCAATTTCGGGAATGTCAATTCCACGAGCGGTAACATCTGTCGAAATCAAAATTTTATACGTCCCATTTCTAAACTTCAATAATTTTTTTTCACGATCTATCTGCTCCAATCCACCATGAAAGTAGTCGTGAACAATCCCCTGTTCCTTCAAAAAACCGCTTACCCTTTCTACCGTTTCTCGAAAATTGCAGAAAACCAACATGGACGAATCCCCTAAGTTGCAAATCAATTGATACAAGGTTTCGAGTTTGTCCTTATCAGGTGATTTCACCAGTTTCACCTTTAATTGAGGCGTTTGTTCTTCTCCTTCAAATTGCAGCCTAATTGGATTTTGAAGCCCAACAAAACTCGGTATTTGCAAGGATTCGGTGGCCGAAGTCAAAATACGTTTCCGAATCAATGGCATTTCTTCAATAATGTAGCCCATTTCGTTCTGAAAACCAAAGGCTAAGGATTTGTCAAACTCGTCTAATACCAGCATTTTGGCTTGCGAGATGTCTATGTGGTCTCTGCGAATATGGTCTGCCAATCGTCCTGGTGTTGCGACCAAAATAGCGGGTGGGTTTTGCAGGTTTTTCTTTTCCAACCGGACAGGATGACCGCCGTAGCAACAGGTCACTTTGAAGGGAATTTTCATGTCTTTCACCACGCTCGTTACCTGCAATGCCAATTCTCTTGTCGGCACCAACACCACTGCTTGCACGACCTTACTTTCGGGCTTTAGGCGACTGTAAACGGGTAATAAAAATGCCAAAGTTTTTCCTGTTCCTGTGGGTGAACGAAGCACAATGTCCTGCTCCGTTTGACCTGCTTCAATTGTGGCAAGCTGCATTTCGTTGAGGGCAGTAATGTCGAATTGCTGAAGGATTTCTTGGTAGGATTGAGGGATGTTTTTCATGGTTTCGTTGATATTTTAGGCGCAAAGATACGGGAAATGAAAACCAAACATCATAAATTCAAGTCAAAGTGTGGTTCTTCTTCATTGAAGGCTCGTAACTGGTGGATTTGCGAATTACGATAGGTGATATTTGAAGTTTGATTTTTCTCGCCCTCCAAATCAAAATTCACAAATCATGTAACCCTACATCATAAATCTAAGTCAAGTGGGGTTCTTCTTCATTGAAGGCTCGTAACTGGTGGATTTGCGAATTACGATAGGTGATATTTGAAGTTTGATTCGCCACGTTTTTCAAATCAAAATTCACAAATCATGTAACCCTACATCATAAATCTAAGTCAAGTGTGGTTCTTCTTCATTGAAGGCTCGTAACTGGTGGATTTGCGAATTACGATAGGTGATATTTGAAGTTTGATTCGCCACGTTTTTCAAATCAAAATTCACAAATCATGTAATCATAAATCCAAAAAAATCTAACCCAAAAACATACTGTCATCTTCTTTGCGTTCCATATCACTGTGAAAAGCGTAATTTTGGGCCAATAAAAATAGACCTATGAAAATCAAATTTTATACTTTTCTACTCTTCTTTTTTGTGAGTCTTCAATTTAGTTTTGGACAGTCCCAACGCTTCAATATCAGCTTGATAGATAGTATTGACTATGTGCCTACACTCAACGAAATTTGGGGTTATGCCACACCAAACGGCAAAGAATACGCCTTGGTCGGAATGACTTCGGGTGTATCTATCGTGGAGGTGACACAGCCATTGCAGGACGGGGCATTGAAGGAATTGTTTTTCATACCTGGTGATACAAGTACTTGGCGAGACATCAAAACCTTTCGCAATTATGCCTACGTGACCAACGAAAAAGACAATGGGCTGCAAATCATCAACCTTGCAGGTCTGCCCGATACGAGTCAAATCACTTGGCAAAATTGGACAGGCGGAATGTGGAAAGATACGCTATTGGAAGTTACCCAAGCACACAATATTTTTATTGACGAGAAAGGAATCGGCTACATTGTAGGTTCGGACTACGGCGAGGGTGGTGCTATTATGATTGACATTGCAGCCAATTCCACCAACCCACCGATTGTAGGTGTTTATGACGATTTTTATATACACGACATTTATGTGCGGGGTGATACGATGTGGACAGCCGAGATTTACGAAGGAGAATTTGCAGTCGTTGATGTGCGAGACAAAAACAACCCTGTTACGCTTGCCCGACACTCTACGCCATCCAGTTTTACGCACAATACTTGGCTTTCAGATGATGGCAAAACCTTGTTTACAACCGATGAACGCAGCAATGCTTTTGTAGCGGCTTACGATGTGTCTGACCTAAGTGATATTCGAGAGTTGGATCGCTATCAGACTGCCACCAGCCTCAATCAGGGCGTTGTGCCACACAATACTTTTGTTTATGGCAATCATTTGGTGACTTCCTATTATACCGATGGGGTTACGATTGTAGATGCGACCTTTCCCGACAACCTAATTGAAGTGGGCTATTACGATACGAATACCAATGAAGGAGGTGGATTCAGTGGTTGTTGGGGAGTCTACCCTTATTTACCATCGGGTGTAATTTTGGCAAGCGACCGTCAGAATGGTTTGTATGTCTTGCAGCCCAATTATTCACGAGCTTGTTATTTGAAGGGAAAAATCACAGATGCTGCAACAAATGAGCCTTTAACGGATGTGGCCATTACGGTAAAAAATCAGGCAGCAGCTGCAACGAGCACCGACTTTGGAGGTAATTTTGAGACGGGCGTTGGTGCGGCAGGTTTGTACGAGGTGACTTTGGTAAAGTATGGCTATCCCATCACAACGATTTCGGATGTCGGGATGGTTAGCGGCGAAACAACCGAATTGAATATTGAGTTGGAGGCTGTTGAAGGTTTCAAGCTCAATATTCAAGCTGTGGATGCGCTTTCAGGCGACCCCATTCCGAATGTACAGGTGCGTGTAGAGCATCCATTGAAGGAAATCGCAGCAGAAAGCGAAGCATCGGGCATTGCTGTTTTTGACTTGATATATGCCGAACAATACCAAATCATTGTAGGAAAATGGGGCTACGAAACGGCAGCATTTGAAGACATCTACGTGGATAAAAATACAGGCACGCTGACTCTCCAACTTCAAAAAGGCTTCTACGACGACTTCACCTTTCACTTTGGGTGGACAGTCAAAAGTGATGCTTCAAACGGAATATGGGAAAGAGGGAAATCCAACCCTTCGCTGTTCAGTGGACAGTACATCACACCCGATGGAGATTTGCCAGATGATATTGGTGGATTTTGCTATGTAACAGGCAATGGCATGTCTTTTTCTAATAATGTCAACGATGGTTTTACGACCCTTCAATCCCCGCTTTTTGATGCGAGCATTTTTGACAATCCTCAATTGGACTATCACCGATGGTTTTACCTCCAAAACTCCAACTTTTTCCCCTCTGACGACACGCTCTACATTCACCTCAGCAATGGCATAGACACCGTCACTTTGGAAACGATTGTGAACAACGATGCTACGGAAGCGAAGTGGATTCCGAAGCAGTTTTTGGTGAGGGAATGGATTGAACCAACCGATGAAATGCAGTTGTTTTTTGAAGTAAACGATGATGGCGCAGGACATTTGGTAGAAGCAGCCTTTGACCTTTTCCGCCTAAAAGAAGGTCCTCCTGTTCCAAATCCAAGCCTTGCGGCAACGGTCGTGCAAGGCTGTTCGCCCTTGGTGGTTTCCTTCAATAGCACGACCGAAGGGAATGTGGAAAATGTGCAATGGAAGTTTGAAGGAGGCGATATTTTTATTACCAACAATCCTTCTCCAACAGTGACCTACACCGAAGCGGGAAGCTACGATGTGACCTTGAAGGTGACAACGGATGGAGGAACGGAGGAAAGAACTTTTATCAATTACATCACTGTTTTGGAAGGGACAACCCCCGAATTGAACTTGATGGCTTCTGAACTCATTGCTTGTCAAGGCGAAACGGTAACACTAACGGCTGCAAGCAATGAAGCGGTGACTTACACTTGGACGGATGCGGCTGCAAATGCGAACAACACAGAAAGCATCGAAGTAACCGCAGAAAATACGGCTACTTATGGCGTGGTGATTATGGATGAAGAGGGCTGTACTGCCAACCAACAAGTTGAAATTGAAGTACCTATACCGACTTTGGAAGTAAATTATCCAACGGAGGCTATCTGCAATGGCAGTTTGGTACAATTCAGCATTATCAACCCCAAAGAAGGTTATACCTACTTTTGGAATGGCAATGCGGTCAGCACAGAAGAAGGGGTAACGGTCTTGGCAACTGCTTCGGTAGATGCACCCAACTATGAAGTCGTAGCAATCGAGCCAAATGGCTGTGAAGTGTCGGAGGTGATTTCATTGGAGGTCTTGGTGAGCACAGCGGCTTTTACGAGTCAGGTGACCGAAATCTGTGTGGGAGAAAAGGTAACTTTCTTCGATTTGTCCGAAAATGCAGATTCTTATTTGTGGGAGTTTGAAAACACCAATACAGGTAATGTTTTGATTTCTCAACTCTCCAATCCTGCTGTGATTTTTGAAGAAGCGGGGCTGTACAATGTCACTCAACACATTGAGGGCTGCAATGCTTCAATGGAAAAGAAAGAGGCTTTTTTGACGGTTCGAGCTTTGCCTATCGTGGGAATTGATGCGCCGAATGTGGAGGTTTGTATCGAGTCGGGTACGAACTTGACGGCTGTGGTAAACAACGACGGGCTTACTTTTGAATGGTCTGGAGCGGGTATTTCGGATGCGACACAACAAACGACTTTTGCTATACCTGAAATGGAAGGCACATACGATTACACCGTAATGGTGACGGATGATTTGGGCTGCAGTAATCTGGCAACGAAAACAATTGAGTTTGTGATTTGTGGGGCTATAAATCCCGAATTGGCGAAGCTTTATTCTCTTCAAATTGTTCCAAATCCAAATGAGGGGCTGTTTGTGGTGTCTATGGATTTGTCAAAAATGAGTGCTGCAAAGGACAATGTTTCGCTTCAATTGGTGAATGTATTGGGACAGACGGTGGAACACTTTTCTTTTGGTTCTTCTTCTGTAGCTTTTGAGCAGAAAATGGATTTAAGGGGTTTGGCGAGTGGGGTTTATTATTTGGTGATTGAAGTGGATGGGGAACAGATGATGGAGAAGGTGGTGGTGGAGTGATTTGTTATAATTCGCAAGTTGTTACGCCATACGCTTTATACACTTACCTATGCGAGTTACAATCCTCTTTTTTTCAATGGCTTATTGCATTTTGTTTTGGTGCATTGGAATAGTTTTTTTATTTTTGGATATTGTGGATATATATGCGATGAGTTGTGTTATTGAAGATGTTGTGGGTAATTAAAAAAGAAAAAATCAATAGTGAAAGAAATTGGAAAAGTAGAATCCATATTTAGATACCCAATCAAATCCATTGGAGGAGAAAGACTATTCAATTCGAAAATAGATAAAAATGGTGTTGAAGGAGACAGAATTTATGCGTTTAAAGATTGCGAAACTGGCTTTATAGTAAGTTGTAAGCATCCCAGAAAATGGAAAGAAATTATACAGCTTTCAGCCACTTTAAATCAAGATAATTCAGTTATTGTTCGTGATTTAAAAAACGAAGAACTATCCAGCAAAGATGAAATTGAATCAAAAATTTACGAATTGACTTCAAGAACGGTTGAACTGATATCTGTAAGGGATAATCTCGGCAGACAGATTAGAGAAGCTGACAGGAGTAATATTGAAAAATTAGGTACAAAAATAAATCAGGAGCCATTATCAATAGCAAGTAAGGAAAATCATTTTTTTGATTTTGCTCCTTTACACATAATTACAACAGCAAGTTTAAACCACATTGGAACCTTTTATAAAGAAGGAGATTTTAAAGCGGAAAGATTTCGACCAAATTTAATAATAAAAACCTCAGAGACAAATAATTTTTTGGAAAATGAATGGATAGGGAAAGAGGTAAAAATAGGAAATGGATTAGAAGTAAAAATAATAGAACCAACTCCAAGATGTGTTCTAATCACCTTAAAACAAGGTAAATTAGAAGAAGATATAGAAATTTTAAAAACAATAGTTCAAAAAGGTTCTGCAAAAAGTTATACATACTTCCCCGGGAAAATGTTAAAAGGGACATTGGGGGTCTATGGTATAATAATAAAAGAAGGTACTGTGAAAATTGGAGATAGTATTCAATTATTAAAAAAGTAAAAACTACCCACAATCGAGTAGACGGCTCTCCCCATGATTGAGGAGAGTGCGCCTCTCACCATTTATCCCGATTACTCGGAACCACCGAGCGTACGGGTCTCCCCGAGGTCTCGGGCAGGCTGTACTTGGCGGTTCGTTATTGATGCCTAATGCGGTGATGGTAGTTCACCAAACTTTCGTAACCCCTTTTCTCCAATCGTTTGAGGGTGATAGTCGCTCCAATTTTCACTTCAAACACTACAATTCAATTACTTCTCGCCCACTAATTTCTAAAATGAAAAAATCCATAGATGTATAAATTTGATTTTACACCCAATTTTGTTATTTTTACAAAGCAGGAAGATCAGACAAAACCATAGCCTTTCCCCTATACCCAATTTCGTTCAACTGAAATGTCTGCATTAAGGTAGCTTGCAGTGTTGTTGAAAAGGTTGGGAGGCGCAGACATTCCTTTGAGTTCGATGCACAAGCAATAAAAAATAAAATCATGGCAAGAGAAACAATTAATCCCAAAAAGCTTTTCAATTCAACTCAATATGGTTTTTCTCAAATAGCAATTTCGACTCCAGGAAAATTGGTATTCATTTCTGGGCAAGTGGCATGGAATGAAAACCTTCAAATAGTGGGCGAAAATAACTTGGAAACACAAACTCAGAAAGCAATTGAAAATTTAAAAATTGCTATTGAATCTGTTGGTGGAACTTTAGAAAACATTATGATGCTAAGAATATATAAGGTTGATTACCAACCAGAAGACGGGCCGATTATAAATTCTATACTTAAAAAAAATTTCGGAACGATAAATCCTCCTGCGAGTACATGGGTTAGTGTGAAAGGACTTGCAAACGAAGGATTTATGATTGAAATAGAAGCTCAAGCGGTTATATAGAAAAAGACCAATGCAGAAAAAAGCAAAACTATTAGAATTAAATGAAACCTGTGCCCAACGGAGCGAGCGATATTGTTACGATATTCTCGTTCCGTTAAGCTTTAGACTTGTCCTAAAGTTGGGTTGTGCCTTCTTTACGCTTTGGGAAAGGTTTAGTCGTTGGGCACGGACTACGACTGTCGAATTTTAGAATTCGCCTTCCATAAGGCAGAAGGCACTATCCGCCAACACTGTGTACAACGCTGGCAACGCCCACTATTGCAGGTTCACAGTTACTTACATTTTTTAAAGGTACGGACCTTAGCAGCAAGCTTTCGCTACACGTGGTCGTGGGTGCGATTAAGTATACAATCGCTCCGTTAGGCACAACCAAAAAGAAAAAAACTCACACTCAATAATCAATCGTAACAAATTTTAAAATCACGAGTCCAAATAAGAACTGCAAAAAAGAATGTAATGTTTAATCTTTCTAAAAGATAAATAATGGATTTAAATTGGCGAAGACAGGAAAACAATGTATTTTCGTAGAGCTAATATATTTGAGAAAGGTGCAAAAGAAAAAATAATAACACAGATATGAATGAAAATGGAACACAGATAAGAACTTTATTTTCAAGAAATCACGATACAGTTTTTCCGAAATTAGGAGTATTTTTAGGAGGTCCAACTCCTCCAAATGGTGAAATGAAAAATGGGTGGCGAAGAAAGATAATAGGCGAGTTACTACAAGATTCTCGTTTGGATCCAAGTATGATAATTGTAGCACCAGAACCTAAAAGTGGAGAATGGTCTGAAATAGATAATTTAAACCCCAAGAATGAACTGGAGGTAGTAAGAGATAAACAGATGCCATGGGAATTACAATATTTACAACAATGCGATATTACTGCTTTTTGGTTGCCTACATACTGGAGTAAAGAAGAATCCGGGGTGTTTTCAGCGAATATAGGTCCGACAAGTAGATGGGAATTTGGATATTTTTTTCAAGAGTACTTAAAAAATCCAACAAGGAGAGATTTCATTATAGGGAGTCCTGATGATGCAGAAAGTATAAAATGGGCAAAAAAGATAACAGATATACATGGAATTAAATGGCATTATTTAAACAAAAAAAACAAATCAGAATTAGTAGCTAAATCGTTTATAGAGGAAATAGCAAATACCTTGTTAAAGAATAAATGGAAATATTAAAAAAAGGCTGTAGCCAACAATGTGTACACTCTGGCAGCACCCACTATAGCAAGTTTACATTACTTTCATCTTTAAAGGAGTTCTCTTTAGCAGTGAGCTTTCGCTACTCGTGGTCGTGGGTGTGACTAAGTGTACAATCGCTCCGTTAAGCTCAATTTAATGAAAAGGAAAACAAAGAAAATACACATCGAAGGAGATACTCGAAATATTCAAAGAGCAGCACCGATTGTCAAGTCCTCTTGACCCAGAAGCAGAACCATCAATTGAAATAAAAATGGAGATGAGCATCAGGGATTGGAGATGTGCCAATGACCTCCTTCCATAGAAAATGCTGTACAAATTTTTGAATCAAGAATTTAGGGTGAATATCAGCGAAGAAGAATAGAAAAATGCACTCGAACCTGCCAAGAAAAAGAAGCTATCGGGTGTCTGCCAATTAATTGCAAAATATGCGGAGATAGAAATAATCGAGCCGATAAAATTATTGGGAGCAGATTGTTTGAGCGCAGCTACCTTCTTGCACCTAAAAAGTAAAATAGAAGAAAAAGTGGCTGTAAGGGAAGGATTCGAACCTTCACGAAGCAGTTGGTCTTTTGCGTTTAGCTAGTACGAAAAAGATTTATCCTGTTACCTTCACCCCCGAGACAAGAGGGCATGGCTGCCAATTTCATCACCTTACAGTGTTGTGATGGGTCATTAGTGACTTGTAGTTTTTTCAAAACACAATCACTCATCAACAAATCACCAATATTAAAAGAACTAAAAAGCTGTAAGGGAAGGATTCGAACCTTCACGAAGCAGTTGGTCTTTTGCGTTTAGCTAGTACGAAAAAGATTTATCCTGTTATCTTCACCCCCGAGACAAGAGGGCATGGCTGCCAATTTCATCACCTTACAGTATTGTGGATTAAAGCTAAAAAATTAGGCAGAATGAATATTTTTTGGTTATTTAGCACCTTTTTAATATTCAATACCCAAACTTCAATCAACAGATTTCAACAAAAAAAAGAACTTAGTTAGCTGTAAGGGAAGGATTCGAACCTTCACGAAGTAGTTAGTCTTTTGCGTTTTTGCTAGTGCGAAAGATTTATCCCAAGCTCTTCACCCCCGAGACAAGGGGGCATGGCTGCCAATTTCATCACCTTACAGTGTTTTTGGATGGAATTTTGAAAACTAACGGATGTTTTGTTTTAAATATCATCCTTTCGATTACAATGGCAAAGTTAAGGTATCGCCATGTTTCTTGCAAATTTTTTAACGAATTGCTTGAATTATTACAGATTATTCAATAAATTGCCTTTTTATTGCAAAAATGATAAAATCAACCTTTGATGGAACACAAAAATTATGATATTGATAATTTAGATTTGCAGATACTTTCTATTTTAATGGAAGATGCCAAAATCCCTTACACTAAAATTGGGGAACTGCTACACGTATCACCAGGTACGGTACATGTACGGATGCGAAAAATGGAACAGATGGGTATTGTCAAACGGCATCAATTGGTGGTCAATCACGAAAGATTGGGATATGATGTGACTGCTTTCTTAGGCGTTTACCTCCAACAAAGTTCTATGTACGATGATGTTGCAGGAGCATTGAAGGATATACCCGAAGTCATTGGATTGAATTATACCACAGGAACTTACAGTATGTTTGTGAAAATCATTTGCAAAGACACCAATCACCTCAAAGAAGTACTACATGACAAAATTCAACCCATCAAAGGAATTCAGCGCACCGAAACCTTTATTTCATTGGAGGAAACCATCAACCGACCGATAAAATTAATTGAAGAAGCAATAGAAATTTTGTAAAACTTCAAAATCAAATCTCCACCATTCCTAATTCCCCAATCAATATGAAAAGAATCCTCATCGTTGGCAGTGGGGGAGCAGGTAAATCTACCCTATCGGTTAGACTTCAAAAAATACTGCAAATTCCTCTTATTCATTTAGACGAACACTATTGGAACGTCAATTGGGTAGAATCCACTAAACCTGTGTGGGAGCAAAAAGTAAAACAATTGATAAAAGGCGAAAAATGGATAATGGATGGAAATTACTCAGGTACTCTGGAGCTACGATTGACCCAAGCTGATACGGTTATTTTTTTGGATTTTCCGAAATGGAAGTGTATCACCAGAGTCCTCAAAAGAAATCTTCAATACTATGGAAAAGACCGTCCAAATATGGCAGCAGGCTGTCCAGAAAGGATTTCTCTGGAATTCTTAATTTATCTTTGGAAATTTCCTCAACGAAGCCGCCCAAAGATGTTGAGGCTATTGGAAGCCGCAAAAGATAGAATCAATGTTTACATTCTGAAGAATGATGCAGAAGTTGCTAATTTTTTAGAAAAACTCTCCTCTCCATAAAAAAACTGAAAATCGCAGTTTTTTTTATTTGTTACATTCCGTTCAAATGTCGCCGTGTTTTTCAA
The DNA here is from genome assembly GCA_030427245.1 of Bacteroidia bacterium. Taxonomy (GTDB): domain Bacteria; phylum Bacteroidota; class Bacteroidia; order Chitinophagales; family UBA2359; genus JAUHXA01. The sequence continues at coordinate 13,193 of JAUHXA010000050.1, read as the reverse complement.
ACGACGGCGAATTCTCACTTACTCCTCCAATAAACTCTCTGCGTCTCAGCGTCTCAGCGTTCATTTTTTGTATTAAGTAAGCAAAAAACTCCATATCTATGCCTCACTCAACTACTCAAAACAATCAACACACCCACTACAAAGCTCAATACCCAAACAACCAACCTCCAATCTCCCAATCCCACCACCTTCAATCTGCGAAAATGCGCCCGACATACCACTCCAAAACTCACCACAACCGCCAAAAGACTCCCAAAAGTCGCTACACCCATAGTTGGTATCAAAGCCACAAAACTCATCAAGGCCACATAAATACCTAAGCCCATCAATCCTATCGTTGCCAGTTGCCCAAAATATTCGATGCGTGTTTGATTGTCGGATATCGTCACCAAACTTATCAGACCGTATATTCCCGAACCAATTACAGCTGTCCATAAAACCAAGAAGTTAACAAATACAATCGTATGAATAGCATCAGAAGAAGCAATCGTGTAACTCAAAAAGAAAAACCCCAAGATACCTATCAAAGTCGCCAAGGCAATGTAGGTTATTCGATATCCTATATGAAAATCAGGCGTACAATCATACGCATTAGAAGGAGATTTGGCAGCCCCTACAATGACCCTTCGATTAAAGGAAACGATATTGTACAAGGTTTTGAAGAAAGCACGAATTGGTCGAAACTGCAAAAACCAAACAATAAACGGCATTTTTTGACTCAAAATAAACACCAAACTATCCAAGCCATATAAGGTTTCTCCGCCCTTCAAATCCACCAAAGGAATTTCATGTTTGCTGCGGTGCAAGTCCATATTTGCGGTCAATTCACTTTTTTCTGCCAACTCATTGAAGGAAATGCGGTTGTCTTCTTTCAACATTCCTGTTTTAACAAAAGCCCCTGTATATAAAACACACAAAGGGCAAGTATCATCGTAAATGATGGCTTTATTTGCAGTAGCTTCCATAATATGAATGAGGTTAAAAATAACAAAATAGAGTGTGTCATATTGGAAATATCTTATGGCTTAATTTCTACAAATAGAATCTATCTGGAGATTTTTTAGACACAATAAATCTACAATACGTGTTGCGCTACTACTGCAATTTAATATATTTTTCTGAATTTTCAAAATTTATTGAAAATTCAGAAAATTAAATTCTCTTGCTCATTGATTTTTATTTTGCTCCACACTGATAAAAAGGTTAATTATCTGCAAAGCAGTTATGAAAAGAAAAGCGTAGAATTGAGTTGCCAAGTGTTGCTCACAAGCCTAATGCCTTCATAGTGTCCTCATTGAAGCCCCCAATCGGCAACAATTTATCCACTTGATACTTAAACAAGGCATCTTGTGTTTGTGGAGAAAATACCCCATTGACTTCTCCTGGATCATACCCCTTTCGCATCAAAGCTTCTTGTACTTGTTGCACAGCAACCGAAGGAAGTGCAGGAGTATTCTTTTTTTCAGGCACAAAACTACTTGCACTCTCCTTCCCTCTCACTTCAGCCATTGAAGGTTCTTTCGTCAACACCTCTTTGATTTTTTCACTAAACCCCAAACCCTCTAAGTTGTTTCTGTGCAAAAAAGTTTGGTAAGCAGTTCTTGTCTTAGGACCTAAAATTCCATCAATAACCCCCACATCAAAGCCCTTCCGCTCCAGCATTTCCTGCAAAACGGAAACATCGAAATCCATTCGTTTGACTCCTAAAGCATTGATTGTAGTTGCAGAGCGGTCTCCCACTTTGATATTGTTATCCGCCTGAAAAGCAGACAACGCTCGAAGAGTTTCTACATTCATTTCACCGGTTACACGACCTGTCGGATAATTGTTTAGATACAGAATCACCTGCATTTTTTTGATGCTTTTGAAATCTTCATAAAGCAATTTGTCAGCAGGAGGCACAAACTTTTTAGGTGCAGATGTATGAGTATTTATAATATCCCCTTTTTCTACTTTTTGAGGAGTTGTTTTTGTACCTTTACAACTCCACAAAAACAGTAGCCCACCAAAATATAATACATAGATAATTTTTTTCATAACAAATGAGTTTGATTCAAGTTGAAACTGACTACGAAACTACTTTTTTTCTGTAAAAGAAACAATATTAAAATATATGGCATAGTAGTTGATATTTTTGAAGAGATAATTCAAATGCAAAAATTCTATCAAATCAATAATTGATAAGAATTTATTTGTTCTCAAAAAATAAAACTTGATTGTAGAGACTCTTAATCCATCAATCCCGATGAAAGAAAATAAAATCATTGAAATCCTATTGGTTGAAGACAACCCAGGGGATGTCAGACTAACCAAAGAAGCATTGAAGGAAGGTAGTGTTCCTTCTAACATGAACGTAGTAATGGACGGCGCAGAAGCCATTCTATATCTACAAAAAGAAGGTAAATATGAAGACTCTCCTCGTCCTGATTTGATTTTGTTGGACTTAAATTTACCTAAAAAAGATGGTAGGGAGGTGCTTTCAACGATTAAAAATGATTCCAGTTTGAAACGCATTCCAGTGGTTGTATTGACCACTTCTAATGCAGAAACGGACATTTTGAAAGCTTATGATTTACATGCCAATTGTTATATTACAAAACCTGTAGATTTCAACAAATTTATTGATGTGATTAATGCAATAGAACAGTTTTGGCTAACGATGGTAAGATTGCCTTCTGAAATTCAGTAGAAGCAATTTTTTTTTACATACTACACTTAATTCAAGTACAAAACTCGAAATTTCGGCTCAATGGAAAGAATTCAGATACTGCTTATAGAAGATAATCCAGGAGATGCAAAACTGGTGGAAATATTTCTTCGAGAATCTACTTCAATAGATTTTGACCTGACCCATGCTATGCGTTTATCAGAAGGCTTAGCTCATGTCCAACAAGGAAAACGCTTTGACATTATGTTATTGGACTTGAGCTTGCCCGATAGCTCTGGTTTCGATACATTGACAAAAGCCATCAAAGGTGTACCCCATACCGTATCTATTGTGGTACTAACGGGTTTAGACGACGAAAGCGTGGGCGTGAAAGCAGTGAAAATGGGGGCACAGGATTATCTTGTAAAAGGACAAATTGATACAAGTTCTTTGACCCGATCTGTACTACATGCCATCGAAAGGAGGAGAATGCAATTGAAGGTCGAAGAAAGTGAAAAAAGGTTTCGACACGTTTTTGAAGACTCCCAAGATGCTATTTATATCACAACTCCTGAAAGAAAATTTTCAGACTTCAATCAGTCCCTTCTAAAAATGTTTGGTTACAGCAGAGAGGAATTCAAAAGCTTGACCAATGACTCTCTTTTTGACGACACAGAAGCTCTCCAAACCTTCAATGAAGAATTGGAAAAAACGGGTGCAGTAAAAGATTTTGAAGCAAGATTAAGGCGTAAAAATGGCTCTGTCCTCGACTGTTTACTTACTTCAACGGCTTGGCGTTCGATTGATGGCGAATTGACAGGTTATCACGGGATGATACGGGACATTACCATTCGAAAAAAAACACAAGAATTAGAGCGAGCTAAACAAGTAGCTGAACGTTCTGCAATGCTTAAAGGACAGTTTCTGGACAATATGAGCCATGAGATTCGAACTCCTATGAATGTGGTCATCGGAATGACTCATCTTTTAGAGCACACCCCTTTGACAACCAAACAACAAGAATACATTCGAGCACTAAAGCTTTCTGCTGACAACCTATTGAAGCTTATCAACAGTATTTTAGATTTTTCTAAAATTGAAGCGGGAAAATTGGAGTTGGAATTGCAGCCGATTCGCATACAAGACTTGATTCAGGATTTGGTGCAACAGCACAAATACAAGGCGAAGGAGAAAAAAATCAATTTGTTTACTCAATTAGATGTGAGTTTACCCGATAAGGTGATTGCCGACTCTGTTCGACTTTACTCCGTACTGAACAACTTGGTGAGCAATGCCATCAAATATACTGACAAAGGTGAAGTATTGATTCGGGTGGAAGTATTAGATGAATCTACCGAATTTTCGGAAATCAAATTTTCGGTGAAAGATACCGGAATGGGTATTCCTGACGACAAACAGGCAAAGGTCTTTGAAAGTTTTGAACAAGCACAGGGCATCAACAATAGAGGCGGCACAGGTTTGGGCTTGAGCATTGCTAAGAAAATTGTAGAATTGTTTGGCGGTGAAATGGGACTTGAAAGTGAATATGGTAGAGGTTCTACTTTTACTTTCTTCATCAAATTTGAAAAATACATTGAATCGGAATACGCTGTAGTCACCAATGATTCAAAGGGTTCGACTGAGAGAGATGATATCGCCGTTTATACTTCCGACAATAATGTACGACGGGTCAGAGCGGAAGACGTAGTTAAGAATACCCGAGAAAAAATAGATATACTGTTGGTAGAAGACCACAAACTCAATCAATTGGTTGCTACTGATTTGATTCACAAATGGTCACCGAATGTCAACCTGAAGATTGCAGACAATGGACGCATTGCAATTGACATGCTCAAAGAATTTTCTGCTTATGATGTCATTCTTATGGACATTTCTATGCCCGAAATGGATGGTTACGAAACCACAAAATACATCCGCAATAATTTTCCAAGTCCTATCAAAGACATTCCAATCATTGCAATGACCGCTCATGCTTTCAAGAAAAACGCCCAAAAATGTTTTGACATTGGAATGGATGAGTTTGTCGCAAAACCCATCAACCCCAACGTTTTGTTTAAAAAATTGAACAAAATACTGGGCGATAAGTTAAGTACCATTTCACAAGACTACACAACTACAAAAGAAGCAGCGCCCAAAATGGCTGTAAAACCTCAGCCTCAAGTACAGAAAATCATCAACTTTGAATACTTAGACACATTGACGGGTGGACAAGTGGATGTAAAAATCACCTTTTTGGAGACCTTGATACGAGATATGCCGAAAGAGATTGCTAAATTGCAAGACGATTTCGAGCATCGAGATTGGGAGAAGGTCAAACAATCGGCTCACAAACTGAAATCAACTTGTGGCTACTTGGGTTTGACCGAAAATACAGAGCTGTGTAGAACGGTCGAAAATAACGCTTGGGAACAGAAAAACTTGGATCAAATTGGCAATCAAATTAAAAAAATTGACGAAGTTTGTAGAATAGCTCACGAGCAGTTAAAGGAAGAGTTGAAAAACTTGACCCAAACGGCATAGAAAATTCTAAACTCAATTTTCAATAACAAATTCAAAATATTGTTTACCTTGTTTTTTGAATCTGAATCCCATTCAAAAAACAGAACAAATTTTGCAGTTGAACTTTTAAGGAAACCTTATTCAAATAAAGTATAATTACGTAATCAATGAAAATCATAGTTGTAGATGACGATGTCATCATGTTGCAGGCCATCAAAACAATGCTAACCAAAGAAGGGTATCAAGTTTTTGCGACTACTGACGCAGAAGATGCACTTGAAACCATTCAAGAAGAAGATTTTGACTTGGTGATTTCGGATATTATGATGCCTTATATCTCGGGTATAGAACTTCTAAGTGCCATCAAAGCAGTAAACAAAAAAATTCCTATAATCATTGTGTCTGCCCTCGACCAAAAAGAGGTCATCTTGACAGCTTTTCAAGAAGGAGCTGAAGATTTTGTAAAAAAGCCCATCAGTTTGAGCGAACTCTTGTTGAGAGTAAAACGAGTTTTGGGGCAAGGATAGAGATACTTCAAATTTAAGAAATAAAAAAGATGCAAGTTCAAAATAATTGAGTTTGCATCTTTTTTACATTAAGACTGACTTCAAAAAATTGTTTTATTCATCTTCTCCCAACTTCTTCAATGCCTCTTTATCCGCCTTTTTCAATTTTGCCACTATCAAATCATAGGAATGATTTATCAACTTCAAAATCATTTCATCCGACACATCTGATTCGTCAATAGTGATGGTATTCCAATGAGTTTTGTTCATGTGATAGCCTCCCTTAATACCTTCATACTCCTCTCGAAGTTCCAACGCCCAGTCCGGATCACACTTCAAATTCATAGTAGCAGGGACAGCATCCAAAGCCAATAGTGCATACATTTTGTTCATCACTTTGAAGACCAAAACACCTTCACCAAAAGGCATTCCTTCGGTTGTTCCCAACTTGGATAGGCAGTAATCTCTTGCTTGTTCGACGTTCATGCGAGTGAATAAAAATTAAAATAGCCTGAAAAATTTTAAACAACAAGTAAAGCCCTCAATTTCAATAAATTGAGGGCTTTCGATAATTTTCGTAAATACTAAGGTTCAGAATGAAAGCAGCCGATAGATTTTACAATAAAAATCAACTACTATACACTCATTACTTCTTAACATATCTTTTCTCCTTGATACGAGCTTTTTTACCCGTCAATCCACGTAGATAAAACAATCTTGCTCGTCTTACCTTACCACGTTTGTTTACTTCAATCTTTTCGATGTTGGGAGAATAGATGGGGAAAATACGCTCTACACCTACACCACTCGATATTTTTCTTACCGTAAATGTACGCTTAGGATTGCTCTTTCCTCCTCTGATTTGAAGGACATTTCCTCTAAAAGGCTGCACTCTTACTTTCTCGCCTTCTCTGATGCGATAGTAAACTGTTATGTTGTCTCCAGCGTTGAACTCAGGAATGTCGGACTTTTCAATCAACTCGTCCTCTATGATTCTTAAAATATCCATTTTTTTATCGTTTTAGCTGTTGTTTTCAAATGCGCCTGCAAAAGTACAAAAAAAAATGATTAGTAATCCTATATTTGTGTTTACTTCAATAAACAAATACTATGAAATATACACTTCATCGAGAAGGGCGAAACATTCTACTAGGTTGGGCAATAGGTTTGATTGCCCTCAATTTGCTCCTTCAATATGCTTTTTCGCTACCCGAAATACTCACAACGATTATTTTGGTTTTTTCCATTTTACTCTATTTAGGTATGTTGTCTTTCTTTCGCATTCCTCAATTGGTGATGGAATACTTTGACAATACTCTAATTATTGCTCCCGCAGAAGGTAAAATTGTGGTCATTGAAGAAGTAGAAGAAAAAGAATACTTCAAAGACCGACGTATGCAGGTTTCGATTTTTATGTCGCCCGCTAATGTACATGTCAATCGCAGCCCAATCAGTGGCACCGTAAAATACACCAAGTATCATCCCGGTGATTATTTGGTAGCTTGGCATCCGAAATCTTCTGAACTCAACGAGCGTTTTACGAGCGTCATCGAATCGGCTGATTCAGAAGCCGAAGTATTGGTACGTCAAATTGCAGGAAAATTGGCTCGAAAAATTTCTAATTACCTCAAAGAAGGAACAAACATAGGACAAGGTGAAGAATTGGGGTTTATTAAGTTTGGTTCACGAGTAGATATATTTTTGCCTTTGGATTCCGACATTAAAGTAAGTCTCAATCAGAAGGTGAAAGGAGGAGAAACAGTTATTGCAGAATTGAAGTAGGAAAACTCAAAACTTATCCTACATTTTAATCGAGATGCAAAACTTGTCCCGCATTTTAATCGGGATTCAAACTACTTCTTTTGTAGAATAGTTTGAATTTGTCTTTTAGGCTCATTTCTTCCAATAAAATTTGGTAAAAGCCCATATTACTCCCACAAAAACCAACTGCAATACCAAAAAGTAAAAGAGCCAAGAGGGAAATCCTCCCCAACCCAAGACAATAGGGTTCGACCACGCCCAATAATCGAAGGACAAAAGCAGCAACAAAACAAAAGCTGCTACCCATAATCCTTGCTTTGCTTCTATGTTTTTTTTCATCCTGATAAGTTTTCAAAAATTAAATTTGTCATTGAACTCACATAAACAAAAGCATTAAAAGGACACAAAAGAAAAAATCTTAGGTAAAAACCTTTTGTGTCCTTTGTGCCTTTTGTGGTTCAGAAATTAAAGTTTTGCCAAAAAAAGTGCAAGATTTCAGTGTTTACTACCTACCCCCTCCAATCGCTGCAATTTTCATTTCATGCGCCATTTCCTCTCCCAAATAACCATCTATCAAATGATGTGCTAAATAAATAACAGGCGTTAGCACCACCGCCATCAAAAACTTATAGCTGTAATTGACACATCCAACCGCCAAAAACAAGCCCATCCCCCATTGCTGAGGTCCCAAAACAAAGGCAATATACAGCACGACAAAACTATCTATAAACTGCGAAACCAAAGTAGAACCCGTTGCTCGAAGCCAAACTTTGTTTTCGCCTGTTGCTTTTTTGATGCGGTGAAAGACAAAAACATCTACAATCTGACCAATCAAAAAAGCAATGAGTGAACCAACAATAATCCACATTCCTTGTCCAAACACATTGCTGTAAGCTGCTTGCATATTAGGTACACCATTCTCCGCCATTGAAGCCAACCACCATTCAGCAGGTGTCAACCCAATCGAAGCATAGACCATCAAGAAAGCATAGGAAATCAATCCGACTGCCAAAAGCGAAAGCATTTGTATGCCTCTTTTGCCGAAATATTCATTGATGATGTCGGTCATTACAAACACAACAGGCCACAGCAGCACTCCCGCTGATAAATTGAGCGAACCTGACTGCCCAAAAAGATTCCAATTCAGAGGAGACATTCCCAACGTATCTTCAAGTGCAAAAATTTTGACTCCAATGAATTCGGCAATCAAGGCATTGGCAATGAAAAAACCCGCTAAAACAATAAACAAACGTCCATCTTTTCGCTGCAATATGGATTCCATGTACGAAGAATTTTGATCTAAACTGATGCTACTTACCACTCCCAAAAGTAATAAAGGTATCTGACATTGCCCTATGCTTCTTCTTTTTGTCTTCTTGATTCGGGCTTTTCAGAAAAAATTTGTTTTTTTCAGAAAAAAATAGTATGCGCTAAGAAACTAATTGAAGTTTCGTAGCGTTCTGTTAAGTGATAACCAAAATAGAATTATGAGGCAATTAAAAATACAACATCAGATTACAAATCGTGATAGTCTTGCGTTGGAGAAATACCTACAAGACATCAGCAAATTAGAGCTGTTGACACCCGAGCGAGAAGTGGAGTTGGCAAAACGAATCAAGATGGGCGAAAATGGCGCTTTAGAAGAGCTTACCCAAGCCAACTTGCGTTTTGTGGTGTCGGTAGCCAAACAATATCAAAATCAAGGCCTTCAACTCAGTGACCTAATCAACGAAGGGAATCTCGGACTGATTAAGGCAGCCAAACGTTTTGACGAAACCAAAGGATTCAAGTTTATATCCTATGCTGTGTGGTGGATTCGACAATCCATCCTTCAGTCTTTGGTAGAACAATCTCGCATGATACGACTTCCACTCAATAAGGTGGATGCCTACCAAAAAATGAACCGTGTATTGGTTAAATTTTTGCAAGAAAATCAACGCCAACCCACCGCTCGTGAATTGGCAGATTTAACAGACTTGTCGGTCAAAGATGTAAGAGAACTCCTTCAAATCCAAAACCGACACGTTTCGATTGATGCTCCAATGGAAGAAGACGACGATAGCAAATCTATGGTTGACAACCTTCAAGCCGACGATGAACAAATGCCTAACAACAAACTGATGTCAGAATCACTTGCCAATGAGGTAAGGGATGTTTTGTCTATTCTCTCCAAAAGAGAAGCCGACATTGTGGCATACTATTATGGACTGAATGGTCGCCCTGCTTTGTCCTTAGAAGATATCGCCGAACAATGTGGTCTGACTCGCGAACGTGTTAGACAAATCAAAGAACGAGCCATCCGACGACTTCGAAAAGCCTCTCGAAGCAAGGATCTAAAAACCTATTTGGGTTAAAATAAAAAAGCAGGCAAAAATGACTTTTTGCCTGCTTTTTTATTTTATAGTTGGGAGTAAAATCTTCCAAACTATTTCGATCAAATCATGCGAAAGTCCATTCATCACTGCACCACCAACTTCGCACTTCCTTCTTTTCCTTCAATCGTGGCATACCGCACAAAGTAAATGCCCGAAGGATAGCGGCTCATATCTACAGTTACTTTCCCTTCCTGCAATTTTTCTAAACGCTGCAAAATCTTCCCCGACAAATCGGCAATAAACAACTCCTCCACAGATGTCTTCAATTCAATCGTCAATTCATTCACCACAGGATTGGGATAAAAATTGAGCGTTTCCAATACTTCATCCGATATCGGATTGGCTTTTGCAGCCTCCACCAAATCGGTATTTTCCGCACAGTCAGGCGTTTTTGTGAACTGATCAATCAAACGCACCAATAAGTCGTTCAAAAATTCCATATCATAATCGTCTGTACTTGGCTCGATGTGAGAACCTCCGATACCGCTGTGATCTGTCAAAAAAGTATATGTACCATTGGTCGCCAAAGCCAAAGAACGCATCAAAAATTCGGTACTTTTGTTGAGCCCACTTGCCGTAATCGGAATGATACGAATCCCCTTTGCTGCGGCCTTCTTGCTAAGTTCGTGCAATTGAGCTTTGATTTCAGGCGTTTGATGTGGTGGCGCATCCAATACTAAAAACAACAATCTTGCGACCGCATTTTTACTCCATTTCATTTCTTCAATGCCCACTTGCAACGCATCTTCTACCGCTTCTTCGTAGTCACCTCCTCCTGCTGCTCGGTTGTTTTGAATAAACTGAATCGTTTGGTCAATGTTAGTAGAAAAATCAGACTTTTTGGTCAAATATTCATCCCCTTTGTCTCTATAAAAAACACTGCCCAGATTGATGTCCAAATCCGTTCTTTGGGTTTGGATTTGAGTAATTACATCCTTCAATTCGGCTTTGAGGTAGTTGATTTCATCTCCCATCGAACTCGTTGCATCTACCACAAACAGAATATCCGCACGTTTGGGCATATTGCAGTTTGCCTTCATCGAAACGAAATTAATCTCCTTCTTAAAAAGACTTGGATTTTTAATCGTTTCCGTTTTCCCTTCATAGACTACTTCTACCTTCAATTTGTCTAAATCTATCTCAGCCCCTTCAAACATTTGCAGCCACAATTCTGCCTTTCCTGTATTGTCCGTTTTTGCAGACCAATGGATCTCTTTCTTTGAAGTCAACAAACGCACCTCTGCATCCACAAGAGGTTTCCCTTCTTCCGTACTGACCTGTACAGTATAGCGACCTTCACTAAAAAAACGCCAAACATTTTGGTGTCTCTTCAATTCTGAATCCGCCATATCCTGCCACATTTTCCACTTGCTAAAATCGTTGATTTCACCAGCGGTCAATAAGCCTGCCCTTGTCGTAGGTTCATAAGTCTCCGAATAATCACCACCATAATCCTCAGAAGACATCATCATGAACCCATCTAATGATTCCATTGATTCCTCTGCTTCAAAAGAGCTGCCCAATGGCTTCGGGCTTTCTCTAAAATCACTCACATCTTTTGTCCGAATAGCACTTGTAGGAACCACCTTCTTAGCCGATTTTTCGGAAGCGGAACTATAAGAAGCACTCGAACTCGAAATCGATTCCCGTACAACAGAAGGAGATTCGGAAGGAGGAATAAACACTGATGTTTTTGATTTTGACCTTTTTTTGGTGGAACTCTTTGGAGCATCGTAACTCATAATCACTACTTCGTCTAAACTCAGTTTGCTCTCCACCATATTGGTATTCAACACATTGCTATCTGCAATTTTTACCGTTTTGTTTTCAAAGCCTATATAAGAAAAAACCAATTCATCACTTTTAGCATCTGCAGGAATCTCCAAACAATATTTTCCGTCAACATCTGTCAGAGTCCCCGTAGTTGTTCCCTTCAATAAAACGGTAATACCCATCAAAGCTTCACCAGTGCTTGAATCTGTGACAACTCCACATATATTTCTTTGGGCAAAAGCGAATTGACATTGAACACTTAGTAGTAAAAAAGAAAGAAGAAGCATTTTTTTCATCTGAACAAGGATTTAGGTTAGTTTGTAAAATGGATTGCTTTCCATTGAAGTAGATGCAGATAGTTGGGGTTTTGGTGGTTGGAAGTAGATAATTCTTTGCATTTTTACGAAAAAGATAATTTTCTACTTTACTCTATGAACAATTTAATCACCGAAATATCCAATTGCACAGTTTGTGCCGCCGATTTACAACTTGGAGCAAGACCGATATTTGCCATTCACCCACATAGCAAAATTGTCGTTATCGGTCAAGCACCTGGTTCTATTGTTCACCAAACAGGAATTCCTTGGGACGATAAAAGTGGTGAAAACCTGCGAAAATGGATGGGCATAGACAATGACATTTTTTACGATACCTCCAAAATCGCCATCATGCCAATGGGTTTCTGCTATCCTGGGAAGGGGAAAATCGGCGATTTACCGCCCCGAAAAGAGTGCGCTCCTTTGTGGCACAATACAATCCTTAACCTTTTGAAAGAAGTTGAATTGACGCTCTTGATTGGAAAATATGCACAGGATTATTACCTAAAAAAGCAAGCACAAAGAACCCTCACCTCAACGGTGAAAAACTTCAAAACTTATCTGCCCCAATACTTTGTGTTGCCACATCCTTCACCGAGAAACAATATTTGGATGGCGAAAAATAGGTGGTTTGAGGCAGAGGTTTTGCCTTGTTTGAAGGAGAAGGTTAGAGAGATTTTGAAGTAAGGGAAAATGGCAAGTATATTAACTTCAATAACAACAAAGTGAAAGCAATTATTAGTTTATTATTCATTTCCACTTGTACATTCGCACAATTCGATTATACAACTATTGACGAACAATCAAAATCAATTCCCGATTCGCTGCAAAACCACGCAAAAATTGCAGCGCATTTAACAAAAGATTTGACCACGGATAGAGAAAAAGCAAGAGCGATTTATAGTTGGATTGCCCAAAATGTTGAATATGATACGGAATTGTATTATTCTTCCGATAGGATGTACCAATCTTCTAAAGAAATTGTCAGCGAAACCCTCACCAATCGAAAAGGAGTTTGCCTTCATTATTCTGAATTGTTTTTGGCAATGACTCAAGCTATTGGATTGCAGAGCAGTATGATAGGAGGCTATACCCGTGATGTATTTGGTGATATTTCAAAAAGAGGTCATGCTTGGAATTCGCTTCAAATTGATTCCAATTACTATCTAGTGCCTGAACGGGAAGGCACTAATATTTGATATTGAGTGAAATAAAGTGCTTTTTCGATTTGAATTATACAGTAGAAAATATTATCTTAGCAATTGAAATATTTGTATAACGCTAATTACGAATC
>JAUHXA010000132.1 GCA_030427245.1 Bacteroidia bacterium | reverse complement strand
TGAATAGGTATTTTCTGAAATCATTTTTCATTTTATTTTTTCAAAGCAAAGATGAATAGCACCTTGTAGTGGTTACTTTTAGCAAGGTGCTATATTCATTCTTTTACTTGGTGAGTTTAGCTGCAAATACTACCATCTTACAAGAGTTCTCAATGTTTCTTCTAGTCTTTCTTCATCAAATTTATCATTTGTCAATCGCTTGTAATAAATATCTATTAGTGTTTTAATTGAGACTTCTAATACTTTGATACCATCACTCTTAATTATCTTCCGTGTTACTCCCCTTGTAATAATCCAAACTTGTTTTTCTTTCTGTATTGTAAATTCAGTATTATTTTCAAGTTTTATCTTTTCGCATTTTAATTCTCCAATGCAATTTTTTATTTGTTGCTCTTTCTCTTTTTCAAAACTAGTTCTCAATGTTGCATCATATATTACAGATAGATTTCTAATATAGAAAAACCCATCAGCTTTACCTGTTTGCTTCTCTATTTTATAAACTTGATTCAACCCTATTGACTTTAACAGAAGAAATACATCATTTTCAAAATCCTTCCATTGTTTACAAACTCTCATTCTTTCAAATAAGGGTAGAGTAAAAGCATTTTTATTTTCATCTATTTTATTATCAGCTAGATTCAAGTCACTAGAATGATACCAACCACTTTTTGTATAGTCTTTGTATTTCTCTATACCTTCTAATTCTTCTTTTATGTGAACATCAAAAGTTACAGCGCCCTTTGATTCAAGTTTTAAATTATCTACGAAGCCTATCCAAACTTTTTCTACTCTTTTATTAGACTTTGAAGTTTTTACAAAAATCACCTCATTTGATGACTCACTCTTTTTAATACTATTATAGGTCAAGTCATTTTTTAGCATATAAGATGGATAGCTTGCATTATGTTTGCCTTTCCAGTGGTTATCCCAATCTGTTACTAATATAAATTTTTTTATCATACTTTATTGTTTTTTAATTGTTTGAAAATAAAAACTTGTTTAAATGTTTGATTCTTTGTTCTTTTAAAGAGACAATCCTTCATTTTTTCTACTTGTGACATAATATTTAATTTTTAAATGTGATTTAATACAGTATTCTTAAATATGTCAGATTTAAGAATATTTTTACTTTACTTAAGGAAATCCTCCTATCAGCTATCATCATCAAAAGGTTGACCAAAACCTATCTACTTACTCTTCGATGATTTTCACCATTTCTCCCTTTTTTAGCACAAAAGCAATATAAGTCAACCTCTGTATTGCTTTTTTAATTCGAATTAAATTTAAATCTTGTTTCTTCTCTATAAATTTATTTTTAAGTTAATTAATATCATCCGATGCATTTGCTTCGAATAAACTTGTCTTGGATATCTGAAAGAAGTAACTATAGATTATCACTACAGTTAAAACTTAGCAGATTTTAATCTACAGTCATTCACTTATCGATTTTTAACTGCAGTTATCTTCAAGATATCTTTTTTAAAGATAAGGTTCTAAAGAATAATTTATTGTATATCAAAGAACTTTTACAAATGTACGAAATGATTCTCGATTTTGCAAGCAATTCTTGAATGTTTCAAACAAGGCTAAAAGATTTAAATATATAAATTATTTACTCTTATTTAGATAGTGTCAAAATTAGGGTGCAAAAAAATATTTCACATTAAAAATAAATTGTTATTTAATGAAAAATTAATTATTAAATTTTCACAGTAACTACTCTCGATAGAACAAATCAAAGTCTATAAAATAAAAAAGCCAAGTTCAAACACATTCCATGCTTGAACTTGGCTATCAAAATTCCCACTTCTTACAGCGAAGCGGTCTTACATCTTGCTTCTCTATTTAGCATAAATCGCCACTTCCCCAACAAAAGAAGTAGCCGTTTCCATCGTCACCCTTACATAACGACTATTCACATTCACCACATGTGCATTCCAAACACCAGGATAGCGAAGGTCATCCACAAACAACGGAGTCCAATCACCCGGCTCACCAATCGAAATCGTACAATCACCTGAATTGACCGAATCGAAGAGATAAATTTTGGTCAAATCGTATTCTGCGCCGAGGTCAATATAAGCCGACGAAACCGAGCCGTTTGAAATCCAAATCGTTTCAGGAGCAGTCGTGCTACCTAGGTCGGGATTGCCAATCAAAGCCTGTTCATCCACCAAACGCTCTGCCTGTCCCACACCCGATTCAATCGTTACCATATCCGTAGTCAAAGCCAGTTGTTGCTCCAAAGTATAGCGTTTTGGAATCGCCTCAACGCCATCATTGACCAACACAAAAACAGGTCTTTCGCTCACATCGACACTCACACTTCCGCTATTGATGGTCAAAGTCGTTTCTGTGCCATCTCTATCCCCTTCCAACATTTCGACCAAAACTGCTTGATTTTCGCCACCTGCCAAAGACAAGTCGTAGCCACTGACCGTTGTACCATCCGAAGTAGGCGACCAAACGGCATAAGCCGCATCACCGTCAGGGTGCGTGAATTTGTAAATCCGCACGTCCTCATTTCCAGAAGCCACCTCGCTGTCGAAGGTCATGCCCGTCAATCGATTTTTCATCGTATAGACGTAGTACCAAGAAGGTTTAGCCGCCCAGTCATTGGAGGGGCTTTCGGTCAATCCAGAACTTTGGAAAATCGTATTGTCAGCAGCATTTACATCTCGAAGCATGAACATTTGCGCCTTGTCAATACCTGCCGCAGCAATCGCCAAATAAGACCGCACCAACCATTGCCCCTGAACCTCCTCATTGTCATAACTTCCAATTTGAAGCGCACGTTGGGCGGAAGTTGGGTTGGTATCGTAGCCAAATTCACTCAACCAAATCTCCTTACCAGGCATGTACTTGTTTCGGTAAGTGACAAACTCCTCCAATTTTTCCTTTAGTCGGTCTTCCTCAGGCGAAATACCATTGTTAGCTCCAGCATGTTGCAGTCCAGCATCATTGCTGTAATGGTGGAGGTTAATCACATCAAAAGGAACAGAACCGCCTCGATATTCATCTGCCCACAACTTGATGGCTCGGATATATTCCAAGTTCAGATTCGTGATACCTGCCATTGCCATTTTTGCCGTTGGGTCGGCATTTTTCACACCCACCGTTGTACCCATTGCACCTTGATGCCCATCGTAGTCTGCGCTGCTCATTGCAGCATAGTCGTAGGGGGTGAAGTATACGTTTTCGTCTTTCCAGAATGCATCGGGTTCGTTCCAATTTTCAAAATACTGAATCGTTCCCAAACCACTCAATACAGGTTGGTCGGCTCTCAACTTCAATGAACCACTACCCACCGCATTGTTGCCATATCTCGCTACCCACTGATAAAGATGGTCAGCGTGTTCGATATATGAAAATGGGTCTTCCGAATCGTCACCGACATGGTGTGGACGGCTCAATACCTCATTGAAAGGTGGGTTCAACCAATGCGCTGACCCTGTCATTGAAGGTGTGTTCAACAAGCCCATGTTTTGGATATTTTCATAAAATCGGTCAAAATTCCAATTGGAGGTCACGTAAGTTGGATTGAAGGCATTTTCATTGTTTGGATAGCCAGGATATTCAGTATCCAAGTTGCCTTCGTCCCAACGCCATTGATGGTATTCCCGCACCGCACCTGTAGCTTGCATTCTGCCCAAAGGGTCGTCAATAAAAGCGTTCAAACCAATCAAATTGTCCATTGTCGCAAAAGCGTGTGGCGTTTCGGGGGTATTGTCTTCCTCCAGTGCTTCCGTTGCCGTTCCGTACAAAACGATTTCCGACATTCGGGTTTGCGGATTGTGCAATTTGACCCGAACATAACGGGTCGTAACCGTTGCACCTGTCGTCAAATCGTGTTCGTTCCAAGTATTCACGCCCTCCAAATCATCGGTCAAAAGCGGTGTCCAATCAAAAGGACTTCCTACTTCAATAGAAATCGGTCCTGTGGTGCTTTCTTCAAAATCATCGTACAAAAAGATGTTCGACAAATCGTATTCTGCCCCCAAATCAATGTAGGCATACACAGGATAGTACCACGGATTGACCCCTGCTGTCCAGAACAATTGCGGACTACTTTCGTCTCCTTCAATGGGTTCACCCGCTTCAATTTGTTCGTCCACCAAAAGCGTTGCATCACCCAAAGCCGATTCGTTCAGAATCATATCGGGCGACAAGCTGATTCTTCGAGCATCTCCCCCAATCACTTCTTCTGTTTTGGCAGTCGCTATGTTGGAAAGGTCAGAAATATTGTGGTTTTCGTCTAAGGATTGAATGGCAAAATAATAGGTGGCTGCCGTCCAAAGTCCTTCAATATGTGCCGACTGCGCTGTTCCTGCAATAGCGGGTGCAGGCATGGCTTCAAATTCTTTGGCTTCGTAGAAGTTTTCAGCCGTTATCGGTTTGGTGCTGTATCGGAGATTGTAAACCGTCGCCGTTCCTGTATTTCCGTCATCACCCGTTGCAGTCCAATTTACATCCATTGCATTAGAACCGTCTGGTGTTGCAGACAAGTCTGTAATGGCTGCAGGAGGTGTTGTATCAATATTGTCTCCATCTACTTTATAACCATACGCCACCAATTCATTCACATTGGCACTTGGGTCTGATTTGCTGATTCTAATGTATCGGGTATTAACAAAGACATTGTGCTGATTCCAAGAGAAAAAGCCCGAAAGATTGTCGGTAAACAGTTCTGTCCAATGTCCAGGATAACCATACGAAACGGTCATTGGAGCTTGTCCGCCTACATCTCTCAAAAAGAGTTTGGTCACAATATAGGGTTCGCCCAAATCAATGTATGCGTGAATCGGATACGGTACATCGTTGTTGAAGGGAGTCGTCCAAGTTGTTGCAGGACTTCCACCCGAACTTGTGGCAGGTTCACCCGCCGTTTCTTGCTCATCCACCAAATTGCTGGCATCGCCGTGTTCGGTTTCGTTGGTCACCATTGAAGGAGAAAGAGGAATTTTGCTTTCTTCTTCCAGCTCTTCTGTGGTCACACATATCACATTGGACATATCCGAAATATTCGGCACTTCATCCCATGTTTTCATGGCAAAGCAAATCTCGGTATTAGAAGGTAATTGATTGACTGTCATAGACTGCAATTGCCCGTTTTCAACAGGTAAGGGTTCTCCTTCAATCGGTATGGCACGGAAGAAAGTGACAGGAGTGATGTTTTGTAGGCTCATTCGGATGTCGTAAACATCGGCTGTTCCTATATTGGCATCATCGCCTACGCTTGTCCATTGAAGGGTGACAGAAGTAGCCGTAATGGTCGTTTCGATTAAGTCAGTGATTGCAGCAGGTGGTGTGGTGTCGGTATCGGTTGTGGTAAGCGTTGAAACGACATTGGAAATACCGCTTGTATAACCCATTTCATCAGTGGTTTTCATAGCAAAATAGTAGGTCGTGCTTTGTGCTAAATTGTACACAATCACACTTTCGCTGCTGCCTGCAATGGAAGGAGTTGGTGCTTCCGTTTGGGTGGCATCTTCAAAGTTTTCGGAGGTAATCGGGGCAGTACTGTATCGAATATCGTATTCGGTTGCCGTTCCTGTATTTTCATCGTCGCCTGGTGCTGTCCATTCCAAAGTCGCAAAAGTGCTGGAAGGGGTGACCGATAAATCCGCAATATCGGCTGGTGGTCCAGGGTCTAAACCTGCTGCCGAACCGTAGAGAACGATTTCACGGGTATTGGAGTCGAAGGTCACACGGGTAAATCGAAGGTAGCGGGTTTCAACGTGTGTCTGTACATTTGTCCAAGTAAACAAATTGTCCAAAATAACGGTCGCTAAGTTTTGCCAAGCACCTGGTTCGCCATACTCGATGATAAACTCATCTGTACCAATGATATCGAACAAATAAACGGCATCTATCAAAAAGGTTTGTTTCAAATCCACATACGCACTTGCAGGATGGTTCTCAAAATCAGGTAGCCAAAGCGTGTTTGCGCCTCCGCTATTGTTGTTGGCAGGGTCGCCCGCCAATTCTGCTTCGTCGAAAAGCAAAGTTGGGTCGCCAAAACCCGATTCGTTCACCACCTCATTGATATCGACAGGAATGATGAATTGATTGTTGGGCAATATACCCAAAGTGGTTTCTGTTGCGATATTGGAGATTTCGGAAGTTAAATCATCTGCGCTTGTGCTTTTAATAGCAAAATAATAGAGTGTAGTAGATTGAAGATTTTCGAGGGTAAAAGTTTCGGTTTCGCCTCCATTTGCAGGGGTTGGTAATCCACTTGCTTCAATTGCAGTATCAAAATTGGTATCGTCAATGGGGTTAGTGCTGTACCGCAAATCGTAGCTTACAGGTGCATCTGCTCCAATGTTTTCACTCGGAACTGTCCACGACAATTGAACAGAATAAGGGGTTGGCAATGAAGTGCTTAAATCTGCAATAGTATTTGGAGGATTCGCTGTTGGACTGTCTTCATATCCATATAAAACGATTTCTGCAACATTCGCTCCACCACCGCTTCGAGTGACCCGCAAATATTGAGTAGTGATTTGGGTATCGTGTTGGTGCCACTTTTGGTAGAAGGGCATGGAATTGGTCAGCAACGGAATCCAATTGCCAGGGCTGCCATAGGAGATGGTGACATTTCCTGAATTGTATGTATCAAACAAGAAAATGGAGGTCAAGGTGTATTCTTTACCAAAATCTAAATAAGCGTGAACAGGGTAACTTGCAGGATTCCAACCTGTAAACCATACGGTTGTAGGTTTGCCGCTTGGGTCGTTGATGGGGTCGCCTGCTGTTGTTTGTTCATCTACCAAATCCGTAGCATCTCCCAAACCCGATTCATTGACAATCATTGAAGGATTGATAGGGATTTTGAAGGAATCGGGAGTTGTAGCTGTATTTTCATCCGTTGTTGCAGTCAAAATATTAGAAAGTGGTGAAGTATTTCCCGCTTCGTCTGTGCTTTTGAGGGCAACATAATAGGTGGTGTTGGGCGGCAAGTTGTCCAAAGTTGCCGTTTCGGTCGTGCCTGCAATGGAAGGCGTTGGCATATTGCCAATAGGAATGGCAGAGTCAAAGTTGTCGTTGTCAATCGGAGTAGGGCTGTATCGCAAGTCGTAAGAAGCGGCTGTTCCTGTATTGGCATCATCGCCTGGTGCTGTCCATTCAAAAGTGATGGAGCTTTCGGTTGTGGCAGAAGCCATCAAGTCGCTTACTCCTGCTGGTGGAATGGCATCCAAATCATTGTCGACTGGATAACCGTATAATACTATCTCACTGCAATTTGCACCTGTTGTGGTTCGAGTAAATCGCAAGAATTGGGTCTGAACATCTACATTGTGTTCTTTCCATTTGTTGAATTTCTTTAAATCCTCGGTGAGCAATAGCGTCCAATTGCCTGGGCTTCCATAAGCTACTTCAAAATCACCTTTGTTGTTGCGGTCTCGAAGGTAAATTTGGTCTATATGGTGTAGTTCTCCTAGGTCAATGTATGCATGTGCGGGATGATTGGAAGGACTCCAATTGGTAAACCAAGTAGTTGTTGGGTTGCCACCTGCATTGTTGGAAGGGTCACCTGCTTCGGTTTGTTCATCGACCAACATTCCTGGGTCGCCCAATGACATTTCATTGGTCATCATAGAGGGTTCGAGTGCTAATTTCTGAGGGGTCGGGGTTGGTGCTCCTGCAACTTCTCCATACAAGACTACTTCTGCAAAAATTGCTCCCGCTGTTTCACGGGTAACACGTACATATTGTGTTTGTGCATTGACGCTTTTTCCTCGCCATTTGAGGTATTTATTGAGATTTATATTGGTCAATGGCAACCAACTTCCTGGGCTGCCGAATTCTACGGTCAATTGCCCACTATTGTTCATATCATATACATAGATGTCGGTGAGGTCGTACATTTCACCTAAGTCTATGTAGGCACTTGCGGGGTAGGTGCTGGCATTGAAGCCTGTGTACCAAGTGCTAAATGGGTCTCCTCCTGTATTGTTGGCGGGGTCTCCAGCTTCGGTTTGTTCATCTACGATTTGAGTGGCATCGCCCACGCCTGATTCGTTGGTGACCATATCGGTGGTGAGGGGAATAAGGGTTTGGGCGGACAGGAATGAGGTGGAGAATAGCAGCAGTAGGACTAACCCACCCCTAGCCCCCCGAGATTTCGGGGCAAGCTCTCCCAAGAGGGGAATGTTTTCATTTGGATTATTAAATTTCAAAAGTTTTGAAAACTTTTGAAATCTCGAATTTAACAGGAGTAAGAAGGAACTGAAGGTTTTTATGTTGAGTAGCGTTTTGGCTTTCATGGTAACTAAGTTGTGGAATATTAAGTGTACAAAGTGTTGATTTTTAGGAAAAAGGAGTTTGGGCATAGCTTATTCAATCGCTACTTGTTGGGTGTAACTGATGCTTTCGCCTTCGAGCTGCAATATGTAATTGCCTGCGGGGAAAAAACCTACTTCAATGTTGATTCGGTCGCCTGCATTCTGGGAGATGTCTTGGGTGAAAAGTACTTGTCCTGTTGTGTGGTAGAGATTGATGTATTGAAGAGACTGCAATGGCAAATCAACGTGGAAAATGTCTCTTGTTGGATTGGGAAATGCTCTTAAAACGTAGTCTTCTGTTTTTTCGGTTACTTCTTCAATATCCGTACTGAGTGCTTCAAATTGAAGGGAATGTATCTGTATTTCTCCTGCAAAACTTTCGCCTGGGGCAGCGTAAAAGAGTAGATACAAAGAGTTGTTTTTGTCAATTACTTGATTGAAACTTTGACTGTAATCGTAAGTCAGAAACATACGCTCATCGGCTATTTCAATAGATTGAGTAATTGGGTATTCGTGCGCTGTGTCGTACAAGTCGACTCTTAATGGAAAGGTACTGTTGGAAGATAATTCAATGGTGACTTTGGGGTATTCATAGATGTCTATTTCACCTAAATCGAGGGTAAAGGATTCCCACGGAAATTTGTTAATAATGACTGATAAATCCTGATTTTCAATTGTTTGGAACTGAAAGTTGTCATTACCATACCATTGAAGGTTGGCGGGTTCTTGGATGTCTATAACTTGGGCATTCATTAATTGTCCCCCAAATAGACATAGGATTATGAGTAAAGTTTTGAAATTCATGGTATTGAGTTGTAAATCGTGAACTATATAGTGAGTTGGTTAATTTGATACTTGATGGATATAGTTATGTCTTGATAGATTATTAAATCTATTAAATATTGAGTTATCAAATTTGGGGGAGGGGATGACTGGTTAGGTCAAAATGGGAGGAAAAAATTTGTTGTTGATAATGTAGTGCCTGAACGGAAAGAGATAATTGTCTGTCTATCAAAACATAACTAATGGTTAAAACAAACGAACTTTTTCCTTCAATTTTTATATTCTTATAGCAACTTGATGTTAATTTATTAGGAATTTATTGAAGGTATTGATATATGGGGAAACTTTAAAAAGTTCGTCTGTTTAAGTGTTTAGTTATGTTTTAACACTCAATTAGTTAAGAGTTTCCGTTCAAGCACTAATGTACTAAAGTGTGGTTATACTAAAATACATATCATAATTGGAAGGTAGCAATAACCATGCCTATGTTTTACATTTTTGTGACAATGCAACATGAGTGATAAAAATGTTCGATTTTGTTATAAAAATCTTAGAATGAGGGGAAAAAACAAATTAATTGGTAGCGGAATGCCCATTTCCATTGA
>JAUHXA010000049.1 GCA_030427245.1 Bacteroidia bacterium | reverse complement strand
AAGCATCCTTCAACATTTGAAGTAGATAACCTTCAATGTAATACAGAGCATTGAAGTACAATCTTCCAATTTCATTTCGATTATTATTCTTTAGCTATATGAGTCAATTACTATTACAGGTCAACAATCTACAAACGCATTTTAAGACAGACGAAGGATTGGTGAAAGCCGTCAATGACGTGAGTTTTACCCTCAACCGAGGCGAAACTTTGGGAATTGTAGGCGAATCGGGTTCGGGCAAATCAGTGACTTCCCTTTCGATTATGCAATTGATTCCCAATCCTCCAGGCTTCATTGCAGGCGGCGAAATCTTGTTTAGCAATCGAAAAGGTGAGCAAGTGGACTTGGTGAAACTGCCCGAAAAAGAAATACGGAAGTATCGAGGCAATGAAATCGCCATGATTTTTCAAGAGCCAATGACCTCCCTCAATCCCGTCTTTACCTGCGGCGACCAAGTAATGGAAGCGATTCTACTCCACCAAAAAGTCGGCAAAGACGTGGCTCGTGCCATGACAATTGAACTATTCGACAAAGTACAATTGCCAACACCTGAACGCATCTTCAAAGCCTATCCGCATCAATTGTCGGGTGGACAAAAGCAGAGGGTGATGATTGCGATGGCGATGTCCTGCAATCCCAGTATCTTGATTGCGGACGAACCGACAACTGCTTTGGATGTGACTGTCCAAAAGACGATTTTGGAAATGATGTCCAAATTGAAGAGCGAAATTGATTCTTCGGTTATTTTCATTACCCACGATTTGGGCGTGATTGCAGAGATTGCCGACCGTGTGATTGTGATGTACAAGGGCAAAATTGTAGAGCAAGGCAACGTGTTTGACATTTTCTCCAACCCACAACATCCCTACACCAAAGGACTTTTGGCTTGTCGTCCTCCGCTCGGCAAACGATTGAGCAAGTTACCAACAGTGAACGACTTTATGGGTTTTGACGAAGAAGGTAAGATGATTGAAAAGGTATCTTCGGTGGAAGAAATGATTAAATCGGTCGAAATCAGTCCCTCTCAAACCGAAGCTCGCTACGAAAAATTGATGGCACAAGAACCGATTTTGCAGGTCAAAGGCCTAAAAACTTGGTTTCCTTCAAAGAAAAACTTTTTTGGGAAAGTGTTGGATTATGTCAAAGCAGTGGACGATGTGACCTTCAATGTGTATCCTGGCGAAACGCTGGGTTTAGTGGGTGAATCGGGTTGTGGAAAGACGACTTTGGGGCGTACGATTCTCCGTCTTGCACCTGCAAAGGAAGGTGAAATCATTTACAAAGGTCGCTCGGTTTTGGATTTGAGTCAATCGGACATGAAAGACCTGCGAAAGGAAATGCAAATCATTTTTCAAGACCCCTATTCCTCTCTCAATCCCCGTCTGACCATCGGAAACGCCATCATGGAACCGATGCAAGTGCATGGAATTCTCGGTAGTGATGCTGAACGCAAAGACCGAGTCATCGAACTCCTCGAAACCTGCAATATGCTTCCTGAACACTTCAACCGCTACCCGCACGAGTTTTCGGGTGGTCAACGTCAGCGCATTTGTGTGGCTCGTGCTTTGGGCTTGAATCCCAAGTTTATTATTTGTGACGAATCGGTGTCGGCTTTGGATGTGTCGGTTCAGGCGCAGGTATTGAACCTCTTGATTGACCTCCGTGAAAAATTCCAGTTTACCTACATTTTTATTTCGCACGACCTTTCGGTGGTGAAGTTTATGAGTGATAGAATGATTGTGATGAACAAGGGTAAGATTGAAGAAATGGGCATTGCGGATGAGATTTACAACAATCCTCAGCGTGCTTATACGCAGAAGTTGATTTCGGCTATTCCGAAGGGGGAATTGAAGGATATTGAGGCGAGGATGGGGTGAGAAAACTCAAATTCAAAACTTTACGAGATTGATATAGTTTAAAAAAATGGTTTGATTTGAATATGACGAATAACATTTCATTCTCCGTAGTTATTGTGCTTGCAGTCCTTATTTATGGCTGTAAAGAACCTACTGCTTTGCAAGAAAAGCAAGAGTTTAGAGTACCCGCTATCGTAAACTCTCAATTCCCAGATACACTGCCTTCCATCCAATACGAAGCAGAATCTATATCAGAAGTATTTCCCATTTTTGCGGGAAAATACGCTTTTCAAGACCAAATTGATTTGAATGAAGATTTAAGGCGTAGAGACACTACCTTACTCAAAGAATTTATTCGTGAATACTGGAGAACTGAAGTAGATGATAGTGTAGATGTGAATGGGTTTGAAGTGGTAGTAGATTATGAAACCACTATTAACTATCCTAAACACTATGGTTTACTCTCAACTCTTTACCAATATTACCCTGTTTATTTCGTAAATACTACTCGTTCAGATAAGTTGTTTTTTGGAAAAGATAGTCATGGCTTTGGTATTCAAGAAGCTTTAGATAGCGAAGAAACTGGGCGTTGGAAACCGATTGAAGCCGAAGGATTTGATTTTTGTGGAAACGGCAGTTGGGGTTTGATTGTTCATCCTAATGAATTTGTTATACTGTTGTATCGAAAATACAAAGGGGATGTTGAAACAGAAATGAGGATTAGAGCTAAAATAGGAGAAACTATTTATGTTAGCAGACCTTTTTATGGTCGAATCAAGACAAAACAGTTTCGTCTTAAAGACAATTCAACTCTTAAAACAATCCTACAAGAGGCTAATGGACAAGCAACTTCTTGGTTATTTTATGGTGCATGGGTGCCTGATATTGAGTACTAACTTTGCTTTTGCAAGTATTGGGAATGAATAAATTAGTACCTTGGAAGTCCGAAAAAGCCCGCTCTGAATCTATGGTCTTTCCCATATTGGTGAACTTAGTAGCACGTTACAAAGCAGCTTTTACCTTGTTTTCGGGCGAACAATTTAGACAAAAATATTCAAACCAAATAACAAGAAAATGAATAATAAATTTACTACAATTTGTACTGGCATCTCGATAATATTCTTACTCCTATGTATTTTTCTAACATTCAATAGCTGTTCCAATACCGCTAAAGAACCGACTATTTCGCCCCAGCTTAACACAAGCGAAAAAGAAGCACAAAAAACCGTTTACCCAAGTGACATCATTTCGTTTTCCAATCATTGGAATTTGATATTAGGAGATGGCTCAAATGCTGGTCATCCAAATGATTTTGAGCAGAAAGATTTCTTTTACACTGCAAAGGATGATACAGGAAATTGGGTTGTTTTCAAAGCTCCCAATGCTGGAGATACACACGGAACGTCCAACAATACGAGAACCGAATTGGCTCAAACAAAAAAATGGTTTCCTCTGACAGATGCTAAATTGACCGCCACACTCAAAGTAATGAATGTATCAACGACGGGCGATGCTCGGGTAGCAGCTTCATACTCTGTTGTCATTGGTCAGATTCACAGCGCCGATGGACATGAGAACGAACCACTTAAAATATTTTACAAAAAATTCCCGGGTCATACCAAAGGCTCCGTTTTTTGGCATTACGAAATCAATACAGCAGGAGATGACAATGCTGGAAGATGGGATTATTCCACAGCTGTTTGGGGACATGATTTTTCTGTTGTAGGCACAGACGAAAACACTTACCCAGAAGAACCTACCGACGGTATTGAATTAGGGGAAGAATTGAGTTATGAAATCGAGGTGAAAGACGGTATAATGAGCTTGAAATTCACAAGTGAAGGACATGAAACCAAAACCTTTACCAAAAACTTAATCGTTTCAGAATATCCAACAAAGGCGGATATTCCCAAGCAAACCCAGGATTTGTTTGTACCAATTGGTCAAGACGGGGTCGAGCGTGAAAACGCTTATACTGGTGAAGGTCTTTTTTTCAAGTTAGGTTCTTACAACCAAACCAATGGAAAGTCTCCCGAAGTAAACAAGAACTGGTGTTCGGGTGCCGAAACACATGGCGGTGATATTCAAAAACAATATGAAACTGGAAACTACGCCGAAGTTTGGTTCAAAGCTGCAAATATCTATGTAAGTGATGATGCCATTTCTAATGAAGGGTATTTTACTAAGAATGATTAAGTAAAAAAGAAAAAATAACTCCTCGACCAATATTCCCCTTTTGAAAAGCCTGCCCCGATTTCTCGGTGGGGGATGGGGTATGTTAGCAAAAGAAAACGAGGAGTTATTTTTTTACCCTTACTAAATCAATATTTTAATTTGTCTAAATACCGTATGTTTGAAGAAAAAAAGAATGAGCTCAATGCAAAGTTTTTGGAGGTTTTTTATCGTTTTTCTAATGCTATCAATCGGTCAAAAAGCAGCAGCACAAGAAGAAGACAGCCTCCAATTGGATTTTGATATATTAAATTGGAAAGATATAAAAAGCAGTCAAGGCTTGTCTGTTTCTACAAAAGTCATATCGGGAAGTCGCTCCGAAAAAAAGATTGAAGACCTACCTTTCGCCATATTTGTGATTACCCAAGAAGAAATCCAACAAAATGGCTATCTCACTCTCACCGATGCATTGAAGCGATTGCCAGGAATTCGAGTTTCACAGCCAGGGTCAGGAATTGAAGGAGAAACCTTTTTAATGCGTGGACTCTCTGGAAACACCTATACCAAGATTCTCATCAACGATGTACCAATCAAGCCTTTTCTGGTAAGCGGTATGCCGATTGGAGCGCAAATTCCTATACGTGAAGCAGAAAGGATTGAAGTGATTTATGGCCCTGTAGCCACCTTATACGGAGCAGATGCGTCTGCTGGGGTCATCAATATCATCCTCAAAGATTCAGAACGTCCCGTATATGCTCAAGCTGATTTGGGTTTGGGAGGTCTTGGATACCGCAATTTGGATATCCTATTTGGTGGAAAAGTAGGGCAAAACAAAAAAGTGCTTTCTTTCAAGGTTTTCGGGAATTACACCAGTTTTAGTGATAGAAATGTCAAATACGATTTGGATTCCTTGTACAATCCAGAAGCTTACCAACGTTTTTTACGTTCAGAAGAAGTCTCTTATCTCAATCACCCCAATTATAGTGGAACAGAGGGTTCACCCATTTTAAACAAACTGCCTCACCTCAGCAATTCACTGGGAGTCGAATTGAAGTACCGAAACTGGAAGTTCTCTTATTTGTATATGTATAGACGTGACCATAGTGCCATTGGACTTAGCCCGATGGCAGTTTCTTATGCCAATCCACTCAATTTTTTTGGAGAAAACATCACCAGCACGCAGCTTACTTATAGCAAAAACTCCAATCGTTTTAGGTTGAAAGCAGGTCTTAGCGCTCTGATTTATGGCGTAGATGAAAGCAGTTCGAACACCTATGTATTACCTGCTATCGGATTCCTTCAACATAACATTGCCCATACATTGACTATGGACAATAGTGAGGCAAGAGATAGTTTAAATAATTTGATTGACAATACTTTTTACACGGGTTCTCGTTTTAGTTCGGCGGGTTCTTTTGAAGCAGAGGCAGAACTTTTGTTAGGTTATACTTTTAGTCAACATATCGAATTGGCTGGAGGAGTAAGTACCCGCTTTGGAATAGGTTCTCCTTTGGTGAGTTTTAGCTCCAACCCTATTGACGAGTTAGAAGAGATTAGCAGTCTTAATCCGATTGGAGGTGTGATTGGTGATTTTGCAGGTTATCTTGATTTTAGCGCATTTATAGAGAGTTATATTAATTTGAAAAAATGGCAAGCTATTATAGGAACGCAGGTTTTTAGACGAGAAACGGATTTCAGTAGAACACAACCCGCTTTTCTCAATCCCCGACTTGCGCTTCAATACAGATGGACAAATAAATTCAGTCTAAGAGCTTCAATGAGTGAATCTTACCGCTATCCTTCCCCTTTCTATTCCTCCAATTCTTATACCATAGATGCCGATGATTTGGGAATCTTGATAACCGGCGCTAACCTAAGCCCAGAGAAAACCTTTAGCGTAGAAGTTGGTAGCCGATGGACAATAGGAAACAATGTGTCTGGAGACATAGCTGCTTATTATACCCGCACGAGCAATTTTATCGGCTATGATGCTCGGGTATCAGGCGGAGGCTCAATCATCACATTGGGCTACTTCAATGAGGGATTTTCATTTGCCAAACTATATGGTATTCAATCCAGAATAGTATTCGAAGATATCCTACCCACACTTGGACTGAATGTCATTCTCAATGTCAATTATAGCAAAGGTCAAGAATCTCGCAAAAGTTTTTCGCTTGACAACATTAATTCTATCAATCCTTCGTTGATTCAACTAGATGGCCTTCGTTCTCAACCCGATTGGATAGTACAGTTGGATATTGAAGTCAATCCAAAGGATAAATTTCGTTTTTTATTCGAGAATACTTTAATGACTTCAAGCCTAAGGCGAAATGCTTTTTATTACCGAAATTTAGAATCAACTCCTGCAAGACAGGTAAACAATGCTGGTTTTTATACACTTGATTTCACCGTCAATTATCGAGTCAACCGACAATTGTTAACCGTTCTTAAAATTAATAATTTTTTCAATACACAATATGCAGGAATAGGTTCTTCTACCAATTTAGATGGCTTGTTTTACAATCCCCAATCCTTGAGAAATTTTAGAATAGGAGTGAATTATAGACTTCAATAATACATGAATCACCTAAACAAAATAATTTTACTATTTGCACTGACAATCTTGCTCTGTCAACCTGCTTATTCACAGACCAACAAGGTTCAGTCTTTATTAGAAGAAGCCCTAAAAACAGAACAAACAGCTTCATCTTCTGCAGGCAATAGGTTAGCCAAATGGCTTCAAGTTTACAACGAAATCGATGACCAAAAAAACCATCCTAAATACCCAAATGTCTGTATTTCCATCGCCAACATTTACAGTCAAGAACAGCTACACGAACAAGCACTTCCCTATTATTTATCAGCCCTTGAAGCCCTCCAAAATGGTCAAACCGCAGATATTGGAACAATAGAACTACACAGACAATTGGCAAAAAATTATGCCCATCAATCTAAATTAGACAGCGCTTTGATTCACTACAATATCCTACTCAAAACCAAAGAAGAAACCAACAATATCAATGGTCAAATCAATACTTTGAGAGATATTGCAGCAACCTACATGGATAACAATTTGTATGACAAAGCATTGAAGTACAACCTCAAAATCAAGGGCTTATTGGAGCAAAACAATTACCCGACTGCCGACAAAGTAAAGATTTACAACAACATAGGCTACAATTACAATCAGATGAAGGATTACAACCAATCCATTTCTTTTTTCAAAGAAGCCTTGAAGCTCATAGACAAAAGCGATTTCCTTCAAAAAACGGTTTTAAATACCAATATCGGAGTCGCCTACTACAACATGGAAAAATTCGATTCAAGCATTGACCACTTGCTGACTGCCAGAAGCATTACAAAGAAAAATGATGCTACAAATTTGGATGAAATCGACCAGCTTTTAGCCACCGTTTACCTCAAAAAAAACGACCTCTACAATGCCTTAGAATCCGTGAAACTCTCAGAAAAAGTGGCGGAAGAAAACAAACGCTATCCATTGTTGGTAGATGTTTATTACACTTCTGCTCTGATTTATTCTGAGTTATACGAATACGACATGGCATTGGAATATTATCAAAAACACCTCACTCTTAGAGATTCTATCGGCTTAGAAGACAAACTCAGACAAGAAAAACTCCTGCTCCAGCAGATTGATTTAGAACGCCGAGAAAAGGAGGTCAAACTTTTTTTGATGAATGAAGATGTCCAAGAACTAACCATCGCCCAATTGAAGGCAGAGAAGGAAAATCAAGAATTGGCTTTAAAGGCCAAAGAGGCAGAATTATTGACTGAACAGAAGAGGAAAGAGGTATTGGAAAAAGAGAAAGAACTGTTGAATAAAAACAACGAAATCCTCAATAACGAAAAGGAACTGCTCAACAAAGACAATGAAATTCTGCAAAAAGACAATGAAATCAAAGCCGTTCAGGCTGAACGGGCGAGGAAAGATTTGGAACTCGCAGAACAAAACTTAAAAGTGGCGAAACAAGAAAAAGAATATGCAATCCTTCAAGAAAAGGCAAAACGCAGAGCCTTAGAGCTTCAACAAAAGGAAAACCAGTTACTGGTAGAACAAGCCGAAAAAGAGTTGTTACTCAGAAAGGGCAAAATCAGTGAGCTAGAGCTGCAAAAACAGGCTCAAAGGTTGCAGTTTTTTACTGGCTTAGGGCTATTGCTGGCTTCAATTATTTTGATTATCTTTTTCAAAAATAGAGCCATAGAGAGACAGAAAGAAGAAATCAGTGTAGAAAGAGAAAAAGCAGATAGTTTGTTGTTGAATATTCTTCCCGCACAGGTAGCAAATGAGCTAAAAGAAACGGGCAAGGCTATTACTCGAAAATACAACAATGTAACCATTCTTTTTACAGACTTTCAAGATTTTACAGAAATGGTATCCTCTATGCCAGCTACGGTATTGATAGAAGAATTGAACGACATGTTCAGCCGTTTTGACGACATCATGGACGAGTTTCAAATCGAGAAAATTGAAACCATTGGTGATGCTTATTTAGCAGCTTGTGGCTTGCCCAAAGAAAACGAAGACCATGCGCTCAAATGCGTACAGGCTGCCCATAAAATGGTGGCTTTTTTGGAAAAAAGAAACAAAACCAACAAAATTCGATGGAACATGAGGGTCGGCATTCATTCTGGACCTGTCGTTGCGGGTGTGGTCGGCAAAAAGAAATTTGCCTACGATATTTTTGGGGATACGGTGAATACGGCGAGTAGAATGGAATCGAATAGCGAAGCAGGGCGGGTCAATATCAGTCAAACTACTTACGAACATATCAAAAACCACCCACATTTAGAATTTGAGAACCGTGGTGAAATTCATGCAAAAGGCAAAGGGGATTTGGAAATGTGGTTTGTGAATGAGTTGGTTTGAAAGAGCATCATACAAACTTTTAATTTTTTAGAATCATGAAACGAAAAACATTTCTTAAATCACTGGCAGTATTGCCATTAGCAGCAGGAGCTATGAAACTAACCGAATTAGACAAAATCACCCAACCCTTCGACAGCACCGACAAAATGCCCGTGTTGTTTATGGGACATGGCAGTCCGATGAATGCCATAGAAGAAAACGAATTTGTGCAGGGGTTCCGAAAAGTGGGCAAAGACATACCCAAACCGACCGCTATTTTGGTCGTTTCGGCTCATTGGGAAACAAGAGGAACTTTTGTGACTGCAATGGAAAAACCCCGAACGATTCACGATTTTGGCGGTTTTCCACAAGCCCTATTTGATGTGCAATATCCCGCACCTGGCAGCCCTGCAATGGCGCAAGAAACCAAAAAATTAGTCACCAAAACCACGGTTGGTTTGGATGACAAATGGGGATTAGACCATGGAACTTGGTCGGTGGTCAAACACCTCTATCCCAATGCCGATGTTCCTGTTTTTCAGATGAGCTTAGACCGTCGCCAAACACCACAGTACCACTATGAATTGGCAAAAGAACTCGCTGCCCTTCGGCAAAGAGGTGTACTGATTATTGGCAGTGGCAACATGGTTCACAATCTCCGAATGGTGGCTTGGAATAAAATGAACGTGGTGGGTGGATATGGCTATGACTGGGCGATTGAAGCAAGCGAAAAAATGAAACAAGCCATCCTCTCCAACGATCACAAAACATTGATTGACTTCCAATCACAAGGCAAAGCTTTCAACCTTGCGATTCCTACACCCGAACATTATTTGCCTTTGCTCTATGCTTTGGCATTGAAGGAAGAAAATGAAAAAGTTAGTTTGTTCAATGACAAGGCTTTGGCGGGTTCGCTGACGATGACTTCGGTGAAGATTGGGTGAGGGGTATGTGGAGATGTTTGGAAATTGGTTGCTATCAACATTTTCCAGAAGCTGTTTTACAAAATTTTCATGTACTCTTAATGTGATTCGATTTATAAAGTATTGTAAAATAATAATAAGAGGTTTTACACTAACTTCGATTCCTCCTTTCGCCCAAAAACATTTGTTTGAAGCACAATCAACATAGTTTAGGCTTGGTAGAGAAGGTTTTGACTTTGCATGATTTGTTTTAGAACTTTTCTATTTCTTACCTTGTTTTCGTAACAGAGCCTTATTATCGTTAAAAGGAAAAATTTATAGTAAAAGACAAATACCATGTATTTAGTCAAGCAATGCTTGATTGATGAAGGGTGGCTTAAGACGATTGAAGGACATTACTCCACTACTTCAAGCCCTCGACAATCAGGGAATCTACTACAAAAAAGAATCTTGTATTATAATGGTAAAACCACGCCAATTGAGAAGTTTCTTTCTATAATTTATTCTTATTCAAGGCAGTAAGTTTATTACAATCAAAAAAAATAAAAATATGCCATCAGGAGGAGATTGGAAAGATATGTTTTTGGGAATTCAAACAGGTGACATCAATTTGGTCAAATATTATCTTGCAACGGGGATTGACCCAAATTATCAGCATCCCGAATTTTTGGCTTTGCCCTTAGTCGAAAGTATTCGTTTCAATCATTTGGAGATTACCAAACTGCTATTGGAAAAAGGAGCGAATCCTCATCTGAAAGAATTTTGGGGTGGTGAAACCTCCCTTTCTGTGGCGCAAGCAGCCAAAAATAAGGAAGCGATTGAGCTTCTTGAAGGGTATTTGGAGGGATAGATTTATTCTGTTGGAGCTTGTGAATATTTTGGCAGATAAAGGAGTCAAAAAATCGGATATGGTATTGTTGTTATTTTTTTTTGGAAAAACCGATTTTACCCCCATTTGTGGAATATAAACTATTTTTACCCCTGAAAAACCAAATTTACCCCTCTAAACAGAGCATAAATGAAAAAAGTAGGCTTCACATGGCTTCAAGAAAAATTGAATATTCGAGGTTTTCGATTAACGCACGAGTCGTACATTGGAACAGCGGATAAAACCGAATTAAGCTCAATCAATAATGTTGTTGAACAAACCTTCAAATCAAAATACGATGTAAGTACTGATACTCCAATGTCTCATTTAGAGTTTGGTTTGAAGTATGATGATTTGAATCTGGCGTTTATCAAGGAAGTATTCGCCTCTATTGAACATCAGACCATTGTGGACTATATCAAAACAAAACCAAATCGAAAATATCCAAGAATCATTGGGTTTCTATATGAATTCACAGGAGGGAAATCAATAGAGGCAGCCGTCAAGACAACAAATTATGAAGATGTATTGGATTCCTCTCGATATGTCACAGGAGATATAAAAAAAATATCCAAATGGAAAGTAAATGATAACCTTCTGGGTTCAAAAGAATTTTGCCCCATCATAAGAAGAACGGATGAATTGAACGACCTACTTGATTGGGACATTGAAGAGGCAATTGAAAATATAAAACTCGAATATTCTCCAGAAATTTTTAGAAGAGCAAGCTATTACTTGTATCAAAAAGAATCCAAATCATCCAGTGAAATAGAGCAAGAACAGCCGCCTAAAGACCGAATGGACCGATTCATCTCTTTGCTTGAAGAAGCAGGACAAAAGTCCTTTGAAGAAGTATTGTCGGAAGCAGAATTGGTTCGCTTACAAAACGCTATTGTTGACCCACGATATGCAGACAATGGTTTTAGAGACTTCCAAAACTATGTCGGTCAAACGATGAGGGACTACACACAAAAAATACATTATGTATGCCCACCTCCACAATTTGTAGGTTCTCTTATGCAGGGAATAGTTGATTTGAACAAAAAAAATATCACCACCAAAACGATTGTAAAAGCTACAATGGCATCATTTGGATATGTATATGTTCACCCATTTGAAGATGGAAATGGAAGAATTCACCGTTTTTTGATTCACGATATTTTGGTGCGTGACAAGGTTGTCCCTAACAGTACCATACTTCCTGTTTCTGCTCAAATTCTTATTCAGATGGAAGAATACGATGCTACTTTGGAAGTGCTTTCTAAGTTGATTGGGCGAAAGGTGAAATATACCATCAATGATGCTGGAGAAATGACGGTTCACAATGCACACGAAATTGAAGCCTTATACCGATTTCCAGACCTGACCAATCACACTGTATTTTTGGCAAAAGCACTGCAATCTACGGTGAATGTAATGCTTCCAGAAGAGTTGCTTTTTCTTCAACGCTATGATGAACTCAAAAGCGATATTCAGCGTATTGTAGATATGCCAGATAACAAAGTCGACCGCATGATTTTGTTCCTTCACCAGAATAAAGGAAAGCTTGCGAATCGTAAACGGAAATTATACAAAGAACTGAGTGATAAAGAAATTAGAACAATGGAAGAGGCTTATGTTCGTGTGTTTGAAAGTGAATAGGTAATATTTTTTATGGCTTACCAACGTTGTTGTTGGAAAAAGGAGCGAATCCTCATCTGAAAGAGTTTTGGGGCGGTGAAACCTCACTTTCGGTAGCACAAGCAACAAAAAATAAGGAAGCGATTGAGCTTCTTGAAGGGTATATGGAGGGGTAAGGTTCACCTATAAAACCTTGCTCACTGCAATGGTATTTTGGCGAAATCTATTTGCATATACATACATTTCGCCCAGAAAAAAAATATTTTCGGGCGAAATCTCACTATTTTTATCCACATTTCGCCCGAAAACATCTGTTTGAGGCACAATCAACATAGTTTGGGCTTGGTAGAGAAGGTTTTGACTTTGGATGATTTGTTTTAGAACATTTGTATTTTTCGGCTTGTTTTTATTAGAAATTGTCAAATGAATAAAATAGAAAAACACAAAAAAATAGCGAAAGAGGTGTTGGAAGAAATCGGGCAGATGCGTACTATTTCTCGATTTACCATGAGAACCCAATACCTTTTTGACGACGAACATGGTCAATACATGTTGCACAAATACGGTTGGAAAACACCTTCTCGTCGAATTTATGGAATGGTGGCGCATTTGGAGATTGCAGAAAATGGTAAAATTTGGCTGCATCACGATGGTACAGGATTGGAGCTTGCGAATATTTTAGTCGATAAAGGAGTCAAAAAATCGGATATTGTATTGGCTTTTCACCCTGAAATGGTGAGAGAAGATACTGGGTTTGGGGTGGTTTAGGTTTTATTGAAGTTATTTGAAAGTAGTTTTGTCCAAAAAATGATTAAAATTCAATCAGCATACCTAAACAAAAAGAATTAACTTTCTGAGTTTACTACTAATTTATTTGAAATTTTCTATATTGCGATTTTAATAGAGACCGTTTTTTAATTTTTTAATTTTTATATGTTTGTATGAAACTTCGAACTAGAAAACAAAAAGAAGGTCCTGAATTAGAATTGATTGAGTCTTTTCTACAGTTTAAAAAATTCACATTTAATGAAAAATTAGAGTACACTATTTTAAGAGAGGTGTATGCTGAAATAGGTATACCAGATATTCTAATTATTGCTTGGGATAAATCACTTTCATGTGAATGGTGTCTTGAACGAGAAAATTTGACTTTAATTGACATTAAAATAATTCACTATATTTCTTCTTTCAAAAAAAGAGGAGTTTTGAAGAACACGCTATCTGTTCAGTTAGGATATGTAGATAAGTTAATTGAAAAAAGTCTAATTAAACTTATGGCAGCAGATCTTATAATGATAAAGGGATCAAGAGTAATCATAAAAGATTTTGAATCAAAATTTTTCATTAGGCAGATTATAACTATTGAAGCTAAAATTAATAATTGGAAAACAGCTATAAAACAAGCTAAACTCAACGAAAACTTTTCTTCACATTCTTACATACTCTTACCTAATAATACAATTCCCCGTATAGAATCTTCTTTCCTTGAAGGTAATATAGGAGTAATATCTCATAGTAAAAATAAAGTTATATTCAAAAAAAGGGCACGTAAAGGGCAACTTCCTAAATCTTATTTCTCATGGATATTAAATGAATATATTGGTAAAACATTTATTAAAACAACTAATTAAAGTTAATATGCTTAACTCATTAATAAAAAAAAGACTTTTAAAAAAGGGAGGACAAAAGGAAGTATATACGGCAGAACATCCAGATTATGGTAAGGTCGTTTTTAAAAAAATATTTTCAACGTCAGATAGTTTTGAGCGCACCAAAAGAGAAGTAAAGGCTGTTTCTCTTTTGAATTCAGAGTATATTCCGAAAATATTTGCACATAATTGCGAACATAAGAACCCACAGTTTATATGGATTCTTGAAGAATATATAGCAGGAAATGACCTTCGTACAGTTTTATCCACAGGTAGAATTTTTTCAATTAAAGAAATTGTCCATTTTCTTGAGATTATGCTGAAAATTGCTGTAGAATCAGAAAAAAACAGATTAGTACATCGGGATATCAAGCCTGATAA
Source organism: Bacteroidia bacterium (assembly GCA_030427245.1). Taxonomy (GTDB): domain Bacteria; phylum Bacteroidota; class Bacteroidia; order Chitinophagales; family UBA2359; genus JAUHXA01. Next base: position 42,250 of record JAUHXA010000049.1, on the reverse strand, counting down.
CATTATTCTTGATACCGAAGGGGATTTTTGGTTGCTTGATTTTGGAATTGTTAGACATTTAGATTTAAAATCTATAACCGAAACAAATAGTCCATATGGAGTTTTTACTTTGGGGTATGCATCTTCTGAACAATTTAGGAATATTAAAAATGAAATAGATATTCGTGCTGACCTATTCTCTATTGGAGTCGTATGTTATGAAATGTTAAAGGGCATAAATTATTATGTACATGAAACTAATAATGATGTATTTAGAATTATAAAAAAACTGGAGAATAACTCTGTTCCTCCTCTAAGAATTAAAGGGGATAACCAATATCAACTTTCAACTTTTATTAGCTTGCTTGGTGACCATCGACGAAATCGTAGACCTAAAACAGCTAGGCAAGCAATGCTGATTTTTGAAACACTGAAAAGTACATTAACACTGAATTAATATGGAACTATACTTGCAATTTGGATATGGGATGATGAAAATGTCCAAACATTTAATAGAAAAATGGGGAGGAGGAACAGTTATTTTAAGTCCTCGAGACTTAACGCAGACTCAAATTTATCGATTTTCTTCTGAGATTAATGAATTAAATGGTAATGTAGTATTAGATCCTCAATTCTATATACCTCGAGCAAGCCATGAAAGATTAATTTCTCACTCGTTTTGGCCTGATAATTATCAGACATCTATTTTTAATAGTGTAGGTGTTAGAAATATGCTGACTTTATTAAAAAACCAGTATAATGACTATATCGAATCAAAATTTTTTATTTTACCTAGTCTGTTTTCTTCAAGCATAGATGAAGATTGGTATAATTTTAATAGTCTTGTAGTTAATGAAGCGTTAAGTTTAAACGTTCACGATGAGTTATATTGTACTTTATGTCTTTCCCACGAAGTTTTAAGTTCTGAAGAGCAAATTCACCTTTTACTAGAATATGTCGAAAATTGGAATGTTAGTGGTTATTATATTGTACCTGAACCCCCTAATAAAAACTATCTTGTTGAAGACCCAAATTGGTTACTTAATTTATTAGATTTAGTTGCAGGTCTTAAACATCAAAATAAAAAGATTATAGTAGGTTATGCTAATCACCAGTTGTTATGTTTAGCTTTGGCTAAAATTGATGCTATTGCATCAGGAAAGTGGTTAAATGTTAGAAGTTTCAATAAGGAAAAATTTAGAGCCTCAGAAGAAAGTAATAGTCGTCGTTCAAAATGGTACTATTGTCCACAGGCTTTGTCAGAGTATCAGATTCCTTTTTTAGACATGGCTAAAAGAGTTGGGATTTTAGAAAGATTAGAAACAACTAAGGATTTTTATTCACCTTACTCAGACACTTTATTTCTTGGTGCTCAGCCTTCAACAGTAAACTATCCAGAAAGTAACTCTTTTAATCACTACATACAATGCTTAAAAATTCAAACCCAAAATTCAGTTAAGGCCTCATATGAAGCAACAAGAGAAGGACTTAATATTCAACTTGAGACAGCAAATTTGCTTACTGAAACCTTTAATAGACTTGGCATTCGAGGAAAAGACAGAGACTTTTCAAAGGTAGTTGATGTGAATTTATCTGCTATTTCATTATTTGATAGGTTGAGAGGACTAATACAAGGACATATTTGGAACGACCTTGTATAAGATATTTTTTTAGTTTGACAATTACTATGTAGTTTTTATGTTTAAACGATTGAATGCAAACCCTCACCTATAAAACCTCCCCTGCTTTAAATAAACCTTCCTATCCCTCACATCCGAATCCACCTTAAACTCAATATCCAAACCAAAATTCTGCTCCGTACAATTGCAGTTGTGCGGAACATTGCGGAAAAAATGCCGCTTCACCGCCAAACTATACGCCCCCAATTCCATGATTTCGGCATCCGTCATCACCGTTTCGCCATTCAGTTCGGGAACATTGGAGAAAGTCAGGTATTCAATCATAAAATCTTGACCAGGCACAATTGACCAAAGCATCAGCATGATTTGGTCGTGCAAAATCCCAGGTTCGGGAAACACAATGCTGTATTCCTTGTACTGCACATTGATGATAAATCCAGGATTAGAGTTGTATAAGTTTTTGGTAATCAATACACCATTCGCATCTTCATCGGGAAACGAGCGATGCACCAAAATCCCCATTGCACAAGAAGTATGGTCGATTTTGTAGTAGCTGCGTTCCTCAAATGCCCGCCAATTCCACAAGCTCGCCCAGACCTTTTTGATTCTTCGGTCAATCGTTTTTTTGGGGTCGTTTTTCTTGGCAGAATAGGAACTGTACAGACCCGCACCCGAAAAATCTTCCAAGTCTTCGGCATTCGTTGAAGAGCGAAAACGAAAAGAAGGGAAATCTGCAAAGTCTTTGATTTCCGTTCGCACCAACTCGGTCAATTCGGGATTCAAAGGATGGTCTTCAATGCGGTCTTGCAGGTCTTCCAATCGGGCTTTTCGGACAGCAGGATATTGAAGGAAATCGGCATCTTGCAGCATTTCCTCAATGAACACCTCCAACCCCGCACTTTTGAGGTGCTGCTCGTAGTAGTAAAAGGGAATCGCAAAAGAAGATTCAGGCGTAGGAATGGGTTTCCCTTGATAGGAAACATTCAGTATTTCCGCAAAATTCGCCGCTTTGCCTCCAATGATGTCCACATAACTATAATCGGCTTCTTCCAAATCCACCAAACCTTGCACTTCCGTATTTTTCTCCAAGACAATCACCTCATTCGGTTCGTTCTGCTCCCAGAAAACAGTCGCTTCCTGCAATGTCGCCTTCCTCATCTCAAAAGAATCAGACCGTACTTTGAGATAGACCAATTCCCCCAAAAGTGCATTCACCTTTTCGTTTTCCCATCCATCCCGCAAAGCCATATTGGGCGTTCCCCGATTGTGACTCAATACATTGATGTGACTCAAAGGCGTTTGAAATTCGGTAGTAATAATCCCTGCAACAACCGAGACATCATTGGGAATCCCATTGAGCAAAACAATATCGTGCCGCCCCAAATAGGTGTCTTCTAAGTCCTTCAATTCTACCTTGTTCAAATAGCCATAGTTCTCCGCCAAATTCAAGGCTTGGTAATTCTGTCCTTTGTAGAGTTCTTCAGGCGTAATTTTCGGCACATTGCAGTCTGCAAATTCTGGACGATTGTCGTACAAAAACAGCTTGTCCTTCAAGTAAGAAGTCGCCAGTATTTTGTCGTGTAAGGTTTTTATTTTCTCGCAAGGCATCTCATTTGCAGTCACCAGATACAGCACATATTTGTCCAAGTTTTTATAGTAATTGAGGTTGGCAGGATAGAGGTAGCGGTCTTTGTGTTCTCGGTATTGGGTTTGATTAAATACATTGTTTCCTAGTTTGAAGCCCAGTTGTTCCTTCGCAAAAACGGAGTGTAATTCATACTTTTTGGTGTTCATGTAGTACATCAAACCATTGTCCGAATTGTAAATGATTTTCACAGAAGATACACCTCCGTCGTTACTCCTTGAAGGCAAACTGCTCAACAATTCAAAAGAAACGGGGTCAATCAATTCATTGAAGTAGTTCAGTTCTTCCGTATTTTCTTTTTTCAACAAACTAACTGTCAATAGCGTATCCCTGCCCTTCAATGGAATCGTTCTCGAATAATAGCCTTCTTTGGAGAACTGCAAAGTGTCCAATCTTGAAGGAACAGCAGAACGGTGAAACATCGCTTCTCGGTCTGCAATGATGGTTTGCCGCCCATTGGAGAAAGCTCTAAAACTTTGCCTATTGTTGTCAGTCGTCACTCGCACCACATAAACACCCGTAGGAAAATATGGAAAGAGGTAACAGCCACTGTTTCCAAGATTCGGCTGACCATCTACCAATTGCCCCGTCATCGAAAAAATCTCCAAAGAAATATCCGATACTTCTTCACTCCAAATCAAAGAATTGTTGAAGAAACGATAGCTATTGAAGGGATGGGAGATGCTGTCTTTTTCGGTGTTTTTTATCAAGAAATCTCCATAGACATTACTTGTTGCTTCAATTTCGCTGTTGAGCAGTTGGATTTTTACATTGGAAAGGGGTTTTTGGGTAAGTACATCTTGAAGGTGACCATTGTAGATGGCTTGTGCGTTTGTAATCAGAGGAATAAAAAATAAAAAAAGGAATTTTTGGGTAAGGTTTTTCATAGCAGTAAATCGAAAATTGATGTACTACTAAAGACGAAAAAACTATTCAGAAAGTTGGGTTGTGTTTTCCTTCACAATCACTCCCAAGCTAATGGCATCGTAAACGGCGTGAGCTACAATAGCGGAAGTAATGCTCACATATTCAAATAAGTAACCCAAACCAGAACTCAGCAGAATCATAAACAGCCCCACCACAAAAAACGGCAGTCTGCGAGGGTCGAGGTACATGCCATGCGCCAATACAAAAACGACAGAGGTTATCCAAACGCCTAAAAATGGCTGAATTCCCGCCCGAAACAATAATTCTTCTCCAATACCGACATAAATAGAAATCAACAAAATGTCAAAAATGGTGAGTTGAATGTCTTTGAAGGTTTCGGCAAAGAAAGATTTGACAGGCGCAAAAAAGGAAATCTTCAATAGTGTCGTAGCGATTGCAGCCCCTGCAATGCCATAAGCAGTTCCGATTAAGATTTGAGAAACCCACGAAAAACTGGACGAAAAAAAGAGGTTGAAAATGGATTCTTCTTGCAGAAAAACTACTAAAAGTAAGCCTATGGGTGACATCACCAATAGACTTAGAATGGCTAAAAGAACAAAAACTTTTCGGTTGATTTGCATAGTTTTTTAGATTGGCTTAGTATTTCACTATTTTTTCTGTCCATTGGTGTTTGCCATTCGATGCCTTCACCAAATAGACCCCTTTAGGAAAATCCAATAGATTGACTTCTGTGCTGTGGTCAAAATAAGTTTTGAAAATCACTTGACCTCGCAAGTTGAAGATTTGGAGGTGAATAGAAGTATTGAAGGGGCTATTTTTTTGGATGGTCACATAATCTTTTGAGGGGTTGGGAGACAAGGTCAGGTTCAACGCCGGTGATACAATGTATTCAATAGGAGTGAAATAATCTTCTCCTACAAAGGCTTCTTGCAGCTCGATGGAATGAAAGAAACCATCAAAAAAACCACCTGTTTCGCTATCCAGCTCTACCCCAAATGCTGTACTAAAAGTATGCTTTTCAGTGCCTAAATCTTCTAAGTATAAGGTGCTACAGTTGCCGAAGAGTGTTCTTTGGTAAGAAAGGTTCAAGAGGTAATCCGTAGGTGCGTTTTCGATTTCTATACGTTTGAGATTGAGGGCATAAAAATAAGAGGAGGTAAAATCGATACCCAAATTCCAGTAGTGCAGGTCTATGAAATGTTGAGGAAAGAACTCATAGTTGATTTCTTCATTCAACTTTGATTCGTAGAGAGTTGTATCTGGAAAAATGATTGTACTTATTCGGTTATAATTATACTGAATGCCCATAGCGGTATTCATAACCGACAGAATAGAATCGGTATGGTAAATAGTAGGATATTGTCCATTGACCAAAGTTATTTCTTTCCACTTCAATACATTTCCTGCTGTATAAGGAAAAAAATCACTTACTTTCGGCAGCGTTTCACCCGTCACATTCCCATTTTCATCTTCCCATCCTGCCAAAGTAATTTGGGTAGTCAGGTCAGAGAATACCCATTCGTTGAAACCATACCATTCCACCAACCCATGATTTTTGCTGAGTTGAATAGAGAACTTTTTTGAAGCACTTTTTCCAGGGATTTCCTCATTATAGGCTTCAATTTCAAACGTTTTGACACTGTCCATTACTGACAAAACCAATTTTGATTCTGCGTTGATACATTTGATTTTGAAGCGTGTATAAAGAAAAGGACTTTCTTCAAAACCTTCTCCAATGACTTCCCAGCTTTCTCCAACATTGACTTCGGGATAAAAATGAATGGTATCTGTGGCTTCATCTGTTTGGTAAACATAGCCAAAATAGCCCTCTTTTTTTAGAATTTGGATATTGAAAGCAACTACTCCTTTTTTTAAAGAGTCCAACCGTAGGTCTATTTCTTCATAACATCCATCAGTTGCGGTTTCAATCATTTTTCGGAGAGGATATTGTATCGTGAAATTGCCATCACTTTCTTCAAAATCAACATAATAAGGAGAAATGATTTTTTCGGTTTGTGTTTCGAAGTAGAAATAGTTTTTTTGATTGTAGGGAAAGGGTTCCCAATTGATTGCGGTTGTTGTGAGGCTAAAAGAGACTAAAAGAAAGGTTAGTAGAGCTTTCATAAACAGCGTATTTTTGAAGAGTGATTGAAGATAAAATAGGGATGCCCGATATTGAAGCCTATATATTCAGTGAAAATACTAAATGTTTATTGGTAATTTCTGTTTCTTAACAAAAAAAGCCCTATTGACATCAAAATCAATAGGGCTTTCATTTTTATGGTAGTTGAAGCAAGCCTCCCTAAAGCTTATCCGCTTCAATGCGTTTGTCTTGATTTGACAACTGCCAAAGCGTATGAAAAATCAATCGGCCACGAGTTTGCATGGCATCAAAATTGATTTTCTCCACCGTATCAGTTGGTTTGTGGTAGTCTGCATGAGACCCGTTGAAGAAGAAAATAGAAGGGATGCCTTTTTCTGCAAAATTGTAGTGGTCAGAGCGATAGTAAAAACGATTTGGGTCATTGTCATCGTTGTAGGTGTAATCCAAATCCAACTTGGTGTACAGTCTATTCATACGCTCGTTGATGTCGTGTAGTTCCGTGCTTATTTTATCTGCTCCAATCACATACAAATAGTTGTAATCATCGTGTTTGTCATCTTTTCTACCCACCATGTCAGTGTTGATACAAGCCACCGTGTTTTCTAATGGAAAAATAGGGTCGTTATCCGTATAATATTGCGAACCCAATAAACCTTTTTCTTCTGCTGTTACATGCATAAACAAAATACTTCGACGAGGACCATGACCGTCTTTTTTCGCCTGCACCATCGCCTCTACCATTTCGAGAACCGTAGTTGTGCCAGAGCCATTGTCGTCTGCACCATTGTTGATGTCTTTACCAATAATGCCAATGTGATCGTAGTGAGCTGTCACCACAATCACTTCCTCTTTCAAATCCGTTCCTTCCACGAAACCCAACAAATTATTTGCTTCAATCAAATCAGCATATCGTTCAATGTTAATTGTTGCTTTGTTCTTGACTTTGAAACTCAACGGTTTGCCCGTCTCACTGATTTTTGCCTCCAATTCTTCAATAGTGCTATTGTTTTTCTTCAACAATTCATTCGCTATCTGCGGACTAATGAAAATAGTATTCATATTATTAGCTCGTTTTTTGACATCTTTTTGAAGTTTGATAGACGTTCCCTTTATCCAATTCTCGTAGTAAGCCGCATTTTCTTTGTAGTCATTCACGACCACCAAAAGTGTATTTACTCCTCTATTTCGTGCTTCTTGTGTTTTTTTTCGAGCATTGGTACTCCATTCAGAAGGTACATCCATTTTAGAAACATAAAAAACGCCTTCTTTATTAACGGGCTCACCAGACAAGACCATCAATGTTTTGCCCTCTACTTTCATTCCTTCATAATCATCGTAAAATGGGTCAGAAATGCCATATCCCAAAAAGACAATTTTTTCATTTTTCAGATGGGCATCAGAAGTATAGCGAGGAAAAGCGTAGAAATCATCCATAAAGTTGAACTTCTTTTTTTTAACTTCAATGCTGACATTATCACTCCAACCCTGTTGAATCAAAGGAACAGGATGGTAGTAGCCATTTCCTTCCCCAATGGTAGGTAAACTCCATTTTTGGTAAAATTCGGTGATGTATTCAGCTGCTTTTTGTTGTCCCGGTTCACCTGTTCCTCGACCGCCGTATTCATCCGAAGCCAAGATGGTTAAGTGCCTTTTCATATCCTCTGCGGTAATCGTTGCCGCATATTTCATGGCAGTTTCGTCTAGTTCTTCTGTATTTTCTGATACTTTCACCAGTTCTTCGTCGGCCTCAATAGGTAAATCTATGAGCTCAGGTTCTGTCATTTGAGCATTTGCCCCTATCGAAAAGCATATAGCTAATATTAAAAATATTTTTTTCATGATGTTGTTGATTAATAATTATTGCAGTATCGAACGTGTAACTTTTGTTTCTTTCCTTTATACAGTGCAAGCAATTTTGCCAACTCTTCGAGCGTGACGACCGCCTTCAAAATCGGTGGTCAAGAAAATATCAACCATTTTCTGCGCATTGTAGGAACTGATAAAACGAGCAGGCAAACATATTATATTCGCATCGTTGTGCTGTCGTGCCAAAGCCGCCAATTCATTCTGCCAACAAATTGCAGCACGAATTTTTTGGTGTTTATTGGCAGTAATTGCCACACCATTTGCACTACCACAAATCAGCACCCCATAGTCTGCTTCTTTTGCTTCAATGGCATTGCAGAGAGGATGCACATAATCTGGGTAATCAGCAGAATCTGATGAATAAGGACCAAAGTCTTTGACTTCAAAGCCGTTTTCTTTTAAGTGTTTTATTAGGATGGTTTTGTATTCAAAACCTGCATGGTCTCCGCCAATAGCCACTCTAATCATAGTTTGCTTAATATTTGAAAATTAGATACAAAAAGTAAGAGCAGAGAGATAGAATGATTCTGGTGAGATATGGAAGTCCGTCTTCTCGCATCTCTAATCTGACTTCTATTTGATTAAACTGCAAATTTAGGAAAAAGTTATATAGGAAGGTTTGTTAGGAAAGTTGTCCATTTGTCAGTTTGTGCTTTTTTCTTCTAAAAAAGTCTGCAATTGATTGATTTGTTCCTGCAATCGGTCTATTTTCTCTTCCAAAACCACCGTATTGTCTATCGTCATTTCATCTACAAAAATAGCATTGGTTATAGACAAGCCAAATATACCACCTGTCAATACCACAAAAACAAAGTATAGCCGACACCAACCACCAATACTACCATTTGAATTGAGTGCAATTGTGTTTGGAATGTCGTTCCAACCTTCAAGGGTAAACATTTGGAAAATGGTGAAAAAGGAAATAATGGGGTCTCCAAAGTGTTCTATGGAATATTTTCCAAACAATTGACAGGAAAAGACTGCTAATATAAAATTATACAAAGCCAGCGCAATCAAGACAAAAATAGAGGATTTGAAGGCACGCCCTAAACCTTCCAAAAGTTGCTGCAAATTGGGCACAAACGCAAAGAATCGAAACAGCCGAAAGAGCCGAAGCAATCTCAAAAGCAATATAAATGATAAATCGGGAAGTGAAGGGATGATGGGCATCAAAAGAGAAGGCAAGCTTAAAACGACAATGGTGAAGTCAAATATGTTCCAATTTTCACTGAAATAAGATTTGGGCTTGAAAGAAACAATTTTAACAAGTGCCTCCAAAATAAAAAACACTACAAAAAGCATATCGAATAAAAGCAATACCCATTTGATATCTTTGTCTACTTGTGGAAAAGACAACAAAAAAATCACCATTGCATTGAGAACAATAGCAGTGTAGGTTACTTTATTGGATAAGAATATTTTTTGTAGCATATCTCTACAAAGATAGTGCTTGTGTCGAGAAAATAATAAGAATTGTAATCGCAACTTCAAAAACAGTGAATGTGGATATGAATCAAAGTTTTAGTACGGATGAGGAATGTCAATAGGTTTGTCTGTTCTACCAAAAACAAAACCAAAAACAGCTCCAAAAACACCTCCAATAATATGGGCAAACTGTGAGATGTTATCCATTTGCAGGCTGGTGATTACTTCTTTTCCCAAGAATAGAATGACTACTAATATAAAGGTAAGAGGAATAGTTCCCGATTTGAAGTTGGTCATTGAACTCAACAATATCAGCATAAACACAATACCGCTCGCACCCAATAATCCCGTAGGAAACAAAGTGACATTCAAAATCCCAGTCACAAATGCAGTAATCAACATCATAATCAATAACAACTTAGACCCATATTTTTCTTCAATCAAAGGTCCAATCAATAATATAAAAGAGAAGTTACCGACCAAATGAGGCCAATTGGCATGGCCAATAGCATGACTGGCTAAAGTGAGAAACGCAATGGGATTGGAAAAATTGGATTGGGGAGAAACTGCAAAAAAAGTATTGGTGAAGCCTTGTCCTAAAATGAAATCAGAAAGAATCATCACTGAGGTTGCAATCAAAGTATAAGTGAGAATGACAGGAGAGTTATAGGTAATCTTCATTTTGCAGGAATAAGTTTTATTTAAATAGTAGAATCTATATACGGTAATAACTACTGAACGAAAGCGATAGTTCCATTTTTGTGCTTCAAAAAGATAGAAATCTACGGTTCTTTAATTACTTTCGGTCGAATTTTTATCCTTCAATTATAATAATAAAGTACATGTTCACAGGAATTATCGAAACATTGGGAACAGTTACTAACCTTCAAAACGAAGGAAGTAATCTACACATCACTGTGCAATCCACCATTTCCACGGCCTTAAAAATCGACCAAAGTGTGTCCCACAATGGCGTATGTTTGACAGTCGTTGCTTTAGAGGATGACAGTCATGTAGTGACAGCCGTACAAGAAACATTGATTAAATCGAGTTTGGGAAATCTGGTAGTAGGAAGTAAAGTGAATTTGGAACGTTCTATGACGGCAGAAACCCGCATAGATGGACACTTTGTTCAAGGACATGTAGATACAACGGCACATTGTGTAAAAATAGAAGAAGTAGGGGGAAGTTGGTATTTTTACTTTGAATATGAAGAAGATGAACAATCTATTTTGGTAAATAAAGGTTCTGTTTGCATTGATGGGACAAGTTTGACGGTTGTAGAGGCTTCGCATCCGTCCTTTTCTATCGCCATTATTCCTTATACTTATCAACATACTTTGTTTCATCAGTATAAGGTTGGAAGCATCGTCAACATAGAATTTGATATTATTGGGAAATATATCAGCAAATTGGCTAAGAATTACTTTAAGTAATTTGTTCAAGCGGGCACAAGAAGAATTAAACAAGCATGGAAATCATTTTGTTTTCTAAATTCTGGTAAAAAAGATAATTCCATTTGGTTAACTCATAGAATAGTGCTAATTTTGCACCGCTTTTTAGTGGAGGGGTAGTATTCATTTTGAGACAAGATGAAAGAAAGCTAATTCTAAGGAGTAATAGCATTTTGGTCTTGCAAAAGATTTTTTTCATTTCCATTTGGTTATTACTGCTAGTATTACTACCTTTGCACTCCCAAAAAAAATAAGATTAATAATAGATAATGCCTACAATTCAGCAATTAGTTCGTAAAGGAAGAGTCCTTCAAAAATCGGTTAGCAAATCGAGAGCATTGGATAAATGTCCACAAAAACGTGGCGTTTGCACTAGGGTATATACAACTACTCCAAAAAAGCCGAATTCTGCACTTAGAAAAGTAGCAAAAGTTCGTTTGACTAATGGAATTGAGGTGATTGCATATATTCCTGGGGAAGGGCATAATCTTCAAGAGCACTCTATTGTATTGGTTAGAGGAGGAAGGGTAAAGGATTTGCCTGGAGTTAGGTACCATATTGTAAGAGGTTCGATCGATACTGCAGGTGTGGAAAATCGAAAACAAAGCAGATCTAAATATGGCACAAAACGCCCTAAAAAATAAATTAGTGTGGTTTTGTGTGTGAAGCTCAAAGGTTGATGTTTGTTATTTATATTTTATAACCTCTGAGCTTATTTTTTGCACTCAATTATAGATAATTTATTCTATCTATCAGTTTTGTAAGAATTGAACAATTGAATAGTTTAACAGAGATATGCGTAAGTCAAGAGCAAAAAAACGGCCACTCTCACCAGATCCCAAATTCAATGACCAACAGGTTACTCGATTTGTGAACATGATGATGTGGAGTGGTAAAAAAGGAGTAGCATTCAAAATTTTCTATGATGCGATGGACATCATTTCGGAAAAAACAAAGAGTGATGGCTATGAGATGTGGAAGAAAGCATTAAACAATATAATGCCACTTGTAGAGGTACGTAGTAGGAGAATTGGGGGTGCAACTTTTCAAATTCCTACTGAAATTCGTCCAGACAGAAAGGTTTCTGTAGGTATGAAATGGCTGATTACTTTTGCTCGTAAACGTAATGGCAAGTCTATGGCAGAAAAAATGGCTTCAGAAATTATGTCAGCTGCTAAAAATGAAGGTGCTGCTGTCAAAAAGAAAGAAGATACGCACCGTATGGCAGAAGCAAACAAAGCATTCTCACACTTTAGAGTGTAATTAAAATATAGCCTAATAAAAATTTTAGGCAACTATTAAAAGGCATAAGGTAATTTCAAACTCTTTGGCAGGAGTTAATCTTTTATTCATTAAAAATAATGATACTAAGGTAATGGCAAGGGATTTAACATTCACAAGGAACATTGGTATTGCAGCACATATTGATGCTGGCAAAACAACAACTACTGAGCGAGTACTTTACTATACGGGTATTACCCATAAGATGGGAGAGGTACACGATGGTGGAGCGACAATGGACTGGATGGAACAAGAGCAAGAAAGAGGTATTACCATTACCTCTGCAGCTACCAAAACCCATTGGACATATAGAGACCAGAAATACCAAATAAACATTATTGACACACCTGGTCACGTTGATTTCACAGTAGAAGTGGAGCGTTCTTTAAGAGTTTTAGATGGTGTTGTTGCCTTATTTTGTGCAGTAGGAGGGGTGGAACCTCAATCCGAAACAGTTTGGAGACAAGCCAACCGATACAAGGTGCCTCGTATTGGGTTTGTAAATAAAATGGATAGAACTGGTGCAAACTTTTTAGAAGTTGTAACACAAGTTAGAGAAATGCTTGGAGCAAATCCTGTTCCTTTACAATTGCCAATTGGTGCTGAGGATGATTTTGTAGGCGTAGTCGATTTGATTACTAATCAAGCTATTATTTGGGATGATGCCACAATGGGTATGGAGTACGAAGTTATTCCGATTCCCGAAAATATGGTTGATTTGGTTGCTGAGTACCGTGAGAAGTTAGTAGAAGCGGTTGCAGATTATGATGACGCTATCATGGAGAAATTCTTTGAAGATGCAGAGTCAATTACTGAAGATGAATTGCGGGAAGCAATACGAAAAGCTACTATTGACTTGTCTATTATACCAATGTTCTGCGGTTCTGCCTTCAAAAATAAAGGTGTTCAAGCAGTCTTGGATGGTGTTATTACTTATCTTCCTTCACCATTAGATGTTGAAGCAATTGAAGGAGTTAATCCTGAAACGCAGGAGGTTGAGTCTCGTAAGCCAAGTTCCGATGAGCCGTTTGCCGCACTTTGCTTTAAAATCGCAACAGATCCTTATGTAGGGCGTTTGTGTTTCTTTAGAGTTTATTCAGGTGCACTGGATTCTGGTTCTGCTGTTTTGAATACTCGTACAGGAAAAAAAGAGCGTATTTCTAGAATCTATCAAATGCATTCTAACAAACAAAATCCTATTGATAGGGTAGAAGCAGGTGATATTGCAGCAGGTGTAGGATTTAAAAATATTCGAACGGGTGACACTATCACGGACTTAAATGCTCCTATCGCTTTTGAAAGTATGACCTTCCCTGACCCCGTTATTAGTTTGGCAATTGAGCCTAAGACTCAGAAAGACCTTAATAAATTGGGTATGGGATTGGCTAAATTGGCTGAAGAAGACCCGACTTTCAAGGTAAGATTTGACGAAGAAACTGGTCAAACTGTTATCAGTGGGATGGGAGAGCTTCACCTCGAAATTATTGTTGATAGGTTGAGGAGAGAGTTCAAGGTTGAATGTAATCAAGGTGCTCCTGAAGTAAATTACAGAGAGGCTATTACAGAAACTATCGATTATACAGAGATTTACAAGAAACAATCAGGGGGGCGGGGTAAATATGCTAAGATTCAACTTGAAATTGGCCCAGCAGATCCAGATGAGGAAACAGGAGAAGTGAAGGCAGGGTTGCAGTTTGAAAATGCAATTGTTGGAGGGTCTATTCCTAGGGAATTTATTCCAGCAGTAGAGAAAGGATTTTCTATTGCAATGAAGAACGGACCTTTGGCAGGATATGAAGTTGAGGCATTAAAGGTTAAATTGTATGATGGTGGATTTCACCCTGTGGATTCAGATAATCTTTCATTTGAATTGGCTGCAAAAATGGCTTTCCGCAAAGCAGGAAGATTGAAAGAAGCAGGAGCGAAAATACTGGAGCCAATTATGAAGCTGGAAATTATTACACCTGAAGAATATACAGGAAATGTAGTAGGCGACTTGAATCGAAGAAGAGGAATCATGGAAGGTATGGATATGAAGGGCAATGCACAGGTTATTAAAGCCAAAGTCCCATTGTCATTAATGTTCGGGTACGTAACCGATTTAAGAACAATAACTTCTGGTAGAGCAACATCCAGTATGGAGTTCTCTCACTATGCACCTGCTCCTGATAGTGTTGCAGAAGAAGTAATTGCGAAATCACAAGGCAAACTTAACGTTGAAGTATAAAGAAGATGACACAGAGAATTAGAATTAAATTGAAATCCTACGACCACAATCTGGTAGATAAATCATCTGAAAAGATTGTCAAAACAGTTCGCTCTACAGGAGCAGTTGTGTCAGGACCTATTCCTTTACCGACAAAGAAAAAGATATTCACTGTATTGCGTTCTCCGCATGTAAATAAGACATCAAGAGAGCAGTTTCAGTTGTGTACCTATAAAAGGTTATTGGATATTTACAGCTCAACCTCAAAGACAATTGACGCTTTGATGAAACTTGAGTTACCTAGTGGTGTAGATGTTGAAATAAAAGTATAAGTAAGCTGTAATGAAAGGATTAATAGGCAAAAAAGTTGGCATGACAAGCATCTTTAATGATGCAGGGCACCAAATAGCCTGTACAGTAGTGCAGCTGGGTCCATGCTATGTTACACAAGTAAAAGACGAAGACTCTGACGGTTATAATGCCATTCAATTGGCTTATGACGATAAGAAAGAAAAAGGAGTAACAAAAGCTATGAAAGGACACTTTCAGAAAGCAGGAGTATCTCCTAAGAGAAAAATGGTGGAGTTTTCTGATTTCGATATTGATGTAGCATTAGGCGATGAAGTTTCAATAGATATTTTTGGAGAAGGAGAACGAGTTAATGTAGTTGGAACTTCTAAGGGCAAGGGCTTTCAAGGTGTCGTGAAGAGATATGGTTTCAAAGGTGTAAATGATGCGACGCATGGTCAGCACAACCGCCAAAGAGCACCCGGTTCGATTGGAGCATCTTCTTACCCATCCAAAGTATTCAAAGGAATGCGCATGGCTGGTAGAACAGGAGGAAAACGCATAAAATCTCTTAATTTAGAAGTAATCAAAATTTTACAGGATAAAAATTTGATGTTGGTGAAAGGTGCTGTGCCTGGAGCTAAAGGTTCTTATGTTATTGTTGAGAACGCTTAATATAAGTAAGCAATGAAAGTAGAAGTTTTAAATATCGCAGGACAACCAACAGGTAGAGAAATAGAGTTACCTGATGAAGTATTTGGTATAGAACCCAATGACCATGTCTTATATTTGGCTGTGAAACAATACTTGGCTAATCAACGCCAAGGAACACACAAGTCTAAAGAACGTGGAGAAATTACAGGTTCTACTCGAAAAATTAAAAGACAAAAAGGAACAGGTACAGCTCGGGCAGGGAGTATTAAAAACCCTCTATTTAAAGGTGGTGGTAGAATCTTTGGACCTAAACCCAGGGATTATCGCCAAAAATTGAATAAAAAGGTTAAAACTCTTGCTAGAAAATCTGCCTTGTCTTATAAGGCTAAAGAGAGCCAAATATTGGTGGTTGAAGATTTTGATTTTGAAGTGCCAAAGACAAAAGCATATTTGAAGATGCTTCAAGATCTTAACAAAAATGGGCAAAAAAGTTTATTGGTTTTGAATGAGCTTAAAAAGAATGTTTATTTATCTTCAAGAAACATTCCTAAAGCCAGCGTAATGACAAAGGAGAGCTTAAATACTTATAAAATCATGAATGCTCAAACACTTATATTAAGTGAAAGTGCAGCAAAAAGTTTTTAAAGTAAAATAAGCGTTATCGATAGATATTCGATAAATGTTGTTAATTTTGTAATCATTAATTGTTAAGATATAATGGCAAGAGAAATCTTAATACAGCCACTTGTTACTGAAAAAGTATCGCTTCAGAGCGAAAAGTTAAGTAAGTACGGCTTTCTTGTTGATAAAGGGGCCAATAAAATTCAAATTAAAAATGCCGTAGAGCAAATGTATGGTGTGACGGTTTTGGGAGTCAATACTATTATTGTACCTGCAAAACAAAAAACGCGATACACTCGAAAAGGTATTATGGAAGGAAGAACAACCTCATATAAAAAGGCTATTGTAACAGTAGATGCAGAAGATACTATTGATTTCTTTGAAGCTGTATAGTGAAGTTGGTTGTGTAATTGGAATAACTGAAATCTAATATTCTAGCAAAATGGCACTTAAAAAACATAAACCTATAACACCTGGTTCGCGATTTAGGATTTCAAATGCTTTTGAAGAAATAACTACAAGCAAACCCGAGAAATCCTTATTGGCTCCTTGGAAACGTTCAGGAGGTCGAAATAACCAAGGGAAAATGACGGTTCGTTATAGAGGAGGAGGACATAAGAGGAGATATAGAGTTATTGACTTTAAACGTGATAAGTACAATATTTCTGCAACGGTTCAGACTGTAGAGTATGATCCTAATAGAAGTGCTTTTATCGCATTGGTTCAATATGAGGATGGAGAAAAGAGATACATTCTTGCTCCTCAGGGCATAAGCGTTGGAGATAAAATTGTATCAGGAGAGAATATAGAACCAGAAGTGGGGAATACTTTATTTTTGAAAGATATTCCTTTTGGAACGTTGATTCATAATATTGAGCTTTCACCAGGTACTGGCGGAAAAATAGCTCGTGGAGCAGGAACTTACGCTCAACTTACAGCCAAAGATGGCAAATATGCTATTCTTAGACTGCCTTCAGGTGAGACAAGAATGGTTTTGCTAACTTGCATGGCTACGATAGGAACTGTTTCTAATTCTGACCACAATCTACAGGTGATTGCGAAGGCAGGTAGAAAAAGGTGGATGGGACGTAGACCACGTACAAGAGGTGTCGCAATGAATCCTGTTGATCACCCAATGGGAGGTGGAGAAGGACGTTCTTCAGGAGGACATCCACGCTCGAGAACAGGAGTGTATGCTAAAGGTCAAAAAACAAGAAATAAAAATAAACCTTCTTCTAAATTAATTATTAGCAAAAGGAAGAATAGAAAATAGTCTATAATTATGGCAAGATCATTGAAAAAAGGACCTTACATACATCATAAGCTGCAAAAGAAGGTAGATGTACTTAATCAAAAGGGAAGAAAGACGGTTGTTAAGACTTGGTCAAGATCATCTATGATTACTCCTGAATTTGTTGGACATACTTTTGCAGTGCATAATGGGAATAAATTTATTCCTGTATATGTGACAGAAAACATGGTAGGTCATAAGCTTGGAGAGTTTGCACCAACACGTAACTTTAGAGGACATTCTTCTAAGAAATAATAACCAAGAAACTTTTAATTAGCTTTTGGCTATAAACTTAAAACAATAAAAGTAAAATAAATATAGCAAATGGAAGCGGTAGCAAGGCTTAGAAATCATTCTGGTTCTGCCAGAAAAACACGGTTGGTGGCAGATTTAGTAAGAGGATTGGATGCAGAAGAAGCATTGAATGTGTTGAAATACACTAAGAAGCATGCTGCTCGACCTGTAGAAAAATTATTGGTGTCTGCTATTTCAAATTGGACACAAAAAAATGCTTCATACGATGCTGCAACAAGCCAATTGTATGTTAAGAAGATTTTTGTAGATGGAGGAAGAGTTTTAAAAAGATTCAGACCTGCACCTTATGGTAGAGCGCACCGAATTAGAAAAAGAACAAATCATGTGACTATAGTCATAGATAGTCGGACAGGAGTAGGAGAGTAATAAATTACTTCTTAGTGATTGTATCTATAAATCTTCAGATTAAATAAAAATTACTAAATGGAAATATTTATTAATATTTCTTTCAAATAAAAGTTATGGGTCAAAAAGTTAATCCAATAGCTAACAGATTGGGCTTCATCAGAGGTTGGGATTCAAATTGGTTTGCTACATCAACAGATTTTGCAGATAAACTCATCGAGGATGTAAAAATTCGCAAGTACCTAAATGCTAGGATTGTAAAAGGTGGAGTTGCTAGGATTGTTATTGAGCGAACTTTAAAACGAATTACAATTACAATACATACATCTCGTCCCGGTATCATTATTGGTAAAGGCGGAAGTGAAGTTGATAGAATCAGAGAAGAGCTAAAGAAGTTGACTAAGAAGGAGGTTCAAATCAACATTGTTGAGATTAGAAGACCTGAATTAGATGCTAATATTGTTGCAGAAACAATTGCTAAACAATTGGAGGCAAGAATTAACTATAGAAGAGCAGTCAGAATGGCAATAGCATCAACAATGCGACAACCAGAAGCTCAAGGAATAAAGATTAGAGTATCTGGAAGGCTTGGGGGAGCGGAGATGGCTCGGACAGAGGAAAACAAACAAGGACGAACACCACTGCACACCTTTAGAGCAGATATTGACTATGCTTTGAAAGAAGCGAAGACCATATATGGTATTATTGGAGTGAAGGTTTGGATATGCAAAGGAGAGGTTTTAGGGAAAAGAGATTTATCTCCGAGCGTACCAAAAGATAAGAAGCGAAGAGGAAGAAGAAAATAAAAGTCAAAGCCAGTTTTTGATAAATAATTAATAAGTAGATAATATCATGTTACAACCCAAACGAACGAAATTCAGGAAAAGACACAAAGGGCGTGTAAAAGGTAATGCTCAAAGAGGAAGCACACTATCCTTTGGTACTTTTGGTTTAAAAGCTTTAGAAGCTACTTGGATTACCAATCGTCAGATTGAATCAGCTCGTGTGGCTATTACCCGATATATGAAAAGAGAGGGTAAGGTTTGGATACGAATTTTTCCTGATAAACCTATTACCAAGAAACCACTAGAGGTTCGTATGGGGAAAGGGAAAGGAGCACCTGACCATTGGGTTGCAGTTGTTAAGCCGGGGAGAATTATGTTTGAAATTGAAGGTGTCTCTTTAGATGTAGCGGTAGAAGCTATGCGCTTAGGCGCTCAGAAACTCCCTATTAAAACCAAATTTGTAACGCGAAGAGATTATGTAGCATAAGCATATTCTTAAGAGCATAATAACTAAATATTTTAAGTTCAGTTTTAGGAAAATCATTGAGTTAATTTCTTGAATTGAATTTAGTTTTCTTGAAATGTACCATGGCAAAGAAAAAAATAGACTTAAGAGAATTATCAACTGAAGAGCTTTGGGATAGGATTGACGAGGATAAAGTTCGGTTACGTAAATTGCGTTTTAACCATACAGTTGCCGCATTAGAAAACCCTAACGTATTGCGTAATCTTCGCCGTGATATTGCTCGCTATAATACTGAATTGAGACGTAGAGAGATTGAGTCAAGCGAGAGCAAATAATAGGGCTGATAAAATCAGAAGCTTTTAATAAAATTTATTTCAGAAGTAATGTCACAAGAAAGAAACCTTAGAAAGCAACGTGTTGGGGTGGTAGTAAGTGATAAAATGCAAAAAACAATCACTATAACTGTAGAACGTAAGGTTCAGCACCCTATCTATGGTAAATTTATTAAAAAGAGTACTAAATATACTGCTCATGATGAACAAAATGATTGTAACATCGGGGACGTAGTACGAATAATGGAAACGAGACCACTCAGTAAGCGTAAAAGATGGCGCTTGGTAGAAATTATTGAGCGGGCAAAATAATTAAATTGTCATGATTCAACAAGAAAGTAGACTTAAAGTAGCAGACAATAGTGGTGCCAAAGAGGTTTTGTGCATCCGTGTTTTGGGCGGTACAGGGAGGCGTTATGCCTCAGTAGGAGATAATATTGTTATTACGGTCAAAGATGCGATGCCTTCAGGAGGAGTTAAGAAAGGAACAGTCTCTAAAGCCGTAATCGTCAGAACAAAAAAGCATATCAGTCGTAAAGATGGAACTCATATTTCTTTTGATGATAATGCAGTTGTTTTGATTGATGCTTCTGGTGAACCAAGAGGAACAAGGATTTTTGGACCTGTTGCTCGTGAATTAAGAGATAAAGGATACACCCGTATTGTCTCACTAGCACCTGAGGTACTTTAGTGCCTTTTAAATGTAAAAAAAGTTTCATAACCATTATTAATTGAGTGGAAAATGGCTAATAAAAAGAAACAAAGTAAACGGTTTAAACCAAAGTATCGAATTAAGAAAGGAGATACAGTAGTCGTGATAACTGGAGAAGACAAAGGTACTGAAGGTCGTGTTTTAGCAATAGATACAGAGAAAGGTAAGGCTCTTGTTGAAGATGTAAATATGATTACTAAGCATACTAAGCCTAATAATCAAAATCAGGAAGGAGGTCTTATTAAAAAAGAAGCTCTAATTCAAATATCTAATCTTATGTTGGTCGACCCGAAAACAGGAAGTGCTACACGGGTAGGACGACGAATAGAGGAAGGAAAAATAGTACGTTACGCTAAAAAATCAGGGGAGGTAATAAGCTAATGAGTAAGTATATTCCAAGAATGCAAATTAAGTACAGAGATGAGGTTATTCCTAAATTAAAGGAGGAATTTAACTACAAATCATCAATGCAAGTACCTCGATTATTGAAGATTTGTCTTAATCAGGGTGTTGGTTCTGCAACAGCGGATAAAAAGCTGGTAGATACTGCCGTAAAAGAAATGACTTTAATCTCAGGACAACAGGCTGTTGTTACTCGAGCTAAAAAAGCTATCTCAAACTTTAAATTACGAGAGGAGATGCCTATTGGCGTTAGAGTAACTCTCCGTGGAGAGATAATGTGGGAGTTTTTGGACAGATTGTTATCTGTAGCATTACCTCGTGTACGTGATTTTAGAGGAGTGAATGACAAAAGCTTTGATGGAAGAGGGAATTATACAATAGGAATTACAGAACAAATCATTTTTCCTGAAATTGATTTAGATAAGATATCTCGTATTAATGGAATGGATATTACTTTTGTTACTTCCGCTAATACAGACAAGGAGGCTTTTACATTACTCAAAGAATTTGGAATGCCTTTTAAGAATCAAGTAAAACTCGAACAATAGTATGTCAAAGAAATCAATTGTTGCTCGTCAAGCAAAGAGGCAAAAGTTAGTGGAAAAGTATGCTGAAAAAAGAGCTCAACTAAAAGAAGCAGGAGATTATGAAGCTCTAGATAAATTACCTAAAAATGCCTCGCCTGTTAGATTACGTAATAGGTGTAGATTAACAGGAAGACCAAGAGCTTATATAAGACTTTTTGGAGTTTCAAGATTGAAGTTTCGTGAATTAGCATCGAATGGTAAAATTCCAGGTGTTACAAAAGCGAGCTGGTAAATAACTGTCAGGTTAGCTCTTTTTTAGTAAAAAAGTTTAACAAATATTTTAGGGACGTAGATTACTACGTCTCTTTTTTATCTCGCATATTATTGCTATCTTTGCAGAGCGATTTTTGAAAATGCGTTGAAATACATTTTATATTTATAAATAGACGAATTGCGTATATGTCAGCAGTTACTGATACAATTGGAGATTATTTGACGCGAGTTAGAAATGCTATGATGGCGCGTCATCGAGTGGTAGAAATACCTGCTTCTAACTTAAAGAAAAGGATTACTGAGATTCTTTATGATCAAGGATACATTTTTAGATATAAATTTGAAGATACCCCTGATGGGCAAGGAATCATAAAAGTAGCTCTGAAATATGACCCTATTTCTAAAGAGCCTGCAATTCGTAAACTTGTCAGATACAGTAAACCTGGATTGCGAAAATATTCAGGATCTGATGATTTGCCCAGAGTAAAAAATGGATTAGGTATTGCGATTATTTCCACTTCTAAAGGGTTAATGACTGATAAGGAAGCTCGCAGTCAAAATATAGGAGGAGAAATTCTCTGTTTGGTTTACTAATATTTAAAGGTGAATAGCCATGTCTCGAATAGGAAAGTTACCCATACCGTTACCAACGGGGGTTCAGATTAATGTTGATGAAGATACGAACATAGTGACTGTTAAAGGTCCAAGAGGGGAGTTGATTCAAAAGGTTGATAAAGATTTAGGTGTAGTGCTAGAAAATGGTGCGATACAAGTAACAAGACCTACAGATCAGAAAAGACATAAAGCTATGCATGGTCTGTACCGATCATTAATTAGCAATATGGTACTTGGTGTTTCTGAAGGTTATAAAAAACAAATGGAACTTGTAGGGGTTGGGTATCGTGCTTCAAACCGCGGGCAACTATTAGAACTTGGAGTTGGGTTTTCTCACCCTATTTACTTTTTTGTCCCCTTTGAAGTGAAGGTTACAACAGAAACCGTAAAAGGAAAGAATCCTATTATTACTTTGGAGAGTAATGATAAGCAGCTTTTGGGGCAAATTTGTGCAAAGATACGCGCATTTAGAAAGCCTGAACCTTATAAGGGTAAAGGTATTAGGTTTGTAGGAGAGGAAATTAGAAGAAAAGCTGGTAAAGCAGCAGGCAAATAAGTAAGCTGTTTTTAATACATTTAAAATAATTTTAAGCTAAACGAGCAATGGCATTTAATAAAGCAGCAAGAAGGCAAAGAATCAGATATAAAATCAGAAAGAAAATTTCTGGAGTAAAGATGCGGCCTAGACTATCAATTTTTAGAAGTAATAAATTCATTTATGCTCAATTGATTGATGATATAGGTGGTCATACTTTAGTTTCTGCATCCTCCAAAGAATTATCTGAACCTTTAAACAAGACAGGTGATGCTAATAGAGTAGGTAAACTTATTGCAGAAAGAGCTTTAGCCCTTGGAATTGATACAGTTGTATTTGATAGAAGCGGGTATTTGTATCATGGTAGAGTGAAATCTTTAGCAGAAGGGGCTAGGGAGGCAGGTCTTAATTTTTAAATTTCTTATTGATGTCAAAGATAAATTTTAAGCAAATTACAGCTTCAAATATAGAGCTGAATCATAAGGTTGTAGAGATTAATAGAGTTGCAAAAGTAACGAAAGGAGGGCGTACGTTCAGTTTTTCTGTTATTGTTGTAGTTGGAGATGGTAATGGTATAGTAGGGCATGGTTTAGGAAAGGCTCGGGAAGTTGCTGCTTCTATTGATAAAGGACGTGATGATGCTAATAAAAACTTAATCAGAGTTCCTATACATAAAGGGACGATACCGCATGAGCAAAAAGGTAAATATGGTGCAGCAAAAGTAGTTGTAAGACCTGCAGCAAAGGGGACAGGAGTAATTGCGGGAGGTGCCATGCGAGCTGTTCTAGAAAGTGCAGGTATAAAAGATGTTATTGCGAAATCAATAGGGTCATCTAATCCTCATAATGTGGTCAAAGCAACTATAAATGCTCTTTCTAGATTAAGAGGACCTATGGAAGTGGCAAAGCAAAGAGGTATTACTCTTGATAAAGTTTTTAATGGATAAGTAATTAAAATTCATTTGTAAAGACAAGAATAATGGCAAGAGTTAAAGTAACACAGGTGCGAAGTGTAATAGGATGTCCTAAAAGACAAAAAGCAACTATGATTGCATTAGGGTTGCGTAAGATGAATAGGACGGTTGAGCATGAAACAACCCCTCAAATTTTGGGGATGATTGAAAAGGTAAAGCATTTGGTAAAAGTAGAATATCAATAACAATGAGTAATTTAAGTAATTTAAAACCTGCTAAAGGGGCTGTTCATAGGCAAAAACGTATAGCTAGGGGACAAGGTTCTGGTCATGGAGGTACTGCAACAAGAGGACACAAAGGGCAACAGTCTCGATCTGGATACTCTAGAAAAAGGCATCATGAGGGTGGACAAACTCCACTTCAAATGCGTGTTCCAAAAAGAGGCTTTAATAATATTAATAAGCTTACTTATAAGCCGCTTAATTTATCTGATTTGAGTTATATTGCTGAAAAGCATAATGTCACCGTTATTGATTTCGATTTATTGCGAAAATTGGGAATGGTTAAAAAAACAGAAAAAGTTAAGGTTTTAGGTAATGGAATTGTTGATAAAGCATTGACCATTAACTTACATGCTTTTAGCGCAACTGCTAAAAATGCCATTGAGGCCAGTGGTGGAAGTGCATCTATTATTTAAGTCGAGTATATCATTTAATAATAACATTATAGAGGATAACTATTAAAATGATGAGTTACCTTCAATAATATTCATTCTCATGAACAAGCTGATTGAAACTATAAAGAATATTTACAAAATAGAAGAACTTAGAAATAAGATTCTTTTCACCTTAGGACTTATCTTAGTTTATAGAATAGGTTCTTTTATAGTGCTACCTGGTGTGGATGTAGGAGCTTTGGATGAATTAGCGAGTCAAGGTTCGAGAGGCGGTTTAATTGCATTGCTGAATATGTTTGTTGGAGGTTCTTTCACAAGAGCATCCATTTTTGCACTTGGCATCATGCCGTATATTTCTGCTTCTATTGCAATGCAATTACTTACCTTAGCAGTACCTTATTTTCAGAAGATGCAGAAAGAAGGTGAATCTGGTAGGAGTAAGATAACAAGGATTACAAGATATTTAACTGTAGCAGTTACTGCTGTACAAGCTGTTGGGTATGTTACTTTCCTTTATTCTATTGCAGGGCAAGATGCCATAGTTATTCCAAGAGGACTATTCATTATTTCTACAATGTTTTGCTTAACTGCGGGTACAGTATTCTGTATGTGGTTAGGAGAAAAAATTACAGATAAAGGAATTGGAAATGGTATTTCTATTTTAATTATGATTGGAATTATTGCAAGATTACCGTTTGGACTTGCAGCAGAACTGCAATCGAAACTCGCATCAAGTACAGGAGGAGGTTTGGTTTTCTTTGTAGTAGAGATTGCCTTTTGGATTGCTATTATAATTGCTACTATCCTTCTAGTACAAGGTACTCGTAGAATTCCTGTTCAATATGCAAGAAGAATCGTAGGCAACAAGCAGTATGGAGGAGCTCGTCAGTATATTCCATTACGTGTTAATGCTGCTGGTGTAATGCCAATTATTTTTGCACAAGCTCTAATGTTTATTCCTTCTTTTGCGGCACAATTTTTCCCTGATTCGGGATTGATGCAGAGCATTCAGCAAGGAACATTTTACCTTTCATTTTGGTATAATTTCTTTTTCTTCTTAATGGTTGTTTTGTTTACGTATTTTTATACAGCCTTAATTATCAATCCTACTCAAATGGCGGATGATATGAAAAGAAATGGTGGATACATTCCTGGGGTAAAACCTGGAAAAAAGACTGCCGAATTCATAGATACAGTAATGTCAAGAATTACATTGCCAGGTTCAATGTTCTTAGGCTTAGTAGCAATTATGCCCGCATTCGCAAATTTGATTGGTATAAATAGTCAGTTTGCAGATTTTTATGGAGGAACATCTTTATTGATTCTGGTTGCAGTAATGTTAGACACTTTACAGCAGATAGAAAGCCATCTATTAATGAGGCATTATGATGGACTAATGAAGGGAAATGCTCGGGTTAGAAGCCGTGGAGCAGTTGGAGCAAGCGTATAAGATTTTTTGAAATCAAAGTCTATAATATTTCAGTTGTATAGAAAAAGTTTCTAACCATAACTATGGTTAGAAACTTTTTTGTCTAAAATCGTGTGTTGATAATTAAATTAATTCTTGGCCTCATGATTTTGTTTCTTGAAATTTAAAAGAAGTAATTAAGTTGCGAAAAAAATCGAAAAAGATTTTCTACAAAACGAAGGAGGAAATTGAATTGATTCGGCACAGTTGTACCTTAGTCGGTAAAACTCATGCTGCCGTAGTAGATTTTATTCGTCCAGGAGTGAAGACTAGTAAACTAGACGAAGTTGCTGAAACATTTATTCGTGACAATGATGCTGTTCCAGGATTTAAGGGATTATATGATTTCCCTTTTACACTATGTATTTCTATTAACGAAGAGGTTGTTCATGGAATGCCTAGTAATTATGAGTTAAAGGAAGGAGATGTAGTGTCTATTGATTGTGGTGTGCTTTCCAATGGGTATTATGGTGATTCTGCTTATACTTATTGTGTAGGAGAAGTGAGGGAAGACGTAAAAAAATTATTAGAAGTAACAAAGGAATCTCTATATAAAGGAATAGAACAAGCAGTAATAGGAAAAAGGGTTGGGGATATTAGTTTTGCAATTCAGCAATATACAGAGCGAAAATGTGGGTATGGAGTAGTTAGAGAGTTGGTAGGACACGGTGTAGGTAGACAATTACATGAAGCTCCCGAAGTTCCTAACTTTGGAAAGAGGGGGAGAGGACCGAAGCTGCTTGAAGGTTTAGTAATAGCTATTGAGCCTATGATTAATATGGGGAAAAAGGATGTTATTCGTAGCACTGACGGCTGGACTATTTCAACTGCAGACGGCAAGCCGTCTGCACATTTTGAACATACAGTAGCCGTCAGCAAAAATCAAGCTGATATTTTGTCAACTTTTAAGTATATTGAAGCTGCAATTAAAAATAATATAGAATTAAGTGAAATTACTTAGAAATTAGCAATAAAAACCCGATATTTGCACTCCGAATTCAAGGAAGTGTTGTAAAAAGCAATAAATCAGCAACTTCTATTTTATTTAAGAATTTTATTAGAATACATGGCAAAGCAAGAACTCATTAAACAGGATGGAATAGTTACAGAAGCATTATCTAATGCAATGTTCAGAGTACAGTTAGAAAATGAACATATTGTAGTGGCTACGATATCTGGTAAAATGAGAATGAATTATATTCGCATTTTGCCAGGAGATAAAGTTGCTTTGGAAATGTCTCCTTATGATTTAAACAGAGGGAGGATTATTTACAGATACAAGTAATTAATTTCTTCACCAGATTAACCTTATAAAAAATATATTCTCTTGAAAGTTCGAGCATCAATTAAGAAACGTAGCAGCGACTGTAAAATAGTTCGACGGAAAGGTAAACTCTACGTAATCAATAAAAAGAATCCAAAGTTTAAACAAAGACAAGGATAAAATATGGCACGTATAGCTGGGGTAGATTTGCCCAAATATAAAAAATGTTCAATAGCACTTACCTATATTTATGGGATAGGTCGCACTCGTGCTTTGCAAATACTTGATAAAGCCGAGATTGAACCAACTAAGAAAATTAAAGATTTAACAGACGATGAAATAACTCGTTTGCGTGCTACGGTGAGTGAATTCACCGTAGAAGGAGAACTTCGTTCTGAAGTGCAGCTCAATATTAAGCGTTTAATGGATATTGGATGTTATAGAGGTATTCGACATCGTAAGGGATTGCCTTTGCGAGGTCAACGAACGAGTACAAATGCGAGGACGAGGAAAGGTAGAAAGAAAACGGTTGCAGGAAAGAAGAAGGCTCCAAGGAAATAGTGTTTATCAAATTGCTAACTATCTGTAAGTAATATGGCAAAGAAAAGACGAGTTACGAAGGTCAAAAAACGTATCGTTAGAGTAGAATCTGAAGGTAAAGTTTATATTAAAGCGAGCTTCAACAATATTATCATTTCGTTTACAAATTTGGGAGGACAAGTTATATCTTGGGCTTCCGCAGGTAAAGCGGGATTTAAAGGGTCTAAAAAAAATACCCCTTATGCTGCACAAGTAGCAGCAAGAGATGCAGCTAAAAAAGCTATGGATGCTGGGCTGAAACGTGTAGAAGTATTAGTAAGAGGTCCAGGTTCTGGAAGGGAAGCTGCTATACGTGAAATACACACTATGGGGATAGAAGTGACTATCATTAGAGATGTTACGCCTCTACCACATAATGGCTGTCGCCCTCCTAAGCGGCGTAGAGTATAAAGCAAAGTATTAATATCCGTTTCAAAGTAGAAAAGAAATAGTAACAAAGTATGGCACGTTATATAGGTCCAAAAACCAAAATTTCACGTAAATTTGGTGAGGCAATATTTGGATATGATAAATCCTTTGAAAAGAAAGGACATCCACCAGGACAACATGGAACATCTAAAAGACGTAAAGTCGTTTCTGAATATGGTATTCAACTAAAAGCGAAGCAAAAGGCAAAATACACATATGGTGTTCTGGAAAGGCAGTTCCGAAACCTATTTAAAGAGGCAAATAGAAAACAAGGGATTACTGGTACAATATTATTACAGTTATTGGAGTCTCGGTTAGATAATGTTGTTTATCGAATGGGGCTAGCTCCTACTCGTCCTGCTGCACGACAGCTTGTTACTCATTGTCACTTGTTAGTTAATGGTGAAAAATGTAATATCCCTTCCCGTAGATTAACAGTAGGCGATACGGTAAGTATTAGGACAAAATCTAAGGAGCTAGAATTTATCACTACATCCCTCGCCAGAAAAGGGAAGAAATTTCCTTGGCTTGATTGGAATGATGAAAAAATGGAGGGTAAATTCATTGGAGTTCCCGAACGTGAGCAAATACCTGAGAATATTGAAGAACAATTAATTGTGGAACTTTACTCCAAATAATTTTTAGTAATTTTTAAATTCATTTATGGGACTTTTAACATTTCATCAGCCGGATAAAATTGTAGCACAGAAGATTACTGATAATGAAGGGCTATTTGAATTTAAGCCATTGGAGCCTGGATTTGGTGTTACAGTAGGAAATTCAATTCGCCGAGTGCTATTATCTTCTTTGGAAGGCTATGCTATAACCGCTATAAAAATTAGTGGCGTAGATCATGAATTCTCTACTATAACTGGTGTCATTGAGGATGTTACAGAAATAATTCTTAATCTTAAGCAAGTCAGATTTAAGAAAATTGTTAAAGACGATGATCTTACATCAGAAAAAATATTTATCTCTATAAGTGGTGATGATAAGTTTGAGGCTGGGGATATAGAAAAACATACTGCTACCTTTAAGATAACTAATCCCAATTTAGTTGTATGTCACATGGAGGCTTTTGTAAATTTGGATATTGAACTGACGATTCAAAAAGGTAGAGGGTATGTTCCTGCAGAAGAAAATAAGCCAAAAGATATGGTTCACGGTTTAATACCCATTGATGCTATCTTTACTCCAATCAAAAATGTTCGATACAATGTGGAAAATACTCGTGTTGAACAAAGAACAGATTATGAAAAATTGATTATAGAAATCAAAACAGATGGAACAATTCATCCTGAAGATGCAATAAAAGAATCAGCGAGAATTCTTATTCAACACTTAATGTTGATTACAGATGAAAAAATTACTTTTGATGAAAAGCCTGGTGAAGAAGACGATATCGTAGATGAACACATCTTACATATGCGTAAATTGTTGAAAACGCCATTAGAAGATTTAGATTTATCAGTAAGAGCTTATAATTGTTTGAAAGCAGCTAAAATTAATACTTTGCAAGAATTGGTAACTTATGATACCAACTCGTTGATAAAATTTAGAAATTTTGGTAAAAAATCTTTGATGGAAATTGAGCATTTAATCCAAGAAAAAGGACTTTCTTTCGGAATGGATTTAAGTAAGTATAAACTTGATGAGGAATAGTTTGTTAGTAATATATCTACCTAACTATCGAATAAAATTTGTAATAATAATATCGAAATATTGCTTTAGTAATGAGACACGGAAAAAAGTTTAATCATCTTGGTAGAAAAGTTGGACATAGAAAGGCCCTGCTTGCAAATATGGCTTGTTCTTTGATTAAGCACAAACGTATTCAAACAACTTTGGCAAAGGCTAAAGCTCTGAGGAAATATATAGAGCCTTTACTAACAAAGGCTAAGAACAATACAACCCATTCAAGAAGAACGGTTTTTGGGTATCTTCAAGATAAAGACTCAGTCAGAGAGCTTTTTGATGAAGTAAGTGATAAAATAGCAACTAGACCCGGTGGCTATACTAGAATACTCAAACTTGGTTTTAGATTTGGAGATGGTGCTGAAATGGCAATGATTGAATTAGTAGATTATAACGAAAATCTATTAAAGTCAGATTCTAAATCTGGAAAACGAAGAAGAACTCGTAGAGGTGGGCGTAAAAAAGCACAAGATAATAGTGCTGATAACGTGACTAATAATGAAAACTCTACTGAAGAGTAGAACGAGTTTAATATTATTATAAAAAGGGTAAGGGTCTATTAGAGGCATTTACCCTTTTTTTATGTAAATTTGTTGTATCATTTAATAAAAAATGAGAAATGGCCTAGTTTACATCAACATATTTCTTAGAGACAAAAAAATAAATGTATTTTTGTAGTAGAAAAATGTTGAGGGGACTTATATGTCCCCTCTTTTAGTTATTAAATCGATATATGACAACCATCACGGAAAGAATTAGAGAATTGTTGGAGGTTAGGTTTGAAGGTTCCTCATTTTTTATTGTAGAATTAAAACCAACACCTTCAAATAAGATTCAGATATTTGTTGATAAAGATGAAAACATTACGAGTGGAGATTGCGTGAAAATATTTAAGTACTTGAAACTAAACTTAGAAGAAGCAGGTGAGTGGAATGAAAACTTGCTTTTAGAAGTTTCTTCACCTGGAATGTCTAAACCTTTTAAGGTGAAAAGACAATTTAAGAAAAATGTAGGAAGACATATTATTGTTCAAGACTTAGATGGGAATAAAAAAGAAGGTTTATTAAAAGTCGTTACAGAATCTGGAATTGTAATTGACGAACACATACAACAGAAGAGAAAGAAAAAGCCAATTGTTAAAGAAACAACGATACCTTTTGACTCTATTAAAAGTGTGAAGAAAAAGGTAACATTTTAGATTCATTCAAAATTGTTTGAGATGGCGAAGACAAGGAGAAAGGCTAAAAATATTGATTTGGTTGAATCCTTTGCAGATTTTAAGGAATTTAAAAATATTGATCGTCCAACAATGATGCGTGTGTTGGATGATGTATTCAGGACATTGTTGCGTAAGAAATATGGAAGTGATGAAAACTTCGATATTATCGTAAATACTGAAAAAGGAGACCTTGAGATTTGGAGAAGAAGAGAAATTGTAACCGATGGAGAAGTGATTGATCCAAATAAGGAAGTTGCTTTTTCAGAGGCTATACAAATTGAGGAAGATTACGAGATTGGAGAGGAACTTTACGAAGAGATTACCTTATTACACTTTGGGAGAAGAGCTATTCTTGCAGCGCGTCAAACATTAATTTCTCGTATATTGGAGCTTGAAAATGATGAGCTCTATAAAAAATATGGAGATAGGGTTGGCGAAATTGTGACTGGTGAGGTTTATCAGATTTGGAAACGAGAGATGCTGGTTCTAGATGATGATGGGAATGAGTTGATTCTACCTAAAAGTGAGCAGATAGGAAGCGATTTTTATAAAAAGGGAGATACTGTTCGGTCGGTTGTAAAAAAGGTAGAGATGCGAAATAACAAACCACGAATTATATTATCCCGTACTGATAATATGTTTTTGGCAAAATTATTAGAATTAGAAGTTCCTGAAATCTTTGATGGATTAATAGCCGTTCGTAGAATTGCTAGGGAGCCTGGTGATAGAGCTAAGGTTGCAGTCGAATCATTTGATGATAGAGTAGATCCTGTTGGAGCATGTGTAGGAATGAAAGGCTCTCGAATTCATGGTATTGTCAGAGAACTGAGAAATGAGAATATTGATATAATAAATTTTACAGCTAATACACGTTTGCTTATTCAAAGAGCATTAACACCAGCAAAAGTGGTGTATATGGAAGTTGATGAAGAAATAAAAAGAGCATCGGTTTATTTAAAACCTGATCAAGTTTCTCTAGCAATAGGTAAAGGAGGAGTGAATATTCGATTGGCAAGTAAACTTACTAAATACGAGATAGATGTATTTAGAGATTCAGAAGGAGAAAATGAGGAGTATGATATCGACATTGAAGAATTTGCTGATGAGATTGATGACTGGATCATCAAAGTTTTGCAAAATATTGGATGTGATACAGCTAAAAGCGTATTGGATTTGAGTGTAGAAGAGTTGGTTAGGAGAACAGATTTGGAAGAAGAAACAATTCATGAAATAAGGAATATTTTAAGATCTGAATTTGATGATGAAGAAATATAGAATTACTTTTTTATAAATAATACATTATTAGCTTACATGGCAGAAACCAAAAAGGCAGTAAGACTGGCTAAGGTAGCAAGAGAAATTAACGTAGGTATTGATACCATTACAGCACATCTCTTAAAAAAAGGCTTTGAAGTAGAGAGCAAACCTACTACAAAGTTATCACCCGAGATGTATGATATACTCATTACTGATTTTAAATCATCTATTGCGCTTAAAAACAAAGCAAGCCAGATTAGCTTGCGTAGTAAACGAGAAACAAAGAAGGTAGACATCGTAAAATTAGGATCTTTAGATAAATCGGCTTCTCCTGTTAAAAAAAATAGACGAAATGAGACTTCTATTGGATCTAAAAAGGAAACAGTTGTTGAAAACAAGAAAACGATTTCAACTTCTGATATTCCTGCCAACAAAACTAATAATGTTGTCTCCTCTCCTAAGATAGAATTGCCTCAAAAACAACCCGAACAAATAGAACCTACTAATCAGGATATTAAGGAGGTTAAAGAACTCAAAAAGACAGAAACTTCAGATCTTGGACAGAACATTTCTGAAAAAGATATGCTAGAGGTAAAAGAGAAAGAGACTGAATTGATTGTAGAGAAGGAAGAGAAATCAGATGCGAACGCCTCATTAGGAAATGAAAAGGAAAGTGAATCTGTTGTTAAAATAGATAGAGAAAAACCTATTGAGTCAAGAGTTGAAGATGTTAAGAAAACTGAGGATAAAGTAATTACTGAGCCTATAGTAGCCTCAGAGAAAGTAAAAAATCCTGAAACGAAAGAAACGGAAATTATTAAGGAGGAAAAGAAAATAGAAAAAATAGAAGAACCCGTCTCGAAGAAGAATGACGAACCACAGGAGTCCTCCGTAAGTGTTGAGAAAGAAGATTCTCCTACCAAAGGACTTGAAAATGTTGATATTAAAAAAGAAAATATCAATGAGCCATCTGCTGAGACTAAAGCTGTGCCGAAACAGAAAGAGGAAAAAGTATCAACCAAGAAGGTGGAAAATCAAGATAATGTGATAAGCCCACCAGAAATCGAACTTGCTGGTCCTAAAGTGATTGGAAAGATAGATTTAAGTGGGACTAACTGGAAAACTCGACCAGACAAGAAAAAGAAGAAGAAAGAACGAAGGAGACGCGGAACTCCAACTAATAAGACTACTAGCAATGTTCAAGATGAAAGAAAAGAAGGCGAAAACCAGGATAAAAGTATAAGAGAAAGGCCTAACGTACAGTTAAAGGGACCTAAAGTAGTTGGAAAAATTGATTTATCTTCAAATCAAGATAAAAAAGAGGATGGGAGTACAGATACAGATGGTAAAAAGAGAAGAAGAAGAAGAAAGAGGATTATTAAGTCTTCAGATAAAAAAGTAGCAGTTAAAAAAACAGATCGATCTGGAGGTGTAAGAACTCCTAATGAAAAAACGCTTAGAGTTAAAAAGAAAAGAAGAAGTAAGCCACAAACGAATAATCGAAAAGGGAATGAGATAACAGAAGTATCTGCAAAGGAAATTCAAGATAAGATCAAGGCTACAATGGCCAAGCTTAGCGGTACTTCTAAAGGAAAGAGTAACCGTGCTAAACTTAGAAAACAAAAGAGAGAACAAGCAGCAACTAAGAGAGAGGCAATAGAAGACGAAAAAGTAACCAACATCTTGAGCGTTACAGAGTTTATTTCGGTGAACGAGTTCGCAAAATTGATGGACGTTGCAGTAAACAAGGTCATCACAACATGCTTTAATTTAGGTATTATTGTCTCTATTAATCAACGATTAGATGCAGAGGTTATCGAGTTGGTGGCAGATGAGTTTGGTTTTGAAACGGAATTTATTAATGTAACTGAACAAGACGAAGAAGAGGACTATTTTGATGATGCTGAAGAAGATTTAGAGCCTCGTGCACCAGTCGTTACTGTAATGGGACATGTGGATCATGGTAAAACTTCTTTATTGGATTATATTCGTAATGCAAATGTAATCGCAGGTGAAATGGGAGGAATTACCCAGCATATTGGAGCGTATGAGGTGACTACAGAAAGCGGAAAAGAAATTACTTTCTTAGATACACCAGGTCACGAAGCCTTTACTGCGATGCGTGCGAGAGGAGCAAAAGTGACAGATATTGCAGTAATTGTCATTGCTGCAGATGATGACATCATGCCCCAAACAAAAGAAGCAATTAGTCATGCGCAAGCTGCAAGTGTTCCAATGATTTTTGCTATCAACAAAATAGATAGACCTACCGCACAACCAGAGAAGATTAAAGAACAGTTGGCTGCTATGAATTTATTGGTAGAAGATTGGGGAGGAACTTACCAATCTCAAGAAATCTCGGCCAAATTCGGGACGAATGTAGATGATTTGCTTGAAAAAATATTACTTGAAGCAGAATTGTTGGAATTGAAAGCCAATCCAAATCGAGAAGCAATAGGAACAGTATTAGAAGCATCTCTTGACAAAGGTAGGGGATATGTCTCCAATATTTTGGTTCAGAATGGCTCTTTGAAAGTGGGAGATATGGTTCTTGCTGGACAGCATGTAGGTAAAGTAAAGGCAATGTTTAATGAGAGAGGGAAACGAGTGAAAGGGAAAGTTGGTCCTGCTACACCTGTTACTATTCTTGGTTTGAATGGCGCACCACAAGCTGGTGATAGAGTAAAAGTAATGGAAAACGAACAAGAGGCAAAATCAATTGCAACCAAACGTGCTCAGATTATTAGAGAACAAGGATTTAGAGCTTCTAAACACATTACACTTGAAGAAATCGGTCGTCGTTTGAAGATTGGTACATTCAAAGAATTGAACCTAATTGTAAAAGGGGATATGGACGGTTCAGTAGAAGCATTGACCGATTCATTGTTAAAGCTTTCTACAGAAGAAATCAGAGTGAATGTCATACACCGAGGAGTAGGTGCAATCACCGAGTCGGATGTTCTATTGGCTTCTGCATCTGATGCAATTATCGTTGGTTTCCAAGTTCGTCCGACCATCAATGCTCGCCGAAATGCGGAACAAGAAAGCATCGAAATCCGAACTTACTCCATCATTTACGATGCCATTGAAGAAATCAAATCTGCAATGGAAGGGATGTTGGAGCCGAAAGTGGAAGAGCGTTTTGTATGCAACATTGAGATACGAGATGTCTTCAAAATCACGAAAGTTGGAACGATTGCAGGTTGTTATGTAGCGGTGGGTAAGGTGAACAAAGACACCAAAATTCACTTGTTAAGGGATGGAATTGTAATCTTTACAGGTGAAATTGAGACACTCAAACGATACAAAGACGATGTGAAAGAAGTCTTGCCTGGTCAAGAATGTGGTATTCGCATCAAGAATTACAACGACGTGAAGGTAGGAGATGTAATTGAAGGTTTTGAAGAAATCGAAATCAAACGGACTCTTTAAACGAAAATTCAAATTCGATATACAAACCCAAGTTCCACTTTTATTTAGTGGAACTTGGGTTTTTTCTTTTGACATAAGCTGTATTAATTAGTGCTTGAACGGAAACTCTTAACTAATTGAGTGTTAAAACATAACTAAACACTTAAACAGACGAACTTTTTAAAGTTTCCCCATATATCAATACCTTCAATAAATTCCTAATAAATTAACATCAAGTTGCTATAAGAATATAAAAATTGAAGGAAAAAGTTCGTTTGTTTTAACCATTAGTTATGTTTTGATAGACAGACAATTATCTCTTTCCGTTCAGGCACTAATTAATTTTGTAAGCTATTGTTTGATAATAGGATAGTTTTGATTTTTTTTCAAAAACCAAATATCTCCTGCAAAATCTTCACCGACTGTAAGGGCTTAAAACCTTCAATATGCAATTTATAGAACTCCAACAATGCCCTTAGTAATTCCTTGCGGTGTGTCTTGCCAATCTTTACCAAATGCACGTCCTTCAATGGGGTGCTCAGTAATGCTGCAAAATAATGACAAAGAGGCTCTTGTAAATAGTAGGGGTGAGAAGGTCTTCGGGAAGTAAAAATACCTTCTTGTAAATCAAAAATATTGTGAGCCTCTCTTGAATAGTTATTAAAGGGATAAAACCCCAAAAAACCACTCAATTGTAACAAAAAATAGAGATGTAGATTGGCAATAGATTCTTCAGTTTGATCCAAAGTTTGTACAAACTCAAAAATAAAATCAAATTGCCGTTCATTTTGTTCCTCTTCCTTCAATGTGTTGTAAAGCAATTCAGTCGTAAACAAAGCAAGCGAACTTTTACCAATATTGAACGGAATGGAGGTAAAAGTATGGATAGGTTTCATCTCTTTGATTCTCTGAATGTTGCGATTCTTACGGTAATAAACTACCATATCTAAGAGGGTCAAAGGTTGAAGAAGAGCAGCTTTTTGTTTGCTTTTACCATTGCTCCTAACACCATTTACCATATAAGATTGAATACCAAACTGATGCGTATATATTTTAGCAATAACACTGGTTTCAGAATATTTGAAGGTTTTTAAAACGATTCCTTTGGTGGTGTGAAGCATAGGTGATACTATTGGAAACCATTGGGAAAAATGGTCGGTTTTTTAGTAGATAAAACAATTTTAGGATTATTTGAATTCACTTTAAACCAGCGAGTTTTGAAATGGAGGTTGTAATACTATACTTCCAATGCCTTAGCTAATAACTCTCGCAAAAGCGCATCAGGAATATTCATTCTGAGATTACTCCTATAAGCATAAGAAATTTTTCCTCGCTCTTCTGATACAATAAAAACATGAGCTTCAATATGTTCTGTGATTCCAACTGCAGCTCTATGGCGCATCCCCACACGAGGAGGTAGTTCGGGATTCTCCGAAACAGGCAATACACAGCCAGCCGCCAAGATTTTTCCATCTGCAATCACCATTGCACCGTCATGAAGAGGAGCATGCTTATCAAAAATGGTTTCTATCAGTTTGCTCGATATTTCTGCATGTATGGGAACACCTGTATTTGCAAAAAACTTTTCTTCTCCAATGTCCGTAAAAACCATCAATGCCCCCGTTTTGGTGCGAGCCATATTCTGCAAAGCCCTTGCGATCGAATTGACCAAATATTCATTATTGGAAGTATTATCTCGACCTTTTTTAAGCAATCGACTCCAAAACTGATGGTCGCCAATGCCCGTATTTCGTCCCAAAAAGAACAAAAATCGGCGAATTTCTGGCTGAAAAATAATCACCAATAGCACTAAACCTGCTCCCAAAAACTGCCCCAAAATGCGCTCCATCATCTTCATTTCCAACGCCTGAACGATGAAGTAAATTAGTGATAATACCAATAAACCCACAAAAATGTTGAAGGCAAGACTACCC
Source organism: Bacteroidia bacterium (assembly GCA_030427245.1). Classification (GTDB taxonomy): domain Bacteria; phylum Bacteroidota; class Bacteroidia; order Chitinophagales; family UBA2359; genus JAUHXA01. The sequence goes on along the minus strand of JAUHXA010000049.1, from coordinate 4,756 downwards.
TTCAGCAACCGATAGACAAAGAAAAACAAAATCGTCAAAACCAATATATCCAATATATCGGCAAAGCCAATTTCGAGAAAACCTATTTTGAATAAAAAAAGTGCCAAACTATATGTTGTTGTTATTATAAGTAAGATTACACAAGTTTTCAAAACTTTCGTAATCTCTCGTTCTGTTGGGGGCTTATAGATTGTTAATGTATTCCACAATTTGTATCGCCTCCATTGCCTCCCTCACATCATGCACCCGCAAAATATTTGCCCCTTTTTGCAAAGCAATAACATTCACCGCAGTAGTGCCGTTCAATGCCTTCGAAGGATTTACCTTCAATAGTTTACAAACCATAGATTTGCGAGACATTCCTGCCAATAAAGGTAAGTCAAATAATCGAAAACTGTCAAACTGCTGCAATATTTGATGGTTCTGTGCAAGCGTTTTACCGAATCCAAAACCAGGATCAATAATGATATCCTTGATACCTGCCTGTTTGACCTCTTGAAGTTTAGCTATGAAAAAGTCAATCACATCCTGTGTTACATTGTCGTAAGTAGGCTTGATTTGCATCGTTTTAGGTGTTCCTTGTATGTGCATCAAGATATAAGGAACATTTAGTTTTCCGACAGTTGCTAATAAATCTGAATCCAAATTACCTGCCGAAATATCATTAACCATCCTCGCTCCAGCCTCAATCGCTTCATTTGCCACTTTTGCCCGAATCGTATCAATAGAAACAATCGCCTGAGGAAATTCTTTTACAATCGCTTCAATAACAGGAATCACTCGTTTGAGTTCTTTCTCTACTTCAATAATCTCCGCACCAGGTCTTGAGGACATACCCCCCACATCAATGATTGAAGCCCCTTCTTGCAGCATTTTTTCCACCTGCTCCAGAATGAACGAACCTTGTGTATATTTTCCTCCATCATAGAACGAATCAGGAGTTACATTCAATATACCCATTACCTTAGGACTGTTCAAATCTAACAATTTCCCCCGACAATTCAATTGCCAATCGGTCTCAAAAACAGTGTTTTTTGAAGTCATTCTAAATCTTTGAACTAAAATTTTAGTTAATAATCAAATTTGCTTACCTTTGCAGCAATATAGGACAGTTTATTGGAAATTCAATAGCCAGATATTACATTCCTTATTATCTGCAAAATCTGTGTTATATTTGTGTAGCAAAAAACAAAAACAGACATTACTATGAATATATTTTCATTAGTCGGATTGATTGCACTTTTAGCAGTTGGTGTAACCGTCATCACAGGATTACTCAAAAAGCCCGAAAATTGGCCCATACATTATTTACGCAATTTTTTGGGGACATTCTTTGTCTTCTCTGGAGTCGTCAAAGCGATAGACCCCACAGGAACTGCCATCAAAATTGAAGATTACTTCAATGTCTTTACCGAGCATTTTTCATTATTCACAGGCTTATGGGAATTTCTCATTAGTATATCCTTGCCTTTGTCGGTATTCATGATTGTATTGGAAATCGTTTTGGGTGTTTCGTTGATTTTAGGCACATTACGTAAACCTACCTTATTTTTATATGTAGGTTTGACCTTGTTTTTCACTGTTTTAACGGGTTTTACCTACCTGACAGGTTATGTACCAAAAGATGCCACCTTTTTTCAGTTTGCACAATGGGAAGCCTTCAAGGACTCCAATATGCGGGTAACAGATTGTGGGTGTTTTGGAGATTTCGTTAAACTCAAACCCTATGAATCCTTCATCAAAGATGTGGTTTTGACGGGCTTGATTTTTCTAATGGTCTACTTATCGAGTCATATCAAGTTGATTTTAGATAAAAAGTTGTCGTGGATTATTTTGGGTGTTTTGACCGCCGCCTCTTTTGCATTCAGTATGCGAAACGTAAATAATTTGCCCATCGTAGATTTTAGAGCCTACAAAATAGGAGCAAACTTGATAGACGGACGAAGTGATGGAATTCCGCCAGAAGTCCAAACTATGTACACGCTTGTAAAAGAAGGAACAGGTGAAATCAAAAAAGTAGAGAGTAAAGAATACATCGATAGCGGAATATGGAAAGACAAAACATGGGTATTGGATAATGACAAAACATACCAAGAGGTCATCAAGGAAGGAAAACCTGCAACCATCAAAGACTTCATGATTTATGATGATGCGGACAATGAAGTGGCGGAAGCCATTGTCAATCGTCCAGGATTTACCATTTTTGTAGGAGCTTACAATGTTGAGAAATCAAATGTGGAGAAAGGTTTCGTGAGAGTGAATCAAGTAATGAAAGAGGCTTCAAAAGACAATATCCCAATCGTTGGTTTGACGGCTTCAACTTTGGACCATGCCCAAAAATTCACCGACAACATCTACAAATTCTATAATTTGGACGCCGTACCTATCAAAACCATGATTCGAGCCAATCCTGGTGTTGTGCTTGTCAAAGATGGTATTGTGGTGGATAAATGGCATTACAATGCATTGCCTGATTGGAGTGAAGTTGTAGCCAAACATGGTATTACAAAGCAAGACCCACCTCAAGATTTAATTCAAGAAGAGGAGGAGGAAATTATGGATGAAGAAATGATGGAGGATGAAATGGAAGGAGAAGATTCTGAATAAATTCTAATGGTTATATTGTTTTATGGCTGAATGGCTGAATGGCTGAATGGCTGAATGGCTGAATGAGTAAGTGGAAAACCATGTAGCAATACAACCATAAAACAATATTCCATGTTTGATGAAAAGCGGTATTTGACTTTGAACAAGATTGAATCATATATGATAGCCTTCAATCTTAGCAATTATGTGTGGAAGATAGTGATGAAATGGGATAAGTTTGCTCAATGGACGGTTGGTAAACAATACGTGACTGCAATTGATTCTATCTCTGCAAACATTGCAGAAGGATTTGGTCGCTACCACAAAAAAGACAAAATCAAATTCTATCGTTACAGTACTGGCTCACTTCAAGAAAGTTTAGACTGGACGAGAAAGCCAATCATCAGGAAATTGATTACCGAAGAAGAAAAAGAATACATCACAACTGAACTCCAAAAACTTCCGAAATCCATAAATAGCTTAATCAAATATACCAATGATAAATTGAAAATATAGTTTTGCGAAAAAGCAACCCTATGATAGCGAAGTAGTAAAACCATAAAACCATAAAATACATGAAAATCCTCCATACTGCCGATTGGCATTTAGGTCAACGATTGTGCGACTTTGATAGACAAGCCGAACACGACCATTTTTTGCAATGGCTGTTGGAGACTTTGAAGGTAGAAAAAGTAGATGCCCTGATAGTAGCAGGAGATGTATTTGATGTCCACAATCCACCCAACTATGCCCGAAAGCAGTATTACAATTTCTTGCGAAAAGCAATCGGTTACTGCAACAACGTCATTATCACAGGTGGCAATCACGATTCTCCTCGAAACCTGGATGCGCCAAAAGAACTGCTCGAATATTTGCGAGTACACGTTGTAGGAGGTTGTCCAGAAGACTTGAAGGACGAAGTGATTGAAGTCAAGGACGAAAACAACAAAGTAATTGGAGTAGTAGCAGCCGTTCCTTTTTTGCAGGAAAGAGACATCCGCAAAGCTGTTGCAGGAGAAAGTTATGAAGAACGAGTAGAAAGAACTCAAAAAGGAATTTTCAATCATTACCACAGCCTCGGCGAACACATTGCAGCCGAATACGATACTTCAAAACTACCCATCATTGCAGTAGGGCATTTGTTTGCAGCAGGAAGCATCACTTCCGACAGCGAAAAAGACATTCACATCGGGAATCAAGGTAAAGTAACTGCCGAAACCTTTTCAGAAATGTTTGACTATGTGGCATTGGGGCATATTCACAAACCGCAAAAGGTGAACAAATTGGAACATATTCGCTATTGTGGTTCACCAATCCCATTGAGCTTCACCGAACACAAAGACGACAAACAAGTACTTTTGGTAGATTTTGAAAGAGGAAAATTATCTGATATTCGCATCTTGCCGATTCCGAATTACCGAAAATTGATAAGAGTCAAAGGTGATATTGACAAAGTGACACAGCGTTTGATGGTTTTAGAAACTTCTGACGACAAACCAACTACATGGCTTGAAGTGCAAGTAGAATTGGAGACTTTTGAAGTGGATTTGGAACATCGAGTGCGAAAATTGGTAGCAGATAAAAATGCAACGGTATTGATTACTAGAACCGAATACAAAAACCGCATCACAGGCTTAGACGAAGAAATGGGCGATGTGAGTTTGGACGATTTGAAACCAATGGAAGTATTCTTGAAGCGCTGTGACAGCCGAAATGTAGGAGAGGAGCAGCAAAAAGAATTGGTGAATACCTTCAATGAATTGCTGGAATGGATGGATGGGGAGAAGGACTGACCAAAATTCAATCTCAAGCTTAAAACGCAAAGCTTGGGGCATTTGTAAGCCTTACACGAAATAACTGAAAACCAAACAAAAATGACAACCTACCAACAATCCCTTACCGAACTCCAACAAATCGTGTCCGACCTCGAAAACGAAGTTATTGGAGTAGATGAATTATCCGAAAAAGTCAAGAGAGCTTCCGAGCTGATACAGTTTTGTCAACAGAAATTGAGAAGCACAGAAACTGCAATTGGCGAAACATTGGGCAACAATCAAGAGTGAGTTTGAATGGTCAGCGAATTTTACTGGCAATAAACAGCAGCACAATTGCCCCAAAAGTAGCACTTACGATTTGACCCAATAGTTTGCTGGTGTGAATCCCAATGGCA
>JAUHXA010000048.1 GCA_030427245.1 Bacteroidia bacterium | reverse complement strand
ACACGGAACTCGAAGGGCCAACAGCCTACATCGGCAAATCGAGCTATTTTCCGCATCCCGAAAAAATGCCTTTGCGCTTGCAGGATCATGGGGATTTGGTGAGGTATCGGAATATTTGGGTGCGGGAACTTTAATTTGAATACCATGATTTTGCCCTACTGAAAGCCAAGAACATCCTTGAAATATCGTATCTTTGTAGGCTATGGCAAAGTATATTTTCAGTGGGCACGACACCTTTCACTGCCGACATTTTTGGTTAAAGAAAGGCTATGATTTTGTAAAAGCAGATGAAAAATTTAACAGCGACACAGCTGTTGTTGATTTGGGTGTTGGAAAAAATATGGTCAATTCTATTAGATTTTGGCTAAAATCTTTCTATATTGTTGAAGAAAATTATCAAAAAACTACCGAACTTGCAGATTATATATTTAGCAAGAATGGAACAGACCCTTATTTAGAAGATATTGGAACACTTTGGTTATTACACTATCATTTGGTTACCAAAGAAATTGCTTCAATTTATTCTTTGGTCTTCAATCAGTTTAGAAAAGAACGAATAGAATTTACCAAAGAACATCTATTTCATTTTCTAAAAAGAGTTTGTAAACAGGAAAATTTCACAGTATCTCCTAACAGCTTGAAAAGGGATATTGGTGTTTTCATTCGCAATTATTTGCTACCAAAAAGCAGCTCTCAAAATGTAGAGGATGATTTTTCGGGTTTGTTGATAGAATTGGGCTTATTGAAAGAAATAGACAAAGTAGAAACAGGAGGGAGCAATTGGTACAAAATCGAAGCAACAGAAAGGGCAGATTTACCAATTGAAATTTTGTTGTTTTCTATTTTGGACAATCCCAATTGGCAATCATCCATGTCTTTTATTAGTTTGTTGAATGACAAAAACAGTATTGGTGTAGTTTATGCACTAACTGCCAATGGGTTAATGTCTAAAATTGAAGAACTAACCAATCGTTATTCTTTTTTAGTTTATAAAGAAGATGCAGGGGTAAGAGAACTTCAATTCAAAGAAAAACCCGATAAATGGGAAATACTGCAAAGCTACTATCAAACATTGGTTTCCTAATCCAAAACAAACTTCAATAAAATGAGTGTGCATTTTTCACCATCGGTTAATATCATTCGTGATACGGATAGGAACTTTTATTATATTCCGACACCGAATGCCCAAAATATATTCAATCAGATTATAAATGATTATAAAGTTGGCATTCATTCATTTAGCATTATTGGGTCGTATGGAACAGGAAAATCCGCTTTTTTAGTTGCTCTGACACAAAATTTAAGAAATGAAGCTTCTTACTTTGGCAAATTAAATGGTCAATTTGGAGGAAAAAAGAACTTTCATTTTCTACACATTGTTGGCAAACCTCAATCTTTTATACAAGCATTAGGCGAAGAGTTAGGAGTAATAGAAGGCAAAAGAACAGCTAAAAATGTATTGAAAGCACTGGAAAATCTGCATCAAGAAGTACAAACTCAGAATGGGATTGTATGGATTATGGTAGATGAATTTGGTAAGTTTCTAGAAAAGGCCGCACAAAATAAGCCTGAAGAAGAACTCTATTTTATTCAACAATTGGCAGAATATATCAATGATGATGAAAAAAGCATCGTATTTGTCAATACACTTCACCAGAGCTTTAATGCTTATGCAAAGAACCTAACCCAACAACAACGAAATGAATGGGAAAAAGTAAGTGGACGTTTAAAGGATATTACTTTCAATGAACCTGTTGAACAATTGTTGTTTTTAGCTGCCAATTACCTCAAAGGGAATTTGTCAGAAAGTAATATTACTCCAAAATCCTTTGACACACTCAATGAACTTTTAGATAAAACAAATGCCGTTCCCGTATCAAGCGAAATATCTCAAGAGGTAACTACTCAACTTTTACCCTTTGATTTATTGAGTGCATCTATCTTGACTTTATCCTTACAAAAGTATGGTCAAAACGAGCGTTCTCTTTTTACTTTTTTGCAAAGCAATGACTTACATGGTCTGAAAAATTACGACCAAACTCAAAATCCTTTTTACAATGTTGCTTGCGTCTATGATTACCTTCAATACAATCACTATCATACAATTGCATCTAAAAACAATCCGCATTTCGCACAATGGGGAGCAATCAAAGATGCCATTGAAAGAATAGATGGAGGTTTCAAAAAAGATACTTTGGCTGCAATCAAATTGGTCAAAACCATTGGCTTGTTGAATATTTTTGCTTCGAGAGCTGCAAAGTTGGATGATGAGTTTTTGGCTGTTTATGGAGAATTGAGTTTGGGCATTGAAAATGCAAACGAACTGATTGAAAAGTTGGAGCGTCAAAAAATTATTCGATTTGCTAAATACCGCAATCAATATATTCTATTTGACGGAACGGATATTGACATTGATGAAGAACTACTAAAAGCCGCAAGTAAAGTTCCAAAAGTAAAGGATGTCACTACTTCTCTTCAAAATTATTTCAGCTTTCCTTATCTACCTGCAAAAGCCGAGCAGTACCAAAAAGGAACTCCTCGATTTTTTGAATTTCGATTATCAAATGCTCCGCTTCCAAAAAACGAACAACCCAAAGGTTCTATTGACGGTTTCATCAATCTTATTTTTTCCAAAGACGCTTCTTTAGAGCAACTTGTCGAAGAATCCAAAACAAATGGATCTGCTATTTTATATGCCTACTTCAAAAATGTCAAAGCAATTCGGGAAATTATCTACGAAATAAAAAAGACGGAGTATGTGCTGACACAAGAAATCGTGAGTGAAGACAAAATAGCACGGAGAGAACTTAAAAACCTTAAAAACTATGAGGTAGAGCAACTGAACAATGCCGTTTTCAAGCAATTATTCAGTACGTCTAAAAATGTAGAGTGGGTCTATAATGGTCAAATTCTAAGCATCTCGAATCGCACACAATTCAACAAACGACTTTCCAAGATTTGCAAAGAAGTATATGAAGCTACGCCTATTTTCAAAAACGAACTGGTCAACCGAGACAAGATTTCGGGTTCGATTGCTACTGCAAGACGTAACTACTTTAGAGCATTGACCAAACACTGGCAAAAAGAAGATTTGGGATTCAGTAAAACGGCTTTTCCTCCCGAAAAAACAATTTACCTTACCCTTCTCAAAAAAACAGGTATTCACCAGAAAGGCAATGACAATCACTACTTTTTAGACAAACCTACCGATACTTCTTACGATTCTCTTTGGGAGACAAGTGAGAGTTTTCTCGAAGGGGCAAAAACAATGCGGAAAGGAATTTTGGAGTTTGAAAAGCTGCTAAAAAAGCCGCCTCTTAAACTAAAGAAAGGATTTATCCATTTTTGGATGCCATCCTTTCTGTTCATCAAGCGGAATGAGTTTGCTTTATTTCAAAACAATCGCTTTGTACCGATTATTAGCAGCGAGGTCATTGACCTTATCTACAAAGTCCCACAAGAGTTCAAAATCAAAACCTTCAATGTAGAAGGAATTCGTTTGGATTTGTTCAACAAATACCGTGACCTGCTCAATCAACAAGAGACGAAAGAATTGAGCCATCAAAGTTTTATACAAACCATTCGCCCCTTTTTGACTTTTTATAGAGGACTTCCAGACTATACTAAAAACACCAAACGAATTGAAAAAAGTGCGCTTAAACTTCGGGAGGCAATTTCAGTAGCTAAGGACCCAGAAAAAACATTTTTTGAAGATTTTCCGAGGGCATTGGGGTATCACAACCTTGAATTTTTGAAAGATTCGGATGAATCTTTGGCTGCTTATATACATCAATTGCAAGAAGCAATTAGAGTATTGCGAACTTGCTACGAAAATTTGATTAGTCGTATCGAAAGCTGTTTTTTAAAGGATTTGGGCTATAGCAATATGGATTTCAAAGCATATAAAAAAGCATTGTCCAAACGCTACAAATCTATTAAAACCCCTCTCTTATTACCTCATCAACGTATCTTTTTTGCTCGTCTGACTTCTCCTTTGGAGGATAAAACTTCTTGGATTAGTTCTATGGTTTCTGTACTTTTAAAAAAGAACCTTAGTCAGCTAAGAGATGAAGAAGAAGAATTGTTATTGGATAAATTCTCTGTTATCTTTAGGGAGTTGGACAATCTTTGTGACCTACATGAATTAGAGATAGACGAAACCAAAGAGGAAGTATTGAAAATAAACATTACGACTCTGAAAGGAGGAACAAAAGCACATCAATTGCGGTTAAGTAAACAGAAGAACAAAAAAGTCAATGCTTTATACAATGAAATTGAGAAATCATTGGACAAAGACAAAGCGGTAAACCAGGCGGTTTTGATAAAATTATTGCAAAAATATATCAACTAAAACTATGGGTAAAGTTAGACATGTATTGGGCATATCAGGAGGCAAGGACAGTGCTGCTTTGGCTATCTATCTCAAAAACAAACATCCTGAATTAGATATTGAGTATTATACCTGCGATACAGGTAAAGAACTAGATGAAACCTATGAACTTGTTGAAAAATTAGAAAAATACTTAGGAAAAAAAATTGTTAAGTTACAAGCTAAAAAAGACAGCTTACATTCCCCTTTTGATTACTTATTAAAAATAAAAGGCAACTACCTCCCTTCCCATTTTTCCAGATGGTGTACCCGTGAATTGAAACTAAAACCTTTTGAGGATTGGATAAAAGATGACCCTGTTATTTCGTATGTAGGCATTAGAGGCGACGAAAGCAGAGAAGGCTATATTTCTAAAAAAACCAACATTCAATCTATTTTTCCTTTCCGCCGCAATATTTGGAGTGAAGATGTTATTAACAAAGTATTGAATAATAGCAATATTGCTCAAATAGTTCGTTTGTATGAGGAGAACAGCAATGAGGGAGATTTTAATGCGCTCCGTCCTTATTTGGAACAACCTCTTTCTTTTGAATTTCCTCAAAAACAAAAATTAGAATCCCTTTTGGATGCGGGAACTGCGACCTTTAACAAAGTAGTTTTTCAATTCCTTAAAAACACCAAATATCCTTTGGCAAAGGAAAAAGATTTTTCTTTGTTAGAAAACGAAGATAATTTGGTCAGAGAAGATATTTTTCAGATATTGGAAAATAGCGGCATAGGTGTACCTGAATACTACAAAAAAGTAGCTTATCAAGTTGAGGGACAAGAGGGCTACTATGCACGCAGCCGTTCGGGATGTTATTTTTGTTTTTTCCAACAGAAAATAGAATGGGTTTGGTTGTATGAACAACATCCTCATCTCTATGAATTGGCAATGGACTATGAAAAAGACGGCTATACTTGGATACAAGATGAAAGTTTGGCTGAACTCATACTTCCCGAACGTATCCAACAAATAAAAGAAGACAATATCAAAAGAGTCGAACATGCAGCGGCTAATTCTCGCTCTGATTTATTATTAGATATTTTAGGAGAAGCAGAGGAAGAGGGGTGTGCTGCTTGTTTTATTTAAAGAAAAAGACATGATTGAACATAATGATTTCTTTTATCTAAATATGTCATATTTAGAAGCTTCAACTGATGATATAACTAATAAAGAAGGTATCTATTCTTGGGTTTATTGGCCCAAACTAAATCCAAAAGAAAAAGATGTTTCTTCATTTATTGCACCTTTGAATAAATACAAAAATGTAAATTTGACATATCCTGAAAGAACGACTAAATTTAAATTTACTGTAAAGGTAAGAGAAAGTAGTTTTCCTCAGAAAGACACTTTATTGGGTTTATCGATAGATAAAGAGAGAACATTGTTAAAATATCTTAATTTAGAAAAAAATCGTATTACATTCTCTAATTTTTTCAAAAATATGTGCTTTTCTCGACCCTTTTACATTGGGAAAGCAATATGTCTCCAAAAACGTTTAAAGCAACATTTAACTTATAAAACAGACTTACGCTTTGAAATAGAAAAACACTCTAACATAAATCCAAATGAGATATGGATAGGAATTAATACTATTGAATTAACAACAGATGATAATTTAAGTGATATTTTTGAAGAAATTTTACAACGAATTTTAAAACCTGGGCTAACTTTAAGACCTGGATAAATATAATTAATATGGATTTATTTAGTATATCTAAAATACAAGCTAGCAAAACAGATTTAGACGTTTCCAACATCTATGAGGTGGATGAAGGGGGTTTTGGTATTGAAAATAAAGGAATTAGAACTTATTTTTGTTCTGCAAAAGTTTCTAAGTTAAAATCAGATATAGAAACTTTTGAAAAGTTGACCCAAGATAAATCTTGGCCTGTAAGTCAAATAATTCAACGAGACATAGACAGGCAACGAATCAAAAAAATAGCAAGTCAATACATACTTAGAGAACGAAATATAAAATATTTTCCACCTATTATTATTGCAATTTTACCTCGCGATAATAAAAGAGGAATATCTCCTCAATTTAACTTGCGAGAAGAATTAAAAGATAGTGAAAGGGAATTCATTTATAAAAAATCTAAATTTTCAAATAATGAAGATGCCAAACCGCTATTTATGAAAGCTCCCAATCGAAGTTTGATTGATGGTTTTTTCGTATTAGATATTTTACCTGATTTTCGATATAAATTACTTTGCTGGAATAAACAAAAATACTATGCTGTAGTAATCGATGGTCAACATAGATTAGAATCACTAAAAGAAGCTGCGAAAACAAACGTTGATGTTAATGAATATTTACAGGATGTTGTTTTTATTGATTTAAGTGAAAGAGCAAAAAATGAAAATATAGCTCCTGTTGAAGCTGTAAGAAGAATTTTTATTGATATAAATTACACAGCTGTTCCTGTTACGAATGCTCGCAAGTGCTTAATGGATGACAAAGATTTAGCCTCTCTTTTTGTTCAAGCTCTTGTAAACGATGATGATATTCACAATGAACGACAAGGTAAATATTTAATCCCACAATTAGTAGATTGGCATTCTGAGAATCTGAAACATCAATTACCCCACATTACAGGTGTTTTGGTATTGTATCAAATAATGTCTGATGTCATACTAAATAGAAGTAACTTAATATCTATAGACGATTTAAGAAAAAAATCAAAAGTTAAAAGATGGGTTAGTAGACTTCGAGGAAGATTTTTAGTTGATGAGAAGATTAAAGATTTAGTAGAATATAATGAAATAGAAACACTCCACTCATCTTTAAAGAGATATGAGAAAGAGATTGCTAAAGATAAAGATGATGATGATGATAATTTAGAAGCACTTTTATTCAATTATGATTATTATGTTCTTGAAGTAGCTCAAAAGGTATTCATTCAAGTTTATTGTAAATCAATTGTTCGATTTTTTACGGAATTATATTATTATAAAAAAGCTATTTCTATTTTAGAAAAAAAGAATGCATTTGATAAGAACTACACTTTAAGTAAAATACTTGTGACAAGCCCTAAAAAATTTAATGAAAACCAAAAGAATATTTATAAGGAAACTGAACAAGAATTAAAAGAACAATTAGAACCAAAATTTTATTTGCTACTCACTGTACTAGGACAAAAGACTCTATTTGAAATCTTTTTCAAAAGAATAGATAGTTTTATTGGAAGTGAAGTAACAGAAGAAAAGGTAGAGGAAGCAGCCAGTGAATTTATTAATACGTATAATAAAATATTTAAAATACTTAATAATTATTCAAATGATTATTCTATTTTTGGTTTAAAAGGTCATAGTGAAGCTATTCCTCCTAAATTTCAAAAAGACTACAGTATAGTTAATTATGGAGTACAGGCATCTAGTTTTTGGGAAGATATTATTTATAAAGGCTCTTTTATTATATATAACAATCAAGGTATTCAAGCTTTAAGATGCGTATTTAATTATATAGAATCGTTTTTTAAAATGAATAATTTTTCATTTTCTGAAAATATCTCCTACCCTTCTGAAAGTGAATTTCACGAAATGAAATATGCACCGAGTAGAATTAGTAATCGATTAGAAAAAGAACAAAATGTGAAAGTCGGAATTAACGAAGCTGTTACAAAAAACATTCTAAATGCTAAAAGAGATTTTTTAAACGAATATCTTAGCAATGCATTGAAAGAATGGTCTGAAAAACAGATTGAAGGAAGCCTTGATTAGTTCTTGTATCTATTAGTATATTATTGAATATTAAGTAGTGTTCATCAAATCCAAACAAAACCCCAACTCTCACCTAACAGTCGAAAACCGCCAAAAATCCTCCTTTCCCACCCGTCACCTCCATCAAAACGGTTACCTCGAAGGACGAATCTTAGATTTTGGTTGTGGATTGGGGAAAGACGTAGAATTTTTGCAGCAAAAGGGCTATGAAGTAGAAGGTTATGACCCGTATTATTTTGCAGAGTTTCCAAAAGGGAAATTCGACACGATTATTTGTCATTATGTGTTGAATGTATTGATGCCCGAAGAACAAGCGGGCGTTTTGATGGAAGTTTCGGAGCTGTTGAAGCCCACAGGAACGGCTTATTTCACCGTTCGACGAGACATCAAAAAAAGTGGTTTTCGCTATCACCCCAAACAACGATGTGATGTGTATCAATGCAATGTGAAATTGAATCAAAAAAGCATTCTGTTAGCCGAACACTGCGAAATTTACGAATACCGACACTTCAATCAGATAGGTTTCAGAGGTGAAAATTCCTGCCCATTCTGCAAACCCCTTGCCGAGCGAACCCTTCTGACCGAATCCGCTACGGTCTATGCGACGAATGACCGACGTCCTATCAGCAAAGGTCACTCCCTAATCATTCCAAAACGCCACACTTTCGATTACTTTTCACTGCGCTTCAAAGAGCAACAAGCTATTTGGCTGGTCGTCAATCGGGTCAAGCAGCTTTTGACCCAACAATATCAACCCGAAGGCTTCAACATTCGCATCAACAATGGTCCAATTGCAGGACAAACGATTCCGCATGTACATATTCATCTGATACCGAGGTATGAAGGGGATGGAGTCGAGGATTTTGTAATAGTTTGAAAAATTTATCGTTGCTATTTCATCCTAAAAACAAAGCATCAATCCCAAAATCACTGTGCAGCAACCCTGGACTATAATTTGGATTTTTTAGCCCAAAAGGAGTAATCATAGACAAACGAACTTGATATTTCGTTTTGGAAAGCTGCATAAAAAGACGAGTTCTTCGACGAAGCTTCTCGGCATAAGCTTTGGTCATTGTGAATTCTGTATTGTAGAATTTAATCTCAAAAAGGTCTATAACTCTATCTGCTCGTTCTAATAGCATATCTATTTGAAGTCCATCTTCTGTTTCGGTTGCTTTTTTGAGAAAAGAAAAAGTACGGGTGTAAACACCCGATACGCCCAAAGCTTTTTTGATGGACAAAATATGTTTCATACACACATTTTCAAAAGCATAACCTGTCCATGTTTTATAGGTCTGTAATTGACTCAATTGCATAAATGTGCCATCACCTTCGTAAGGTTGCTCTTCGATAAACCGTAAATAGAACACAGAATATTCATCTACAATACGATATAACTTACCTTTTTTCTTTTTCCCAAACGGACGATATGCTCTAATGAAGCTCGATTGTTCCAACTCTTCTAATACCAATGTTGCGGATCTACCATTCGGAATTTTAGCATCTTTAATGATTTCTGTTCTACTCAATCCTTTCTGGCTTTTGGCTAAAGTGCGAATCACGGCAATGTGATTTTCGGGATTATCAAACAAGGCAGGGTACAATCGATTGAATTCATGTCGCAATAAGCCGTTTTCTGAAAAACAAATATCATTGATGTTTTGTATAGCACTTTTGGTAATATCAATTTTTTCTAAATACAATGGAATTCCACCAAAAGCCATATAAAATTGCACGATTTGGTAGCGGGTAAAATTAGCATGTTTTGATTTTAAAAATTCTTCTGTCTCTGTTAATGTAAAAGGCTTCAAGTTAATGTAGGTTGTCACTCGATTGTGCAAGCCTCCTTTATCGTTAATTACCTTTTTGATAATCCATGAAGTAGCCGACCCACACAATACAACAACGATATTTTCCCAAGCTGCCCAACTATTCCAAAAATGCCCTAAGAATTCTAAAAACTTAGACCCTTTTACGGCTAACCACGATAATTCATCAAAAAATATAACAATCTTTTTATCTTGATTCACCAATGGTTCTAAGGCTTCTCGCAATTCAAAAAAGGCTACTAACCAATCTTTGGGTGTTTTAATTTTCTTGTTAGATAACCGCTGCAATTCGATAGCAAAAGTTCTCAATTGTTCTTCATTTGAAGCATTTCTAACACCTGTTTGCTGAAAAACAATATCATTTTTATATATATGATTAACCAGGAAAGTCTTACCAACTCTCCTTCTTCCTAATACAGCTATCATTTCCCCTTTCGGCGATCTTAAAACTTGTTCTAATTTTTCGATTTCTTTTTTGCGACCTATTAGCATATATTTCTTTTTTGTACCAAAAATAATAAAAATTATACACTTTTGGTACAAAAAACTATTTGTAAGCTAAAAAATTATACTTTTTTGCAGTAAAACCAAAAATCCAAATTATCCCCTATCTTGTTCCTTCAAAGAAAGGCTTCAAAACCATTTTCACTTTCAATCTTCAATTCATATCAACTATGACCAACCAACAAATCAACACCTCCCCACAAGGACCAGTTTTTTCTCGCATTGTAGCAGGCTGCATGAAGTGGGGCGTATGGGGTGCAAATCTCTCGACACAAGATATTTCGACTCTTATTCAACAATGTATAGACGCAGGCGTGACGACCTTTGACCATGCCGATATTTATGGGCACAACACCACCGAAGGGGCGTTTGGCAAAGCGCTACAATTACAGCCCTCGCTTCGACAAAAGATGCAAATAGTCACCAAATGCGGCATCAAACTCGTCAACGAAAACCGACCACAACACAAAATCAAATCCTACGATACGAGCAAACAGCATATTTTGTGGTCAGCCGAAAACTCTCTGAAGGAACTGCAAACGGACTACATAGATCTTTTTCTGATTCATCGCCCTTCTCCCTTGATGAATCCTTACGAAATAGCAGAAGCTTTTTCTGAATTGAAAGCTTCGGGCAAAGTCTTGCATTTTGGCGTATCGAACTTCAATATCACCCAGTTTGAAGCATTGAATCGCTGTTTCCCTTTGGTAACGAACCAAATTGAAGCCTCCGTTTTGCATTTGCAGCCTTTTTTGGATGGCACACTCGACCAATGTTTACAACATCAAATCACGCCAATGGCTTGGTCACCTTTGGGAGGAGGAACGGTATTTTCGGATGTTCGTAAAGGGCAGTCGAGTAGGGTGCGAACGATTGCCAATGCCTTGGCATTGAAGTATGAAGCGACAGGTTTAGACCAAATCTTATTGGCTTTCTTACTGAAACACCCTTCCAACATTCTTCCCGTTTTGGGTACTTCAAAAATACACCGCATCGAAAGAGCCGTTGCAGCACTTCAAATCGAACTGACACGAGAAGAATGGTTTGAGTTGTGGGAAGCTTCAATGGGAGAAGAAGTACCGTAGGAGAAATGGGCTTGGAACTTCAAATGCAAATGCAAAACTGTACTGGACTTAGAACTTCAAATACAAACTTCAAATGCAAATGCAAAACTGCACTGGACTTGGAACTTCAAATACAAACTTCAAATGCAAATGCAAATGCAAAACTGTACTGGACTTAGAACTTCAAATACAAACTTCAAATGCAAATGCAAATGCAAAACTTCATTGGGCTTGGAACATTCAAAATCGCACTTCATAACTTGCCCCGAGACTTCGTGGAATCATGTAATCTTACTTCTCAAATTCACCCCAGATGCGTATAAAAATGGTTCTCGATTGGAGTGGATGTGTGAAGTGTGATAGACGATACTTGAGATTGGATTTACCCGTTTGTTTTTTGTATTATAATCTGTAAATCAATCATGTCTATTTACGTCCATGCGACTCCATGCTGTTTCTTGTATTTGTCAATATGTCGGTGCATCACCCAAAACCACAAAGGAGGAATCGTAGCGAGAGCCATCATTCCAGGGTAGCCTGTGGGCATTTGAGGTGCATCTTCAAAATGTCGAAGGACTTGGTATTTTCGGCTCGCTTTGAAGTGATGGTCACTGTGTCGTGTCAATTCAAACAGTAACAATCGTCCCAAAATATGATTGGAGTTCCAAGAGTGAATAGGCAATACTTTTTCGTAATGCCCCTCCTCTTTTTGTTGCCGTTGAAGGCCGTAATGTTCGATGTAATTCACCGTCTCCAATTGTAAAAAACCAAAGGTGGCAGCAGCGATAAAGGCCAACATTGGTAATAAACCAAAGGCAAAGTAAATGCCTACCAACAGTGCCATTTGAATAACCTGAAATCGCAACATCTCATTGTGAATCGAAAAGAAAGGCAGGTTCTTTTTCTGCAATTTTTTGGCTTCTAATTTCCATGCAGAAATATAGCTAAACACCACAGAACGGACATAAAAAGAGTAGATGTTTTCGCCATAGCGAGAAGTCGCAGGGTCATCAGGAGTAGCGACTCGTTTGTGATGTCCTCGGTTGTGTTCGATGAAAAAGTGCATATAAAGTGAGGTCAATAAAAGGGCCTTCGACATCGTTTGTTCAATTTTTTTGGTTCGATGCCCCAATTCGTGCGCTACATTGATGCCCAAACTTCCACACAGGATTCCCATGGCGGTAATACGTCCCCACACTTCAAAAGTTGAGAGAGAGGAATCGCCAATAATCACCAAAAACCAACCCAAAAACGCATACTGTATCGGTACCATCAAATATACCAACCAATCATACAGAGGGTCTTTGAGTGCTAATTCTTCTTCTATGGCGGTCATGTTTTTTTCGGGAGCAGGCATGAGCATATCCAATATGGGAATCAGCCCAAAAGTATATATGATAGCGGTATAAGTCCACCAACCCGTTGAAGTAAAGGATATAGCAACAGCTATGATACCCGTAAAAATTGGCAAGTATTTGAGGGGTTTGAAGCTCATGATGTGTCAGTTTGTAGTTGAAGAGTACCAATATATTGCTGGTAGAATCAGCTTTTTCAAAAATAACAATATTCAAAAAGAATATAAAATTATTTTTTAGATGGACAATTGATTACACTGTTTCAGAAATTTTTTCACATTAAACAATGACTAAAATTCTCAAATCACATCCCCCTAAATCCCCCTTCAAAGGGGGACTTGCCTCACTATCAGTAAATTCCCCCTTTAAAGGGTGCGAGGGGGATGTTACGTCAGTCTTGAGTCATCATTAAATTACTTTTGAAACAGTGTATTGATTTCTAAAGTAGAATTTGCTAAGTGGGATGTAGTAAATCAAGAGTTTTTTTCAGGAAAACTAACGCAAGATTTGAAGATAAAAATCTGGCAAGAGGAAGTAGAAATTGCAAATTATTGGATAGATGAAGTAGGGAAAGTTCGCTTAGTAGATCACCCCTCGTCCCTGACTCCTCGCACCTCAAACCTCACAAAAGCAACTCCACCAAAACTCCCACTCCAAACAACAAACTCGCCACACCATTGGTCGTAAAAAACGCCAAATTGACCCGACTCAAATCGTTGGGCGTGACAAGCGTATGTTGATAGAAGAGCAAGCCGATAAATACTGCCGTTGCGCCCCAATATATCATACCCATACTGCCCAACAATCCCACAGCAATCAACAATCCTGCACAAATTAGGTGCAAAACAGAGGACAGACGCAGGGCATTTTTTTTGCCGAGATAGGTAGGAATCGAATGGAGTTTTTCGGCTTTATCAAAGCTTTCGTCTTGCAGGGCATAGATGATGTCGAAGCCACTGACCCAAAACAAGACCACCAAGCCAAACATTATCGGCAACAATTCAAACTTTGCGGTTACCGCCACAAATGCACCTACGGGAGCCAAGGCCAAACCAAGCCCCAACACAAAATGACAGAGAGCAGTGAAGCGTTTGGTATAGCTGTAGCCCAAAACAACCGCCAATGCCACAGGCGATAAAAAGAAACACAGGGGATTGATAAAGTAAGTCATAGTTACAAACATCACACAGTTCAACACCACAAAACCCAAAGCGGCTTTGGGCGAAACGACTCCTCTTGGAATCTCTCTAACTGTTGCTGTTCGAGGGTTTTTGAGATCAATGTCTCTATCCACATAGCGATTGAAAGCCATTGCAGCACTTCTCGCAAAGACCATACACAAAAGAACCAAGAAGAGTTTGTACCACTCAAAATCATAGCCAAAATATGGATGATGGGTTGCCAAAAAGAAGCCGATTATTGCAAAGGGGAGAGCGAAAATCGTGTGGGAGAATTTGACAAGAGATAGAAAGTTTTGAAGGTTTGGCATTTATTTGTTTTTTAGGGAAGAGGGAATAGAGAAGTGAGAAGCGGGATTTTGACCAGATACTCACAAATAATGTAAGTTCAAATTTGAACTTCTTGTGTCCAAAGCCTAAAAAGACGCTTTGTTCTGCTAAGATATAGTATTTTTGTTATTCTTTAAAAAACCGCTCAATAGTGGTAGGTTTCGACTTGTACCGAGAACTCGGTAAACCCACCACTGCTATTGAGCAGTTTTACCTATTTTTGCAGCCATAAAATAATGTAACAATATAACCATAGAAACAATGTCCCAATACCTAACCATAAATCCCAAAGAAATCCCAACAGGTAAATTGTTTGGCTACTTGACGGGAACAGTTACACCCCGTCCGATTGCCTTTGCGAGTACGATAGACAAGCAGGGCAATGTGAATCTCAGTCCTTTCAGCTTCTTCAATGTATTTGGAGCGAATCCGCCTACGATGATTTTTTCACCTTCAAGACGGGTGAGGGGAAACACCACCAAACACACGCTCGATAATGTATTGGAAGTGCCAGAAGTCGTCATTAATATGGTGAACTACAACATGGTACAGCAGGTTTCTTTGAGTAGTACCGAATATCCAAAAGGCGTAAATGAGTTTGTAAAAGCGGGTTTTACAGAATTGAAGTCTGAGAAAGTGAAGCCGCCAAGAGTGGGAGAGTCGCCTGCTGCTTTTGAGTGTATTGTGAAGGAAGTCATTGCTACGGGAGAGGGCGGTGGTGCTGGAAATTTGGTGATTTGCGAAGTCGTTTTGGCGCACTTCAAAAAGGAGATTTTCAATGAATTGGGGCAAGTGGATCCATTCAAAATGGATGCAGTCGCTCGTATGGGCAGCAATTGGTATTGCAGAGCCAATGGCGACAAAGTCTTTGAGGTGGCCAAACCTTTGACCACACAGGGCATGGGTATAGACCAACTGCCCGAAGCTATTCGCAATAGCCGAGTTTTGACAGGAAATGATTTGGGGAGATTGGGAAATACAGAACAATTGCCGACGAAGGAAGACATTGCAGATTTTGCAGCCAATAATATACACTTGCTTTCATTGAAAGAGCAAAGGTTAACCGAAGCGGAACTGAACCTTCAATTGCATTATTTGGCGCATGATTTTTTAGAGCAAGGAAAGGTGGAGGAGGCTTGGAAGGTGTTGTTGCAGCCCGTTCGGTTTGTGTGAGCTTTGAACACGAATTGATTACAGAAAAGAACCTCACTTGATTATGCTAGCATCTTATAAGTTGAGTAGAGTAATTCTTTTTATAGTAGATTCGTGTTCAAGGCTGTATCTCCATCTGCTACACTTCCTCCAAATTCTTAAAAATCATTTTGTGTATTTCGGGCATGTA
Source organism: Bacteroidia bacterium (assembly GCA_030427245.1). GTDB lineage: Bacteria > Bacteroidota > Bacteroidia > Chitinophagales > UBA2359 > JAUHXA01. The sequence continues at coordinate 42,684 of JAUHXA010000048.1, read as the reverse complement.
CATTTTGGGCATATCGTGTCCCATTCCGTCCAACCAAAGTGTTTTGGCATTGGGCATCATAGAAGCTGATTTTTTACCATGTGGAAAAATCACCAATGGATCGGGTCTTCCATGAATGACTGCAATCGGTAATTTTAGGTGTTTCAATTCTTGAAGGCGAGAACCCGAAGCTTCAATTGCAGCTCCGTGTTGATCTCTCACTTTTGGGTTAGAACCTCGTCTTTTGTGCCTTTCGTAAAGAGCCTTTTGAACCGCATCTTTGATGTCCACCTCATAAGGGCCATCTCCCTTCAATGCCAAGCGAATACCTACACCAAACTTGGCTGTCTTTCGGCTGTTCGGGCGAATTTGGTATTTGAGAATGAGCTTCAATAGGTTTTGTCGAAATGATTTGTCAACAGGCGGCAATTCTGGGTCGTGCATATAACCCGATGACATGATGGAAGTAAGCGTCAAGACTCGTTCAGAGTGACTGATTGCCATTCGCTGTGCAATCATTCCTCCCATTGAAGCACCGATAATATGAGCTTTTTCGATGTCCAAAGCATCTAAAATGGCGATTCCATCCTTTGCCATATCCTCCAAAGTATAAGGATTCTTCTTGTCCCAATTTTTCACCCAGTCCGACATGCCCAGACCTCGATTATCATAGCGAATAACGTGATAACCCGCATCTACGAAGGGTTGGTAAAAATGGGCCGGCCATCCCAAAACGGTTGTTCCATAACCCATCACCAACAAAATCGTTCCTAAGGGCTTTCCTTCGGGCATCATGGATTCGTACCAAATATTGATATCACCAGATTTGGCAATTCCAGTCGTACCAGAGATGAAATCAGGTAGGTTATTTTCTGCTAATACTTCGTCTATAATTTGGTCTGTTTCGGCTGGAATTTTGATTCCGGAATTGACATACCACCAAGCACCAGCGGTCGCCAATGCAGCAGGAACAAGAATAGGTAACATATATAAGGTTGTTAATTAATTTGGTGAATGTTGTATGTTATTACGGTATTTGACCGTTGAGGGTGCAATACCAAAATGCAAAGGTAATTCAATATTTGGCATCGCCAATTGCAGCCCAACTTTTATCATGGCGAGGTGGTGAATCGTATGTTCGATATTGTATAACAATTCTCGGTCAAAACAGGTCTGAACGGTTAGCATATCATTTCCATCTATTTGATAAGCAGCTTGAAGCTGCAAATTGGGGTTTGGCTCGCATTTGGGCAGCATTTCGATAAGAATATCAATAGCATCAATAGCAGCTTTTGGCACTTCCTCTATCTGTCTATTTCGTTGCCGTTTGTCGTAGTCAATGATTCCTTTCTCACTTTGTGCTTGCTCCAACAAACACTGAAAAAATTCAATAAAATGGCGGCTGTGTACGCCAATACTCGAATTGAACAGCAAAGGCAAAGTTTGACAGTAAGCAGCAACGGAAACTTGATGTAAATAGATTTTTGCATCTTCCAATAAACTTGTAGCGACTTTAGTGGGTGTCATTTATTCTGAAAATTTGATATTCGATAGTCTCTAAACGAAACAAAATGGGGAAGAAATATTGTTTCAACTGTCAAATATAGAACAAAACTCGAATCTTATGCCTATAAAAATGAATGAGACAATAGATTTTCTACGCCTTCAATGGCTGCAATTATTTGATAAAAATATTGTGAGTGAGCCTATTATTGAAGAACAATGGCAGAGTTTGGTCAAGCATTACCAAGAACCTAACCGACACTACCACAATTTGACGCATCTTCATGAACTCTTTGAATTATTGCTTCCTTTGGAGCAAAAATTGGAGCATCCCAAAGCCGTTTATCTTGCTGTTTTTTACCACGACATCATCTACAATTCGCTCCGAAAAGACAACGAACTAAAAAGTGCCGAATTTGCCGACAAAGTGCTGCCTTTATTGAAGGTCGACACTACAACGATTCAATTGACTTACAGCTTGATTATGGCGACAAAAGACCATCACGCTATGTTGCCGACCAATGATTTTCGCTATTTTTTGGATGCAGACTTGGCAATTTTGGGCACAGATTGGAAAAAGTACGAAGCTTATTCTCAGGCTATTCGCAAAGAATACCGACACGTTCCTTCAATCTTGTATCGGCGTGGACGCAAAAAAGTATTGCAGCACTTACTGCAAAAAACACCTTTGTACTATACCCCGGAGTTTTTCGAGCGATTTGAAGCGCAGGCGAGGGAGAATGTGAGGATGGAGATGAAGATGCTTTGAACTACAAACATCGCCACATAAACAGTTACTGTTTGATAATTTTGGTTACTTTGGAAAGATTATTTGATTCTAAGTGCAAGAAATACAGTCCTTTTGGATAGTTACTTAGATTAAGAAACGAAGCATCATTTTGATTCAATGTCCATTTCATTAATTTCTTGCCTGTATTATCATACAGTCGTACACTAAAATTGGATGATGATTTTGGAGAAATATCCCAAAACACATTTTGTGTCACCAAAGTAGGATAAACTTTCCAGTCCTCTGTGTTCAATTTTCCAATATTCACTATTACCTCCTCCTCTAATACAGTATAATTCCGAATGTACTGATTCACACCTTCTGTAATCGTTACCGTATAATTTCCTGCTGATAAATTGCTTGCTGTACTTCCCTGCAATGTGGTATCGTGCGACCAGCTATAAATCCAATCGCAAGAATTGTAGGCATTTACAATAATTTGACCATCGAAATTCCCTTCTGCGGCGTTTTGGATTTGTTCATCAAAGTAGCTCCCATATACTTGTGGTTGCCAAAATCCTGGTACTAAGTTAAAGTGTTCTACTCTTTGACAACCTTTTGCATTTTGAACCATCACTGAATAATGCCCTTTAGGTAAATTTTCAGCAACAGGACTGTTCAATGTGGCATCGTGTGACCAAAGATAATTCCCATCAAAGTCTCCTTCGATGCTAATTTCAATTCTCCCTATTCTACCACAATGAGTAGATTGAACACTTTCTGTGATTATTGAAAAGGTAATGTCCTCATTGTATCTGTTTGGCAGGGAAATTTTTTTTTCTATATGACAACCATCTTCAAAATCAATGAATGCCTTGTATTGACCTGCTATTAAGTCCTCTGCGGTATTGCTGTGTAGAGTGCTATCATGTTCCCAACTTATATCCGCTTGATATTCTATCAAACGAATTCGCCCATTATTTTCTCCGCAATAAGGGTAAGTAATATCTGTTCCTATGTAATTGTCAAATTCGTAAACCCAAAATTTTTCAAACGTTTTACAGCCATTTGCATCTTCTACTTCTACTCGATAATTGTAGGACAAAACTTGACCTATAGTTTCTGACCAACCCGAAAGATTGGAAAGCGTAGGTTCATTGCCCATGTATTTACCCGTAGCGTCAAACCATCTAATTTTGTACGGTGGTGTTCCCCCTGAAATATCCAAACTAATAGAGCCATTTGGAGGACTGTCACAAGAAGGTTTGGTAATTTGAGCAGTTAGGTTAGGACCACTTTCATCATCTATATCCACATAGAAATTTAAAAAAGTGCTGTCTTTGTAAAAACTTTCATCAAAAAGTACCTTCAATTTGTAAAAACCAGCAGGGAGGTTTTCATAATTTCTGGAATTTGGATTGTAAGTGTATGATGCCTTGTCCAATAGTATTAATTGCTCATTAGTCATACTGTATAACTCGGACTTACTAACTTCATAGCCATGCTGCTCAATCAAATCATAATAATCAACAAAAATAGATGCATCACTCTGCCCACAGTTTGCAAAAGAATAACCAAGAAAATCATGTTCTGGAACATAAGTAGGTTGTATCCACTTCAATTCCTCCAGCGTAAAGCCGTTTTCTTGCGCCCATTTTTCCAAGTCTGGAATTTTCATATCTTCTACAAGTGTATAATTACTTTTGGCAACCACCAAATCCTTCAATTCTTCTGCTCCGCTTGCTTCTACCAAATACCCCACTGCACACACTGTTTGATAATCATCCACAAAAGCAGGAGTAAAGGTAGAATGATGTAAGTTTTTTGGAAACTGTTTGCGTTGCCAATACAACTGAAAAGCATCCAAAGCATTTCTCCGATTGGTTCGCTGTTGTGGAGTTAGATGTGTGGTTGGTCTTTGTCGAAGCATTTTTTCTACCAGCCTTAAATGCAACTGTGTGAGGTCATCGGGTGTTTTGAGAACAACATCATGGGGGATAGGTATCTCGCTTAGAGGAGGTTGTGACCAATATCTATTGACCTTACACAATTGGTCTTGAATAAACGAAGTATTAGGATGACTTGCCCATAAAGTGTTTCCAATCAAAAGAAAATAAAGAGCAAAAAGATAGTGAATTGCTTTCATGAAACTCGCTTTTATACAACTTGTAAAAAACGAATGTACTTGAAACTTATGATAATCACAAGTTTTTTATTTAGTAAATATCAGTATTTATTATGAATAATTAGAAATAGCCAGTTTATTCGTGGCTAAAAGTCTTATTTTTAAATAGATTTAGCCACAGATACAAAACCTATTAGTGGCTAAAAGTGTTGATTTTACATAGATTTAGCCACGGATAGGACATTTATTCAACGTTTTAGATTATGCTGATAGGTAGAAAAGAACAACAAGCGATATTGAAGGAAGCATTAACTTCTTATAAGTCAGAGTTTATTGTGGTTTATGGAAGAAGAAGAGTGGGCAAAACCTTTTTGATTAAGAGTACTTTAAGAGAAAACATAGATTTTGAATTGACAGGTACACAAGACGGCAGCCGAAAAGACCAATTGGCGAATTTCACAGATAAGTTATCAGAATACAATTTCGGTAATATTGGCTTAGAGAAACCCAAAAATTGGCGCACTGCTTTTTCATTGCTCAAAAAATACTTAAAAACCCTTGACAAAGACAAAAAGAAGGTGGTATTTTTTGATGAATTACCTTGGTTGGCTACCCATAAATCAAAGTTTTTGGGTTCGTTGGGCTATTTTTGGAACGATTGGGCAGCCTACAACAATGTCTTACTGATTGTCTGTGGTTCGGCAGCTTCGTGGATGATCAAGCATGTTTTGAACAACAAAGGCGGACTGCACAACCGAGCAACTCAATACATTCCGCTTCAACCTTTTACCTTATCAGAAACAGATGAATTGCTAAAAGCCAAGAAAATCAAAGCCAATTACTATCAAGTGGTGCAAGTCTATATGGCTTTGGGCGGAATCCCCTATTATTTGGAGTTATTGAAAGCCAATCAAAGTATTGCCCAAAACATCGACCGACTGTGTTTTGATGAAAATGGCTTTTTGAGAGGAGAGTTTGACCGTTTGTTCAAATCCTTGTTTGAAAAATCTGAAAAGCACGTAGCAGTCGTCAAAGCATTGGCTTCTAAATGGAAAGGCATGACTCGAACAGAAATCGCCAAAGCTACGAGCTTGAGCAACAGTGGCAGCCTCACCCGAACATTAAAGGAATTGGAGAAGTCGGCTTTTATACAATCTTATTTCCCTTTTGGCAAAAAGAAAAAAGGCAGCTTGTTTCGTCTAACAGATAACTTTTCGCTTTTCTACCTAAAAATGATTTCCAATAGAAGCCTGCAAAATCAAAAAGGAGCATTTTTGAAGCTATTCAATGACCAAAGCTTTCGAGTGTGGTGTGGTTATGCGTTTGAAAATGTATGCTTGATTCATTCTCGTCAAATCGCAAAAGCTTTGGGCATAGCTTCTATTTTACACGAATTTTCAAGTTTTCAATTCACAGGAAATGAGGATTATCCAGGTATTCAAGTGGATTTGTTGATTGACCGAGCAGATGCAGTAATTAATTTGTGTGAGGTGAAGTTTTACAATGCGCCTTATAGACTGACCTCGAATTATAAAAATACGCTAATAGAAAGAGCCAATATTTTTGCGGCTGTCACGAAATCCAAAAAATCCATTTTTACTACATTGATAACGACTTATGGGCTTATCAATGCAAATGAACACTTAGATGTGATTCAAAATGTGGTTACATTGGAGGATTTGTTTCAGACGGTTTGAGATGTCAAGGAACAGGGGGAGTCAGAATATTTATGTATATAAGCTCAAAACCTAAAAAATAAAATGCCAATAACGAGAAATACAAACCAGTCTGAAATAAGTCTCGAAGAGTTCTATTTAGAATCCATTTCAATTGGAGAAAAATTTGGAAAAGAAAATGATTTTAATGTAAGAGCAGGAAAAAGCATGATTCAGCTTCTGGAAATGATAAACGAAATATTTAAAGACACTCAAATTTGGGGCTTAACTTCATTAAAGAGATTGGTAATTCAAAAAGAAAATGATTGGAAATCTGATTGGTATATTATCATAACTGGTGGAGGACACGAACAATATACAATTGAATATTTGCTTCCAAAAAATATACGTCCTTGGGAAAATGCAAGGGTTCGAGGAGAAGCAAAAAACTTAGAAGAAGCAAAAAGGTATTTGATAATCGCTATGAATGAATGTGGAGGTTGGAAAGGCAATCAGGAGCTAATACAATTGACAAATGAATTAGAAGAATAATAAACACAAATGTCCAAAGCCACCAATACGGGGGCTATTAACGAAGTCTGACTTATGATTGAAAGAGCAAACAACAGCCTCTCGCTCCTGACACCTAACTCCTCACCCCTAAAATATAATCGTCTTATTCCCATGAATAAACACCCTATCTTGAAAAACCAACTTCAAGGCTCTTGACAAAACGATTTTCTCCACATCTCTCCCCGCTTTCGCCATTTCTTTCCACGACTGTCGGTGATTCACTTCAATGACACTCTGCTCGATAATAGGGCCTTCGTCCAAATCATCGTTTACAAAATGCGCTGTTGCCCCGATGATTTTCACGCCACGATTGAAAGCTTGTTTGTAAGGGTTTGCGCCAATGAAAGCGGGAAGGAAAGAGTGGTGAATGTTGATGATTCGATTGGAGTAATGACTCACAAAACTCGCATTGAGAATCCGCATATATTTCGCCAAAACCAAATATTCGGGTTCGTAAATCTTCAATGCCTTCAAAACCATTTCTTCATGCTCTTCTCTCGTTTTGTGAAGGTGGCTGATATAGTGAAAGGGAATACCGAATTTGGCGACCAAAGGCTGCAAAACGTTGTGGTTGCTGATTACTGCTAAAATATTGGCATTCAATTCATCGTAAGCATATCGAATCAACAAATCCCCCAAACAATGGTGTTCTTTGGTGACGAGCAATACAATATCTTTTTTCTTTTGGGGATTGAGGCGAATATTGGCGGTATCTGGTAGTGCCTCTTGAAGTTTCTTCAATATCACATTGGAGTCTCCTTCTCCTGCAAATTCGGTTCGCATGAAAAAGTGATTACTCGAATTGTCGACATATTCATCATTTTTCAAGACATTGAAGTCACTCTCGTAGAGCGTTTTGGTGATTCGATAAACTAAGCCCTTCTCGTCGGGGCAGTCAATTAGAAGTACATGAGCTGTCATTTGTTTTATTTCGTAATTATAGGATTTGAAACATTATTTGCTTGAAAATCCTTCTACTATTGTAGAAAGAAAGGGCGAAATTAGTGAAATCTCGTTATCTTTAAGTAAAATTCGATTGAGTCATATCTCAAAACAGTACAATTCGATGCAAATAGACTTAATACATTTAGAAAACTTTCGAGCTTTTGAAAAAGTAACGGTTAAATTCAATAAGAATTTCAATGTAGTAATTGGAGGGAATGGAGTTGGAAAAACTGCATTATTAGAGGCTTTATGTGTTGGGGTTGGCTCTTTCTTTCTAGGTATTGACGATGCAGATAGTCGTCATATTCAAAAAGAAGATGTTAGGCTTGTAAGCTATGAACATAGTATAGAATCACAATATCCTGTAATTGTTGGTTGTCAGGCTACTTACAGAGGAAAAGGAATTGGGTGGAGCAGGACAAAGGAAACAGAACAAGGAAGAACAACCTCTAGAGATGCCTCACCTATAAAAAATATAGCGAACAGGCTTCAACAGGCTGTTAGAGATGGCGAAAATGAAAGATTACCTGTTATTGTTTATTTTCCAACAGGAAGGCTTTGGAAAGAAAGACAAGATACAGGAATAGAGGTTCGAGGTTCAAGACTTAGGGGCTATTACAATGCGCTGAATCCCACATCAAATTATAAATTTTTGTTAGGATGGTTTAAGACCAAAGAGTTTGCAGCTATTCAACAGGGTCAAGAATCTGTTGAACTGAATGTAATAAGTAGAGCTGTAAGTAATTGTATAGAAGATTGCAATAGGATTTACTTTGATATTGAAGAAGATGAATTGATGATGCAGTTTGAAGATGGGAGCAAAATGCCAGCTAAGAATTTAAGCGATGGCTATAGAGGTATGATGGCAATGGTAGCAGATATTGCTTTTAGATGTGTAATTTTGAATCCTCATTTAGGAGAAAATGCTGCTTTAGAAAGTAAAGGGGTAGTATTGATTGATGAATTGGATTTACATTTACATCCTTCTTGGCAGAAACGAGTCATATATTACTTGAAAAATGCTTTTCCAAACATTCAATTTATTGCTACTACACATTCACCTTTAATTATTGCATCTGCTAAAGCAGGAGAAGTAGTTAAGATTCCTGCTGAAAATACAATTTTCAATATTGAACCACAACAAAAATCTTACAAAGGATGGCAGTTAGATTATATTCTTGAAGATTTAATGGATATGATGGATTATCAAGAATTGAACACAGGTGAGCTTTTAAATCAACTTAACCAAGCTGTCAATGATGGCAATATGAGTCTATACGATGAAAAAATCAGAGAACTTGAAGAAGTTTTACATGGAAATGACCCTATTCTGAAAGTTTATAAAATGAAAAAAGGAGAGTTAATACTTAATGCGATATGATTCAATTAACCAGACCAACTATTCCACAGGTGTTAGCTGATAATCAAGAACAGTGGAAAAGAGAATTATTAGACTTTATCAGACCTTTTGGAGGATATTCAAACGTACCAACAAATCAGAAGCCTCAAAGAGATAAATTAGCTAGCAAATACAATCAAGTAGCTATCAAAACAGCACTAATAGAAATGTCTGGCGGAAAATGTGCTTTTTGTGAATCTTTTATTGAAGCTATTGATTTTGGCGACATAGAACATTTTTTTCCGAAATCACTTTATCCTGAGTTTACCTTTGACTGGGATAATTTATTCTTAGCATGTACAAAGTGCAATAATGAAAAACGTGCTTTTGATACTCAAACCCACCCAATTATTCACCCCGTGAATGACAACCCCAAAGATTATTTCATTTATCGTGATTTATTGATTGAGATAAACCCAGACGCTCCTGACTTGACAAAAGGAAAGCGAACAATTGAAGTATGTAATTTACAGCGTATAGGACTTGTTCAAACTCGTTTTCCCGTCTTGCTACAATTTTACAAAAATGAACATGGATTAAGAGCCCAAATTGATAGATTCAATGAACTTCAACAAAATGCAAGGAGAGATAAAGTAGCGTCTGATATACTTGACTTCTTAGATGTCGTTAAAAACGAAGCAAATACAAAAGAAACTTATGCTGGTTTTCTTCGATATTTTCTTAGAAAAAGCGACATTATCAATGAGGCAATAGTTTTAGTTAATACACAATTACAACTAAATCCTCCTTTTGAACTAATTTGGAATTAAGACCTCCATTCACCTAACCTTCAACCCCTAACAATATGTCTCGCAATAAAAAAGACAAAACTGACCAAGAAGAACAAATCAGCTCCTTTCTCGGCAAATTTGCAGCCTACTTTGAGTCGGATACTACGGCAGAATACGATGATTTTGAAGCCGAAAGCGAATTTGAACGGCTGACCATTTCGGATTATGTCGAACCTTATACGCCCGAAAATGTGGTAGATAGAATCGAACGATTGCAACAAATTGCGGCTTCTATTGAAGGAAAAATAATTACGGATGTTGACAATCACCAAATCCCAACAGACAAAGAGTTTTCGATTGATTATAAAAACAGTTTGAATCCCAGTCAATTCTTGGCAGCAACGACTTTGAAGGGCAGTATTTTGGTCATTGCAGGGGCAGGCAGTGGCAAAACTCGGACGATTACCTACCGATTGAGTTATATGATTGAAAGCGGGATTCCGCCCGAAAGTATTTTACTGCTGACTTTTACCCGAAAGGCGGCACACGAAATGGTCAAGCGAAGTTCGCAGCTATTGAAGAACAAGGCAGTCGATAGGGTGATGCGGGGAACTTATCACGCTTTCTCGAATCACATTCTCCGCAAATACGCCAAAATCATTGGGCTTCCTGCCAATTTTACCATCATTGATACGATTGACTCACAGGATATTATAGACTTGATTCGCAATGAGTTGAACTTCACCAAAAAGAGTCGAGCTTTTCCTCGCAAAAGTCGGGTGCAAAACATCATTTCCAAATCTCGCAACTGCAATGTTCCCATTACGCATATTTTGGAGCGAGAATATACGGCTTTGTTGGAGTTTGAGCAGGAATTGATTTCGATTGCAGATGTGTATAAAAAATACAAACGGGGTAATCATATTTTGGACTACGATGATTTGATGGAAATTTTGCGGGATGCCTTGAGAGACAACCTTCAATTTAGGCGCAAGGTGCAGCGAGATTTTCAGTATGTGATGGTTGATGAGTTTCAAGATACCAATGTGGTGCAAAAGGAAATCGTGGATTTGATAGCCAAAAAGAGCCGAAACCTAATGATTGTGGGTGATGATGCTCAGAGTATTTACGCTTTCCGAGGTGCAAATTTTGAGAATATTCTCACCTTCCCTGCTATCTATCCCGAATGTAAGGTTATCAAATTGGAGCAGAATTATCGAAGCAATCAAGATATTCTGAACTTCACCAATAACATCGTAAAAAACGCCAAAATTGGTTACCAGAAAAGGCTTTTTTCGACCAACCAAAACCAATGGAAACCTATTATCTGCAAATTTTATGACCAAGAAGAAGAGGCGGATTTTATTGCAGATAAAATCATGGAATTGCGTGAAAAAGATATTTCGCTCGACCAAGTAGCGGTTTTGTATCGCAATACTTTTCATGGAAATTTTATCCAAGCTGCACTACTGCAAAGGAGTATTCCGTATGTGGTTGTGGGCGGAATCAAGTTTGTGGAGCGTCGGCACGTCAAAGATATTATTGCTTACCTACGATTGGTTCTCAACCCATTGGATGCGGTGTCGTGGAATCGAATATTGAAGATGATTCCAGGTATTGGCAAGGTGACGGCAAGTAAAATCGTGGACGAAATCGCCAAAAACAGGGGTAAAATTGATTTTAGCAATTTTGAAAAACGCAAATATGGCTCTGCACTTACCGACCTCCAAAATGCACTCAACAAGGCTGCCAACCCGAACATTCCGATTGCTTCAAAGGTGGATATTCTACGGAAATACTATACACCGCTATTGAAGGTGAAAGAGGACGATTACGAAAAGCGCATGAAAGACGTAGAGGTGCTTTATACGCTTGCTTGTAAATACGAAAACCTCGAAAAATTCTTGTCTGATTTTGCGCTCGACCCACCTTCTACCAAGTTTCAAGACCAAGTCCGCCCGCTGATTGACGAAAGTGAGGACAAGCCCGTTACGCTCTCAACGATTCACTCGGCGAAGGGCTTGGAGTGGTACACTGTTTTTGTGCCACATTTGATTGATGGCGTGTTTCCATCTTCTCGTTCGCTGAGTAATATTGACGATATGGAGGAGGAACGGCGTTTGTTTTATGTGGCTTGTAGTCGGGCGAAGGAGCAACTATACCTAACTTTACCTTCTTATGTCTATTCTTGGGATCAGACTTATACAATGCCTTCCCGGTTTTTGATTGAGGTGGAGAAGGAGTATTATCGAGTGGAGGAAGAGGGAGGATAGGGTTTTGGTTCTTGAAAACTAATCTAAATTCATCTGAGCGATTTTACCACCTCGCCCGACAGCCCAAGCAGTCTTTGCTGCAATGTCGCAACTGTAATAACCTTCTTTGCCAATCGTTTGCCAAGTTTTTCCCAAATCTGTTGAAACATCAGAACCTGTTCGCCCTACTGCAATCAACAATTGCTCGCTTGGGTGACTTGCCACACAAGAACGGTAGCCATTGGGTTGATTTGCTTCAATCAATTGCCAAGTTTTGCCGCCATCGTTGGTAATCGCACAATTGCGGAGATTGTTGGTCGAATCCATGTATGCCCCACCTACAACGACCCCATTTTGAGCATCCGACATTGCCATCGAAAAAATACCTTTTCCTTCAGCGCTGACGATGGGTGTGTCGAAAACATTCCAATGTACTCCTGAATCTATTGAGTGAAAAATTCTCGCTCTTTCGCCTCCTCCTGTTGCAATCCAAACTTTTTCACCTCTAAAAATGATGCCCGTTCCGCTTGCCGCATAGCCCGCTTCTCCTTCTAATACATCGGGTAAATGAGTGGTGTCAATTGGCTGCCAAGTGTTGCCACCATCGGTGGTTTGGATGATAAATAATTTTCCTTCAATCGGGTCGCTGAACGCCATGCCGTTTTTTTGGTCTGCAAAATCAAAACCATCAAAAAATACCCCTTCTCGCTCATTGAAGTACACCTGCTTCCACGTTTTACCTCCATCGCTTGTTTTGTAAATATAAGCTGGAAACCCTGCACTCAATACCAAAGCATTGTTTTCGTCAAAAGCATGAATGTCTCTAAAATCAAGGCTGTCTGTTCCTTCAATGGTATTGGTCGTCCAAGTTTTACCGCCGTCTATGGTTCGCAAAAACGTGCCTCCGCTACCACTCGCCCAAATCACCTCAACATTAACTACATACAAGCCCCGCAGATTGGCGGTCGTAACGGGCGTTTGAGGAATCCATTGAAGGGAAGAAAATGTTGTTGTTTTTGAAGTCATTTCTTGCTGATTAGCAGCGTTTGATGTTGAAGAATTGTTGTTGCAGGCTGCGATTAGCAGTATTGAAAGGCAGATTGCAGCGAAAGATTGAAGAGGTGATAGAAGCATAAGTCGGATAATAGGTTTAATACCAATCCACATTGAAAAATCATACTTTAGCGTTTCGCAAACAACTAATTATCAAGCAGATAACTCGATTAGTATTTAATATTGCCCATACGGCTTAGTATAATTTGGTCGATTGTGAATGGAAGTTTGAGGATTTATTCTCTTTTGAGCGATATTTTATCAAAACAGAATGAGAGTACGTTTTATTTGCTACCTGTCAATAAAGCTTCATTGACAGGAAGCGAATAAATCTACGAATTCTTTCACAAAATCCTTGTTAATTTTCGAAAAATGCCAATTTATGGATGTTTGGGTTATGTATCAGATGAAAAGCTCACCGCAGAAACATTGACTTCAAAACTCTGCATGAGTCACTCCCAATTGTTCCGAAAAGTGAAACCTCTGACAGATGAATCTCCCAGCGAATTTATCCAAAATACTTGCCTTGACCATGCCATGCTACTGCTCAAAAATGCTCCAAAAAGTGTAGGAAAGGTCGCCAAATTGGTAGGTTTTGGTGATAAAAAGTATTTCTCCGCACGCTTCAAAAAACGCTTTGGCATTTTATCGAACAAAATAGCCTCATCTATCTAAACTTCTGTTGCCCAATATGCAACATTTGTCCACCTTCTATGCAACATCTGCAAACCTTTCTTGCTTTTGCAACATTTGTCTACCTTTTTGACCAATTTGTCACCTATAAAGCGTGCAAATAAGCCATAAATTTGGGACATAAATATTTTGGGTGTTAAATCAACATACTTTTTACTAGCTCGCTCAAAAGCGTGGGGCTTCTAAACCCCGCGCTTTATCTTAAATTATCAGAGTTAAAAACAAATCTTAATCCAAAATCCATACTCTCTATACTACCTTATTTCTACCCACTTCAATATCTCATTCTTTCGTCTTTTTATTTAACAAAAAATCCTAACAACATGAAACATTTTAATTTTTCCAATAAACTGCTGTTCACCTTTTTACTGAGTAGCATTTTTATTCACCTTCAAGCAGCTACTATTTTTGTCAATCATGCTGCTGCTGGCGCAGATGATGGGTCTTCTTGGACAGATGCTTACAACGACCTTCAAGATGCTCTTGCTGCCGCAACAAATGGTGATGAAATCTGGGTAGCTCAAGGTACTTATTTTCCTACCTCAGGCACAGATGAGTCTATTTCTTTTGTCATGCAAGATGGAGTAGGAATATATGGTGGATTTACTGGCATCATTACCGAAACCCAGCTTTCTGATAGAGATTGGAGAGTCAATGTAACTACTTTGAGTGGGGAAATAGGAGCAGCAGGTATAGCAGACAATTCTTATCATGTACTCAGAGCTGGAGCTATGGGGAACAATAGTATTCTTGACGGCTTCACCATTACGGCTGGTAATGCAGATGGTCAGATGGTGGAAGTGGTCCAAATAGTAATCAAGGTGGTGGAATGTTTATTTCAAGTGGATGCTTGGCAAGAATTAATAACTGTATATTCATCAATAATAATGCTAACACTCGAGGAGGTGCAATCGAAAACTTAGGAAGTCCAATATTCTACAACTGTATATTTGCCAATAATTCGACAGGGTCAGACGGTGGAGCAATACATAACGATAACAGTAGTTCTACCTATACCAACTGTCTGTTTTATGGTAATAGAGCGGATGGTCACGGAGGAGCAATGGAAATCGAAGATAATAGTTCGATTTCCATAATCAACGGTACATTTGTGAAAAATGTATCAAATAGTGATGGAATTGGAGCGGATAAAGGACCAGATTTGAGAACAAATTCTTCCTCTACGACTGTTGTTACCAATTCTATCCTAAGAAGTGGAACGGCTGGACTTTTATCCGCTACTTATTCCAATATAGTTGGTGGAGCAGCAGGAACAGGAAACATTAATACCGACCCAATATTTGTAGATGCGGATAATGATGATTATCGGCTGAGTGCTTGTTCCCCTTCAGTTGATACAGGAACCGCCGCAGGTGCACCAAGTGAGGATTTAGACGGCAATGTCCGTCCAACAGGAGGAGGAATAGATATGGGAGCGTTTGAATTTCAGGGTGCAGAATGTCCAAAGCCTATTCCTACCCTATCTGAATGGGGGATACTCATTTTGGCTCTACTTTTAATGATTTGTGGTACGCTATATTTGGTACAGGTCAATAGCCCGATTGTTTCAAGAGAAAAGGTGGAATAACATGTATTTAAAGCACTCTCTTTATTATTTAATTGTACATAAGTATTAAAATTTATATGGAGGTAAAAAGGTGCCAGAAGCAAGATTATAACTATTTGATAATGAATGGTTTGAAATCGAATCTTTATTGGTTTAGAATTTTGACTATCAAGGTTTTATATCTTGCTTCTTACTTTCTTACTATTTCGACCAAAGCCTAAATACGTAGCCGTAGCCCTCAAAAATCAAAATTACAACAACAACTGAACGCTTCTCAACTACTTAACGTACCATTGTAAAGTAGTTAGAGGCGTTTTTTTTTGAAATGACTCGCTTTAAAATTACCAACCGTTTCACAAAACTTATTCTGCCAATGCAATGGGGCATAAAAAAACACCTGTTAGATTTTAAAAACCCAACAGGTGTGAATGTAATATAGTAAAAAAAAATTATTCGCAATCTATACTCTGAAAGCTGCTATCCCAACAGTGCCAAGCATTGTCCAAAAAGTGATTTGGGTTTTTGATACGTCCAGCTATTGTAGCACGATTCCATTCAATATCAACCTGAAAGTCGCCATCGGTGTGGTAAATCGTGTAGAAAGCATCAAAAGCAGGGTTATTTTCTGTGACTCCATATTCGATAAACCCACCTTTGTCATTGTGTCCAGGGATGATGTTGGTATAGCGGATTTGGGTTGTGCCGTTGTTGTTGACTTCCCAATCAATTTGTAAGAAAGCAGTTGGATTATTGGGTTCTGCGTTGAGTAACCATTGCCCAGAGGTATTCCCAACTACAGAAGTACCTGTAAACCATAAGAAATCGGTAAAGGCATTGTCTTTGGAGATATACATTTTCCAATGCACATTGTTGCCTACTACGGTAGCTTCTAATCGTGCATTGTGTCCAATTGCGCCTACATTGAAGTCGCTATCCCAAACCCAAGTTCCATCTACAAAAGTAGGTAGTTGGCTATGAGTAATTGCCTGAAAGGCTGCAACGGGAATGGCCAAACTTACTGTCAAAACAACATTCCAAACGCCTACTTGAAGGGCAGCCGCATTGAAGTTTTCTTGGGTGGCAGCTTTGCTCACAAAAGCATCGTCAATTTCCATGACCATTGTAGCCGTTGGAGGTACCTCTGGAGCAGTGGGGTTTTCATCTTCTTTAGTACACGCACTCATGAAAACTACGAGTGTGAGAATGGTCAGAAGGGAAAGGGTGTTTTTTAGGGAAAAGAAAAATTTCATGGAAAGTTATTTTTGGTTAATAAAAGGAATAAGTCATTAGACTTTTTTCACTCTATGAAGGTTTAATTTCGTGAGCTGGAGAAATTGTTAGGATGGTGAGATGGAAAAATAAAAACGCTGCAAAAATTAAATAATCTTTGCAGCGTTTATTTTCAACTTGATTTGTGACACATACCATTAATCTTAGACCAAAGGCTTAGTCACTAAATCAATACTTCACCATCTTGTGAATCAACTGATTGCCTTCGGCTTTCAGCTTCAATAGGTAAACACCTGATGGGGCATCCTGCATTTGGAAATCAAACTGATTTTGACCACTAACAAGATTGACTTTTCTGCTTTCCCATACTTGACCCATCGTATTGTAAACCTCTAAAGTAGCAGTCAAAGGCTTCAATGCCTCTATGCCTACTTCAAAATTACCACGGTTGGGATTCGGCGCAAGTTGAATGTGGAAACCAAATTCTTGTAAGGCTTCAGCACTTGTGATGCCATCTACTTCAATATTGTCAATGAACATATTGTTTCCTCGGCGATGAACATTCACAAAACGAAGCAGTATCGTTTGCCCATCAAAATTAGATAGGTCAACAATTTCGGTACGCCATTGATTGGCTGTTGGAATAAAATCCGCCTCTTGATAAGGAACTGTGTTTAGTTCATCACGGTCTTTGTCATATAAAGTAATCGTTTGAGCATTGCCACATACAGATGCTTCAATGATCAGTCGGTTGAATTGATTAGATGCTTTACCTGTGGCTGCTAAATCAAAACTAAGCGTAGAACCAATGGTCTCTGACAAATCCAATTCTAAGGTCATATTGTCTCGTGAATTGAAGGAAGCATTAGAGCTGTTTTCGATCCACATCACACTTCCATGACCGGGTATTGCGCTTCGAAGTGTCCATTGAAGACCGTCCTCTTGCGGATTGTCAATGTTCACTTTATCCTCATTTAAGCCTTGATTGAAGTTCTCACTGATAGGATAGGTGTAGTTGTCTTTGAAGGAAGCAGGAATGTCTATCAATTCTGCATCAATACAGCCCAAATCATCCGTTACTATCAGTACATAGGTTCCCGCAGGTACATTGTGCAAATCAGGTGTGCTGATGCCATTTCCCCAATCGTAATAGACCGTACCTGTACCGCCTGTGATATCCACATCAATGCTACCATCTTGTGAATCAGAACAAGATGCAGGGGTGATGTCAATTTCTGCAATTCCTAAAGCAGAGTTGATGACCGCCTCCGCAGTTCTTCTGCAAAAGGTGGCATCTGTCACTAGAACTCGGTACACACCCTCGTTCAAAAACTCCAATTTGTCGGTTGTTTCGCCTGTTTCCCATTGAATATTGTAGGGTTCTACACCGCCCGAAATGACCAACTCAACACTTCCATTACTGGCCGACTGACAATCCACATCACCTACGATGGCTTCTACTTGAAGGGAATTGCCATTGTAATTGACCATATCTATTTCCCAAAGTCCACGACCATAAGTAGCCGCTCGAAGTAGTCCATCGCAGGGCAATAACTCCAACTCTGATACACGCACATTCGGAAATCCATCCATCAAAGGTGCCCAGTCGTCCATCGTATTGTCTTTGTAATAGACCCCAACGGTCATCCCTACATAGATGGTTTCTTCCTCGCCTCCTTGATAAGCTACCGTCAGGGCAGGAATATTGGGAAGTGATCCAGAAATCTCTGTCCAATTTTCACCTGCATCTTCTGACATAAATACGCCTTGACCTTGTGCCGTCCATAAAATTTCGGGGTTGGTTGGATGTACGGCCAATCCTGATAAAAAGCCACGATTGCTCACACCTATAGATTTCCAATTGTCGCCACCATCTTTGGTTACAAACAATCTATTGCCATCACTTGCATAGATATAGTTGTCTGCGTCGGAAGGAGCAGCTGCAATAAATTCCATGGTACTGCCTGCGGTGAGGATACCCGAAATATTCTCCCAAGCATTTCCTCGATTAGTGGTCTTCCATATACTTTGATACCCTGCATAAAAAATTTCGGGATTGGTAGGATGTTGGATATAAGGAGTTGTCCAGTTTGCTGCTTCCCCTCCTGCAATGCCTGAGTTGATAAAGTTGCCATCTTGTCCATTGTCAGACCTTCGGATGGTCCCATATTGATAAGAGTAGGTTCTCCAGTTTTCATCTGTATAGTCGACAATACATTCCATGCCATCACCACCAGAATAATCTTGCCAGCTATTGCCATTGTAAAACATGGTGCCGTTGTCTTGCGAACCCGCCAAAATAATATCGGGATTGGTTGTCGCTCCTCCCATTCGGTAATATTCAGTAATTCCTAAGCCATCGCTAATTCGTGTGAAACTGTTGCCTGAATTGGAAGAACGGTAAAGGCCTCCATCAGAAGCAACATACAACTCACCTGTTTCGGGATGAAACTCAATGTCGTGAATATCAACATGCACCCAATCACCTCCTGCAAAATTGATGGTTTGCCAACTTGTGCCTCCATTATTGGAGCGGAGCAGTTCTACTTCACCCAAGAATACTTGATTGGGATTGGTAGGTGAAACATTGAGAGCCAAGTCGTACCAACTTTGTCCTGAAAATAAGTTAGGGTCTTCATTTCCTCTTAGTTCAAAACTCAATCCTCCATTCGTAGAACGATACAGCCCTCTGAAAGTGTAGCTCAATGATTCGTCAAATTGGTTGCGATTTCGTCCAACAACGATGTAGACATAATCAGGATTGGCAGGAGTTACTGCAATCATTTTGCGTCCGGTATTGTTGTCGGGCAATCCTTCGGTAATATGTGTCCATATCAATCCGGCATCTACGGAGCGTAAAAACATCGTTCCTCCATTGCCGCAAGCATAAATAGTATTGTTGTCATCTGGCTTGAATAAGATATCTTCAATCGCTCCTGTGTACATTCGCTCCCAATTTTCGCCTGCATCTTCTGTACGATACAGACCAAATGAGGTCGCTGCAAAAAGTAAATCTGGATTGTCGGGATTGATAAGTAATTCATTGATAAACTGTGAGTCACCAGTTGTAGGCAAAACAATATCCCAAGTAACCCCTCCATCTATCGTTTTTACAATACCAAAAGAATGAGAGGTAGAACCGTTTCCGTCTCCATCGCCTGTTGCCATATACATGATTTCTGGCTGAGTTGGGTGAATCACCAAATCAGAAACCCCCAAACTCGGCAAATCATCCGTTGTTGGATTCCAACTGCTTCCATTGTCTCTTGAACGCCATAATCCTCCACTGGAAGAACCTCCATAAAGGATACTTGTATTACTGGGGTGAAAGGTGATGTTGTTGATTCGCCCGATTCCAGTGGCGGTAGGCAAAACTGGGCCTAAATGTCTCCATGCTGCTTGCTGTTTTTGAGCAGGGTGTTTTTGTTGGTAAGCCATCACTTCCTTTATCTCATGGCTACGGTGAATATAGCCTTTAGCGTCGGTGTAAGGCATCACCAGTTTTTTCCATCGGTGAAACTGTTTGAAGCTTTTCCCTTTTTGGTATTTTCTATTTCCCCAATACTCATTGAAGGCGGCTTCTACTTCAAAAACATTGGCGTTGGGTTCACACATCATTTCAACCCAATCATTGTTTTTCTCTTGTGCGTAAATTTCTGTTACACACATAAATAATATTAGTACAACTAACAATCGTTTCATAGGAGTTATTTTGTTTAACGAAATGTCCATTTTGGCGGGAATGTAAAAAAAAAATATGTTTGAAACCGTCTTGTGCCTATCAACTCTTTGTCATTCAAACATAATCGTCAGCTATTGGACAGAGTAAGGAATGAATGAAAAATGGTAATTCGGTTATTATGAGCGTTTGAGGATATTTACAGAATCAAAAAAAGCTTTTAGAAAAATTAGTTTTATTTCTGCTTTTAAAATGGTGTGATAGGTGTATTTTTACAATCTTAATGCCCTTAATTCAACAAAATTTATACATAGCTTGCAAAAAAGTGTTTTCTATAAATCAGTGACAACTATGAATTGACACTGCTTCATTCTATCTAAATGAAAAACTCCAAAAAATCGGATAAATCAAAATCCAAAAAAAATACACAACAAGGTAAAAGCCTCATCCAACACTACAAAGAACGTAAGTGGGCAATAGGAATATTACTGTTGCTGACTTTTTTGGTGTATATCCCATCCCTTCAAAATGGTTTTGTGAATTGGGATGACAATACTTATGTCTATGAAAATGAAGCCCTCATAAACATGGACATCGCTGCAATGGCAACCGAACCGATGGCACACAATTACCATCCACTGACCATGCTTTCCTTGGCGGCAAACTATGCCCTTTCGGGATTGAATCCTTTTTCCTATCACCTCTTCAACTTACTTTTACACCTTCTCAATACCTTTTTTGTTTTTTGGCTTTTGTATGAAATGACCAAACGAAACTTGCAAATTGCTTTCATTGCAGCCTTGATATTTGGTATCCATCCGATGCACGTTGAATCGGTCGCATGGATTTCGGAGCGCAAAGATTTGCTTTATACCCTGTTTTTTCTACCTGCCTTACTCACTTACATTCGCTACATCAAAACCAAACAGTCTCACTTTTATATACTTACACTCATTTTGTTTGTTTTATCTCTGTTGTCTAAGCCTGCGGCGGTGATTTTTCCCATTGTTTTGTTTGCCTTTGACTTTTGGTATCGGCGACAATGGAATGTGAAACTATTGGTCGAAAAAATCCCTTTTTTATTGTTGGCAGTGGCGATGGGAATTTACACCATACAGATTCAAAGCGATTTAGATGCAGTTGCGTCTATCGAAAAATACAGTTTGATTCATCGAATTTTGTTTGCAGCTTATGGCTTCAATTTCTATATCGTCAAATTTTTTGTTCCCTATCCTTTATTGCCTTTTTATGCACATCCTACCACAGATAACGGCTTGTCGCTTATATATTGGTTGTCGCCCTTGGTCGCAATCGGAATTTTAGCGGCTGTTTTTGTGATTTGGAGGCGAAGTAAGGTGATGTTGTTTGGGATGGCGTTTTATTTACTCAACCTGTTGTTGGTCTTGCAGTTGGTGACGGTTGGTGGGGCAATCGTGGCAGAACGATATACCTATATGCCGTATATTGGATTGGCATTTATTTTGGCGTATTGGTGGCGACGATGGTGTGGTCAATATCCCGCTCGAAAGCCATTGTTCAGTGGCATTTTAGGGGCTTGGATATTGTTTTTGGGAATTTGTAGTTTTCAGTACACCAAAGTCTGGAAAAATGGGGAAATACTTTGGACTTATCAAATCCAACAAAAGCCAAAAGGAGCGAAAGGTTTGATAAACAAAGGGGTATATTTTATTGAAGAATATAAGAAAAATCGAGCAAATGTCGCTCTAAGAGATTCTGCCCTTCAATATTTCAATAAAACGCTGGAGTATCACCCTCACGATATCAACGGACTCAACGAGCGAGCAGGGGTTTATTTTGAATTGCAGGATGTAGAACGAGGATTTAAGGATGTAAATTTGCTGATTCAAATTGACCCAACCTTTTATCGTGCCTATCTCAATCGAGCCATTTTATACAGTATTTCCAATAATCATGAGGCGGCTGTCAAAGATTACACCCAATATTTGAAGCGAAAACCCGAAGATGACAGAGCCTTCAATTGGCGAGGAATTGCTTATACACAGCTTCAAAATTTTGAAGAAGCAATTACAGACTTCAACAAAGCTATACAACTCAATCCTCAATCAGGTGAATATTACTTCAATCGGGCGAAAGTCTACTATCAATTGGGTAATGAACCTCAAGCACAACAGGACACGCAAAGGGCAAAACAATTGGGTTTTGTAGTGCCAAACTGATTTCATCTTATACTTTGTGTCACTTTTATTCTTAATCTTTTTACCATACAACAAATGACCTCTATCATTACCCACGACTGGAGTTTGACTCCAAAAGAAGCCATCGAACTGCAACAAGAGCTAAAAGCAAAGGTCAAAATTGAGCCATTGACCAAGCCCATTCAATACATTGCAGGAGCAGATATTTCCTTCAATAGAGGAGAAGATACCGTTTATGTGGGAATCGTTGTATTGAAGTACCCCGAACTGATTGAAGTAGATAGGGCTTTGTTGATAGATGAGGCAACTTTTCCCTACATTCCTGGTTTGTTATCGTTTCGAGAGTCGCCTTTATTGATAAAAGCCTGGGAAAAATTGACCATCAAACCCGATGTAATTGTAGCAGATGGGCATGGTATTGCACATATTAGGCGGTTTGGAATTGCTTGTCACCTTGGGCTTCTCACCAACACAGCAACGATTGGTTGTGCCAAAAAACTGTTTGTCGGAACACACGATGTTTTGGACGATGAAAAGGGCAGTATTGCACCTATTCGCTACAAAGACGAAACCGTTGGTGTAGTGCTGAGAACCCGCAAAGGTGTTAAACCTGTTTACATCTCAGCAGGCCATAAAATCACTTTAGAACAAGCGATTGAGGTGATGAATGCTTGTACGACCAACTATCGGATTCCTGTACCGACTCGACAAGCGCATTTGGTGGTGAATGAATTGAGAAGAGGGGAATTGGAGGTGGAATGAATTTAACGTTTTGCTTTTCTGTCACAATTTAGACAACAGATTAGGGTAGAGTATCCTACCTTTCAAAAATCGCTTTGTGGTTTTGAAGAAAGAAACGAGAGGTTACAGACGTAGAAAATACAATCTGTTTAACCTTCAAAGTTTTAAAACGAGCATTTCAAACAATGAGAAAACGAATTCCGAATAAAATATGGAGCAGCCTTTACTGGAAAATCTCGGCTATTTTTTTGGTCTTGCTGATTATAGTTGGTGTTGCGTACATCGCCATAGCGGCTTATTCCTCCAATAAGTACGCTTGTGAGGTCACACAACAAGTCAATGCTCACGTAGCCCAAAGCATCAGCGAAAAACTGCCTTCTTTTTCGAAAAGTGGAATGGTGATGGAGGAAGAGTTGGCGAAACTTCGGGCAGATGTGAAGGCGATCAATCCCATGATTGAAGTCTATCTTCTTGACCCATTGGGGAAAATTTTGGGATATGCTGCACCTGTCGACCACCTCAAGTTGAACATGGTGGATTTAACGCCCATCAAAAGATTCATTGAATCTGGTGGAAAGGCTTTTGCAGTGGCGGATGATCCTCGCAACAAGATGATGAAAAAGGTTTTTTCGGCAACGACTGTTGGCACAGAAGGAGATTTGAAGGGATATATTTATGTGATTTTGGCGAGCGAAGAATACCATGCAGTGATGGACAGCCGTTTGTGGGGCTACTTGTATCATTTAGGAACGACTTCGATTTTGTTTACCATCCTTGCAGCGATATTTATAGGTTTGGGGGCTATTTGGTTGTTGACGAGTAATTTGCGTAATATTATCAGTACGGTCAGAAAATTTCAAGAAGGCGATTTGAATGCTCGAATTGAATTGAAGTCGGGGGGCGAAATTGCAGAATTGGGCAGCGCCTTCAATGAAATGGCGGATACGATTTTGGAGAATATTGAAGAAATGAAATCGGCTGAAATATTGCGGAGAGAATTGATTGCCAATGTTTCACACGACCTTCGTACTCCTTTGGCGGTGATTCATGGCTATGTCGAAACACTGATGATGAAGGAACATACCTTGACTCCCGATGAACGCAAACGCTACATCGAAATCATCATGAAGAGTACGGCAAAATTGAAGAAAATGGTGTCGGAATTGTTTGAATTGTCCAAATTGGAATCCAAACAGGTGAAGCCCAAAAAAGAGCCTTTTTTTATGCAGGAATTGGTGCAGGATGCTTACTACAAATACGATATGTTGGCAAAAGAAAAAGGTGTGGAATTGAAGACTCATATAACTGATGGTATGCCAATGGTTTTGGGAGATATTTCCTTGATTGAGCGGGTATTGCAGAACCTCTTGGACAATGCCATCAAGTTTACTCCCAAAGGCGGTGAAGTGTCTATTGAATTGAGCAAAAAGGAAAATTCTATTGAGGTGCATATTACCGACACAGGTGTAGGGATTCCAAGCGCAAAACTTCCTTTTGTCTTCGAACGCTATCAAACCAATTGCAGAACGGGCGGCGAAAACGATAATATCACTGGTTTTGGCTTAGGTTTGGCGATTGTCAAAAAAATATTGGAGCTTCACGATACGACTCCTATTGTGGTGAGTAAGCAGCAAGAAGGCGCGCGATTTTCATTTCAATTGCCTGTATATTCATAGGTATTTATGTGTTTGGGGAAACCACCCATCACCGTTCAACAAAAAATCTCTCCACCTCCTATTCTCTCCGTTCCATTCCAAACCAAGTGCAGTAAAAAACTCTATGTTCAATAGCTAATCCGATAAATCGCATGGGCAAAATCATCCGAAACCAAGAGCGAGCCATCGGGCATGTGCATCACATCTACTGGTCGCCCTGAAACATCTCCATTTTTGAGCCAACCTTCTGCAAAGGGCTTGTAAGAAATAGCCTTATAATTTTCGTTCAATTCGACCAACATTACCCGATAGCCAATCTTATCACTTCGATTCCACGAGCCATGTTCTGCAATGAAAATCTGGTGTTTGTATTGTTCGGGAAACATTTCTCCTGTATAAAATCTCATTCCCAGAGGCGCAACGTGTGGACCGAGATTTTGGGCAGGAGCTACAAAATCGCTGCAAGGTCTTTTGTCGCCAAATTTTGGGTCTTTTATCGTGCCACCGTGACAGTAAGGATAGCCAAAGTGCATTCCTTTTTCGGGTGCATGGTTCAATTCACAAGGAGGGGTATCATCATCCAGCCAATCTCGCCCATTGTCGGTAAACCAAAGTTCGCCCGTAGTTGGATGCCAATCAAAACCCACCGAATTTCGCACTCCATGAGCAAACACTTCTAAATCAGTGCCATCAGGGTTCATTCGCATAATAGAAGCAAAACGCTCGTCTTCTTTTTCGCAGATATTGCAGGGTGCACCTACTGGAATGTAGAGTTTTCCGTCAGGTCCAAAACGAATAAATTTCCAGCCGTGATGGGTTTCTTCCGGAAAATCACCTCTTACCAAAACGGGTTCTGGAATGTTGTCCAAGTTGTTTTCGATGTCATCGTAGCGCCAAACTTTGTTGACTTCTGCTACATACAATGCGCCATCTTTGAAGGCTACGCCATTGGGCATGTTCAGCCCTTCGGCAAGGGTAATGATTTTATCGGATTGATAATCATTGTTTTCGTCCACAACTGCATACACCTTCCCCACATTCCGAGTTCCCACAAAAATAGTTCCTTTGTCGCCTCTACAAAGTGAGCGAGCATTTTCGATGTCCTTGGCAAAGTAGCTGATTTTGAAGCCTTCGGGTAGGGTTATTTCCGAAATTTCTCGTTCGACTGGTTTCATTGGAACGGATACGGAGCAATTGATAAAAGCTAGAAAGAGGACGACTGTGGAGGCTAAGAGTTGGAAATATTTCATGTGAACGATGATTTTATAAAAAGGAGGTATCCAATACCTTTCAATCAAATGATTCATAAAAGAACCCATTATTAAGCAATGGAAACAAAGTTAAGACAATTGAAGAAAGCAAATGTTTTGAAGAATTTGATTAAAGGATTTTTTATTATCTTGGAGGGCGAGTTAATTTTTTTCTAAGAAAACGTTTTAAAAATAGTGAAACATACTTCTTTCAATTGGTACGAAAGTGATGGCAAATTGGTTTTTGCTCGTATTTGGCAGCCTGACGATACAGATACCGCCAAGGCGGTGATTTGTTTGATACATGGAATGGGCGAACATAGTGGACGTTACGAACATGTCGCAGAGTTTTTTACAAGCCATGGTTATGCGATTATTGCCTGTGATTTGCGGGGTCATGGACAGTCGGAAGGTAAGAGAGGTCATGTTACTTCTTACCAAATTTTGCTCGACCAAGTAGATCGAACTTTGGAGGAGGCAAGTAAACGTTTCCCCGGTGAACCTAAGTTTGTGTATGGTCACAGCATGGGCGGCAATATTGTGGTCAATCACGCTTTGGAGCGAAAGCCTGCTGTTGAAGGAGTTATAGCAAGTGCGCCTTGGCTGACTTTGCCGAATCCTCCAACGAAAGGACAAGTTCGATTGGCAAAATTTGCAGACTTTTTTGGGGGAAGTTTGACCCAACCAAACGGGCTACCTTTGGACAAGCTTTCAAGAGACAAGTCCGTAGCAATAGCTTATGAAGCAGACCCTTTGGTACATGACCAAGTTTCGGGGCGACTCTTTTTGAGTTGTTTTCAACAAGCACAAAAAGCAATGGACAATGCTGCAATGCTTTCTATTCCAATGCTTTTGATGCATGGGACGGCAGATGCTTTGACGGGGCATGAAGGCAGTAAAAAGTTTGCTAAAAAAGCGGGTGAAATGGCTACTTACAAAGAGTGGCCTGGTTTGTACCATGAAATCCACAATGAACCCGAAAAACTGGAAGTGCTGCAATATGCCCTTGACTGGATGGAAAAACAATTGGAGACTACCTTGACATTGAGTTGAAAAGTCACTTGTGATTCGTTTTTTGAAGAACTTTATTTACTTCAATAATGATCCACAATAACCTTGAATTAGACTTTTGATTTAAAGGTTTTTCATTGTAAGGAAAATCAGAATCCTTCTCAAAACAAACTTCAAAAGCCTTTCTCTAAAACCTATTTTTAAAGATACATTCTCTTTTTTTGTGCCTCTATAATATTACCCTGCCTTAAATTTCCTGTCCTTATTCGTTATACAATATCACTAAATAATATTTTAATCTAACTACAAACACTATGGAGCAATTTCAACTAAGTTATATTGATATCGGCATTATGATAATGTACGGTATCTTGATCATTGGCTATGGACTGTATCATGCCAAGCGTGAAAGTTCGGAGGAATATTTTTTGGCGGGCAGGGATATGACCTGGCCCATTGTGGGTATTGCCTTGTTTGCGGCGAATATTTCGAGTTCTACTTTGGTTGGTTTGGCTGGAGATGCTTTTCAGACCAATGTACATGTGTATAATTATGAATGGTTTGCAGTGGTGGTGTTGATATTTTTCTCCATTTTCTTCTTGCCGTTTTACTTGCGGTCGAAAGTCTATACGATGCCCGAATTTTTGGAAAGACGTTATGACAGCCGTTCGAGGTATTACTTTTCGTTTATCACCATCATCGGAAATATTATCATTGACACCGCAGCAGGCTTGTATGTTGGTAATTTGATTCTAAAAATCATCTTCCCCGAACTGGATACATGGGTCATTATTGTCATTTTGGCATTTGCAGCGGCAGCCTATACAATCCCTGGAGGATTGAACTCGGTGATTCAAACGGAAGTAATTCAAGCTATTCTGTTGATATTCGGCTCTTGTATTTTGACTTATTACGCCTTTGTAGAAGTGGGAGGTTGGACAGCTTTAGTAGATGGATTGAACGCCAAAAATACTGCTGGTGAATTGGCGCTGAACTCCGAAGAAATATTTAGTTTGGTCAGACCCGCAGGCGATGAGTTTATGCCGTGGACAGGTTTGCTGTTTGGAGTGCCGATTTTGGGTTTTTACTTTTGGGCAAACAATCAATTCATGGTTCAGCGAATTTTGGGCGCTAAAGACTTGAATCATGGTCGTTGGGGTGCTTTGTTTGCAGGACTATTGAAGTTGCCTGTTATCTTTATTATGGTAATGCCAGGGGTATTAGCGATTTTGTTGTACTCCGATTTGGATTTGACTGCCTTAAACTATACCCTTCCGAGTGGAGATACCTGTACGAATCTAGCTGATTGCCCGAATATGACCTATCCTGTATTGTTGTTCAATTTATTACCAACAGGTTTGTTGGGAATCGTATTAGCGGGACTTTTGGCAGCAATGATGTCGAGTGTTTCGGCTACCTTCAATTCTGCTTCAACGTTGATTACGATGGACTTTGTACAGAAATTTAAACCTGATTTGACAAGCAAACAATTGGTCAAAGTAGGTCAAATAGCGACTTTGGTATTGGTGGTTCTGGCTTCGGCTTGGGCTCCTCAAATTGAGCGTTTTGGTTCGCTCTTCAAATACCTTCAAATCGTGCTATCATTTATTTGTCCTCCTGTGGTAGCGGTGTTTATTTTGGGGCTTTTTTGGAAACGTGCCAACAGTACAGGCTCGTTTGCAGCACTTATGACAGGATTTTTCTTTGCAGTTTTCTTATTGATATCCAAAGCCTTGGGTTTAGTTCCTTTCCTCAATGAGATTCACTTTTTGCACATGACAGCTTATTTGACGATTTTGTGTGCGGTCGTTCATGTGGTGGTGAGTTTGATGACTCCTGCGCCTGACTCTGCACAAATCAGTGCTTATATTTATACCAAAGAATTTTTTGATGAAGATACAAAGTCTTTGGAAGGTTTGCCTTGGTATCAAAATTTTCGCATTTTATCTGTCTTACTATTGATAGTAACAATGTTTATTGTGGGGTATTTTTGGTAAGTTTTTCATTATCAATCCTATTTTAGAGTAAATACTTTTGCAATTAATTGAATAAAGTCGATTGTTACAATTCTTCAACACATTATGATACAAAAATTAACCAGGTAATTTTAACTTGGTTTTTCCTAAAAGATTTTGCCTATAAATCTGATTCAGAGAAGATTAGTTACAGGATATTTACAATATGACAAAAAGAGGAAGTGTCACATTGTAAATATCTTGTGATTCTATTTCATAAATCTTAGAATTGCTATCATTGTCTGAATGATAATACAGGTTTTAAAATACCCGTTTATTTCTTGAAAACCAATCTTGTTGGAGAATTGTAACAAAACTGTTTTATTGTAGCATTTCACTCATAATCACTCCCTTTCTATAAAAAGAGAATCAAAATTACCCAATCCTACAATTTCAAAACAAATCCACGAATTATAGAAATTAAAGAAAAAGAAAGCTCATAAAGATAGTTTTCCTCTCCTTTCACCCTATCTTTACCCCTTAAAAAAAAACAATCCCCAAAAAGCGGATTTTCGTTTATTGTTCGGCTTTTGGGGAAACCAAACCAAATAGCGATTGGAAGAACCCTTCTGAAAGAAGGTGGAATTCCAATCGCTGAAACCTTATTTCTGAACTAATAAACATCTCCACATAGATGAACAATAGTACCCCAACAACTCCCAATTTCCCTGCCCTCCAACGTGCTATCCAAGAAAGAATCCTCGTTATAGACGGAGCGATGGGCAGTTTGATACAAGAATACAAATTGTCGGAAGCCGAATTTAGAGGCGAGCAGTTCAAATCGCATCACATTGATTTGAAGGGCAATAACGACCTTTTGTGTTTAACTAAACCAGAAGTCATTGCCGAAATACACAAACGCTACTTGGAGGCAGGAGCAGACATCATCGAAACCAATACCTTCAATGGTACGCCGATTTCGCAAAAAGACTATGGGCTGCAAGATTATGCTTATGACATCAACTTTGCGGCGGCGCAAATCGCCAAAGCAGCAGCCGTAGAATACACAGCGAAGAATCCCGACAAACCCCGTTTTGCAGCAGGAGGCTTGGGACCAACGAATGTGACGGCATCCCTTTCACCCGATGTCAACCGCCCTGCCTACCGAGCCGTAACTTTTGACGAAATCAAAGATGCGTACTACATCCAAGCAAAAGGCTTGATGGATGGAGGCTGTGATATGTTCTTGGTGGAGACGGTGTTTGATACGCTGAACTGCAAGGCGGCACTGTATGCGATTATGGAACTGTTTGAAGAAACAGGGAAGGTATTGCCGCTGATGGTTTCGGTGACGATTGTGGACCAAAGTGGGCGCAATTTGTCGGGGCAAACGATTGAAGCGTTTTACAATTCGGTCAGTCATGCACCTTTGTTTAGTGTCGGAATTAACTGTTCTTTGGGAGCGACTGAGATGCGTCCTTACATTGCCGAATTGTCTAAAATAGCCAATTGTTACATCAGTTGCTACCCCAATGCGGGCTTACCAAATGCTTTTGGAGGCTATGATGAGCAGCCACATCAGACGGCGCATTTGATTGAAGAATTTGCGAAAGATGGTTTGGTGAACATTGTAGGCGGTTGTTGTGGAACGACTCCCGACCACGTTGCACACATTGCAGAACATGTGGAAGGATTGAAGCCAAGAGTGCGTTCTAAGGTTGAGCCTTTGTTGAGATTGAGTGGAATGGAGGCTTTGACGGTTTATCCCGACAGCAATTTTGTAAACATTGGAGAACGAACGAATGTGACGGGTTCCCGAAAATTTGCGAGGTTGATTAAGGAGGAAAAATATGAGGAAGCTTTGTCGGTGGCTTTGCATCAAGTGGAAGGTGGAGCACAGTTGATTGATGTGAATATGGATGAAGGGATGTTGGATTCGGAAGCTGCAATGCCGCATTTTCTGAATTTGATTGGTTCTGAACCCGATATCGCCCGTTTGCCGATTGTGGTGGATTCCTCGAAGTGGACGGTGATTGAAGCGGGTTTGAAGTGTTTGCAGGGAAAAGGCGTGGTCAATTCGATTTCATTGAAGGAAGGCGAGGCGAGTTTTATTGAGCAAGCCAACAAAATTCGCAAGTATGGGGCGGCAGTGATTGTGATGGCTTTTGATGAAGAAGGACAAGCGGACACCGTAGAGCGAAAGGTGGAGATTTGTCAAAGGAGCTACGATGTACTGACCCAAAAAGTGGGTTTTCCGCCACAAGACATCATTTTTGACCCCAATATTTTTGCAGTCGCTACGGGTATTGAAGAACACAATGGCTATGGGTTGGCATTCATTGAAGCGACTCGACAGATTAAGGAGCGTATGCCTTTGACGCATGTTAGTGGCGGAGTGAGCAATGTATCTTTCTCATTTAGAGGGAACAATCCTGTGCGGGAGGCGATGCACTCTGCGTTTTTGTACCATGCGATTCAGGCGGGGATGGACATGGGGATTGTGAATGCGGGTATGATGGAAGTCTATGCCGAAGTGCCAAAAGATTTGTTGGAGTTGGTAGAAGATGTGTTGTTGAACCGTCGAGACGATGCTACGGAGCGTTTGGTGGAATTTGCCGAAACGGTGAGAGGGGCTGGAAAACAGCGGATTAAGGATGATACTTGGCGTAAAGGAACGGTGGAAGAGCGTTTGAGTCATGCGCTTGTGAAGGGAATTGTGGAGCATATTGAAGCGGATACGGAGGAGGCTCGTCAAAAATACGGTCGTCCTTTGTTGGTGATTGAAGGCCCGCTGATGGATGGAATGAATGTGGTGGGTGATTTGTTTGGCTCGGGCAAGATGTTTTTGCCGCAGGTGGTGAAAAGTGCAAGGGTGATGAAAAAATCGGTGGCTTACCTTCAACCATTTTTGGAGGCAGAAAAGGCGGCAGGATTGGCAGGAAGTGGCAGTCAAACCCGACCTAAAGTATTGATGGCGACCGTAAAAGGGGATGTGCATGACATCGGAAAAAACATTGTGGGCGTGGTGCTTGCCTGCAATAATTACGATGTGATTGACATGGGCGTGATGGTGCCTGCTGCAAAGATTTTGAAGGCTGCAAAGGAGCAAAAGGTGGACATCATTGGTTTGAGTGGTTTGATTACGCCTTCGCTCGACGAAATGGTTTATGTGGCGGAAGAAATGGAACGACAGGGTTTTGACATTCCTTTGTTGGTTGGAGGGGCGACTACGAGCCAAATGCACACTGCGGTGAAAGTTGCGCCGAAATACAGTGGGGCTACGGTGCATGTCTTGGACGCTTCGAGAAGTGTGCCTGTGGCAAACTCGCTTTTGGGGGAGCAGAAGGAGGAATTTATGAAGGGTGTAATCGAAAAATACGATGGCTTCCGTGAGCGTTTTGCGAATAAAAAATCCAATAAAAAATATTTGTCTATTGAGGCTGCTCGCTCCAATGCTGCAAAATTGGAGTATGCACCTTTTGAACCTAACTTTTTGGGAGTCAAAGTTTTTGAAGATTATCCATTGGAGGAATTGAGAGATTATATTGATTGGACTCCTTTCTTTAGCAGTTGGCAAATGAAGGGCAAATATCCTGCAATTTTGACGGATGAAAACTTGGGAACGGAGGCGACTAAACTCTTCAATGATGCTCAAAAAATGTTGGATAGGATTATTGAAGGGAAATGGCTGACGGCTAAGGCGGTGATTGGGATTTTTCCTGCAAATGTGGTGAATGGGGATGATATTGAGGTATTTAGAACCGATAGAAACCTCAGCGAATTAAGAGAGGAAAAAATACAAGAATTAATAAAGCGACAGCACGAGTATGACCGTAAAATGGAGCGAGTTGTAGAGTTGGATGATGAGAAAAAAGAGGTTTTTTTAGCTCATACAATGGGAAAAATGAAGTTGCGAAAATTTGAATCTAAAGTGCGTCAGCTGGACAAACAAATGGATAAAGCCATATTGGAATTCAAAAAACTCAAAGACCCACTTCCTGAGATTGAAAAAGCAGCAAAAAATGGAAAAATTGAAATTGATATAGAAGGAGATGATTTTGTATTCCATTGCCTCCGCCAACAAGCTCAAAAATCCAAGAAATTGCCCAATCGCAGTTTGGCAGATTTCATTGCTCCAAAGGAATCGGGTATTGAAGATTATATGGGAGCTTTTGCGGTGACTACGGGTATTGGCATCGAAAAATGGGTGAAACAGTTTGAGGAACAACACGATGATTATTCGGCGATTTTGTTGAAGTCTTTGGCGGATAGATTGGCGGAGGCATTGGCGGAATGTATGCACAAGCGGGTGCGGACGGAGTTTTGGGGTTATGCGAAGGAGGAAAGTTTGAGTAGTGAGGAAATGATTAAGGAAAAATACAAGGGGATTCGTCCTGCTCCTG
The DNA here is from genome assembly GCA_030427245.1 of Bacteroidia bacterium. Classification (GTDB taxonomy): domain Bacteria; phylum Bacteroidota; class Bacteroidia; order Chitinophagales; family UBA2359; genus JAUHXA01. Next base: position 9,378 of record JAUHXA010000048.1, on the reverse strand, counting down.
GTTATCCTGCTTGTCCCGACCATACGATGAAACAGACTTTGTTTGAGCTGCTAAATGTAACCGAAAATACGGGCATCGAATTGACTGAAAGCATGGCGATGTATCCTGCGGCTTCGGTGAGTGGCTTGTATTTTGCACATCCTGAAAGTACCTACTTTGGTATTGGAGTGGTGCAGAAAGACCAAGTGGTGGATTTGGCGAAACGCAAGGGCGTGCCTGTGGAGGAAGTGGAGAAATGGTTGAAGGTGAGTTTGGGGTATGAGGTGTGATTGTGTGAACAAGAACTGCTAGGTAGAAAGGAACTACTCACTGGGTGTTGGTTCTTTTTCGTTTAAGAGTTCCCCGATTCAGTCATCGGGGCAGGCTATGTTCAAAAAGCATAAGGAAACTTGTTTTGAGTTTGGATTGTTGTAATAAAACGGAATAGCAAATTTCTCCTACTAAAATTTAACAGATGTCCCTTACCATTGATATAACACCCAAATTAGGAACAAAACTCAAAGAGTTAGTTGTAAAAAAAGGCTTGGATTTAGACCATTTTGTAAATGAATTGCTTGAAAAACAATTGCAATCTATTTCTTCTAAGGAAGATGAATTGCTCTTGAAAATCAATTTGGGGATTTCAGAAGAAAAATGGACGACTTATTACAGGCTGATTGAAAAACGCAAGGCTGAAACACTCACTTCTATTGAGCATCAGCAATTAATTGATATTTCTAATGAGATTGAAATAGCCAATGCCGAAAGAATTAAGCACTTAGTGGAATTGGCACAACTAAGAGAGGTGAGTCTAAAGGATTTGATGCACGATTTGGGAATCAAACCCAACAATTATGTCTAAATACCTCTCCATTGTCATTAAAAGAAAAGTAGTAGCAAGGGCAAAAAACTGTTGTGAATACTGCTTGTCACAACAAATCTATTCTCCCGACTCCTTCTCTATAGAACACATCATTCCTGTGTCAAAGGGAGGTTCTGACCTATTGCCAAATTTAGCTTATGCCTGTCAAGGTTGCAATAACTTCAAGTACAACCATACCCATAGCTTCGATTTAGTGACGGGTAAGTGGATTCGCTTGTATCATCCTCGCAAAGATAATTGGACAGAACACTTCAAATGGGGCAATGACAAAACACTCTTAATAGGCTTGTCTCCAATTGGTCGTGCAACAATTGATAAATTAAAACGGAACAGATTGGGAGTGGTTAATTTGCGAAAGGTGCTGACTGCTATAGAAGAACATCCGCCTTATTGAATGACTTGCATGTCGTCCACCTCCCCAAAAAGTACCTCCTACAAACAGTTCATTTCCATCTAGCAGTTCCTGTTCAAAAAACCATCAACCCAACACAAAAAAGCCACCACTCATTCCGAGTAGCGGCTATATTTCGAGAGTATCTTTAATTTTCAATATACATTTTGGAGCAAATTCAGTGCAGCAAGTTCCTTTCCATCTAAGAGTTCCTGTTCAAACCCTTCCTAAAATTCGGCTGCATTAAATACAAAGTCCCTGCCGTCATCAACAACAAAGCCAAAATGAGCAAGCCCCATTCGGAGAGGGTGGGGATGCTAGCCGGCACTGGCACAAATACATCGTCACCCGTAATTCGCAATTCACTCTCAGAAGTAGGAAAAGAAGAGCCCTGATCAGCATTAGTTACTTGCACATAATAAGTTGTTCCCGCATTTACACTGAAGTTAATTATCTCAGTACCGCTATTTAGTGCTTGAACGGAAACTCTTAACTAATTGAGTGTTAAAACATAACTAAACACTTAAACAGACGAACTTTTTAAAGTTTCCCCATATATCAATACCTTCAATAAATTCCTAATAAATTAACATCAAGTTGCTATAAGAATATAAAAATTGAAGGAAAAAGTTCGTTTGTTTTAACCATTAGTTATGTTTTGATAGACAGACAATTATCTCTTTCCGTTCAGGCACTATTTAATGCCGCAACAGTGGTAGTACTACATTCTTCTTCAGTCAAAGGATGAGTAGCGTCTGTATAAATTCCCATATATAATTGTGCACCGAAGAAACTCGGGTTAGCATCAAAATCTGCCGCTTGAAAATTAAGATTTCCACTAACGGTCGTGGTAAATGTGTACCACCATGAGCCAACAGGGTTAAATGTGGAACCGCACACATTTTCATTGGTTTCTGTGGTAGCTGCATCCATTTCTACATCTGGAACGCCCGGAGAAGTATAAGGTATGGTGGTAATTTCAATCGCATCTGCCAGGTTATCATTGGGAGGTTGAGCTAATACAAAATTGGAAGAAATAGAGAGCAATCCAACCAAACAAAAAGAAAATAGCCATTTGAAGTTTAGCTTACTTTGTTGGGGTGTTGGGGTGTTGGGGTGACCTGACCCGTCCTGAAAAATGTTAAAATTGTTCATAATAAATAATTTAAAAAATGAATATTTAAAATGACAGCCCACTTTGTTGGATTTCAATATTGAGCAGATTATTTCATAAAAATAAGGATTGTTTTTTTGAAAAAACAGCAATTTTCGGAAAAATATTTAGGTGCATTTTTTTTTACTTATTTGTGATGGTTTTGGCTTTCTGTGACTCCAATGACAAGTCTCTCTGCTCCAATAGACGAATTGAAGGAAGCAGATTGAAGGTTTTTTGAAAAAAAAATGTAATTTTATTGAATGCAAGAATGATAGATTTGGCGAAACGGAATAATGTACCTGTGGAGGAAGTGGAGAGGTTTAATCTTCTTCCAACACCTTAAACTCCTTCATTGCCTCCAAATAGTCATAGATCAAACCCAACTTTTCATCGGGCAATGGAATCGGTGGCATTTTACTGTTGTAGCGGTAAGACATAGGGCTTTTGATAAAAGAAAAGAAAAAATCCTTACTTCTGTATTCTGTTATGTTTTGAGGAACATTTAGTTCAGGGCCCAATACGCCTCCTTCCTGATTGATGGCATGACATTTCATACACATTTTTTCGTAGAGTTTGAAGCCCTTGGAGAGAAGGCTGTCTTCTTTGACTTTTGCAGGTAATATTTTGTCGTAATTGAAACCAATCATTTCAATTCTCAGAGAAGTGACCCCATAAGGATTGATCAAGTCTTGGTTGAGCGTATCCGTTTTCCAAGTCACATAATAAGGTGGAATGCGCTCTTTGATACTGTCAGCCCAAACCTTCAATTGTTCACGGCTTTTTTGATAGGTGATGTATCCCTCGTGTTTAGCGACTTCCGACAAAGGAATAGAGGGCTTGTAACCATCTGTGCAAACAAAAGTAGCTTGTAAATTATCGGTATTCTCTAAGTCGGCAACCAAAGAATCAATCAAGGAATTCAATGAGAAACCGAGAAAAGTCATTTCTTCCTTAAAAGCCTTGTCGTGTGGGATAACAACAGTGATGTCGGGTACATAGTCTTTCACCTCGTCAATACTCACTTCAAAAGGAACTTCTCTTTTTTGAGTAGACGTTTCCTCTATTACTGCTGTTTTTGAAGCCGTATCAGTCGAGTCATTTTGGACACAAGAAGTTATCAAAATAAAGATGAAAAGGAGGGCGGAGTATGTTTTTTTTGACATGAGTAGTGATTTTGATTCATTCCAAAGATACATTTTTTTGCGCCAGAAAATAATGGTCTTGCCACATATAAGTGTCTTTTTTGACCACCTCCAGAACTTCAAAGCCCGACAGCTTCAATAAAAGCTTCAATTCGTCGTGGGTAAAGGCTCGAACCGTAGCAAAGTCTTTTCCAATTACTTCAAATTCTCCATTGATTTCTTCAAAATAAGTAGATTTCCAATCCCAAGTCCAACCTGTTTTTAAATTGGGTGTGGATTGACTCACACGCTTGTATTTACCCACTCTCAACTCTTTTTCGCTCTCGTCAAAATCTTCAAACAATAAAGACGCATCAATCGCATCAAACACCAAAATTCCCTTGTCGTTCAAACAATTGTATATCACTTCAAAGGCTTGGAGAACATCTTGATGGGTTGGCAAATAACTGATGGTGCGCCCTGTTATCAAGGCAGCTTCAAAAATAGTAGGAGAAGTAAATGTTCGTATATCGCCTTGAAGGAAACGATTTGAAGGCAAAGATTTTGCAGCAATGTCCAGCATTTCTTGATTCAAATCCACGCCCAAGTAGTCGTATTTTGCAGCCAAAAAACGCTTCGCCAAGTTGCCTGTACCACAGCCAAACTCCAATACCTTGTTTGCTTTGTATCTTTCTAAAACAGAATGATAAAAAGAAAACTCATGGTCGTAATCAAAAAAAAATTGATACATTTCGTGATAAACGGTGGAGAGTTCTTTGTATAAGTTCATCTTTTTTTCCTTCTACTGATTTCCAATCTATCTCTCAACTCAATGACTTCCATGACCATCTCAAAAGTAGGGTGAAAACCCAATAAGTTCCCGATTCCACTTATTTTATTCCAACAAGTTTTTGATAATCTTCAATACTCCTTTTCACAATCTCTTTTGCTACCGTTGCATTCTGAAACTTTTCTACTTCTACGGTCTTATGTTCCAGTTTTTTGTAGTCTTCAAAGAAATTTCGCAACTCATTGAAGAAATGCTCAGGTAGCTCCGAAATATCGTTGATATGGCTCACACTCATGTCGTTTTCTGCTACTGCAATGATTTTGTCGTCCAATTCCCCTCCATCCAACATTCGCATCACGCCAATTACTTTTGCCGACACAATACAAAGTGGCACAACCGTTATTTGAGACAAAATCACGATGTCCAAAGGATCTTTGTCGTCACAATAAGTTTGGGGAATAAAGCCATAGTTGGCAGGATAATACATAGAAGAATAGAGCACTCTGTCTAATTTCAATAAACCACTCTCTTTGTCAAGTTCATATTTAGCTCTTGTATTCTGTGGAATTTCGATGATGCCATTTACCACATCAGGCGCATTATTGCCTATTTTTACCTTGTGCCAAGGATTGTTTTTGTCAATTATCATAATATTGAAGCTGTGTTAAAAAAGGGGCTAATCTACAAAATATTTGAAAAACCCTTTCAGCATATAAAAGAATCCATACACAGGAACAGCACCTATTACCACCATTGCAAAGAAATCTTCCCAAAATGGCTCAGTATTGTTGAGGTCAAAAATTCCTACAACTATTACAATGACAATAAAGTCCAAAAACAAAACCGACAACCCCCTGTTCATATCAGCATTGAAGAATTTGTCCCAAATTCCTTTTGACTTGTATTCGGCAGCGTCTCGGTTTTCTACATTCGAATCAAATCGAATCTCGTTTTTTTTGTCCAATCGGTGTTTAATATAAATTCCAATCAAAGAAAAAAGACCTCCGATAAGTGCATTGAAAAGTAGTGCATCCATAATAAAACATTCATTTTGTACTTAAAGTAATAACTCAAAAAACAAGCTATAAAGTTCCTTGTCATTCAAGCGAAGAAACAAAGAAAAAATAATTTCAAAGCCTTTATTCCCTTTTTAGAAAGAGGAAAGTAGGTTGAGTTAGAAAAATGAAAAGTTGTTTTTTCACCATCTAATATTGGCGAAACTGTCGTCCTTTTACACTTTTAATAGCTGTATCTCTAAACCAATCCAATGCCACAAGCATTTCTAATAATAGAATTCTCAACCACCATCTAAATATACTATTTTGAATTTCAATAAAAGAAAGATGAACAAAATATTGTTGTTTTCCAACACTTTGATAATAACCTTACTGCTATTTTCCTGCAATAAGTCACTCGACAAATCGGCTGCAAAAACAGACGCTATGGAAGTGGTGAAAGCCTTGAACGAAGCACCGCAATCCGAAACAACAACGACACTCACCACCAATGAAGAAATCAGCAACTTGGAGGAGGAAACGGAGAAAAAAGCAACACAAAAAAAAGGTGAGGTCATTGAAGCAAAAGAAGCCCCTGTCTCCAACGACCATTTGACCAAAATAGAAGTCGCTCCAAAACCCGACATCAGTCCCAAAGAAGCGGATAACCAAAAAAATACCGTAGTCGCTACTTCAAAAGAAAGTCCTCCAAGTCCTGCCAGCCCTACAGTTTCGACCAGTGATAATGCCCCCTCTATTGAGAAGCCCGAGAAGCAGGAAACGAGTAAATCCTTATTGAGTGGTCTGATCGAAACAACAAATAGTTTTTTGAGCAGCCATGTGTCAAGGGGTTTGGTCGCTTATTCACAAATCAACAAATCAAAACTCAAACAGATAGTTGATCAAACTGCTGCCACAGACCTTAGCAAAGCAAGTAGCCTCGAAAAACAAGCTTTTTACATCAACGCTTACAATATTTTGGTCATCCATTCTATTCTAAAGAACGACACTCCAAGTTCACCCTTAGACGTATTGGGGTTTTTTGATGCCCAAAAATATACGGTAGCAGGAGAATCTTTGACTTTGAATCAGTTAGAAAAAGGAAAATTATTTGGCTTGAAAAAAGATGCACGTTTTCACTTTGCAGTAGTATGTGGCGCAATCGGATGCCCTCAAATAGAGTCTTTTGCTTATACCCCTTCAATGTTGAATGCCCAACTTGACCGTCAAACCAAAAAAGCACTCAACGACCCAAATTTTACGAAAGTCAATGATGCTGCAAAAAAAGTAGAATTGTCCGAAATCTTCAAATGGTACGAATCCGACTTTACACAAGGTGGGAAATCATTGATAGAGTATATTAATCAATATCGAAACGAACCCATTCCGTCCGATTATACAGTGGATTATTATCCCTACAATTGGAAGATAAATCAACAATAAACGGCCCTCAAAATCTGATTTGTAGTATTTTTGAGTCCTCTGGAGAGGCTATTTTCATTTTCATTCCATCAGGCATTAGGTAAAAACAAGAAGATGCTGTATCTTTGCAGCCATTTTGTAGTATTTTTTATTACCCAATTATCAAACAAATATTCAATATGATTATCATTGAAGTAAAAGATAGCGAAACGATAGACAAAGCATTGCGTCGTTACAAAAAGAAAGGTCAAAAAACAGGTATTTTAAGCGAACTACGTAGAAGAAAAGATTACACCAAACCTTCTGTTGAAAGAAGAAAAGAAATTTTGAAGGCTTCTTATATTCAAAAGAAGTACGGTAACAACTAACTGTTCTTTTACTTCGATAGGAGGATACCAATCTATTGATTAAAAAAAACTATGAAGCCCATCTAAAGATATGGGCTTTCGTTGTTTGTGGAAGCACAACAGTATATATTTTGTAGACTTTTACCTATATTTGTTAGGACACCACTTTTTTCTACAAGAAATAGCACATGTCCAACAAATACAATCAAGAAAACAAGTCCTACATCAAAGGCGATTACAACATCGTTATTCAAGGAGTCAGCGACAGCCACATCACCATTGAAGCCAATGGTGAAATCATTGCCATCAAAAAGGACTTCAATCGGCTCTATCAAAAGCTGCAAGAACTCCAATGCCAAAACCTGCAATTGAAAGAACAGTTGTTGGATTTTAACCAAATGTCCGTTTCTGATGTTCAAAATGCCATTCTCAATAGTGATGTCACCGTAGGCGGCAATATGCACATCGGCAATGTGATACAATACCACCTCCACAACGAAAGCCGAAAAATCCCCCGCCTACTCACCAACAACATCCCAACCCAAGCCGATAATATCATCGGTCGAGAAGTCGAACTCCAAAAGACCCACCACTTTCTGCAAGAACACAAACCCACTGCCCTCGTCAATGGCATGGGTGGCATCGGTAAAACCGCAGTCGCCACCAAATACATCGCCCAACACCTCCAGGATTATCAACACTTTGCATGGCTGACCGTCCAAAGCAGCCACCAAGACAATCCACTTTCGCAGAGTATCGCCGACACCTTCACCTCCAATCTGCCCCTACTCGACAGCCTCGGTATCCCGCAGAAATCAACGAACTGCTCAAAGCGAAAGCCCCCGACCAAGCCTTTCAAATGGTCTTCAAAAGACTCAACGACCTCGACAAAACGCTCTTGGTGATAGACAATGCCAACCAAGTACAAGACCTCCTCCAACACCGTCAATTGTTTGAACGAAGCCACAACTGCCACATTCTCATCACCTCTCGCACTCAGCCTGACAACTGGCAAACCGTCAGAATCGAAACCTTAGCACCGAAACAAGCCATCGCCCTCTTTCGTCAACACCATCCAAGTACGACCGCAAGCGATGTCCAAATCAAATCCCTACTGAGCCACTTAGACTTCCATACCCTGCTCATAGAATTGGTCGCCAAATCCGCCCGAAAATCAGCGATTCCTTTTGAAAAATTGGCAGACCTAATTGAAACAGAATACATCCGCTCTAAGCCACTCAACAAACGAGGCATAGATACAGGCGCAGGAGGCGACAGCATCAAAAACCGCCCTAAAAAATCCAAAGTAGCGGATTATATTTGGTTTATCTTCCAAAACATCACTCGACTACAAGACAGAACCCAAGAGCTCCTTCGAGCCTTTGTACTGCTGCCGACTGCCACTTTTTTTGGAGAAGAATTTTTGGACAGTTTTTTTGAAGTGATGGAGCTGCAATCGGAGGACTTATACGACGACTTGGAGGAATTGGTGGAAAGAGGTTGGTTGGAGAAAAAGGATTTTTCGGTAGCAACAGAGAGTGAAAAAGAAGGGATTCAATACAAAATCCATCCTTTGATTGCGGAGGTCGGTGTCGAAAAATTGGAGGTAGAGGTGGCGTTTGCCGCAAAATACATCCAATCTGTGGGGAATTTAATCCACTACAACAATTTGAATCCTGAGTACCAGCTGATAGAGAAAAACAAATACAAATACCTTGCGGAGCGGTTGAGTGATTTGTTTTTCCATGAAAATCATGAAACATTGATTCGTTTCTTGGGAAACATAGGTTATTTGGAAGAAAATTATGGACAATATCAAATAGCCGCTACCTTCAAAGAAAGAGCTATGGAGATTGCAATTTTCTTGTATGACAAAGAACACCCAGAAGTCGCAAGATTGCAGGTGAACTTGGCAAATACACTTCAGTATTTAGGAAAGTACAATGAAACAACAGAATTGATGGAAATCGCTTTGGTTTCTTATATCAATCATTTTGGCAATGACCATTCAGCAGTTGCTATAACTCAATCGAATTTGGCGAATGTGTATGGCGATTTGGGCAGGTACGGGGAAGCAGCGAGTTTATTGGAAATCGCTTTAGCTTCGGATCTAAAGAACTTTGGCAAGGACCATCCGACCGTTGCCGTGAGCCAATCGAATTTGGCGACTGTGTATCGGAATTTGGGCAGGTACGGGGAAGCAGCGAGTTTATTGGAAATCGCTTTAGCTTCGGCGATAAAGAACTTTGGCAAGGACCATCCGACCGTTGCCGTGAGCCAATCGAATTTGGCGA
>JAUHXA010000131.1 GCA_030427245.1 Bacteroidia bacterium | reverse complement strand
AAGGGCTTGGGGGAACTCATTTTTATCACTGTGTAAAACCGCCAAATTATTCAAGGTAGTAGCGACATCTGGTAAAAAAGCTTGTGGATTTGCCTCGGCTAATCTTCGATAGATGTCTAATGCTTCGGTGTAGGCTTGAAGGGCTTGGGGGAACTCATTTTTATCACTGTGTAAAACCGCCAAATTATTCAAGGTAGTAGCGACATCTGGTAAAAAAGCTTGTGGATTTGCCTCGGCTAATCTTCGATAGATGTCTAATGCTTCGATGTAGGTTTCCTCTGCCTCATTCAGGCGTTGGTTTTTTTTATAAGCCCCTGCCAATGTACCTAACAGCCAAGTGTGTTTTTCTTTGTTGAGAAAGCGGAGGAGGTTTTCTCCAAAAGGAATCAAATAGGTGCGAAGCGAAACATCATGGTTGTCTTCGTCCAATAAACTGCCTACTGTATTCACAAAAGGCAAGTACTCCGATTCATGCTCTTGAATCACCCATTTTTGGTGCAGCACTTCCCGAATCACTCGGTGCATACTATATAAAGTACTTCCGTCTTCTTGCTGCTCCACATTCAGCCAACCCTTTTGCGCCAATTTCTTTGCAGCACCGATATAAGCAAACCACGTTACATCGTCTTTTTCGACATCCAATTGCCACAATTTCAAAACCAAATCAAGCGAAACAAAATCGGGAGGCAGCAAAGTCCACAAACGCAGCAGTTTTTCCTCTTTTTCGGACAGTTCACCCAACTGGAAAATCTCTTTCAAATAAGGGAATACCTGTTCGATGGTTCTGCCTTGTTGGTGTGGGCTTTGAATGGCAGTTTCATAGCCCAATCGCAGACTGTTTTGCAGCTTTTGTTCCAATCGAGATAGGTGAATATTGAGGTGTTGGGCGGTTTTGGCGTAAAGTTCTATGGAGAGGGTGTGGAAGCCCAAAGCACGAAGAATGTTTTGAATAATGACGATGTTTTGTTGGGTCAGTGGCTGCGTGTAGTGCGTGAGAAACAGTTGATAGGCAGCGGCTTCGTCCAAATACCCCAATCGGAGTTGTTCGTAGCCCTGTATGTCCTGTCGAGAAGTCACCAAGACTTTCCAATGTGGAGGCATGGGAATTTCATGGAGGCTTTGTAGTTCGGCAGTTGCATTGTCTATCACCAATAGATTGCTTTTGTCGGCTTGTTCGAGTTTCCGCATTGCCGCAAAAACCAAACTCAAACGCTGTTCGGTGTCCAACTGGCTGCCTTCAAAATTCAATTGCAGCGCACTCAATAAGCCGACATTGTTCAAAAAAATGTTTTCGGGTCGGTCGTCGCTTTGGGTCAGCCAAGCGATATGTTGGAATTGGTCTTGGTGTTTGGTCAGATAGGCTTGTGCCAAAGTCGTTTTGCCGATGCCGCCCATGCCACTTGTCAGCACGATTTTGTGGCTGCTGTCGGAATCGTTCATCAGCTTCTCCAATTTTTCTAAGTCTTCGTCTCGACCAATGACTTTTTGAAGGTCGAGAAGGGGAAGGTGGGTGAGTTTTGGGGGGATTTGGTTTTGGGAGGAGGGATTGAGGGCTTCCAATTTTGCCATCAGCTCTTTATGGGCTTGCAGAAGCATTTTTGTTCCCACAGTTGGGTTCATATTGTGGTCCGAAGCCTCATCGAAATAATACAAACATTCCGCTAAAATTTCGACATCGGTGTGTAAGGAGTGTTGGTAGCTGATGTTGAAGGCTTCCACCAGTTTTTCTGCAATTTTTTGCCTTTGTTCACTTTCATTTTGCAGTCCTTTGAAGAGGTTTATGTCTATACTGCTGATGGCTTCAAATAGAGAAGTAGGATAACGAAAATGGGAGGTGATTTTCTGCTTTATATTTTTTGCCAGTTCTCTCTTGACTTCGTAGTTGCATTTATCCAAGTATAGCACAAATGAATCCTCAAAAGCTTTGGTAAACAGCCCTTTGAAGTCGGTGGCTTCTTTTGAAGCGGATGTACCTTTCAAGAGGTCATAACCTTTGTTGACGCCCAAACCCAAAATTATGTCGCCCAAAATAGTTCCGATTGCCATAAGGTTATTTTATCGTGGTGATGTTCAGAAAAATAATCTTCTGTCCAAAGTTCAATAAAAAAGTGAATGTTCAGGCAATATCCTAAAAATTAGGGAGATAACAAAAATTACTTTTTGATTACCTTTTCTGTTGAGAATCTCGTAGATAGTTTCGTTCAAGTGTAATTGTACTTCTGAAACCAAAATCCCCTACTTTGTACTTTGGCTAAGGGTGATTTTATTCTACTTCAAAAACATGCCCTTCCGTTGCCAATTTCGAATGTTCAAAAACCGTTTTCGCTTCCTCCACAAAGGGATGCAATTCGTGGTATCTCGATGAAAAGTGTCCCAATAAGAGTTTTTTTACACCCGCTTTCTGTGCGATTAAAGCCGCTTCTTTGGCGGTACTGTGACCTCTGGGAGCAGCAAGTTCTGCTCTGTCTTCCAAGTATGTCGCTTCGTGATAGAGCAAATCCACGCCTTTGATTATCGGCAAAATACTTTCGTTGTAAGCGGTATCACTGCAATAAGCATAAGAGCGGGTAGGAGGTGGAGGAACAGTCAGTTCTTCGTTGGGAATCACTTTGCCTTCTGTGGTGGTATAATCTGCTCCTTTTTTGATGTTGGGAATAGCTGTATAGGGGATATTGAAGGTAGTGATTTTTTCTGCCAGCATTTTTCGTTCCTTGGGCTTTTCTTCAAATAGAAAACCTGTGCATGGAACTCGGTGATTCATTGGAATACTTTTGACTATTAGTTTTTTAGAATCTAAAATCAATTCAGAGTTCAATGGATCGAGAGGATGAAAATGAATTTTGTAAGGCGCATCATCTATGGTCCATCCATTGATGGTTCGGTGAAGGTCAATAACCTTTATGAGAAGCGGAGGGCCATAGAGGTGTATGGGTGCAGTTCTACCCAAAAGCGCAAAGGTGTCCAATAATGGAACTAAGCCCAAGTAGTGATCTCCATGTAAATGCGAAATAAATATGTGATTGATTTTGGAAGGGCGAATGTTGTATTTCTGCAATTGTATTTGCGTACCTTCCCCACAATCAATCAAATAAAGCTGCTCATTTATATTGAGTACTTGGGCAGAGGGATGTCTGTCGTAAACGGGCATGGCAGAATTGCTGCCCAATATGGTGACACTGAATGTGGTCATCTGTATTGGGGACTATTCTTCGTTGTCTTCAGAATCTCCACTATCGTCGTCTTGCAATTCATTGACGAGTTCTTCCATCATCACATAGTCTCTGGCTTGTTGTACAGTAGCAATGATGGTCAAAATATTGTTCAACTGCGAAATTTTCATCAATCGATTGACGTTTTCGGTTGGAGCTGCAACAATCAAACTTCCGCCGATAGCTTTGCATAGACGATTGCCAACCAATATGGCACTCAAACCAGATGAATCTACAAAAGTAACATTTTCAAGATCCAAAATAATGTTTCTAATCCCTTCATTGTGTAGTATAGTCAATTCAGATTTTAAATCGGGAGCAAAAAGGGTATTAAGTTTGGGCTCTAATAGGGAAAATACCGTATAGCTGTCTTTTTTATCTAAGGTAAATTTCATAATATCTAAAATTTAATGGTCTATAAGATTATTTAATCACAAGGTACATAAGATTTCGACTAAATCACTAGGTCATTTTTCATTTCTTCACCATTTTAGCAAACAATTCACTGTTTGCTCTAGAAGGGATGGAATTGTAACAATGCTCCATAATCAAGATATCAAAATGGTTTTCAAAATAAGAAAAATATTCTTTTTTACTGCCTCCAAACGGAGGATGGTCTATATTTAGTGGGACATTGAAGAATAATCCGACCAATTTTCCTTCGTTTTTCAATAATTGGTGCGAATGTTGCACGTAGTTTTTTCTAAGTTTTGGATTTAAGGCACAAAAAAAAGTTTGTTCGATTATCAAATCATATTGCCCATTGTGCTGGAAAAAATCGGCATTTATCAATTGAGTTGTTGGAAACTCAGGAGTTCGATTTCTAAAATTTTGAAGTGCTTTCGGCGACCAATCCAACAAAAACACATTCTTGAATCCATTGTGGAAAAGGTATTCTGCTTCGTAAGAATTTCCGCCTCCAGGAATCAATATTTTCAGTTGCTTGTTTGATAATTGGTCAAAATAATGTTTAAAAGGCTCACTAATAACACCTATATCCCATTGAATTTCCCCCTTCAAATATCGTTCATCCCAATAATCTTTTGTTAGTTCATCCATAAATCTCGTATCTTTGCAGTATTAGGTAAAAGTAGAACCTCAAACTCAATTGTTAATGTTTAGTATTTAATAACGAAGCATTTTGCAATGTGTTCTCAAATACTTTATTGCAGATTTTTTAGTACTTTTTAATTTGTAAAATTAATAATAATGACGGAAACAACTACCAAATCACGTCAAGCTATTTACTTAATCCTCATTTTGCTTTTGCTGATTACCAATGCTTGGTTTTTTTATACAGTACAAAAAATGAAAAAGGAAAAGCAGGAGGTGGAAACAGAAATGACAGAAAATAAAGAATCTCTTCAAAGTGAACTCAACAGCTTAATGGAAGAGTTGGATACCTTCAAAGAGGAAAACATCGAATTGGACAGCACCCTTCAAAGCATTCGCATTCAAATAGATGAACAAACGACGGAAATTGAAAGCCTCTTAGGTAAGAATAGGGCAAGCCGACAGGAGCTTTCACGAGCAAGAACCCTCTTGGAAACCCTGCGTGCTACTGTAACGAATTACAAAGGTGAACTGGATCAGCTTAAAATGGCCAATGAACGTCTTAACAACGAAAATCGCAGCCTCCAAGAAAATGTGATTGCAAAAGATGAAACCATTCAAAGCCAAACTGACAGCATATCGCAACTTCAAATCGAACAAGAATTGCTGAGTACCAAAACCAATATCTTGAGTGAAGAAAAAGAATTATTGGCTTCCAAAGTGAGTCGGGCCTCTGTTCTTCAAACGAGTAGCATCGAAATTACAGGTGTGAAGTACAAAGGTTCGGGCAAAGAAGTGATGGTGAACAATGCCAAGCGAGTCGAAAAACTAAAAGTATGTTTTGATATTATGCCAAATCCTGTGGCACAACCTGGCGAAAAAGAAATCATGTTGCGGATTGTTTCTCCTGGGGGCGAAAGCCTATTTATGGAGTCTTTTGGTTCTGGCATATTGAAAAGTGCCGAAGATGGTTCTCCTATCAAATACACCATAAAAGGTGCAATAGACTACACTGGAAAGCGTGACAATTACTGCATGTTTTGGGAACAAGCAACACCCCTTGTTGGCGGCAATTATTATGCAGAACTCTACAACGAAGGTTATCTGATTGGCAGAAATAATCTGTCCTTGAAGTAAACAAAGATTGTGTTTATATCCCTATATTCGCCGATTATCTAAAATACCATAATGACAACGACGAATACAAGAAGCAATCGAAACACCCTTTTCCGAGTTTTTTTTACCTTATTTATTGATTTTTTTGGTTTTGGCTTAATTGCTCCTGTGCTGCCTTTTGTCTTTTCTATGGATGAAACAGGGCTGTTCCAAGACAGTTTTCCACCCGAAACACTTACCTTTTTGTACGGCATTGTTATTGGCGGTTATTCATTGGGAGCTTTGTTTGGTTCTCCTATTTTGGGCATGGTGTCCGACTGGAAAGGAAGACGAAAAATACTGATGTTTGCCAATTTGATGAGTGGTTCAGCCTATTTACTGGCAGGATTCGGAATTTATTGGGTGAGTTTTTGGTTCATTTTTGCAGGTCGGTTGATGTCAGGCGTATTGGGAACAACTCTCAATACCGTTCAAGCAGCTTTGGCAGATGTGAGCGACGACAAGAACAAAGCCAAAAACTTTGGACTCACAGGTGTAGCGTTTGGATTGGGCTTTGTATCAGGTGTCGGATGTATGGTTCTGTTGTCCAGTTTTGAGTGGTTTAGCTATGAACTTGCTTTTGTGTTAGGAGGACTTTTGAATTTCTGCAACATCTTTTACATCAAGTTTTTCTTTCCTGAAACCCTACAAACCAAAGCTCCTGTCCGCAAAATTAGTTGGCTCACAGGTATCCGAAATGCTCAAAAAGCCTTTATCTACCCGAGTTTTCGCCTGATTTTTATGGTGATTTTCATGCTGACCATCGCACTGGCATTCTTCTCCCAATTTTTCCAATTTTATTTGATTGAAGTATTTGAATACAACGTACAGCAAGTCGGATTGATATTCATGTACATAGGCGTGCTGATTGCGGTTTCTCAGGGGGTATTGCTTCGACCGATTGCCAATCGCCTTCTACCTGTCAATATTTTGAAGTGGTCTATTCCTTTTTTTGGATTGAGTTTTTTGTTGATTTTACTACCCAAAAGCACGATGATGTTGTATATGGTATTGCCTATCATGATATTTTTTCAAGGCATCACTTTTCCAAGTTCCTTAGCAGTCGTCTCAAATTTGGCGGATGATGCCATACAAGGAGAAGTCATCGGCATCAATCAAGCCATTCAATCCCTTTGCAATGCCTTACCTGCTATCCTATTTGGGGCAGCGGTGGGCATCAATGTGCGATTTCCCATGTGGTTTGGAGCAGGATGTTGTTTGGTAGCTTGGGTGATTTTATTGAGGTTTATGAAAACTAAAAAGTAGAATTTTACACTTAACCCATGAAAAAACCTCCTCTACAATCCTTTTTCAAAGAGAAGCACACACCACATTCTACCTCTTCGGAAGAGGCTGAGAGAAGGAAAAATAAGTTCTTTACCTTCAATGCTGCCCGTATCTTAGCTCTTTGGAATATAGGAGTCTTGTTGTATTTTGTCTTTCAAATCAAATTTGTTGAAGCTCGATATATTTTAATGCTCATTCCGACCATGATTATTTTGGCTTCGGCTGCCATATTTCAATTATGGAAATGGTCTTCAAAACCTTCAATTTCAAATATTAACCAGTTTTTACTTAAAGCATTACTTACAGTTCTTTTAACATTCATTTTCTTCAATGGCTTCAAAGAATGGAGAACTTGGAGCGCCTATCACTTCAATCGAGAACATACAACAGCTTCCATCATTGCAGGAAAGTGGTTAGCCGAAAATGCAAACCCCAACTCGACTATCTACTGTGACGAAACGAGTTATATTCCCGATATATTTACCACCGTTTTTCGAGAAAAACAATGTCGTTTGAGTAAGATTTCCGAACTTCAAACCGATATAGTTATGATGGTCAATTCCAGATACACCCAATTTGAAGATTCCTTAAGCGTAAATAATTTTTTGTTGGACAAGGAAAAATTCTGGGATATTCACTATTTTTATCATGCTTTTCAAGATTCCATCTATGACAATTATGTGCTGTGGAAGGATTTTGAAGGTGCAAGAATTTTTAAATTGAAAACTCAAATTCAAAACACAGGTTCAACTTCAAATTAGAATGTCTCCGCAAGAAGAGTTCTTAATAGTCTGATTTTAGAAACATTAATAAGAAATTTCCATGGCAAAGAAAAACAAGTTCAATCGAATCAATATTGTCTATTCTACCAATCCCGATCATGAATATGAGTCAGAAGAAGAGGAAGAAGCAGAAACATTGGAGGCAAACAAACAACAATTGAAGGTGCTGCGAGATCGTAAAAAACGGAGGGGAAAAACAGCAACATTAGTAGAAGGTTTTGTAGGTTCGGAAGATGATTTGAAGGAATTGGGTAAAACATTGAAGTCCAAATGTGGTGTGGGCGGATCTGCCAAAGACGGTATAATCATCATTCAGGGAGATCTGAAAGAGAAAGTTTATAACCTCCTCAAAGATATGGGATACACCAAAACAAAAATGTCGGGAGGATAAAAAATTAGAGGAGAGAAACAAGAGACAAGAAGTAGGATTTTTTACTTTCTTTCTCTTACGTCCAAATATATTCTCTGTCTTAAACCCTATCTATTCCAACGAATCCCTCAACCTTTATTACCCTCAAAAATCTTATTTCTATGAAAAATATAATATGGTATTCTTCTTTTATATTAGTAATTGTACTGTCTGCTTGTGGAGGTAGTAGTTCAGATTTTAGCTATGCTCCTTCAATGGAAAAAAGAGTAGATATAGGAGAGTCAGATGGATATGCAGAAGAGGCTGCGACTTACGACGCTCAAACGGTTTCTAACGAAGGAGGAGGAGATGCAAGCCGCATCACCGAACAAACCAAAGTTCAACCCAAAATCATTCGGGATGCCTCTATACGTATGCAAGTCGAAGAATTCAAACAAGCGGGTACGGCGATTGACGAAGCAATTGCGAAGCACGAAGCTTATGTGACCTTAGAAGATGAATCCAAAAGTGGCTATTCGTGGGAGAACAATTTGATTATTCGAGTTTCTTCCGAAAAATTCGATGCCTTACTGGAAGACTTGACAAAACTGGCCATTTACACCGACCACAAACGCATCAATGCGAAGGATGTCACCGCAGAATACATTGATATTGAAGCTCGCCTCAACAACCGCAAACAAGTCGAAAAACGTTTTCAAGAGATTTTGCAGCAAGCCAAAAACATCAAAGAAATTTTGGATGTAGAAAACGAAATTCGCAAAATTCGAGAAGAAATTGATGCTGCCGAAGGCCGCTTGAAATACCTCCGTGACCAAGTTTCGTTCAGCACCATCAACTTGACCTACTACGAAAAATTGGAGTATGAAGCCGCCCCCGAAAGAAGCTATTTTACCAAAATCGGCAAGGCTATTGGCGAAGGCTGGGAGGGTTTTTTGGAGTTCACCATCGCCATTATGTACGCTTGGCCCTTTTGGATTGTCTTGGGTGTATTGATTTGGTTGTTTAGAAAATGGTGGAGAAATAGAGGTAAAAAGCCTTTAGGATGATACGAAAAAAGCAGAGGTGTATTCCTGATACAAACCTCTGCTTTAGCATGATAACAGACTTTCTAACTTGTGAAATAATTGCTTTGTAGGTAGGGGGAGGGTGACGTATGATGCTGAAAATGGCAATAGCAAATGTCCATTGAAAATTTTGGGCAGCAGCATCAAAAAGTGTGTGTGTGCTTTTGGTCAATTCCTTTCCGACTTTGGTGTTGAAAGATGTTGTTTTTGTTCAACTTTGTTGATTAGTAATAATTTAAAAGAGATATATGGATTTTGGTTGGTTTGTGAATTCATTCATAATACAAAGTAAAAACTACCTAATATCAAAACTGTTTGTCCCCATTCCTGCTATGTCGTTAGTATTTCGAAAAGGCATAGCATGGATTTCTTTTCGAGTGAAAGTTTTGTTTGTGTTGGGAGTTTTTCTTAGTTGAGGTTCACGATACTCTATCACTTCATAGCCGCCTAAAACACAACAAAAACAGCCAAGTGAAATATCCAATGAAGTGTTATCACCTCCTTTCACAAGAACGTTATGTATGCTTTTGCTAGCACAGCCCACATAACTTAAATTTAATGAATATAATCCTGTTGGAAGTCCTTTAACAGAATAAGAACCACTAAAATCTGTAATGGTTTCTACTATTGTACCATTCCCTTCAATGGTTAGATTGACAAAAGGAATCGTTTCGCCCGATTCTGCATCAGTGACTGTGCCGTTGATTTCACCGAATGGGTATTGAGCGTAAATATTTGATACAAAACAACATTGAAGGAATAAAAGAAGGTATAGGTTTTTCATAGAGATTGGTTTTATCGGATATTGATGTGACAAAAATCATTGAAAATAGCAGTTTTTGCAAATACATTTGGAAGGATTTATCATGCAGTATTTTGAAGAGGGAATAGGAAGGAGGTTTGCTTTTGATTAAAAACAATAAATGTAAGATATTGATTATTAGTCAGTTAATGCACAAGTGTTTTAAAGACAAAAAAATAGAAAAATCGCATAGCTGATTGAACTTTATACACAAAAATTAGTCTGATATAATTAGTGCCTGAACGGGAAGGCACTAATATTTGATATTGAGTGAAATAAAGTGCTTTTTCGATTTGAATTATACAGTAAAAAATATTATCTTAGCAATTGAAATATTTGTATAACGCTAATTACGAATCAAGTAATAATTTATGTATCTATGAGATTCGTGTAAAAAAATATTACTATCTGATGCGTAAAAAATTTGAAGCACAAT
>JAUHXA010000130.1 GCA_030427245.1 Bacteroidia bacterium | reverse complement strand
GGGCTGATTCCCAAAGAAGGCATTTGGTGGATGATCATTCCTTCCGTTTTAGGAGCTTTGGTGGGCGCTAACATTGCAGTTGGTTTGACAGAAGAAACGATGCAATTGGCTATGGGGATTTTGATGGTGTTTTTATTGATGCTTGTATTGCTCAATCCCAAAAAATGGCTGGCAGAATCGGTGGCAGACATGGCAAAAGTTCGGAGCCCACTCAACATAGTTGTTTTCTTCCTAATAGGTGTTCACGGTGGTTTTCTACAAGCGGGAGTCGGGGTGATGCTGTTGGCAGCCTTGGTATTGGGTGCAGGTTATAGTCTGCGATATGCAAATGGAATCAAGATGCTGATAGTTTTGGTGTTTAGCATACCCGCTCTACTGACCTTTGTTTGGAATGGAGATGTCAATTGGTCTTATGGTTTGTTGGTCGCATTAGGACAAGGATTTGGAGGGTGGTTGGGGGGCATTTTTGCAGCCGACTATCCGAATGCGAATATATGGGTACGCAGGATTTTGATTGCAGTTATTTTATTGGCGATTGTGAAGTTTTTTGGAGTACATGAACTGTTAATGGGACTCTACTAATTACTTCATATTTACTAAGTACTTTATTTTTTACTCCTAATTTTGATAGATTCTGTATCTTTGCGGCTTGCCTACAAACAAGCAGAATCATTTACAATAAAAAAAATAACATGCTATGTTAGGACAGTTACAGGACAGTCGTCTGAAACTCAAAAGAATTTTTATTGAATCCAATCTTCCCGAAGCTTTGAAACCTCTCAAAGATTTGGCACAAAATCTTTGGTGGTCTTGGAATAAAGAAGCCATTGAATTGTTTGAATACATCGCTGGAGACCAGTGGGAAGCTATTCGATACAATCCTGTGGAATTGTTGCAAAGTATTGGAGTCAATCAAGCTAAAAAGCTATTGGCAGATACTGCTTTTATCACTAAACTTCAAAAAGTGAATGCAGAGTTTGTAGCATATATGCAAGAAAAACCCACTCCAGATACACCGAAAATTGGATATTTCAGTATGGAATATGGTTTGCATACTTCCATGCGATTGTATTCAGGTGGATTAGGTGTATTGGCAGGTGATTTTTTGAAGGAGGCCAGCGATATGAATGTGGATATGTCTGCAATCGGTTTGCTCTATCGCTATGGTTATTTCCAACAAGAATTGTCACTCTATGGCGATCAATCTGACAAATACCCTCCTCAAAAATTTACCCAACTTCCCGTTCAACCTGTCAAAAACGATAAGGATGAGTGGGTAAAAATCACCATTGAACTACCTGGTCGTTTGGTGTTTGCCAAAGTATGGGAGCTAAATGTTGGACGCATCAAGTTGTATTTATTGGATACCGACATTGACGAAAACAGTTGGGAAGACAGAAGCTTGACCCACCGATTGTATGGTGGTGACAATGAGCACCGTTTGAAACAAGAGATACTGTTGGGTATTGGAGGAGTAAAAGTATTGAGGGCGATGAACATCGAACCCGATGTTTTTCACTGTAATGAAGGTCACGCTGCTTTTCAAGGATTGGAAAGGCTGCAAAGTTTGATTGCAGAGCAAAGCTTGAGTTTTGAAGAGGCCGTAGAAGTAGTGCGCTCTTCGGCATTATTTACAACTCACACACCTGTTCCTGCTGGACACGACTATTTTCACGAGGGATTGATGCGAAACTACTTGTATGACTATGCCAACAGACTCAACATTACTTGGGAACAGTTGATGGCGTTGGGCAAGAAAAACCCAGATGACATTCATGAGTTGTTCTCTATGAGTAACTTAGCGGTTCGGCTTTCTCAGGAAGTCAACGGAGTGAGTAAGTTACATGGTACGGTTTCGCAGAAAATGTTCAACGTATTATACCCTGCTTACAATTTTGAAGAACTGCACATTGGATATGTGACCAACAGTGTTCACTATCCAACATGGATTGCAAATGAATGGGCAAACTTGCACAAAAAACTAACCAACAATCAATTGGTGCAAGACCAATCCAACAAAGATCATTGGCGAACCATCAATGATGTTCCTTCGGAGCAAATCATGGAAATTCGTCGCACATTGAAGCGAAAACTGCTTGGTTATATCAAAACAAAGTTGCAGTCGGATTTGATGCGACAAGGCAACAATCCCAGAACTATTTTTGAAGTGCTGAACGGCATCAACGAAAATGCGCTGATATTTGGTTTTGCACGACGTTTTGCGACCTACAAACGAGCACATTTGTTGTTCTCGAATTTGGATCGCTTGGCGAAAATCGTAAACAATGTGACCCAACCTGTTTTGTTTGTCTTTTCGGGTAAAGCACACCCTGCTGATAAAGGAGGACAAGCATTGATCAAGCACATTGTAGAAATTTCTAAAGACCCTCGTTTTGCAGGTAAAATTCTCTTTTTGGAAAACTATCACATGGAATCTGCCAAATTGCTGGTGCAAGGTGTAGATGTATGGTTGAATACGCCTACTCGTCCCAAAGAGGCTTCGGGTACAAGTGGTATGAAGGCTGCAATGAATGGAGTAATGAATTTCAGTGTTTTAGATGGTTGGTGGGCAGAAGGTTACCGACCAGATGCGGGATGGGCATTGACCGACAAACGCACTTACCAGAACCAAGAGCTTCAAAATGAGCTGGATGCCGAAACGATTTACAATGTCTTAGAGACCGAAATCATTCCTACGTATTTCCATACAGACGAAAAAGGAATTTCGGAATCTTGGGTTGGTTTCATTCGCAAAATCATTGGAGAAGTTGCACCTTATTTCACCATGAAGCGTATGATGGATCACTATTTTGAACGATTCTACAACAAGTTGTCCACAAGAGGACGAGAACTAAAGGCCGATAATTTTGCGAAAGCAAAAGAAATGACTGCTTGGAAAGAGCAACTCCGCAATGCCTGGAATCAATTGGAAGTTGTGTCTATGGATGTCTATGATACCGACAATCATTCTTTGCCTTTGGGTGATGACTTTCACGCTACTATCGTATTCAAACTGAACGATATGAAAGTGGATGATTTTGAAGTGGAAGTAGTGTTTTTCAAACGAGAAGATGAAGACAACCTCAAATTGATTCACACTCGTAATTTGGAGATGACTGAACACAACGAACATTACGCAACCTTCGAGTGTAAAATTGAAGCGACCGAGGCAGGTGTTTATGAGTATGGATTCCGCATTCTTCCCAAGCATCCTTTGTTGCCTCACAAACAAGATTTGGATTTGGTCAAATGGATGTAAGTTGTACATAGGTGAAAAAGTTGGACTTTTTTATTATCTTGTCTATCATTTTCTCACCTAAAACAACATTAAAATGATGCAATTTGTAGAACCAATTATCGGTGGACTTGCAGCTTTCGCACTCGGAGCTTTGTGGTACACCGCCTTATTCGGAAAGGCTTGGCAAGCCGAAACAGGTATGTCTGATGAAGATGCCCAAAAAGATGTAGCAAGAACACATGGACTTGCTTTAGTGATGATGATCATCATGTCTTATGCGGTCAACATGATTATCGGTTACCACGATGTAGCCGATCAAACTTTTGTGCATGGAGCTTTTCATGGAGCAATGGCAGGTTTGTTTTATGCTGCCCCCAGTATTGCCATCAATTATTTGTATCAACGGAAGTCCTTGAAACTCTATCTAATTGATGCGACCTATTTGGTACTTCTATTGGCACTTTCGGGAGGAGTGATGGCCATGTTGAAGTTGGCGTAGTTAGGAAATAAAATGATTTTTGTTAGAGCCTTGATTACCAAAATGTAATCAAGGCTTTTCTATTTGCTCGTCAAATAATTTTAATTCTTATTGTAATTTTCATCCATTACTTATATTTGCCCAATGGCAGAAAAGCAAAGCATAGAAGCAAGCATCAAAAACAGTCCCAAACTCTTATATTGGTGGCGGTTTTCGTATGTATGGATTTGCATTGCCTCAATCAGTATCCTTACCTTCCTCGTTTTGTCTCCTTCTTTGGAAGGAAAGTTCATTACCTCTTGGGATGATTATGGCTATGCGGTTAGCAATGAATACATCAACAACCTCAATTGGAAGAATATTGAAGGAATGTTTACCAATGCTTTGTATGGCAATTACAATCCCTTGACAACCTTGAGTTTTGCCATCGAAAAACATTTTTTTGGAACAAACCCTTTTGTTCATCACTTCAATAATTTATTACTACATATTCTCAATGCCTTATTGGTCTTTTGGTTGGCGATTCGGCTGCGAGTACAACTAATCGGAGCCTATCTGATCAGTATCTTGTTTGCCATTCATCCGATGCACGTAGAGTCCGTCGCATGGATAACCGAGCGCAAGGATGTACTCTTTGCCTTCTTTTATTTGGCTGCTCTCATCAGTTATATTTACTACATCAAACGAAAACAACCTCGCTACTATATCCTTTGTCTATTGCTGATGATTTTGTCCTTGTTCTCCAAAATACAAGCAGTAGCCCTACCGCTTTCGATGCTGCTAATAGACTACTATTTTCGCCGAAAACTGAATGTGAAACTCCTTTTAGAAAAAATTCCCTTTTTCTTTTTATCGCTTGTATTTGGGCTGATAGGCGTTCATTTTCTACAAGCAGCAGGAGCCTTCAATGTCACAAGCACTATCCAATGGTATGAACGCCCATTGATGGGAGCGTATGCTTTGGGAGCTTATCTCTACAAAGTATTGATTCCCTATCCATTATCTGCCTATTATCCTTACCCTAAAAAAGTGGATGATTGGCTTCCAATTATTTATTACATCGTTCCCGCTTTGGTATTTCTGTTTTCCATCTTGGTAGTAATGACCTATAAGCACACCCGAATCGTGCTTTTTGGAGTTGGTTTTTTCTTTTTCAATGTTGTATTCCTATTGCAGGTCGTAGAAGCAGGAGCTGGATTTATTGCAGATCGATTTTCTTACATCGCCTATCTTGGTTTGTTTTTCATCATCGGCCAAGGATTAACCTACTTGCTCCACCAAAAACTACAATGGAAATTGGCAATTTTAGCGGTCATAGCGATTTATTTGACCTGTTTGGGGACTTACTCTTACAGCCGAAGCAAAGTGTGGCACGATGATGCAAGCCTTTGGACAGATGCCTTGAACAAATACCCCAACATTTCTTTTGCTTATACGAGCAGAGGAAAATTCTATGCAGCCACTCAACAATACGACAAAGCCATTGCAGATTATGAGCAATATATTACCCTGCGCCCCAATAACACAAAAGGGTTTTACGAAAAAGGATTGGTTTATTTAATGACCAAGAAATATGAAAAAGCCATTAGAGACTTCAATGACGTCCTCCAACTGAACTCTAAAGATAAGAATGCCTTGACTTACAAAGGCTATGCTTTAATGGAAATGAGGCAATATAAAGAAGCTATAGAAACCTATACGGCGTTGCTTCGGCTTCAAAAAAACGTGAATAAAAAAGATATTTATATGCAAAGGGCGAAAGCTTATGAAATGCTTCAAAACTTCAATGCTGCTATTGCCGACTACACCGAAATTTTGAAGCAAGAGACTAATGATGTCAATGCTTTACTCAGTAGAGGTGGAATTTATTTTCAGCAAAATGATTTTGATGCCGCACTTTCGGATATGAACAAAGTTTTGGGGATTAATCCACGAACTGCCAAAGCCCTCCTTAATCGAGCCATCATTTACGCAAGTAAGCATCAACATGCCGCTGCCATTGAAGATTTTGACGCATACTTAGAGTTGCAGCCCGCTGATGCGCAAGCTTATAATTGGCGAGGAGTTTCCAAATTCAAAGCAGGCGATTATTCATCTGCCATTCAAGATTTTTCTAAAGCCATTCAAGCCAAACCTTCTGCTGAATACTACCAAAACCGAGCAAACGCCTATTTGCAAATTGGAGAAAAGGAGAAAGCAGCAGGGGATTTGGAGCAAGTAGATAAATTCACAGAATAGTCCTTCATAAAAACAATCTATCAATATAGTATGAACAAACATAAACTCAAACTCGCAGCTATTTTATTTCTACTCGGAATCATTGGCATCTTATCGCTTCTTACTATGGAACTCCCGATTCCTGAAGAAACCAAAGAGTTGATGCTCAAACAATTCACTGCTGACCAAATCAAGTGGATCGCTTTGGTCAATCCAATGATTTTGCTATTGTTGGCAGTCATCATCGGAACGATATTGTACGATAGGGTGAAGCTGCAAGTGCCCATCATTGAAGGAGTATTGGGGAGAGAGAGCGAATTGAAGGCAACCGAAGTGGTGAAGTCTGGTGTGCAATGGGGATTGATTTCAGGAGTATTGTTGAGCATTGTGGGTTTGATTTTCACACCTTTTCTTCCACAAGAATTTATTGAATTGGGTGAAAGTTTGAAACCCAGTTTAGTCGCAAGGTTTTTGTATGGTGGGTTGACCGAAGAAATCTTGATGCGTTTTGGATTGATGACTTTGGCGGTTTCCATCACTTCAAAAGTATTCAACGGCTTGAACAACACAGTTTATTGGATAGGTATTTTGTTTGCTGCATTGCTCTTTGCTTTGGGGCATTTTCCGATTGCCTATAGTTCTGTCGGAAATCCTTCTACTGCTTTGTTGGGCTATATTTTGATTGGCAATTCTATTGGAGGCATTGTCTTTGGTTGGTTGTATTGGAAGAAGGGGTTGGAGAGTGCTTTTTTGGCACATATTTTTACACATGTGGTGATGGTGTTGGCTGAGACAGTGTTTTATACCTGATTTGATAGTATATTCTATCTGCGAACATCCTAAAATCAGTATTCTATCTGCGATTAAAATTCCTCCACATCCAACCATTTCTTATAAACAACTTGCTGCGCATCCGTAGCATCGGGCAGTTGCTCAATAAAGTACCGAACCTTGTGATTGTGGTCGAGTTCCACTTCAATCTCCTTCAACACCCCTCCACGAGCTACCGTAAATGTCACCCTATCACCCGTCTTTCGATGTGAAATCACCTTTTGAAGTGCCAACTCCGAACTTGTCCGAAAACCATTGACCGCCACAATTTCATCTTTTGCATTCAGCCCATATTGATAGGCAGGCGTTCCCCGACTGACAGAACTAATGGTCAATTTTCCACCACTTGATTTCAGTTTTGCGCCCAATTCGATACTTTCGTCAAATTCATCTACATTCACGATTTGCAGCCCCGCATAATTGAAGTATTTGTTGTAGTCAATTTCTTCAGTGTCAAATACATAGTTTTCAAAAAAGTCGTCCATTTCTTTGCCAATCACCATTTCTACCGCAGCCTCAAACTCGATATCCGTAAAACCTCGTTTCAATTCCTTGTAGTAGCGTTGATAGAGATATTGCAGCACATCTCCCAAGCTTTTTTCACCTTTGGTGTGGTGAATGATTTCCAAGTCTAAAATCGTTCCCAAAACCGCCCCTTTAGTATAGTAAGAAACGGTTGTGTTGTTCGAGTTTTCGTTTTTTTGATAGTATTTTATCCAAGCATCAAAACTTGCGTGTGCCACGCATTGAACCTCATTTCCGCCTACGTTTTCGGTATTGTTGATGTTGTATGCGACAACTCCCAAATAATCGTCCACATCCATCAAGTCTGAACGCCGCAACAACATATCATCGTAATAACTCGTCACGCCTTCCATGACCCAAAGTAAATTCGTGTAATTTTCGTTTTCGTAGTCAAAAGGTCCCAATTCGATAGGTCGAATACGTTTTACCAACCAAAGGTGAATGTATTCATGTGCCACCAAACCTGCCCACTTCAAGAAGTAACTTTTGGGGATATAGTTCCAACGGTGATAGGTAATCATGGTCGAATTGGCGTGTTCCAAACCATTGCCGCCACCGTCCCAATTATAGAGCATATAGAGGTAATCTTCATTGGGTTGTTCACCAAATAGTTTCACCGCTTCTGCTCCAATTTTCTGCATCGCATCCACCATTTTGGCAGTTTCGTAATTGCCCTCTCCATGAATCATCAAACGATGCGGAATACCTGTCGCTTGAAAATCAATGACTTCATGATTCCCCAATGCAATCGGAGAATCTACCAAAACATCGTAATTCGGAGCTTTCAAGATATTCGGATTTCCCTTTTTGACAGGCTTCAATGCAGTCGTAACTTGCTGCCAATCCTTGTAAGGATATAGGTGAATCGTAGAAGGAAGGTGCTGCATTTCGGCAGGATAGAGGAATATACTCGCCCCATTCAAAGCCGCATGTTCAGCATCAATAAAACTCGTTCGGACAGTCAATTCAAAGGCATAAACATTGTATTGAATCGAAACGTTCTTGACCTTGCCATTGTAAATCCGCCAAGTGTTCTTGCTCACTTTCTTGACCTTCAATGGCTGACCGTCCAAACCAATCGACTGCACTCCGTCAATATGCCTCGAAAACTCCCGCACCAAATAAGACCCAGGAGTCCACACTGCCATTTTTACATCTACCGAATCTTGCTCCAAATCCAAAAGCCGCATGTCCACATCCACATAGTGCGTATGAGGCTCGTTAAATGACAGGTGATACTCTATTTGGGGCTGGGCAAAAAGAGTGAATGGAAGTAGAAAAAGGCTGCTAATTGCTAGTAGATTTAGTTGCATAGGTTCTATTGATACTTTTGTTTCTTAATTGATTCTTGGTGGATGCTGTTGATACTTTGGATGCTTGGTGGATGTTGTTGATGCTTGATTGTTTCTATCGATGCTTTGGATGTTGAACGGAAACTTTGCCAACAATTTCCAATTTTGGCAACAGTTGAAGTGGGGATACTCCTCAACTGTTGGCAAGGTCGAAAACCGTTGCCAAAGTTTCGTCAAAAATTATCCATAAATCTCACCATACTTCACCTTCGCATAATCCATAAAATACTTAAAATTCAGCTTCTCACCCGTAATATTCACACACAATTCTTCGGCAGTATAAAGTCGACCATGTTGGTGCACATTCGCCCGAAGCCACTCCAACATAGGCATCATATTGCCTGCTGCAATCTCGTCCTCCAAATTCGGCACATCCTTATTCGCCTGAGCATAAAACTGTGCCGCATAAAAACTCCCCAAAGAATAGGTCGGAAAATAGCCCAAGCTACCATGCGACCAGTGAATATCCTGCAAAATTCCCTCACGATCAGAAGGCACATCAACTCCCAAGTACTCCTTGTACTTTTCGACCCAAATCTCGTCCAAGTTTTTCACTTCAATACTCCCTTCAATCAATGCCTTTTCAATTTCAAAACGCACCAAAATATGGAAATGATAAGTCAATTCGTCCGCATTCGTGCGAATCAACGAAGGCTTCACCAAGTTCATGGATTTATAAAAGTCCTGCAAATATACATTTTCCAAGTTTTCGGGAAAAGTCTGCTGCAATGCCGAATAGTTGGCTTTCCAAAACGGTAAACCACGTCCCACATTGTTTTCCCATAGTCGAGACTGTGATTCGTGAATGCCCAGCGAAATCGTCTCGCCAGTCGGTAAACCATAATCATCTACAGGCAGACCTTGCTCATATAGTGCATGACCGCCTTCATGAATACAACCCCACAACATTTCGTTGAAATTATCTTCTGTAATCCGAGTCGTCACCCGTACATCCAAAGGACTAAAACTAATGGTAAAAGGATGGTGGGAAACATCTTGTCTTCCCGCCTCAAAATCGTAACCCATCTGCTTCAAAATGTCTATACCATATTGCCATTGTTTTTGGCTGTCATAGTGTTTGTACATCCACTTATCCTCTACCTGTGGTTTTTCACTGATTTCTTTCACAAAATCCACCAACTGTTGGCGCACATCCGCAAACAGCACATTGAGGTCTTTCGTTTTTTCTTTGGGTTCGTACTGATCCAAAAGTGCATCATAAGGATGGTCTTCATAACCAATGATTTCACACTGTTCCCGCTTCAAGTCAATCATGCGCTCCAAAGCAGGGCGGAAAATCGCATAGTCATTCGCTTCTCGTGCCTTTGCCCAAGCCTGAAAAGCGTTGGAAGTAGCTTCCGACATTTTCATTACAAAATCGGTCGAAAACTTCTGCTTCTTTTTGAAGTCCTCCAAACTCAACTGAATGTTTTTGGCTTGTTTGGGAGACAAACTATTGCCTTCTGACAATTCCTGCAATAGCTCACCCAATTTTGGTGAAACCTTGATTTCATGCGCCAAACCACTCAAGGTTGCGATTTGCTGCGCTCGGTGTTTCGCTCCTTT
>JAUHXA010000047.1 GCA_030427245.1 Bacteroidia bacterium | reverse complement strand
AAAAGGTAAAAGGAAGGCTCACAAAACTCTATTCTACTTTTAGGATTGGCTTAGATTTTTTGAGAGTAAAATGTATCCATAAATTAGACATCAGTGACCTCATGGTACTTTTGTCCTGTACTTAGATTGTTTACAATCGCAACACACAGGTCAACATCGTTCAATAATGTCCCGTTCCAGTCCCAAATAATGTGTTCGTAAGTTTTCATGTAGTCCTTTTTGTATATGTTGAAAACGGTCGAAATTACTAATTTTTACAAAAAAATAACAAAAGCAACCAAAATTAGGTGATTTTACGACTAACTAAATGAAAGTAAACTCGTAAGATAGTAAGAGGGGTAAATAGCGAAGGAAAATTAAAATTTCAAATAAAAAGCATTTTTTTAAACATTACCAGCTTAATAATCTTTATTTATCAGATGAAGATTAAACAACCTAACTCGTTGTAGCCCCATATTTTTGAAGCCCTCATAATAATAAAACAAAACTGTAAAGTCATTTTTACGCCATGCAAAAAGTAAAGTACGATCTAAATCAACCCAATTTAGACATTCTCATCATCGAAAACGCACTCCGTAAAAACCGCAATTGGAAGGTTATGGTAGGGGCTGTTTTGGTTTGTTTTGCAGCGTTCATTATCATAAGTGCCTTGGAAACCCTTCCTACCAAATTTGCTTTCACTTTGGCATTGACTTGTATGTTGTTTGGTTTTTCAGGAATTTACTTTTTATTGAGTGCCTTGCTTAGATATGATACTCAAAAAAATTATGTGCTGAAAATCATGACTCAACGCCCCGATATGGTTGCCTGGGTCTATTACTACAAAGTACAATCCCTTCCTTTTGGCATCAAGGTTTTTGAATACTCCACTTTATATATTCACCTACTAAATCATGAGAAAATCAATATCCGAATGCCCGAATGGGAAATCAAATTTTTGATGAACCTGCTGCAAGAAAGACTAAACCATACCACTTTTGGCTACAGTAAATACAAACAACAACTCTTCAATATTGCTCCTGACTTGTTGAAAAAGAACTAAGTCGAACCCATCAAAGAAAAAGTGCTACACAATAAGAAAAGAATTATAAAAAAGAAGAACATAAGAAAACGTAGTCAAGCTTATCTGCCTGTATAAATCCAAACTCCTTCCTGATTCGTATATACAAGACTCCAAAGCCTCTCCTTATCTGTTGCTTTGGTAATTGTCGACCCAAAAACATTTAGAAATGAAAAAAAACTACTCCTTTTATCTTGGGGTGTGGATACTTTGTACCCTATATTCCTCTACTCTTTTTTCACAAAACACTTACATACGAGGCACAATCACAGACGATAATACTGATGCACCTATCGCACAGGTACAGGTTAGTATCAAAACTTGGCCCTCAATCAGTACCATTAGTGATGCTAAAGGACAATATAAAATTGCCGTTCCACCCGAACATAGAACTCTTGTTTTTCAGCGAGATGGATACGAAAGCCATGAAGTCAATATTGGCGTTTTTGGAGAAATGCACATTCGTTTGGTGGCCACTGAAAACCCAATGGACTTGTTGAGTATTACCTCTGGCAGAAGTTTGCAGCGTACCTTAGATGTGCCTGCTGACATCAGTGTACTAAAAGCGAATCAACTTAAAGATGTAATTGCCGCAAGTCCAACCGATTACTTGACAGGCGTTTCGGGTGTAGATATTATGCGAACCAATCTTACATCCTCCAATGTAGTTGTGAGAGGATTCAACAATGTTTTTTCGGGAACGACTTTGACAATGGTAGATGGCAGAATTGCCCGAATTCCTTCGTTGTATTTGAATGCCAATCAGCTGCTTCCCTTCAATATTTTTGACCTAGACCACATTGAAGTTCTAAAAGGACCT
This sequence comes from Bacteroidia bacterium, assembly GCA_030427245.1. Lineage (GTDB taxonomy): Bacteria > Bacteroidota > Bacteroidia > Chitinophagales > UBA2359 > JAUHXA01. Next base: position 58,151 of record JAUHXA010000047.1, on the reverse strand, counting down.
GCTTCCGCACTTTATGGTCCTAATAGTTCTAATGGGGTTATTCACTATATCACAAGTTCACCTTTGGACAATAATGCTAAAAGTATAACAACGGTAAGCATGGGATTGGGAACACGAGCTGAGACCGCTTCTCCGATTAAAGAAGTAAACCCCAATAACCAACTGATAGACAATGAAAATCAACTTATCTCGATTGCAGCATTTAGACATTCAGGAAAAATTGAGACAAGCCCTGCAAAGTCTTTGGAAATTGGTTACAAGATTTCGGGTAAGTATTTTGGTGGCAATGGATGGCTGTATTACGACCCTTCTGAACCTACTACGGTTACAAAAAATCGCTATACCCTGACAGGCAAACAGATTGAAGGAGAGGCGATTGACAATACTCGAAATACAAAGGAGGAAAACATGTTCTTAGATGGTCGGATGGATTTTCGCTTTAATAGAGATATGCAGCTTACTTTATCGGGTGGTTTGAGCCGTTTTTCAGGGATAGAAATGGTAAGTGTTGGCGCAATGCAAGCACAAGACTGGTCTTATGCTTATGCTCAAGCAAAGTTGAATTGGCACAATTTATTTGCCCAAGTTTATATGAATACAAGCAATGCAGGGGATACTTACTTGTTGAGAAATGGAAGTATTATTTCCAGCAAATCAGCTCAATATGCCCTGCAAGTGCAACATAGCAGCACTCTATCACAAAATCTGCAATTGTTGTATGGCATAGATGCACTGCTTACTCGCTCTAAAACAGAATACACACTTCATGGACAAAACGAAGACAGTGATGCCATTAATGAGTTGGGAAGTTTTTTGCAGGCGGACTATCGCTTCAATAATCAATTGAAGTTTGTTGGCACACTTAGAGCAGACAAACACAATTTTATCAACGATTGGTTCTTGTCACCTCGTGCTGCCTTTTTATTCAAACCTAGTGAAAACCACACTTTTCGAGCGACCTACAACAAAGCATTTGATTCCCCTTCGCCCTTGACACTTTCTTTGGATATTACCGAATTCGACGATGTTTATGGTTTTACTACTGCGCTTGGTTTGCCTTCTGGTACTGCTATCAAAGCAGTTGGTAACAGAGGGTTTGATTTTTCTTATGGCAACAATGGATTGCCTCAGTTCAAAACCCCTTTTGCAAGTATTTTAGGACAGGACGTGAATACCTATTTCGATTTGAACGACCCAACTATCTCCAATATCGTCTATGGTTTTGCTTTAGAAGGGTTTCTTCAAGGCCTTCAACAAGGAGGCTTAGACCCCGCATTGATTGGCATCTTGCGAAACCAAATACTTCCCAGCCAAATTCCTGCTATAGATCACCAACTTCAATCGCTTACTTTTGAACAAAATTTCCCTTTTCAAGCCATAAACTCTGAGCAAATTGAAGATATTGGATCTCTTAAAAACTCGGTTTATCAAACTTTTGAAGTGGGTTATAAAGGCATTGTTTCCGATAAATTAAGTGTTTTCAGTAATGTTTATTTTACGCACATCACCGACATCATCAGTCCTTTACAATCGATGACTCCCAATGTGTTTTTAGATGCAGGTTCGTTAAGTAGTTATCTAGGAACAGAAATTGCCCAAAAGCTGCAAAGCCCTCAGTATGCGTCTATAGCTGGATTGTTCACCCAAATGCTTGACAATGCGGATGGCACGACTTTTCCGGTAGTAGGCAACGCAAACGGCAGTGGAATAGATGAATTGGTGACACTTCTGACTACTTCAGCTGTCAGTATTCCTTTTGGAACAATCAGCCCAACTTTTGAAAATTCACCTGCGATGCTGTTTTCTTACACTAATTTTGGCGATGTGCAATTGTGGGGAACGGAATTAGGGTTTTTGTACAACCTCAATGATCAATTAACCGCAGATGGAAATTATGCTTATGTTAGCAAAGGAGAATTTGAAGCGGATAGAGGGATTCCTTTGGCTTTGAATGCACCGCAACACAAGGCAAATTTGGGCTTGAAGTACTCTGCAAGCTTTGGATTGGATGCAGCATTGAAATATAGATGGCAAGCCTCCTTCAATGTCAACTCAGGGATTTACATTGGTGAAGTGCCTTCTTATGATGCGATAGATGTGCATTTGGGATACGCTTTTGCACCAACTCGCCTCACTCGAATTTCATTGAGTATTCAGAATCTATTCAACAACAGTCATCAAGAAGTAGTTGGTGCGCCTGCCGTTGGGCGCTTTGCTGTATTGCGATTGTCGCATACCTTTGAAGCGAAGTGATGTCTCTGAAATAAAAAAGGATTATTTATTGAAGTTTTTGAAAGAGCAAGAGAGCAGTCTTTTTTGTTTCACTCCAAGATGTCATGCCGAGGTTTTGAGGTAGATTCTCAAAACCTTAAATTATTTGTGAAATAGTGTATTGTGGTGACAAGTGTAATTTTTTCATGATTACTCATTGAGTTTCCTCCCCAAATTTATCCCTATATTTGTCCTCCCAAAACTCAAACAACAAACTCCAATCAAATAAATACTATGTACAATAAACTATTATCACCTCTTGACCTTGGCTTTACGGTTTTGAAGAATCGAGTATTAATGGGTTCGATGCACACCAATTTGGAAGAAGCCAAAAATGGATTGCAGAGGGCTGCTACTTTTTATGCAGAACGAGCCAAAGGGCAAGTCGGGCTGATTGTAACAGGTGGTATTTCTCCAAATGTGGAAGGTTCTGTATGGATGGGCGCAGCCAAAATGACTACTTTGGAGGAAATGGAAGCGCACAAAATCATTCCCGAAGCAGTGCACAAAGAAGGGGGTAAGATTTGTATGCAGTTACTACATAGCGGCCGTTATGCCTATCACAACAAAAGCGTAGGTCCTTCGGCAGTACGTGCGCCAATTGCCCCTTTTACGCCCAGAGAATTGAGCAGTGAAGAAGTAGAGCAAACCATTGAAGACTATGCGTATGCTTCAGAATTGGCACAGATGGCAGGCTACGATGGGGTAGAAATCATGGGTTCGGAAGGCTATCTAATCAATCAATTTATCGCAAAACGCACCAATCGCCGCACCGATGAATGGGGGGGAAGCTATGAAAACCGCATTAAGTTGGCTGTCCAAACGGTACGAAGAACGAGAGAACGAGTAGGTGAAAATTTTATCATTATTTACCGACTTTCGATGTTGGACTTGGTAGAAGGTGGGAGTACTTGGGAAGAGGTGGTTCAGCTTGCCAAAGAGATTGAAAAAGCGGGAGCTACGATTATCAATACAGGTATTGGCTGGCACGAAGCGAGGGTGCCAACGATTGGAACAGTTGTGCCGAAAGGTGGTTTTGCTTGGGTGACAAAGCGCATGATGGGAGAGGTGAACATTCCTTTGATAGCCACAAACCGCATCAATATGCCCGATGTAGCCGAACAGATTTTGGTGGATGGGTGTGCGGATATGGTGTCAATGGCTCGTCCGTTTTTGGCGGATGAAAATTTGGTATTGAAGGCTATGGAAGACCGAGCGCATGAAATCAATACTTGTATTGCCTGCAATCAGGCTTGTTTGGATCACACTTTTAGCGGCAAATTGACCTCTTGTTTGGTGAATCCTCGTGCTTGTCACGAAACGGAGTTAAATTTTGAGCCAACAGCAGAAGCAAAAAAAATGGCAGTAGTAGGAGCGGGGCCTGCGGGCTTGGCAGCGGCTACTATTGCAGCAGAAAGAGGTCATGAAGTGCATTTGTTTGAAGCTGCGAGCGAAATTGGTGGACAGTTCAATATGGCGAAGGTCATTCCAGGTAAGGAAGAATATGCTGAGACGATTCGCTATTACGATGCGATGATTCAAAAACATGGGGTGAAATTGAAGTTAAATCACCGAGTCAGTGCGGAGGAATTGAAGGAGGGCAACTATGATGAAATCATTTTGGCAACTGGCGTATTGCCTCGAAAATTGACCTTTGAAGGTATTGACCATCCAAAGGTGCTGAATTATGCAGAAGTATTGTACGACAAAAAACCTGTGGGTAAGAAGGTGGCAATAGTAGGTGCGGGAGGAATTGGCTTTGATGTGGCGGAGTTTTTAGCACATGAAGGAGAACTGCCCAGCCTCAATACGGAACTGTATATGGAGGAATGGGGTGTCGACATGGACTACAAAACGGCGGGGGCTTTGGAAGTACCCAAAATTTCACCTTCTCCCAGAGAGATTTACCTCCTCAAACGTTCAAAGGGCAAGCACGGTAAAAATTTGGGTAAAACAACGGGCTGGATTCATCGGGCGAGTTTGCACATGAAACGGGTCAATATGCTGTCAAATGTGACCTATCACAAGGTAGATGATGCAGGTCTGCACATTTCGGTCTTGGATGAGCCACAAGTTTTGGAAGTCGACAATGTGGTGATTTGTGCGGGGCAAGAATCCTTGCGGGATTTGTATGATGCCTTGAAGGAAAACGGTCAATCTGTGCATTTGATTGGCGGAGCAAATGTTGCCGCAGAGTTGGATGCCAAAAAAGCGATTAAGGAAGCGAGTTATTTGGTTGCAGGATTGTGAAATGGAATGATTGCAGGATTGTTAAATATTTGCTGCTGTGCTATTCAGTGTTGTCACAATCCCCCATTCCACCGTTTATTGTGTAACTTCGCAGATTCACTTCAAACTGATTTTTTATGGGTATAGCCTTGTATTTGTTTATCATTGTGGTGTGCTGTGTCATTATTTGGCGAGCAAGCGACGGTTTCGAAACAGCTTCTCAATATTTGGGGCGGAATCTTTCGGACGGTGTGCGTGGAGCGACTATCAATGCTATCGGTAGCTCAATGCCCGAATTGTTTACCACTCTATGGTTTTTGTTTGTTTTAGAACACAAAGATGGTTTTTCGGGTGGTATCGGAACGACTGCGGGAAGTGCTATTTTCAATGGGATGATTATTCCTGCAATTGTTATTCTGGCCGTTGTTGCTTATGGTATCACGAAATCTATTCGGGTATCAAAGAAGGTGATTTTGAGGGATGGGTTGTCCTTGATTCTTGCAGAAATATTACTCATTTTGATTATCAGTGGTAATACACTTTATTGGTGGCATGGAGCATTGTTGATGGGGATTTATGCAGTCTATGTATTTTTCATGCTGCAAACTATGTCTAAATCAGAATTAGAAGATTTTGGAGGAAGCGTAGAGGAAGACCTAGGCAATGTAGAACGCAGGGGACTCCGTAAGGCTTTGGTTTCTTTAGATTTGGAGGCATTGTTTTTGGGACAACGACCTATCAATACACTGAATGCTTGGAATTTGATTTTGGGTTCTGTTGGGGTGATGGGAACGGCCTGTGCGTTGTTGGTGTATTCTTGTGAAGAATTGGGGCAGGCTTTGGGGATACATACTTTCTTTGTGGCGGTTGTCATTGCTTCGGCTGCAACAAGTGTTCCCGATACCATTATTTCTTACAAGGATGCCAAACGTGGAGAGTACGATGATGCTGTTGCCAATGCTTTGGGCAGCAACATTTTCGATATTTGTTTTGCCTTGGGGTTGCCTTTGTTTGCTTTCACGATGTTGAACGGACCTATTACGATGAGTCCTGCAACGATTGATAAGGTGAGTGAGCTTTGGGTCTTATTGTTATTGCTCACGATTGTTGCCTTTTTGATTTATTATATTGGCGACAAAATGGGACGTTTAAAAGCCGTTTTGTTACTGGGCATTTATGTTGTTTTCACGATTTACATACTCGCAAGTGCTTATGAAGTAGAAATGGCGCAAACGATTGGAGCATTTTTGAGAAGCTTGATTGGGGTATAAGCTGATAACTGTGTCTGGTTTTTTTGGGGCTGATGTAGTGGCATTTTACTAAAGGCAAACTAAAATATTAAATCAGGCATTTCTGCAATTTACTTTGCTCGCTTACAAAGTATTGTTTGAATCCCGATTAAAATGCGGGACAAGTTTTGCATTTGAGTTTTTAATCCCGAGGTTTCGGGACAGGTTTTGAATTTGCCTAAAGTGTTTCTATAAACACTGCAAAACAACTACCAATCTAAACCCAAAAAAATAAAACACTTTTGCGACTCCCTTGTTCTTTAAAAAGAATCTTGAAGTGATTCCATGATAAACGTTTTTTATTTTGAATATCATTTTAATTTTCATTTTTTCCATAAAGATTATTTCATAACAAAAATATACTATCATGTATCCTCCACAATTAACGGCTCCAATGAAAGCCGATTTGACAGATTTTGGATTTGAAGACATTACGACTGCTGAACAAGTAGATGATTTGATTACGAAATCAGAAGGTACGGTTTTTTTGGTGATTAACTCAGTTTGTGGCTGTGCGGCTGGGAATGCTCGTCCTGCGGCTAAAGCAGCAGTGCACTATTCAGAAAAAAAACCAGATAGAATTGCCACTGTTTTTGCAGGAGTAGATCACGAAGCAGTGAGTCGAGCAAGAGAATATACCTTGCCTTATCCTCCTTCTTCTCCTTCAATGGCTATTTTCAAAGATGGTAAACTGGTTCATTTTGTAGAAAGACTTCAAATTGAAGGGAATTCTGCTCAAAAGATTGCCCAACACTTATTGGGAGCGTTTGAAGAACATTGTGAATTGGTAAATTCTTAAGTTTGGTTAAAAGGTATCGGACACCTTCTTTTTTTAAGGTGAGGAAGATAGTTAAACAACTCGTAGTCACCTGTTAAGCAAAAGTATATCCGATACCTATTAAAAAAGCCCCCCAAAATCAAATTTTGGAGGGCTTTTTACATTCAAATCAAACGATGATTATTTGTCATCTTCTGATTCTTCCATTTGTTTCTTCAATTCAGAAAGTACAGACAAATCGCCCAAAGTAGTTTTATCAGTTTGCTTGTTCATTTTGCGAACACGCTCTGTAGCTTGCTTACGTTCGGTTTGTTTTTGTTCTCTTTCCTGCTCAAATTGTTCGTCTTTCTTAATCTTCCAACTGTCAGAGTGAGAAACGATAATTCGTTTGTCGTTTCGATCAAATTCTCTGATGCGGAAGGTAAGTGTTTCGTCCAATTGTGCGTTTGTGCCATCTTCTTTACGCAAGTGTTTGCTCGGTGCAAATGCTTCCAAGCCATAAGGCAAGGCAACGATGCCGCCTTTGTCGTCACGTTTGATGATGGTTCCTGTATGCTCAGAACCTTTGGGGAATACAGTCTCGAAAGTATCCCATGGATCCTCTTCAATTTGTTTGTGTCCGAGGGACAATTTGCGAGCTTCTTGGTCAATTCCCAAAATCACCACTTCAAGTTGTTGTCCAACTCTTGTGTATTCAGAAGGATGATTGAAGCGTTTGGTCCAAGACAAATCAGAAATGTGAACCATTCCACCGATTCCTTCAGCCAACTCTACAAATACACCGTAAGGAGTCAAGTTTTTCACCTCTCCGCTGTGCTTGCTGCTGATAGGGAAAGTATCTTTGATGCTATCCCATGGATCGGCTTGAAGTTGTTTGATACTCAAAGACATTTTTCGGTCTTCTCTATCCAATGTCACGATTTTAGCATCGTACATTTCACCTAATCGGAAATATTCACGAGCATTGACAGGTTGGTTGCTCCAAGAAACTTCTGATACGTGAATCAAACCTTCCACACCTGGAGTGATTTCTAAGAACCCACCGTAATCTTCGATATTGACGATTCGTCCTTTGATAGAAGAACCTTCTTTGAGTTCTTCGTCCAATACATCCCATGGATGTGGAGTCAATTGTTTCAGACCAAGAGAGATACGTTTTTTAGCATCGTCAAAGTCAATAACAACAACGTTCAATTTTTGACCATTCTCCAATATTTCAGAAGGATGGTTGATACGTCCCCAAGAAATATCAGTGATATAGAGCAAGCCATCAACACCGCCCAAGTCAATAAATGCACCGAAATCGGTAATGTTTTTGACAGTACCTTCCAATACCTGACCTTTCTCCAATTGAGCAATGATTTTTTGACGTTGGTCTTCCAAATCACTTTCGATAAGAGCTTTGTGAGAAACAACTGCATTCTTAATGGCTTCGTTGATTTTCACCACTTTGAATTCCATTGTCACTCCTACATAGGCATCATAATCTACGATTGGCTTCACATCAATTTGTGAACCAGGTAAGAAAGTTTCCAATCCAAATACATTGGCAATCAAACCACCTTTGGTTTTGCTGATTACCGTACCTGTGACCAAAGTATCGTTTTCGTGAGCGCTAACAATGTTTTCCCACGCACGCAACAATTTGGCATTTTTGCGAGACAATCTCAATTGACCTCTATCATCTTCTTTCTCTAATACATAGACTTCAACTTTGTCGCCTTTCTTCAAGTCGGGCAATAAGTCTCTAAATTCAGAGGTAGATACCAAACCGTCAGATTTGAAACCTACATCCAAAACTACATCAGATTCGGTGATAGCTTCTACAATACCTGTCACGATTTCGTGTTCGTTGATGGTCTTGAAAGTACCATCGTACATATCGAACAGTTTGTCGTATTCAACGTCTTGATAATTTTGTTCGGCTCTTTTTCCCAATGTCCAATCAAATTCATCGTGAGAAGCTTCTCCTTTTTCTTCCTCCGAATTTGATTCAGTAGTTTCAGAAGCTTCTACTTCTACTGCCGCAACTTCTTCGCTGCTTTCAGTAGTTGTTTCGGTTTCTGTTTGATTTTCTACCACCTCTGCTTTTACTACTTCAGTGGTTTCTGTTTGTTCTTCCACTACGTCTGTTTTTACGTCTTCAGTGGATTCTGTCACAACAGTTTCATCCTGTTGGTTTTCAGTTTGTTCGTTGTTTAGTTCGTTCTCAGTCAAGATCGACTATGTTTTTTAAAAATGAAAAAAATTGGTTTCGGTCGCCTATCACTTCAATTTAGATTAAAGAAATAGGGTGCAAAGGTACGTTTTTTATGTGTGATATTCAAACAAAGGACGAGCGAAGAAAGAAAGGAATAGTGAAATGCTGAAAAAAATCAGCTTGTAGGGGGCTTGATTGCTCTTGTAGCCATAAAAGAAGGAAAAAACGCATCCATTTTCTCATTGCCTTTCCAATCGTCTTCAAACATTGCTGTTAACATAAATCCTGCTCTCAATTGCCCTCCAATTTGGTCGCTCCAACTGTGTCCAAAAACCAAAGCTTCTTTGTTTTGAATCAACTCCTCCAATTCTGCTTTGGGCAAAGACTGGAGGTCAGAAAAAGGCTGTTTGTAAGCCAATTGAAAAGTTCCCTCTTTTTCCTTCAATTGAAAGGTAAGCGGATTCATCAAACCCGTCATCAAGATTCCATTCGGCTTCAATACTCGAAAACACTCTTCCCAAACGGCTTGAAGATTGTCGACAAACAAAATGGAACAGGGATTGAAAATGAGGTCGAAAGAGGCATCTGTAAATACAGACAAATCTCTCATGTCGCCTTGAATGGTTCGGATATGTAGGTCGAACTGCTCGCTTACTTTTTGGTCTTGTTGGAGTTGTTTTTCGGAATTGTCAAAAATGGTCACCTCAGCCCCCAGTGCCGCCAAAATCGGTCCTTGTTGCCCTCCACCCGATGCCAAGCCCAATACTTTCAAGCCCTTTAATGCTGGAAACCACTCTTTGGGAACGGCTTTCGTCGGGGTCAAAACAACACCCCATTTTCCGTTTTTTGCTTCCTTCAATTCTTGTTCTGAAATGGGAAGCGTCCAACGGTCTTTTTTGTCCACGTAGTTATCCCAAGCAGTTTGATTGTGTTTTGTAGTATTCATAGCCTCTAAAGTAGAGGTTTATTTTAAATGCAAACACTAGTTTTCCACCAATATTTTCTTACCCATTCTTTTTCGCTCGTTTTCGTCCAAGTAAATCTTTCTCAAACGAATAGACTGAGGAGTCACTTCCACATATTCATCCTCCTGAATATACTCCAACGCCTCCTCCAACGAAAACTTAATAGCAGGTGCAATTTTGGCTTTGTCGTCCGAACCCGACGCACGAACATTCGACAACTTCTTCGTCTTGTTCACCTTCACCACCAAGTCATTACCTCGCGAGTGTTCGCCTACGACCTGGCCTGTATAGACCTTTTCTCCAGGATCCACAAAAAACTTACCTCTATCCTGCAATTTGTCAATCGCATAAGGAATCACAACGCCCGTATCGCCCGAAATCATCGAACCATTGGTACGAGACGGAATATCTCCTTTCCAAGGTGCATACTCTTTGAAGCGGTGCGACATAATCGCCTCGCCCGCCGTAGCAGTCAACATTTCGTTTCTCATGCCGATAATTCCCCTCGAAGGAATGATAAATTCCAAAATCGTTCTATCTCCTTTCAAGTTCATCGCCAACATTTCGCCTTTTCGCTGCGTCACCATATTGATCGCCGTACCCGATACTTTTTCGGGCAAATCAATGGTCAATTCTTCAATCGGTTCACATTTTTTGCCATCAATCTCTTTGATCAACACCTGCGGCTGACCAATCTGCAATTCGTACCCCTCACGACGCATTGTTTCGATCAAAACCGACAAATGCAAAACACCACGACCATACACCAAAAAAGAATCTGCCGAGCCTGTGTCCTTCACCTGCAAAGCCAAGTTTTTCTCCAATTCTTTGTCCAATCTATCCTTGATGTGACGAGAAGTCACAAACTTGCCTTCCTTCCCAAAGAACGGAGAATTGTTGATTGTGAACAACATACTCATCGTAGGTTCGTCAATTGCAATTGGCGCCAACCCTTCTGGATTTTCAAAATCAGCAATTGTATCACCAATTTCAAACCCTTCAATTCCAACAACTGCGCCAATTTCACCCGCTTCAATTCGGTCTGTTTTTTTCTTTCCCAAACCTTCAAAAACATACAATTCCTTCACCCTTGAACGCTGTAAACTCCCATCACGTTTCACCAAATTAACCGCCTGACCAGCCTCCAAAGAACCTCTTTCCATACGTCCAATCGCAATACGACCGATATAAGGCGAGTGATCCAAAGACGTAATCTGCATTTGAGTTGTCCCCTCACCTACTTTTGGAGGAGGAATGTGTTCGACAATAGCATCCAACAAGTAAGTGATGTTATCCGTCGGTTCTACCCAATCTTCCGCCATCCAATTGTGCTTTGCAGAACCATAAACCGTTGGAAAATCCAACTGCTCTTCTGTTGCATCCAAGTTAAACATCAATTCAAACACCGCATCATGCACTTCGTCGGGGCGGCAATTTTCTTTGTCCACTTTATTGATAACCACAATCGGCTTCAATCCCAATTCCAAAGCCTTTTGCAATACAAATCGAGTCTGTGGCATTGGACCTTCAAAAGCATCCACCAAAAGCAGCACACCATCCGCCATGTTCAGTACACGCTCCACTTCACCCCCAAAGTCGGCGTGACCAGGCGTGTCAATGATATTGATTTTGTAATCCTTGTAGCGTACAGAAGCGTTTTTGGACAAAATAGTAATCCCTCTTTCTCGCTCCAAATCATTGCTATCCATAATCAGTTCACCCACTTTCTCATGCGCCTCAAAAAGCTGCCCCGTAATGAGCATCTTATCTACTAAGGTCGTTTTGCCGTGGTCAACGTGGGCAATAATCGCAATATTTCTAAGCTGCATAATGCTAATAATTTGATATAATATTGTTAATTCCCATTTGAAGAGCCTCTGCCGAAATATCGGGTAGACAAACAAGATGTTCAAAACAATGACATCCCTTCTCCAATTGGGGCGCAAAGGTACGTCTTTTTGCTTGGAAATTAGAGAATCATTAAAAATCAAATTGTTAAGTTTGATACAAAATGAATTTAGAACAATAAAAAATTCTACTAAAATCCCTAAGTTTGCTAAAAAGTATCCATATTAGATATGCAAACCGTAGAAGAATTATCGAATTTACTGAACTTAGAACGCCTGGATGCCAATCTATTTCGTGGCAACAACTACCAAACACCTTGGGGCATTGTCTTTGGCGGTCAGGTCTTGGCGCAGTCCTTGAACGCAGCTCGCCGAACCGTTCCCGAAGACCGTTGTGTTCATTCGATGCACGCTTATTTTATCTTGCCGGGGGATTTGAGTCAACCGATTATTTACGACGTGGACAGAATCAGAGATGGGGGAAGCTTTACAACTCGTCGGGTCATCGCCATCCAAAAAGGTCGCCCGATTTTCAATATGGCAGCCTCTTTTCAACTCGACCAAGAGGGTTTAGATCACCAAATCACCATGCCCAATGTTCCGCCTCCCGAAGCCTTATTGACGGATATAGAGCTTTCGGAAACATGGAAAAATGAAGCTCCCGAAGCTTACAAACGTTATCAAACACCTCGCCCCATTGAATTTCGACCTGTCGAACAATTCCATCCACTTGACAATACCTCACAGCCTCCCTTTCGACATGTTTGGATGCGGGCGAGTGGCTCGATGTTGGACCTAAAGGCTTTGCATTGTGAAGCCTTGGCCTATGCATCGGATTACAACTTGTTGGGAACTTCGGTTTTGCCGCATCGAGACGTGGTAAATGACACCGAACTTCAATTTGCGAGCGTTGACCATGCCATGTGGTTCCATCGAAATTTCCGAATGGACGAATGGCTCTTATATGCTTTGGACAGTCCAAGTGCTTCGGGTACAAGAGGTTTTAACCGAGGCAGTATTTTTACGAAAGAGGGTAAATTAGTGGCTTCGGTGGTGCAAGAGGGCTTGATTCGGAAAAGGCGGAAGAAGTAGAGTTATTGGACAATGGCTTTGAAAGTTCCTCGTATAGGATAAGTGATTTCTCCCGTTTGTGGGTTAATATTTTCGTCGAAGAAAGAACCTACAACCACATCACCTGAGTTTTTTCCAAATTTGGTGATTTCTACTGTGACTGAATATGCAGCAAGGGCATCTGTTTCTGCAAGATTGAAGAAAATATCTTCATAGACCCCAATTCCTTCAAAATTCTGTATGAAAAATGAAGCAGAAAAAAAGTCGTAGTTATCCCAAGCGGACACGGTGAGTGTATTTTCATCATTTATAGATGCCCTTGTATTGGTAAGATATATCGCTCCCCATATTTCTGAATCAATAATATTCATATAAGCATCCAACTCATTACAAACGACCAAAGGACTTACTGCAATAGAAGGATTTGAAAATTCTACTGTTTCGGCAAAACTTGTTCGCCCATTTTTGAAGTCTATGATGCTGAGTCTGCCTTGACTTGCCTCGCATACATTGACTACAAATTCATAAGTGCCGTTTTCCTGCAAAGGGTAAAAAGAAAAAACGCCATTCAATTCAAATTTGACGTCGCCATCTTCAAGGAGAATCCCTTCACAATCCACACCCGAACCACTGATGGTCACAAAATTACTATCCGTAGATTGAACGACAATCGTTTCCAATTCGGTATCACTTGCATAAGGTCCCAACTCTTCTTCCCACAAAATAGCTCCGCAAGCATCTAAAATAGTCAGCGTAAAAGCCGTATTTGCAGGAAAATTGTAAAACTCAAACTCGCCACTATCGTCCAAAAAACCACCTGCTTGACGTACTCCTTCAATGCTCACATAAACCTGCAAATAAGGAACCTGCTTATCTTCCTCATTCACTCGAACAAATACATTTCCACTCACCGAAATAGGGTCAGTTTTGGTATCCACATTCCAGGAACTAAAATGCGCTACCTCACCCACATAAAAACCATCCTGCCATATTGCAGAACCTTCTTCAATCCATGTTCCTGCCTCTTCGTTGTAAGACCAAAGCGGAATCATTGAAGGGGCTTTCGCCAATATTCCATCGGGAACGGGAAACGAAAGCGTGGTAGACATTCCTTCTTTGAGCTGTAATTCTTTCCCATTTTCACCCAACAACTGTACATTCAACATCCCAAAAGTCCCCAAAGCCATTTGTTTGCCATCCTTATCTATACCACTCAAATCACCTACTATTCTTTCAGCCAAATCTTCGGCAGTTGGGTCAATCCAAGACATAGCGATATCTACACTTCCTGTATAGTCTTCGCCATTTTGGTAACGCACGCTATTAGGTGCTAACGCTATTTTTGCAGGCCTTGAAATGTCTTGAATCTCACCACCTTCCATTGAAGGAATAGAACCAATGACGTTTTTGTCGAGTAGTTTAATTTTGGTATAGTTGTAGCTGTTTTGGGTTAGGCTCATATTGCGAAATGCCTCAAACTTACCCGATTGACATACCTTCAATAAAGCACCTTCTTTTACCACCGTCACATTGGAATAGAGAAAATTTCCATTTGCATCCGTTATTGTAGTTTGGATGCCATGAATGGTTTTGAGCAAAACCTCACTGCCCTCCACAGGATAGTCGTTTTCATCTACCACCAATCCAAAAATGTTGGTAATAATCGAATTGGCGAATTGAAGTTCTCTGTGCCATTGAGAGCAACTGAAGGTTGGTCAAAAAAGTTTTGGTCTTTGACACAGGAATGGAATATTGCAGTTGTACTAATAAAAATGAGGAGGAATAGGAGTGGTTTTGAAGTAAAAGGTAAGGGTTTCATAGGCTTTTTTTAAAGGTTTGTATATTTTAAATGATAGCAATATACAAAATAAAAATCACTTAACAATGGATAATTTTTCAATCCCAAAAACGAGTTTTTTTTTAGAGCAAATAATCGTTTTACATGGAACTATTAGTTTGTAAATGTCGTTATAAAGACGTTACTTAGTGAAAAGGTAACATTGTGTATTATTTATTAAAAAATGTATTTTTAACCTTAATTTCAAATTAGTATCTTATGAAAAAATTATTCTTATCCTTTGTTTTAGTTTTTGCTAGCTTTTTTTCCCTTAATGCTCAAACTGGTTTAGGTGGAGGTATTGCTTATGGTTTTGATGTGTCAGAATTGGGTATTCAACTAAGAGGAGTTCACCAATTCAATGATACTTGGGGAGGCGGAGCAGATTTCATTTATTACTTAGAAGGAGTAGAAGATGTATCTATCTGGGAATTTAATGCCAATGCACATTACATGCTCACAAGTACTGATCAAGCGACCTTGTATGCCCTTGCAGGAATCAATCTTTTTGGAGCGTCTGTTTCCTTTTTGGGAGAAACGGTGTCCAATACTGAAACAGGCTTAAACCTTGGAGCAGGAGGTAAAATAGGTATTTCTGATAATATTTCAGGTATTGGCGAATTGAAGTTTTCGATAGGGGATGCATCCCAACTACTCTTGGCTGCTGGGATATTGTTTAATCTGAACTAACAATAATTAACTTTTTTATACTACTTTTAAAAGCATCTATTCAGCTCACGATAGTCGAATAGATGCTTTTTTTTCTTCAACATTTTCAAAAAAAGAAAAAGCGATGTCGCTCGAAAGCAACATCGCCAGCATTTATTAACCAACCGATTATGGTTATAGCGTTTTTATTTGAATTTGAAACTACCTAAGCCATCAACTCAATTACCATGGCCGAAGCACCACCGCCGCCATTGCAGATACCTGCTGCGCCAATTTTTCCTTCTTTGTGCTTCAAGACAGAGAGCAAAGTACACAAAATTCTTGCTCCCGAACAGCCAATAGGATGACCAATCGAAACGCCCCCACCAAAAATATTTACTCGGTCGTGCGACAAATTCATTTCTTTCATATTGGCAAGTGCAACAACTGCAAAAGCTTCATTGATTTCGAAGTAGTCGACATCCGATAACTCCAGCTTTGCCTTTTGGATGGCTTTGGGAAGTGCTTTTGAAGGAGTTGTGGTAAACCAAACAGGTTCTTGAGCAGCATCGGCATAGCTCAATACTTTTGCCAAAGGCTTCAAACCCAATTCTTTCATTTTCTCGCCACTCATCAAAACCAAAGCTGCCGCTCCGTCATTGATATTGGAAGCATTTGCAGCCGTTACAGTACCCTCTTTTTTGAAGGCAGGGCGAAGGCTGGGAATTTTTTCGAATTTCACTTTTCTGAAATCCTCATCTTCTGATACCGTAATAGGTTCGCCTCTTCGTTGTGGAATTTGAACAGGAGCGATTTCATCTGAAAAATAGCCCTTTTCGGTTGCTTCGGCTGCTCGTTTGTAGGACGAAATGGCATAATTGTCTTGGTCTTCACGAGAGAAGTTGTATCCTTCTGCACAAACCTCTCCACAAACTCCCATCATCGAACCATCATAAGGATCTTGGAGCCCGTCTCTTACGATACCATCTACGAGGGTTTGGTTGCCATATTTAGACCCCCATCTTCCATTGGTAGTATAATAAGGAGTATTGGACATACTTTCCATACCACCTGCTACTACGATGTCTTGGTCACCCAATCGAATGGCTTGCACACCAAACATAACGGCTTTCATACCCGAAGCACAGACTTTATTAACGGTCGTGCAAGGAACAGAATGAGGTAAACCTGCCTTCAAAGCAGCTTGACGAGCAGGAGCTTGTCCTACATTCGCCTGCAATACATTCCCCATGTAAACTTCGCCCACTGCACTGGCTTCAATTCCAGCACGTTCAATAGCTGATTTGATAACATGTGCTCCTATTTCGACCACAGATAAAGAACTCAACGCACCGCCAAAACTACCAATGGGTGTTCTCGCCATTGATACAATAAAAACTTCTTTCATATACTATGTTTGTAAAGGTTGATTCTATAACTAAACACAAAAATAGGCAAAATGGATTTATTGCTTACGAAACATATCAAGATATTCCTTTTTTTGAATCAAATGACGTAATTTTATGCTTTAACTCCACTATCTTTACTATTTTACAAAACACAATTTCGTATGTTCCATCGTATTTCAAGCCCGTTACTGGCATTATTGTGCTTGGTATTAAGTGTTACTTGTCATGCCCAAAATAAGGTTTTTTGCGGCTTAAATATTAAGAATGAGGCAGTTGACAATAGTGAATTAGGGGTTGTAAAACATGTAGTCAAGGGTGAATTCATGTTTCGGAAAATGGAAAAGTGGCGTATCATGGCATTTACAGAGAAAGATGCTGAACGAATTGTAGATTATTTTTTGAAGAAAAGCGATGTTATTGCTTGTCAATCTCAGCCTATTGACAAAACTGTAAAGATTTTTGCAGAAAGAGCCGAAGATATAAGTATAGAGCCTTCTTATTTCAAAGAATATGTGCAAGAATTGGAGGAAATGGGATATTTTATCATTCGTTTTCACCAATCCAAGGAGGTTGTTGTTTTTCCGATGAACAACTGTACTGCTGCTATAAGCATACATGATTTTGAGCAAGAAGAGGCTATTTATACCAAATGTCCCCCTTGTGAGCGAGCTGTTAAAATGGAAATAGAGGAAATAGAAAATGATTCGATGGATGTAGAGAAGGTTAAGATTATAGAATTGAAGGACAGTGAGACAGAAAAAGGTTTGGAGAAGGATGCTGGAAAAAAAGAAAATTCTGAATCACAAGAAAAGGATATGAAAGATAAAATAGAAAATTCTGATTCTAAGAAAATTATTGAAAACAGCATGGTTATTGATGGAGTGATAGATACAGTTTCTCTCAAAACCAATATTGAAAAGAAAAAAGTAAAAGAATAATCAAATCCCCTATACGAAGAAAGAATAATAAACCACCTACCAACTAAAAGGATAAGTAAAGATAAGTTTGTACTTACTTAAAGAGGGCAAATACACCGGGTTTTACAAACACCGAATAATATAGCTCTATGAATTTTTTCAATCTAATGTGTTATTGTTTGTGTGTCATAATACTTAACAATACACTACTAACGGCACAAGAGAATCAAACAGTTCAATTACCTAGTTCTAAGGCATTAAGTGGTGATGTCTATGTTTCTTATGGCAAACTATCTTCTCCTCATTTGATCACTGATGCAGAAAAAGATTCCCTAAGACTAATTTTATCTGGGGTCAAATATGCAATAATAGAACTCTCTGCCGTTGAACAAAAGAGAGCAGATGCTGGACAATACCCAATTATCGAACATTTTGCTGATTATCTGCAAAAACTGGGATTCAAACAAGTTGTCTATCAGACAGCCGATAAAAACAGATTAATACTCAGCGCACCTACTTATTGCGATTTCATTCGTGTGCGCTTCAAAATGGCACCTAAGCTGCTATATTTTGAAAATTTTCAATTGAGTTTACGGACTTGCAATGACAATTTCATCGAATTTACTTACAAAGATAGACTTGACAACAACGAACAGCTATTGCAGAACCTCGAAAATCTTTGGAGTTTAATTTATAACACATCCTTCTCTTATGATATTCAAAACCGATTACAGCTTCCTGTTAACCGCATTATTGCCACAAAAAAGGACATATTAGCATATTTAAAAGAAAATACTTCCTCATTGGCCACTATTGAGGGAATATTTGAAAAAGTTCCGTTTTATGATTACAACGAAAAAAAGCACACCGTAGCCATTGTTAAAAATACAACAGGTGGTTATAATGTGATTTATATAGACGGGGCAAGTAATTACTTGGACTGGAAGGAAGGAGAATGGATGGGCGAAATCCAATCTCCTTTTCACAAAAATACTTTTGAAAAGGTGAAATGGATAGTTCCTAATAAGACACTTCAAAAAGAAGGAACGATTAAGTTCAGAGAGAACAACATCATATTGCAGTTTAAAAATCACTACAACGCATATATTTACAAAAAGTTAGACAATACAGAAGCGCTTACCAATAAGCTAACTATAGATGGAAAAGGAATATCTGGCAGCGGTATTTTGGTAGATAAAAGAGGCTATATCATCACAAGTTACAATGTGATAGAGGGTGCTAACGGAAATAGCAAACAAATAACTGTTATGCTCCCCAAACTAAACAATGAAACAGACGTAAATTTACAGGCAAAGTGGTCTGCAAAGATCGTAAAAGCCGACTCCAAACTTAACCTGGCTTTGCTGCAAATAGACACCCCTCTATTCAATATATGTGATGGAATCCCCTATCAATTTGAAAGCAAAGAAGCCGACATAGGCGAGAAAGTATTTACATTAGGCTATCCTTTGGTGTCTTCTATGGGCATGCACCCAAAATTAGCAGTTGGAGCTATCAGTTCGGTCAGAGGATACAAAAATGCCGAATCTTATTACCAAACAAGTGTGCAGGTCTATGCTGGAAACAGCGGAAGCCCCTTGTTTGACTATCAAGGAAACCTTTTGGGAATTCTAAAAAGCAAACATGTAGATGCTAGCAAAGTCTCTTATGCCCTCAAATCGAGCGCTATAATTCAATTTTTAGAACAAACGGGTTTGTTTGATATCAACGAACTGCTGACCTCCTCCAATACTCTAAAGGGGCAACCTTTTACTGAACAAATCAAACTCCTCCAACCCTTCGTTTTTTATATATCTTGCTACTGAACGTGGTTAAGTGTTGGTATTTGAGTAATTTTGCAGCCCAATAATCATTTATTTTTTGCCTTATGATATTCCAACAGTTTTTCAAGATATTATCCGACCCTTTTTTCTGGGTAATCACAGGCATTTTCTGTTCAATAGGATATGTCATTTACCGATACTTTGTGGTGGGAGACATGGGCTACGATGCAGAGCAGGCTCAATTGGAAGCTCAACTCAAACACTATGGTTTTCAATACATTGAAGCAGAAAGGCAAAATGTAGTGGAAGAAAATACCGCTCAATACAACGTTAAGGCTACTTCAAAAGAAGGCGGCAGAGAAGTGAATTTCACTGCGAGAATTCAATACGAAGATTCAGAAATGGTGGCGGTTCAGTGGGAGCCAAGTTTTGAAGAAGTTTCTCAGTAATTTTCGCTTCTCTAGGCAAACTAAAACATTCATTTAGTCATTTGTGAAATGTAATACATTCGCTTATAAAGTATTGTTTGAATTTGCCCTACTCCTCTTTCACCAGTACCACCTTCGTTTTATCCGCCTTGCTTACCTCCATCATAAACTGTCGAAAATCCTCGTATTTTTCGGCAGGTAGATTCACCTTATTTTGTTGAAAAAAGCGGCTGTATTGCAGTTTACCATCTTCGCTCATAAAGTACTGGGTTTTGTAAGCACCAAATTCCGATTGAATCTCAACAGGTTCAGAAGGCATGCTTTCGATAGCATATCCTTCAGGGATGGTGTAATAGACCTCATCTTTGAATGAATATGGGCGTTTGATGACCACAGGTTGCGTGCGTTTTTCCATTTTTTGGGGTACATCTGACCAACGACTGAGCAAATTGGGATTGATTAACAATCGTTTGCCTGCTTTTGAAGCATATTGACGAGCGTTGATGTTCAATTGCAGAGTAACAACAGGCTCATCCTTGCTAATGTTGGTAAACTCATATTCATTGATGGTCACGCCACTGAGTTCGATGACTTCTTGAAGCCATTTCTCTTGTTCTCTCGGTGAAGACATGGTGGCAATGTATCGGGGATAATCTTGCTGCAAGCCTCGATATTGAATAGCGACTTTGGCGGCAACACCTCCATCTTCCAATATTTCTGCTTCAATAGCTCGCTTTCGGATATTGTCTTCGGCTGTGCTTGCTGGACTGCGAACGATTTTACTGCCTTTTTCATCAATCAACAATACATTTCGGTCGTCAGTAAAACTTCCCATATAGTTGAGAGGAGATTGTTGGCTCGTACATTCCAACCAAAGGGTATCTGATTCGTCTGCCAGAGGCACGGTCAGAAAAATATGGTTGAACTGATTGCTGCAAAATTCAGCACATACTTTTGAAGCTCTTTTCCCTGCTTTCACCAAAACAGGTTTGGATTGAATACCAATAGTTTTAAGCATGGCTTGCATGTAATTGGTCAATGCTTTGCAGTCGCCGTAGTTGTTTTTTTCGACATCACTGGCTTCAAAGGTTTGCCAACCTCCAATGCCCAACTGTATGCTGACATAGCGAGTATGATCTTGTAGATATTGATAGACGAGTTTGACTTTTTCTCTGTCTGTCTGAGCATCTTGGGTGAGTTCTCGTACCTTCAATGTGGTTTCGGATGAAAGTTTGTCTCTACCTTTGTTGAGCAAAAAATACCATTCGCCAAAGTTCTGCCAACTGTTCATATTCCCCGAATAACCGTCAATTTTGAAGTCTGTTGGCCCTACTAAAACACTCATTACCTGACTGGAAGAAGTCGGCCCATAAGGCTCTATTTCAATAGCTTTCAGATCCTTTACCTCCCAATTGTAGTAGGTACTGCTGTTGCCCTTGGTGATTTTGGGCTTCAATGTTTCATCTTCTGAATAATAACGAAGCGGTAGAGAATGAGGCATTTCTATCACAAAGCTCGAACTTTGGACGGCTAAACCTTCTCCATATTGGGGATACCATGAGGGATAGAAAAGCAAGCCTTTGTAGTTGATGCTGTATTCGTACTCTATGGTGTAGGGGTAGTTGTCATAAACCATCCTAGCCGAAACGATGCGGTTGTCTCCATAGCCGCTCGAAAAGGTGGTGGCACTCATATCGCTCACTTCGTCTTTTTTGAGTTTTCGCACCGCCTTCCCTTGTGCATCGTAGAGGGTAGCGGTGATTTTACTCATGTTGCTGAATTGGTCATAACTTTCTTGAATATAGCCCCACCCTTTTCCGTTTTCGTTGAGGATCGTGATGGCACGGTAGTTTTTGTAGGTAGCTGTACCTTCCGATTTGACAATGAATATTTCGCTTGCACTTCTTACAATTGCATCTGCTCCTTTGGTCAATTCAATTGGAATATTGCTGACGGAATATTGAGGTGCATCGTTTGCATTGAAGGAAATGGAGGCATAAGTAGTTTGGAGAAAAAGAATACACAAAAAGAAATTTATAAGCAGGATCTTTTTTTTCATCTGTTGATTTTTTTTGGGGCTTTTACAAAAAAATGGAAGCGTTTATTCTGCTTTCTTCAATACGATTTGTTCGGCATGTTTGGCAACTATCATATCGTAAAACTGCTTGATAAGAGGATATTCTTCTGGTTGAAAAAGCGTTTGTTTGATAGAAAACTTACTCATAAGCTGCAATGTATTCTCTTTTGCGGCGATATTGTACATAAAAGATCCGCCTTTGTTGGGGAGGGCAACACGAGTTGCTTCGGGCAATTCTTCTATTTCGTAACCTTCTGGTAATTCAAGGTTGAAGATGTAGGTATAACTATAGCCATATCCATAATCTATCGGAAAAGTTCTTACTTCAAGTTTGAAGGGGTTTTCTGTCATGGCTTCACTGAGCATAGGATTGAGATACATGCGTTTGTCAGCCAAAGTAGCTACAGAATTGATGGTCATTTCATAATTGGATTTTAAAGGCTCTACTACTTCGTTTACGTTTTCAAATTCATAGGACTTCATTTCCATATCGGTCAAATCATCCTTGAACATCTCTGCGGCAAAGGTTTTTTCTCCATCAGCCTTCAGTGATTTCCGATAATAAAACGCGCTGTAATCTTTGTCCGAACAAGCAAAAGTCCCCTCCAAATTTCCTTCTTCAGTTAGGACGAAGGTGGCGTTGGCTAAGTGTTGGAATTTTTGTTTGGAGTTAAGGGGTTTCCATTCGGGATTGTTCTTATCTACTACAAAGGCGTTGTGGTTGAGGTCGTCGTGGTCTAGCAAGTTGTAGGGGCGATACTTATGAGTAGCATCCAACCAATATTCCTGTTCTCCAATTTTCACATACACAATCGTATGGTTGAACTGATCAAGGAAGGGATAGATAGGCTGCATTTTGCCGTGACTTCGGGTACTTATCATAGCAGGAAGAGCATCTAGTGCCGCCTCTCTAAGCATTAATGTCAACATGAGATTGATGTCTCCACTATTTCCTTTTTTTTCTTGAAAAGTATTGTTGAGGCTTTGACTTGTCCAAAAACGATGCGTACCGTTCCATTCCATGGTTTGCCGAACATAGTCATAAATGGCCACCATTTTTTCTTTTGGAGTACTTGCTTTTGCGATTACATCTGGAACAACTTTTTTGACAGAACTGTTACTGTATCCTCTCAAACTCAAGCCGAAGTCTTCATCTTCCCACAATCTTTCGGCTACCTTGTTCCAATCCTCCATAATGTTTTTCACCAATCTTCCTGGGTTATTTATCGCCTGAAGCTGATATCCTACTTTGGCTCGATAGTCGTCGGGAGTGGTCATATAAGGTTCTTCTCGAAGAGCGGGGACATTCTCCGCTACTCTTCGATAATATCTGCCCGAATAATTGAAAGGTTTACCATCTATGGTCTCCGTATTGGAATAGTTTTCGTCGGTATTTACCGTCAAAAGATTGGCACCTTGGTAGTAATTGGCATATTCATAGTATTTCGGAATTTTGACCCTGTATTCGCTGTAAAGTGTGGGTTCAGAGGTTTGAAAATACCAGGAAGGGATACCAAAATTTTTAGACACTATCGTAAAACTATACTCTATAACCGCTCCTTCTTTAATGTTGGGCATGGAAATCTTTTTTTGAGAATAGTTTTCATTTATCTTTTCATCAATAATGGCTTTTTTGTTGAGTTTGTGTTCCTCCATTTTTCCATTCTCCAATGTATAAGTTACTGCTTTGATATTGCTAACTCCACCTCCGTCTTTGTAATACTGGATATTGATGTCTGCCCAATCAAATCCCGCTTTGTTCAATATTTTGATGCGCCGATGTCGTTTAAATTCGGTATAACCTCGGGCTAATTTAAAATCTACACTTCCATAATCGCCTAAAATCACTACCGAAGCATCTGGATCGGCTTCAAAAGTTTCCATTTTGAGGTCACTTAGTTTTATATCTCCAAATTTCATTGGAACAGGTTGTGCAAAAAGTTGAAGGTTGGAAACCAATAGAAGAATAAGAATGATTGGAGTAACTAAACGTTTCATGTTAGGGTTTTATAATTATTAAAAGGATTTTAAATCTACGATTAATTTAATAATTGAAAATCAATGCCAATTTATAAAATAAAACCGAATTTTGAAAAAAAACCATAACAAAAACAAAAAAGCTGCTGATTACACATCGGTAATCAGCAGCTTCAAAGGAGCGATTTTTCACGCCCTTCCATAAAATAAGCTATTGAAGTTTATTTTTTGTTGTTTTCAGAGCTAACTTTCACAGCAGGAACTTCCGCCGCTACGGTAGTTGTACCTTCAGTTTTTGTTTCGGCAGCAGCTTTTGCGTCAGCGGCTTTCTTAGCACAACATCCTGAAGCAGCAGATTTAGAACAAGCTTTTTTGGCAGTTGTTCCTTCTTCTTGAAGAGAAGCTTTTACTACAGTTACCCCCTCAGTACTTTCCGTCGCAGCTTTGGCAGCAGCAGCTTTCTTAGCACAGCAGCCTGATGCAGCAGATTTAGAACAAGCTTTTTTGGCAGTCGTACCGTCTTCCTGAAGAGAAGCTTTTACTACGGTTACTCCTTCTGCGCTTTCAGTTGCAGCCGTTTCTGTTTTTGCTTTTTTGCTGCAAGCAGCTTTTGCAGTCTTAGAGCATTGAGCAAAGGCATCATTTCCAAGAGTAAACAATAGAGCAATTACTAATAATCCTAATAAATTCTTCATGAATGTGTTGTTTGATTGGTTATTTAAATGAATAGCAAAGATACAAAGTTCGTATGTAAAGATAACGTATTAATGGCGACTAAGGTGTTAAGAAGTCGTTAAAATTGGTTAATTACATTTTTGAGTGTTTACTTGTCTCTTATCCATAGTAGGACAAACAAGAACACATAGAGTTTAGTTTTGAGTGGCACAAAGCTATAAGTTTTTATAGTTTAAGGTGATTGGAAAGAATCTTACTTTGGCAGTGTAAAGTAAAATTTGGTGCCTCGGTTGGGCTTGGAGGTAAACCATATTCGTCCTTTGTGACGTTCCACAATTTTTTTACAGATGGCCAGTCCGATTCCTGTTCCTTCGTATTCGCCTCGATTGTGTAGCCGTTGAAAAATAGCAAATACTTTGTTTTTATATTCCTCGTCTATACCTATTCCATTGTCTGCAATGGTAAAAATGTGATTGTGTTCGTCCTCTTGCACTCCAACTTCAATAATGGGGGCTTCCTCTTTTTTCCGAAATTTGATGGCATTACTAATGAGATTTTGTACTAATTGTATCATATTTAGATAATTGGCGCTAACAGTAGGGAGGTTTGCTACAATAATCTGAGCATTGTTTTCTTTGATAGTACTGACAATGTTTTTTTGGACAATATCCATCAACTGATTGAAGTCGACTTCTTCTAGCTCCCCTCGACTACGGCTGATACGAGAATATTGTAGCAAATCATCAATCAACTGATTGATTTGATTCGTTCCTTCGACCACAAACCGAAGGTATTCTTCCGCTTCTCCGTCCAACAGATGGCCATAGTTTCGCTCCAATAATTGCGAAAAACTTGAAATGGTTCGTACAGGGGCTTTGAGATCATGAGAGGCAATATAGGCAAATTCCTCTAGGTCTGAATTGGACCGCATGAGTTCAAAAGCTCGCTCTGCCAATTTTTTTTCGATGCGTTTGCGATCTTCAATTTTTTCTTTTAATTGACGTGTAGTTTTTAAGTTTTGAAAAAGCACGCCTGCTTTGTGAGTCATGACAGTATAAGATGGCAGCGCTTTTCTGTCTATTGTTTTGTAGTAAGGTTCATCTTCGACTTGTTTACCAGTGATAATGAAGCCCGACAAGTCGCCAATATGATTGAACATAGGACAGACAATGGCTTCTACAAATTTCAAGTCCCTTAAATACAAGGAAATAGAATGGCTATGAGTGATAACAAAACTATGCTTTTGAGGCAGTGCATTTGCATCAAAATTCAAAGAATCGGGTGCATCTAATATTCCATATTGCGCCAATTTGTTTATTTGATGATGTGATTCGTCAAATTCAAATAGGATGCACTTAGGTAGACCAAAAGAAAGGGCAAAATGTTCGACGGTGGTTAGTGAAAAATCCGAAATCCTTTGAATTCGCATGGTCTTATCATCATACTGCTGAATTATTTTTAGGCGGTTTAGTTCTGCGTCTAATTCATGCTTTGTTTCCGTCAAATGTTGTTCTACCAACCTACCTGCTGCAACCTGTTCTTTCAATGCCTTACATTGAAGCAATAGCTCATTGTAAGTAGGCTTTGATTCAGGAAGTTTGGCGGAATTTTCCTTAGTAGACCTCTCAATAGAAGGGGGATGGGGCATATATAGGCTCTTTGATAAAGTTTTGTAAGAGTTTGAGTTGTCAATAGTTTTCAGTACATAATAAGCTATACTTCTATGACAGTTTAGTGGTTTTCTTATTTTTATAGTATGATAAGTATCAGTGAGCGGTAGCTCCATTGGGTTAAAATGAGCATTTATATTTTCTTTTAGGCTCTATTGTGACTGTAAATTGTAAGGCAACTAACCATATCAAAGTTAATAATAATTCATGGATTTATCAAGATTACTTTTTACTTTGGTTCAAACTTTAATGAGGCAGAGTTGATGCAATATCGAAGATTAGTCGGTGGAGGACCGTCTGGAAAAACATGTCCCAAATGTGAAAAACAACGATTGCACATAACTTCAACTCGTTTCATACCATAAGTATTGTCTTCGTTTTCATAGATATATTCTTCTTTGATTGGTTTCCAGTAGCTTGGCCATCCCGTTCCTGATTTAAACTTGGTTTCAGAAGAGAATAAAGGCAAATCACAACAAACACAGTGGTATTCTCCTTTTTGTTTGTTGTCCCAATATTCACCCGTAAAAGCTCGTTCTGTTCCTTTCTCACGAGTCACATAGTATTGTTCTTCTGTAAGTTGTGCTTTCCATTCCGCTTCGGTTTTTGTAATTCTTTCAAAAGGAAGATTATCGTCTTTATCTTCTTTTGAAGGGGTGTCTGCTTCTTCCATTTTTACTGCTTTGGTAGCAACCTTGGCATCGGATTCATTCATTGCAGTTTTATTGGGGTTTTGATTTTGAGTGCATCCGACCACCAACAAAATAACTAACATTGTGATTCCTACAAAACTTGTTCGATTCATTTTCTTTGATTTTGATGTTTTTGATATTGTCTAATTTAAATGCACTAAAGCTGCAAAACGTTTAGACAGAGGGCTCAGTTTTTATTCATAATGCTGCTACAGGACATATTGAAGCTATATTAGGAGACTTTACTTAAGCTTTCTGAAAATAAAAAGGCCACCCAAATGGATAACCTATTTTGTATTTTTTAATTTGTATAATACTTTTTCATTTAAACGTTATTTCCGCAGTAGTTTGACGACAAACAAAAACACCACTGCTCCAATAACGGCTGTAATGATTTGACCACCAAGGCCACTACCAATAGGCAGCCCCAATTTAGGCACCAACCAGCCACCTACAAAAGCTCCAATAATCCCGACAATAATGTTGCCAAGAAGCCCAAATCCAAAGCCTTTCATAATTACGCCAGCTAGCCAACCTGCAACAGCTCCAATAATCAAAATGTACAATAATGGTTCCATAGAGAAATGATTTTTTGATGAAAAATAAATTGAGGAATGGATTCACGCCAAACTTTAGTTCAATTTAGTAAAAAAAAATAAGAATTCCAATTTTATTGTTGAAATAATTGATAGTGAGTATTTTGCGAAGTGTTGCAAGAGGAAAAAGAAAGAGGGGAGAGGAGAGAGGAAAGAAAAAGTAAACTTTACCAAACGTCATTGAGCGGTCTGATAAAGCTACTTTTTGTTAATTGAGGACATTTCAATCAATTACTTACACGAACGATTTTAATCTATATTTTCATTTATTGGCTTCTATTGTTGGCAAAGTTAAGGGAGGCAAGTAAATTGGGCAATTACATTTTGAAGCATTTATCTTCAAATCTGCCTTACTCGTCTTTGGTCAATCACCTTCAATTAATTCATTAACAGTTGGTTATATGTTTTTATGTACTCAAACTTCAATTAGGAACGCTTTTTGCAGACATCACCATGACAAACATTACAACAACCAAACTATCATACATTAGGATTCTTCGATTTGAACAAGCGTATTTTCCACCAATAAGCAGATCTTTTTAGCCACACCCCACCACATTCGAAATTGCACATTTTATTCACACATTCATTTTGACTGATTCCTAACCATCAAAGTTATTTATAGGTATGCAAGCCTTGTTACACAGCATTTTTGTACTATGGTGCATTTTATGTGCTCCATTCATATTAGCCCACGAGTTAACAGGAATAGACACACTTTCCAACGAAGCCGCCCAACAATATGTCTTTGACTACAAAGACATTGCAGTAAATGATATGCACAAAACAGGGATTCCTGCAAGTATCAAACTCGCACAAGCCATGTTTGAATCCAATTTTGGGCGTAGTGACTTGGCTATCAAAGGCAACAATCATTTCGGAATCAAATGTTATAGAAGTTGGAAAGGCGATAAACTCTACTACAACGATGATAAACCCAATGAGTGTTTTCGTCAATATGATTGGGTAGCAGACTCTTATGTGGATCATTCTCGCATCATCACCAGCAAACGACGATATACTTCTCTCTTCGAATTGGCCCCAATAGACTATAAAGGGTGGGCGAAAGGTCTGCAAAAAGCAGGGTATGCCACTGACCCTCAGTATGCAGATAAGTTAATTTGGATGATCGAAAAACACGACCTTCACCAATACGACTTTGAAGAAGACCCTTATATCAATTTAGAAGATATGCCCATCCTCGCAAGTAAGGAGGAAGTAAATAATGACTTGGATGGCCCAATAATCTATGCCTATAAGTTTGGAGATATTCAAAAAACAGCTCCCAATAAACTGAAAGCCCATAAAAATAATTCTTATAAGCTACTAAAACCCAATCCGTCCACTCCTAAAAAAGACTTGCTACCACCTTCTTTTGCAGATAACCAATCCTCTCCCGACATCCACACAAACAACTCTAAATCAACCAACAAAGCTCATTCTCCAATAAAAAATTCGCCATATTCTTCTGAAGCATTTTTGAATCAACGCAATCCTATTTTTTTAAGTACTCTGCCTAAAGAACCTGTAAAAATGCTTAATGTGCCGATTACCAAGGAGGTGAATAAAACCCTTCCTTTCAATAAAAGAACCCTACCTCAAATACCATTTTGGGTAGAACGAGTAGAAATAAAGACCAATGCATTGCCCTCAAAACCAGTTGTAAATATTACAAACTTCAATGAAAACACTGCTTATACTCCCACTGTGTCCTTCAATAAAAGAACCTTACCCCAAATACCATTTTGGGTAGAACGAGTAGAAATAAAAACTGATGCATTGCCCTCAAAACCAGTTGTAAATATTGTAGTCTTCAATGAAAACAATGCTTATAATCCCACTGCGTCCTTCAATAAAAGAACCTTTACGCAAATAACTCTTTTGGAAGAAGAGGTAATGCAAGAAACTTCAATAGATGCTCTCGTCAGTAGCCCCTCAGTAGTTTCTGAAGCAGGCGGAGCCATAGTTCTTTCTCACAAAGAAATTACCTACCTAAACAAGTTGAAAATGGTTCAGTACGAAAAAATGGTGAGTCTAAAAGACCTATCTACTACTTATCAAATTCCTTTTGACGAATTGATGCGATACAATGACATTGCTGATAGTATCTACACATTTTCGACCCATACTCCTATTTACTTAGAAGCAAAGAAAAGTAAACCCAGCAGCAGCAACCAAAAAGAACACCTTGTCGAATCTGACGAAACAATGTGGGAAATTGCTCAATTGTATGGTGTACAATTAGAGGTTTTACTAGCACGCAATCACTTAGAGGCAAATGAAGAACCCCGAAATGGAGAAACAATACTTTTGCGTTCACAAGCTCCTTATCCTCCCAAAATCAAACGAGAAAAACCTACTGCTAATGTCAGTGAAGAGTTTAAAAAGGAAGTTTTGAAGGAAATTAGAGAGAAGAAAGCGACGGATTCAGAGATAGGTAAGGAGTAGAAATTTATTAAAACAAGGTAGGGAAATCTGTCTCTCGTCACTCTCCTCCCATTATCCATTACCTCTATACTTTTGGCGAGAAATGGAACGATAAATTACTTGTTATTAACCACTTACGTCTTGTGTTCCGCTTCTTACTTCTTTCGTCTAAAGTCCAAATTACTTCATCCCTTCAATCCATTCCCTAATCAAAGCCACTCCTTCTTTATGAACCAATTGTCGACTAATTTCAGGCATTCGTATGCCCGCATCTTCTGATTCCATCCGAAAAACCATGATGGACTCATCAGGTTTACCTGCTACAATGGTAAATTCTCGATCTCCCGAACCTCTACCGGCTGCAACAGGTGATTTGTTGATTCCCAAGGTGTTGGGGTTTTGTTCATGATGATCTAAGTACAATCCCGAAGTACGAGCAGGGCCATTTTGACTGTGACAGTGAGCGCAGTTGATATCCAAATAGGCCCTTGCTCGACTGTTTACATCTCCACTTTTCATATCATTCCAAATAGGAGTTTTTGGAATATTTTCAAGGTTTGGGGGCAAACCTTCCAACATTCCAAAATCTTGCCATTGCAGTAACTGATTCTTCACCTCATCTTGATAGGTGAAATCTCCATTCAATTGACGAATAGAAGGTCCTATTGGAGTCATTTTTTGGCTTTTGTTGTGGCAGCCTTTGCACTGATTTAGGTTGGGAATCAAGTAATTGACTTTTTGTTTTTTGCCTTTCTCGTTTTTCCAAGTCACATACTTTTCTCCTCCGGCTACGTCCAAATAAGCTTCTGTTTGTTCTTCATTCCAAACATAGACCAATGCTTCCCATCCTGTCGGTTCATGAAGCAACAAACGAGTTTCTATCAACTGCCTACCTTTTGAATCATCTCGTACATCATTGAAATAATAAAAGGTCTTTATCAAAATTGTTCCTATCGGAAAATCCAATACAGTTGAATCATTGTAGCTCACCTTTTCGTCATGGGGTAATTTCACAAAACGCATTTTTTCTGCATAATCCGAAAAAAGGGGAGTATTGAGGCTATAAGGCACAACCCCTTCAATGGGATTCATATCTGATATTTTTCCTTCAAAAAAACCATAATCCGATAATTTCGTTTTGAATTTTAACTCGTCACTACCATCGGTTTTAGCTGCAAAAAGAATGCTTAAAACCAATAAGCACAAGCCACCTAATAGAGCCGTTTTTTTCATTTTGTGTTTGATTTTTGATTCGAAAACAACAAGTTACAGAGTAGCTTCTTTCAAAGCTACACGTTCACAATCATAGGGTGTAAGGTCGCGACTTTTGTTTTTGAAGCCATTTTCTGCATCAATATTGATGAAGGACACGTTCTTGTTATTGCGGATGCAAATTTGATATTTGGACTTGACATTACCATTTTCATCCAAGGTATTTTTGTCTACAATTCCATCATAGATGATATCAGGCACTTCTTTTCCAAACCTCAATTTAAGCCAAAACAACTTCCCCAACCTTCCTTTTTTGGTAGCTTTCATAGGTTTTCGTTCAAACTCGTTGTCGTGTATGAAAATGCCCGTTGGATATGGATAATATTCTTTGTCATTGATGGGTTTTTCGGTCATGAAATAGCTGCTAATGGAAATTCCGAGGCTTTTGTTGTTGATAATTTTATTGTCAAAAATCTCTACATTGTTGGTTGCCAATATCATGATGCCTGTTCCATCTGGCACGGAGGCAACAATATTTCCTTTGGGTGCAAAATTGGGTAGGTTGTTTTCTCGTATCACATTGTTGAAAACCCGCACATTGCCGCCCTTTTTTTGCTGCAAATCGGGAAGGTCAAAGACCAATATACCGCCCGTATTGTTATAGGATTCGTTGTCGTAAACATCTGCCATTGTGGAATTTTCGATTTCGATTCCTGCTACATTATGATAGGCTTTGCTGTTGCGGACAATAATGTGGTTGGACTGTCCTACATAGATGCCTGCGTCTGATGCACCAACTGCTACACAGCCATCAATCAACACCTTGTTGCAGCTAACAGGATACAATCCATAAGCTCCGTTTTTCTTACTGGGTTTTCCCGTCCATTCAGCCTTCACATTCTGAAAAGTAATCCCTTCTACATTCATGGTTTTGATGCCATCCCCCTTCGTGTCTTGCACAGTGAGGCCTTGTATGGTGATGTTTTCGCAGTTGCTTATCGTGATGCCTTCAGCTCCATCTTTCTGTCCTTTGAAGTTGAGAAAGGTTTTATCCATACCCATTCCTTTGATGACGATGTTTTTTTTGCCTTCTAAGGATAGACTACGAGTAAAATTAAAACTTCCTGCTTTTAGGGTTATCGTTTCACCATCTTTAACTAGAATAAGTTGACTTTGCAGCTCTTTTTGGTAGTCGGATTGGGCTTGAAGCGAAAGAGAGTGGAAAACCACAAGGATAAGTATAGGGAAAAATTGTTTTTTTACTGTGGAGGTTAAAGTTTGCATTTGAAGTTGAATTTTGAACTTGAGTTTTAAAAATAAAAAAAGCCCCTCCTTGTTAGAGGAGAGGCTTTCGCTTTTCAATAGATTGGTGTTATCTATTTGATTGAATATAAAACCTTATGGTTTTGGTACTCTTCTACCAGCATTAGGACCAGCAGGGCGAGGCATTTCGCTACCTGTTGGGCAGAATTTCACTTCTACTCTTCTGTTCAATGCTTGGTCGGCGTCAATACCTTTGCGGATAGCAGAGTCAGACAAACCACTGATAGCAGGGTTTCCTTCACCACTGTACTGCAATACCAAACGGCTTCTAGGAATACCATACTTTTCTACCAAAGTATTGATAACTTCTTGTGCACGTTTGTAAGAAAGTACATCGTTGTAGCCATTGCCACCTCTACCATCTGTATGTCCAATTACTGCTACTCTATCGCTTGCACATGTAGAATTTCTCATTGCATCTGCAATTGCAGCCAATTGAGGCTCAAATTCAGGCTTAATGCCATAACGGTTAGAGTCAAATAAGATGTTTGGAAGGGTTCTTGAACAACAGTTTGAAGGAGGATTGTAAACAGGTTTGCAACTGCCTACACACTCACAGAAACCATCAATTTCTCTACCATTTCTGTCTTTACCTTTAGGGAATAGTTCTTTGAACTTTTCACAACTCCATTCTACTTTGTGGCAGCCAAACTCATCTACTTCTACTTTTTCGCCGAAGATGTCAGAAGGAGGAGAGTGAGGACATTTATCGTCACAATCCAATACGCCATCACGGTCGCTGTCTAACATTCTACCTCTGGTATCAACAGGGCAATCTTCACGAGAATCGGGTTCTTCGTCCCACATATTAGGCACACCATCTTTGTCATCGTCAGACAAGTCAGGTAATTCCAACTCTTCGCAACAAGGAACATCGTTTGCTTCTGAATACGCATAATCCAATGGATTCATCCACCACAATGGCTCAACAGAGTTTTTCGCACCCAAGTTGATGTTCAATCCCAAGTTGGTAAAAATGTAGGTATCATAGTCACGAGTCAATGCTCCCCATTCTTGCCATCTTTGACCATCCAATAAGTCATCGTTGGTATAAGTTACTTTGCTTTCTAAAGCCAAGTTCAAGGTACGGTTCAGTTTGAAGGCAAGTCCAACACCTACGTGAGCAGTTGGTTTGTAAGAAAACTCATCAAAGGGTTTGGCATCATCAAAATGACGCTCTGCTTGAGATTCGTACTCTCCATCCCAAAGATTATCCAAAGCATCTATAAGATCTTTTCTGTTTTCGTAGTTTCCGTAATTGTTGCTGATGGTAGAGTAGTCGTATTCCTCACCGTTTGCATTCAATTGATCCATGAATGTACGGTAAGCCAAACCACCCAAACCTGCAAAACCATACAAATTCAATTTGGTTTCTTGTTTGTGGAAACGAATGTTGTGAATGTTCAACATCCCCGAAAGAACTGCTTCACGGATTTTTGTTTGGTAATTGTAGAAGACAAGTTCGTTATTAAGTCCTACATAGTTAGGAGTACGGCCATTTTCATTAAAATCAGCATAGGCAGATCCCCCTCCTAATGCTTTATTAGCTACATCGTCTGGATCAATACTGGTTCGTGCCCATCCTTCTGTACCTTGCCAGTTGCGTCCAGTAGTTTCACCAGCCATGAAGCTACCTCTTAGAGAGAAAGTGTAGCCAAAAGCTCTTCTGATATGACCACCAATACCAAAACCAGGACGTGCCTTGATATCACCACTGACCATCAATAGACCAGCATCAATTCCCAATTCCCACTTGTGGCGTGGTTTTGCAGGGAAATTGTACTTTCTATCCATAAACTTATCCTGTTGGTCGTGTCTTTTTTCAGGTACAAATTCCTTGTATTCCTCGCTTCTGACTTCGGGATATGGATAATCATCTGCTGCATCATCATCATCTTGGGCTAAGATTTGTATAGAAAATGAACTTAGCAGCAAGAATAAAAATGTAAAGAGTAAATTCTTGTTTGACATAGGTTATTATTTTTCGTTTGCTTAAATTCGCTTATTTCGTTGCATAAAGTTAGCAAAAATACTTTTTTTTTCAACGAGGAAGGGTAATAAAAGTATTTTGCACCTTTATTTTGGTTGGTTACTAACATCTTCATACACCTACTACTTGCAAATATATGCCCCTATTTCTAATAAACAAACTAATTTGATTTTTTTTTGTGTAAACTTAATAACGGCGTTTGTTGTAGTAAGTTTACTCCTTTGAGTAGTATGTTTAAAAAATTCAAAACAAGGGTCTTACAAAGTATTTATTTGCTGTATTATAGAACCTTTCTTATTCTCTTCCCGAAGCCTACTTCAAATAATAAAATTTGAATTTAATGCGATTTTCGTAAATAGCAGTCTAAATTTCAAACGAGTTTAAGATAAAGTGATATATTTGTTAGAATATAATTTCAATACTAAAAAAATAATTCAACATGAAAAATTTTACATTATTACTACTTTTCTGTAGTGTTCTTTCGGCAATCGTCGCTTGCAGCAATCAAGGAGTCAGTATTGATCCTGCTCAACAACAAGCAAAGATTGATTCTATAGTTAGTGTACGGACTGCGGTTATTAAAGATTCTTTAGATGCTGTTTGTAGTCAACGAATGACGGAGGAAGTAAGTACAAAGGTAGATTCTATTGTTAACGTCATGAAATCTTCTAACTAGAAAAGTAGCTTTTCACAATCTTTATCATTGGTAGATGAGCTATTTCACAGCCCTAATTATTACTTTATTAGCCTCTGCATTTTTTTCAGGTTTAGAATTTGCCTTCATTTCTGCCAACAAGCTGAAACTTGCGTTGCAGCAGAAGCAAGGCGGACTAATCGGGAGGTTATTGTCTGTTTATTATAAGAAGCCATCACAGTTTTTGGCAACTACACTTACAGGCAATAATATTGCTATGGTATTTTATGGTATTACGATGGCCACCATTTTGGAGCCTTACTTATATGTATGGTTTCCCGATTCCGAAATTTTGGTACAGTTAATACTAACACTCATTTCCACCATTCTCATATTAATTGTAGGAGAATTTTTACCCAAAAACTTGTTTCGACTCAATCCCAATGGTATTCTCCATGCTTTGGCGCTTCCTTTTGCAGTCATTTACGGGGGGCTTTGGATTTTTGTGGTTTTTGTGGTTTTCTTAGCCAAAATATTATTGAAGCTCTTTTTTAAAATTGATTATCAAGACGAAGAACAGCTTGCTTTGGGAAAGGTGGATTTGCAGCATTATTTAGAAGAGAATTTGGAAGTCAATAATGATACTGCTTCCACCTCCAATACTGAACCTGCTCCTGAAGAAAACACCTTACTAATTCAAAAAACTTTGGAACTGACTCATACCAAAATAAGAGAGTGTATGGTACCTCGAACGGAGGTGAGCGGAGTGGAGAAATCCGAAGAAATTGAAGAGGTAAAGGAAAAGTTTATTAAAACAAAACACTCCAAATTGGTGGTATATGAAGAAGATATAGACCATATCATAGGTTATGTTCACCACCAAGATATTCTGCGAAATAAAAAAAATGTTTGGAACATCATGGCTGTTCCAGAAACAATGCCTGCAGTGACCCTGCTTCAAACCTTTATACGGAATCGGAAAAGTATTGCGTATGTGGTAGATGAGTTTGGAGGTACGGCGGGTTTGGTGACATTGGAGGATATTATTGAAGAAATTTTTGGAGAGATTGAAGACGAACACGATGCCAGAGGACTGATAGATAAACAGATTGACGAAAAGAATTTTCGATTTTCAGCTCGTTTGGAAATAGACTTTTTGAATGAGAAGTACAACCTGCAAATTCCCGAAGGAGATTACGAAACTTTGAGTGGTTATATCATTCACATACATGAAAGTATTCCTGCAGTAGGAGACCTAATCGAAACAGCTCATTTTGAGTTTGAAATCGTAGAAGCAAGTCAGAATCGCATCAAAATTGTACTCCTTAGACTTAAAGACGACTTTTAATTCTGTTAGGATTTGAATTTACGTATGAATAAATGTATTTTTGCCCTCCAATTTTTAAAAATAAATAGAATAATACAAAATCAATGGCAGCAATAGGTAAGATACGAGAAAACGTAGGATTGCTAGTGTTTGTGATTGCAGCCGCTATCGTGGCTTTTTTGTTCATGGATGCGATGAGTATTGGCGGTCAAAGTCAAATGGATCCTAACATCTTGGGGCATGTTGATGGCGAACCGTTATCCAGAAACACCTACGAAACGAAAGTGAAACAATTGGAGGACAACTACAATCAAAGTGGAATTCCTGTAGATGACAAAACTCGCTTTCAGATTAGAGAACAAGCATGGCAGCAATACCTTCAAGAGAAACTAAGTGAAAGAGAGTATGCTGAATTGGGACTGACTGTTCCAAATGCAGAATTTAAAGAAGCTCTGCTTGCCCATCCTGGCATTATCAACGCCGAAATTTTCAAAGATGAAACGGGCGCTTTCAGCAAAACCAAGTTGGATGAATACTTGGCGAGCCTAAATTTGGACAGCGATGATCCTGGTTATTCACAGGCACAAGCGCAAAAAAGACAATTCAAGTCTTTTGAGGAAAGTGTATATCAAGGACAACTTCGAGAAAAATACAATGCTCTTGTAAATAAAGCAATTTATGTTCCTAGTTGGTATGCAAAACAGGACTATGTAGAGAAAAATTCAAAAGCTCAGATACGTTTTGTTCAAATTCCTTACACTAACATTCCTGAGACGGAAATTAGTATTTCAGACAGTGATTTGACTGCTTATATGAATGCTCGTCCTAATGAATTCAAGCAAAAAGAAGAGACTCGCACAGTTAATTTTGTCGTCTTTCCTATCAACCCTTCTGCGGCGGATACAGCTGCGGCTGAAAAATACATTGTAGATCGCTTGGAGAAATTCAATAGTACCAAAGACCCTAGCACCTTTTTGCGTGTAGAATACTCTGAGACTCCTTTCGATGCTACCTACTTCTCGAAAGAGAACCTAACTGCTCGACAAGATATTAAAGATTCGCTTTTTGTAGTGCCAACAGGTACAGTGATTGGGCCTTATTATGAAGGTGGCACTTATAAAGCCGTTAAGTTGATAGACAAAAAAATGATTGCGGATTCTGCCAAAATAAGAGTAATTGTGAAGCAAGCAGGACCTTCCATGTCATTTCCACAAGCCAAAGAAAAAATTGACAGTATCAAAACAGAATTGGATAAAGGAGGTGATTTTGAAGCCTTGGCAAGTGCTTTTTCGGATGATGCATCCAAAGACAATGGTGGAGAAATGGCGACATATATCAAGCCTGGTCAATTTAGAGGTTTACCTGCCTTGGATAAAGCCATTTTTTATGAGTATAAAGAAGGAGATGTATTTACCCTTCAGACTGCTCAAGGCTGGCATTTGGTAGAAATCTTGGATGCAGATGCCAATACAGAAGCTGTACAAGTAGCCAAGTTTACTCGAAATATTGAAGCAAGTAAGGCTACAAGGGATGAAGCCTACGCCAATGCCAATAGCTTTGTTGCCAATAACAGAACGATTGATGAGTTTACGGCTTCGGCACAAGAAAAAGGAGTACCTGTAAAAACTGCGGGTGGACTTACCAAAAACTCTTATGAAATAGCAGGATTGGGTGCCAACCAAGAAATCGTTACTTGGGCGTTTCAAGCAAAAGAAGGAACTGTGATAGACAAAGTATTGCAAGTGGACGAAACACTCCCAGGTGGTCGTACATTGGAGCGATATGTTATTCCTGCCTTGAAATCTATCAGTGAACCAGGTATGGAATCTTTGGAAAATGTTCGGTCGAGAGTAGAAGCGGAAGTGAAAAAACAAAAACAAGCTGCAAAAATCAAAGCAAATATTGCTTCTGCAAGTAGCTTGGATGCCATAGCTTCTCAAATGGGTGTGGAAGTACAGACTGCTTCTGATGTGGATTTCGCTTCTTTTAGTCCTACAGGATTGGGGCCTGAACCCAAAGTGCAAGCTGCTGTTTTTGCCCTTCAACCCAACACTATGTCTAAACCTATTGAAGGTTCAAGAGGGGTCTATGTAGTAGAAGTAAACTCTGTTAATGCTGCTGGAGAACCAACGGATATGGCGGCTGCAAAGAAAACGGCTGCTACACAATTGATGCAAAAAGTAAATTCTATTTTTGCGAATATGGCAGATAAAGCAGAGATTGAAGATATGCGTGCAAATACAAGAACATACTAGGATTTAGTTAGTGACTTATTATTGTTTAATAGGTGACTGAAAAAATTGAAACGCAGATGGATAGAGTTATCCATCTGCGTTTTTTAGTTTTACCCAAAAACGATTTCCTATCTTTAAGTGTTCTACCTAAAATTCAGATAAAACAATCAAAAATATGGCAGATGTAATTGTGAATAGAGTGGCAAAAAGTGGCATCCTCACCTTCAATTTGGAGAATTTTTATCCTCAAAATGAGATAGTTACTTTCGACATCAAGGAGTATTTGTATATGGAATTGATGCTGAAAGAAAAAGAGTTTCGCACAAGCCTCAAAGCCTTGGATTGGAGTATTTACCAAGACCGACACGTTGCGATTACTTGCACAACAGATGCAATCGTACCAATTTGGGCGTATATGGTAGTGGCGAAATATTTAGAGCCCTTTGCTGCAAGCATGATATTTGGAGATGCGGAAACTTTGAAAACGATATTGTTTGAAAAAGCTTTGGGCAAAATCAACCCTGAAGACTATCGAGACAAAAGAGTGGTCATTAAAGGTTGTGGAGAAAAGCCTGTCCCAATTTCGGCTTATGTGGAGATTACCCGTCTATTGAAGCCTGTGGTCAAAAGTTTGATGTATGGTGAACCTTGTTCTACTGTACCTATTTATAAACAGGCGGTATTGAGGAGGAAATCGTAGATTTTGATAAGTAAGTTTTGCGTTTTTTTGACAAAAATCTAATATCAAACTTCACAAATCAAACATCTTAAATCAATCCATACTTCAAATGGAGCATTGGGAATTACTCATTTTTTTCTTTGGCATAGCAGTCTTGTATTCATCGGTAGGTTTTGGCGGGGGGTCAAGTTATTTGGCAATTTTGGCACTGTATGGAATTGATTATCGTTTGTTGAGGGCAACAGCTTTGCTGTGCAACATTGTAGTGGTAACAGGAGGAACGTATATTTTCTACAAAAAAGGTTATTTGAAGTGGCGAAAGATACTGCCTTTGGTTTTAGTCAGTGTTCCAATGGCTTATGTAGGCGGAAGTCTCCGAATTACCCAGCATACTTTTTTTATACTACTTGGTTTTGCACTGATTCTCGCAGCTACATTAATGCTTATTCAATCCTTCAAATCTATTGAAGCCGTAAATCTTGATTCTGAAAATTCAATAAATCCCACCTTCAACGCAGGATTGGGTGGAGGCATCGGTTTTGTGTCGGGTATGGTAGGCATTGGCGGGGGCATTTTCTTAGCTCCTGTTTTACACTTGCTCAAATGGGATGGAGCTAAAACGATTGCAGCAACCGCCAGTTTTTTTATTTTGGTCAATTCCATTTCGGGTTTGGCAGGTCAAATGAGTCATCCTGATTTTGACCTCAATTGGCAATTTGCAGGACTTTTGATGGGGGCAGTTTTTGTAGGCGGGCAAATCGGTTCTCGTTTGGGAGCAGCATGGTTCTCCCCCAATTGGGTGCGACGAATGACTGCTGTTTTGATTCTT
This sequence comes from Bacteroidia bacterium, assembly GCA_030427245.1. Classification (GTDB taxonomy): domain Bacteria; phylum Bacteroidota; class Bacteroidia; order Chitinophagales; family UBA2359; genus JAUHXA01. Next base: position 18,136 of record JAUHXA010000047.1, on the reverse strand, counting down.
TTTGTGGGTGTAAGGATATTGTTGAAGTATTTGGTTTAGTAAAAAAGAAAAAATAACTCATCGACCAATATTCCCCTTTTGAAAGGGGATGGGGTATGTTAGCAAAAGAAAACGAGGAGTTATTTTTTTACCCTTACTTAGTGGGTGATGGGTGTACTGGGTTTCAAGACTACTAACGACCAACGATACTCACATTTTTTTTGAATTTTAATTTTCATTTACAAAGTGGACATTCGTACTTCCTTAGTTAATAAATACTCCAAAGCAAATACAATGCAGATCGTTGCGTATATTGACAATGATCAAGCTCGGTTTGACGAACTCATTGAAGTCTTATTGGGGGGTGACAAAGAGCTTGAAAAACGGGCTGCATGGGTTTTGGGGCACAGCGCAAAACATTGTCCAAAATTGGCAGACAAACATTTTCAAACTTTTATTGACAAGCTGAAAGAACCCGATGTTGGAGATGCTACAAAGCGAAATATACTGAGAGTTTGGGAATTTTTGGACATTCCCGAAGAACACATTGGTGAAATCGCAGACATCTGTTTTGATTTTTTGATGTCTATGAAAGAACCTATTGCCATCAAAGTTTTTTCTATGACCGTTCTTTACAACATTACCCAAAAAATCCCTGAACTGAAAAATGAACTCCGCCTCCTTATTGAAGACCAAATGCCTTACGGCTCGGCGGGCTTCAAGAGTCGAGGACGAAGGATATTGAAGGGGTTATAAAACTTCAAATTCAAAGTTCAAATGCAAACTCAAAAAATCTAGATTTGATTTGCATTTGAGCCTTGAGATTGAATTACTTCAAACTTCCTCTTTCCAAACCATCCACAACAAATGCAGCAAATAGGCTAAAATAGGCGTAGTAATCGTTGCACCAGCGGGATCGGCTTCCGTCAATTCATAGTCAAAAAACTGAATACCAATGGTAAATAAAGCCAAAAGTCCGATGGCTACGCCTACCAACATTTTGAAGTAGAGGGGTTTATTAAAAGGAAAGTGCATGAGAATATATTTTTGTATTTCCGAAATCTTCAAAAATTGATTATTGAAGTAGAATACAAATATAAGAGTTGAGTCGAGAAAAAGCTAATTTTCTAAACTTTAGCCAATGAAGCCTTCAATGAAAAACTTTTCAATCGTCCATTCTTCTGCACCTTCTCAAAAGCCTGCTCCAAGTCTTCAATCAAATCCTCCGCATCTTCAATCCCTACCGACAAACGAATCAACGAATCTTGAACACCAATTTGGTGGCGAATCGCTCTCGGAATTGTTTTGTGGGTCATAGAAGCAGCATGGGCTATCAAACTTTTCACTCCCCCTAAGCTCTCCGCCAGTTTAAAAAGTTGGGTCGCTCCTACAAAATCCAGCGCTTCATTCAAGCGGTCTTGCTTCAAAGAAAAAGAAATAATACCGCCAAATTTTTTCTGCTGTTTGCAGGCAATGTGGTGATTGGGGTGAGAAGACAATCCAGGATAGTGAATCACATCTACCAAATCGTGCTGTTCCAAATATTGAGCAAGCTTCAAAGCTGTGTCCGAAATTCTATCCATTCGCAGCGAAATTGTTTCTATACCTCTAATGGTGAGCCAACTATCAAATGGTCCTAAAATTCCACCACAAGCATTTTGAATAAATTTCACCTCTTTCGCCAGTTCAGGACTGTTCACAATCACCAAACCTGCAATCACATCGCTATGTCCTGCAATGTATTTGGTCGCACTGTGTACCACGATGTCTGCGCCAAAGTCAATTGGTTTTTGCAAGACAGGCGAAGCAAAAGTATTATCGACCACTAAATAAGCTCCGTATTGATGAGCGATTTTACCGATGGCTTCAATGTCGGATATCTGAAGGCAGGGATTCGTGGGAGTTTCGAGCCAAACCATTTTGGTCTTGTCGGTAATGGCTTCTACGACATTCACCCAATCCGTTGTGTCGGTGTAATTGACCGTAATGCCAAATTTTTTGAAGATTTTGTCGAACAAGCGAAAAGTTCCGCCATACAAATTGCTGACCGCCAATATTTCATCGCCAGCACTCAGCAGCTTGATAACACAGTCTATGGCAGCCAAGCCACTGCCAAAAGCAAAACCTGCATAGCCATTTTCCAAGCTTGCCACCAAATCCTCCAATGCTTTTCGGGTTGGATTGTTGGTACGGCTGTAGTCAAAACCTTTGTTGACACCTGGCGCTTCCTGAACGAAAGTTGAAGTCTGGTAGATGGGTACAGAAATCGCACCCGTTTGTTCATCTACTGGGATACTGTGGATAATCTTTGTTGTTGCTAACATGTTGGTAAGTATTTAAAATTAAAGAATTAAATACTTATCAAGTTAAGCTACCGATTCACTAAGCATCTTCGATGCTTGTAAATCGGTAGCTATTGGGATTGGGGAGGGCGTTTTTTATACAGCTGTCTTTTATTGCTATTTATTTCCCTTAGTATAACTCCTACAAAGTGAATCACTTTTGTGGGAGTTAATTCCCCCTTTGAAGGGGGCGAGGGGGATGTTGCAGTGTAAACAAAAAAAAATCTCTTTTGAAAAACGAATTTCAAAAGAGATTGGCTGTATAAATATTATTTGTTTCCTAGATGAAAGCTATTGCTTTCAGCTTATCTTTCCCTTAGATTCTAAGGGCGGGAATTAGCACCTTATACTTGCATATAAAAAATTTGCCGTACAGGTTGCTAAGGTTTCGTCGAGCCTAATCTCTCCACCTTTCTTGATAAGAAAAAATGTTTTTTTTTAAAAGAACTGCTGCAAATATAAGCCAAAACAAATTGAAGTTCCAAATCTTTTTCACTTCAAAAATAAATAGGCTTTGGCTTCAAAATACAACTAACTAAATATCAATCATTTATTTTGTTAAAAAATTAGACTTCCCCAAAAACGTTTCATTTTCTTCAAAAAACCAACTGCTTTTTTCCAAAGCCCAATCGCCATGCGTCTAAAATGGGCGAACACAGTTATTAAACTTTAACACCTTAAAATTTAGAAAAATGAAAACGTTTCAAAAAAATCTCGCATGGACACTTTTAGTTTTAGTCGCATTGTTTACTGCAAATACTGACATCTTTGCACAATGCCGCAACACCTTGACCAACCCTACTGCCGATAGAGGCACAAATGGTTGGACAGCTTACGGAAGCACTGCAATCGCAAATTTGGCAGGTGGCAACAAAAGCTTTAAGGTAATGGACAGTGGCGCACATTTCTATCAAGATGTAACGATTCCTTCGGGCAGCAAATATGTTCACTTTTCGGGCTATACCCGCAACAGTCAAAACAACGCTCCAACTGGACATGCTTATTTGTATGGTTATATTATGGATGGCAGCGACAAAATTTTGGAGTATGTACAGTTTGGAGTGAACAACACGGGAATGTCTTGGAAACTCGACCAAAAAACCGTCAAATTGACCAGTGCAGCCAGAAAAGTACGCTTTTTCTTGAAAAAATCGGCTAAGAATGGTGTTGCAGATACGGGTAATATGGCGCACTTCGACAACTTGGCTTTGAGCTTCAACTGCAAAAAAATCATGCCTGCTCCCGGTGTTTCTGCTTGTAGCAATGCACTTAGAAATCCAAAAGCAGACCAAGGTACAAATGGCTGGTCAGCTTATGGTACGACCAACATCGCCAACTTAGCAGGTGGAAACAAAGCTTTTCAAGTGCAACAAAGTGACTCTCATTTTTACCAAGATGTTCGCATACCAAGCGGAAGTTCAACGGCTTACATTTCTGGCTACACTCGCAACAGTCAAAACAACGCTCCTACTGGACACGCTTACCTCTACGCCTATATCATGGACAGCAACGATAGAATTTTGGAATATGTTCAGTTTGGAGTGACGCATACAGGAATGATTTGGACTTTGGAACAAGAAAAAGTAAGCTTGGGTAGCAATGCAGCGAAGGTTCGATTGTTCATCAAAAAATCTTCTAAAAATGGTGTTGCAGATACAGGTAACATGGCTTATGGCGACAACCTTTCGGTTAGCTTTGATTGTAAGAAAGTATTACCGCAACCTAAGCAGTATTAAGGGAAGCAAGAAGTAGGATGTAAGAAGCAAGACATTAATAACGAAAACAGGAAGCACTCTTTGGGAGTGGCTTCCTGTTTTTTGTTGTTGAGAGCCTTGAACAGGAAGATTTAATTGAAAGGAAGCCGCACTGAATATTGGGTTTTGTGCTATGTCAAGTGAGATTCTTTTTTGTAGCCGATTTTTCGAGGTCTCGGAACAAGCCATGTTCAAAGCTGTAAACACAACAACAATATTTTAGTATGGCTATGGTTTTAGAAATATTTGTTATTTTGTGGAGTCATCTAAGCCAAACATTGTCTAAATGCCGCCAAACCATTCTAATACCACCGAAATTTTCATTGCCTATGCTCCTCAAGATACTGCGATTCGAGAGGAATTGGAAAAGCATTTGTCCAGTTTGGACATCCAAATCCACCACGATGGCAAGATAGAAGCGGGAAAGGTGACCGATAAAACGGTGGAAGAATACTTGCAGAAAGCCAATCTCATACTTTTGCTTATCAGTTCCGATTTTTTATCCAATGATGAAACCTACGATGTTCAACTAACCCAAGCCATTGAAAGACACGAAAATGGAGAAGCTCGTGTTATTCCCCTCATAGGTCGTTACTGCTTTTGGAAAAACTCACCTTTTGCCGATTTACAGCCTCTACCTTCAAAATTGAATGAAAAAGGCAAAGTAATTCCTATTGTCAATGATGAAGGTTTTTCAAGAGATTATCAATTGAGCGAAATAGCGACTTCTATTTACGAACTGCTGAATCCTACAGAAGAGGAAGAAAAGGAAGCGTTTGAAATTGATTCAGAGGCAAAGATCTTTGAGAGGGAAAAAATATTTTTGCACGACCCTTTCCCTTCAATAGAATCGGAACAGAAGCAGGAACTGCAAGAAGAAGATAGAAAAAGCAAAAAACGTGCGTTGTTGTATTTGCGTTGTGACCGCAAAGACCAAAGCGAAGAGTTTACAGATTGTATCGAACAGCGCATCTCACCCGATTTCAACCAACCTTTTTTCTATTTGATTCACGGGCCTTTTGAAGAACAGCACTACAATTTGGTGGAACGCTTCAAAGAGTTCAAAATCTACGACTTGGCGGCTCAAATCATCAGCCAAACCAAAGGAGTCGTTGATTTTTACACCATCAAAGAATTTCCTGTTTCCAAAGATTTGCCTTTTCGCAAGCGGCAACTTAAACGTAAAATTGCCGATGAAATAGACAAACTCAATGGAGCAAATTGGACAGCCCGAGAATTGTTGGATTTGTATCAAAGTCGTACTGCGGGCGGAGTCATTGTGCTGCAACACAATATTTCATGCGATTCTTGGGATGCCCAAACCCTGCAATTGCTGCAATGGTACATTCGAGATTTTTGGAAGGTGCAAATCAAACAGGAAAACCTTTATGTGATTGTGTTTCTCAATGTCATTTATCCCGAAACGAAAAAAGGTTTTTTGAAGCGGCTTTTCCAACCCAATAAAACCGAAAAAGTGCAGCAGCAATTGACGAAATTGGCTAACGAACTGCAAAATCATTGTAACTTGCTGGCAACTTTAGAGCCTGTGACTATGGAAGATGTGCGGATTTGGATAAGAGATTTTGATTTACACGAAATGAAATCTCTTGCAGACCAATTGTTTGCCAATCAAGACAAAGTACCCATGGAATTGATTGAAGCGACCTTTAAAAAACCCATTGAGGATTTGAGAAGGGATGAGGGGCAGGCGGAGATAAGGGGGATGTGAACAAGAACTGCTAGATTGGGCAGGAACTTTCCGCATTGGACGTTGGATTTTCCACACTGAATACGAACACAAAAGACCAAAACTCAGTGCGGCAAAGTTCTTTTACATCTAGCAGTTCCTGTTCAAAAAATAATACACGAAATAACACAATCTATCGAACCAAAAAACAACATACCAAACTCGAATTCAAATTCAGATTTTCTCTTACTCGGAGGATTCATAGACTACCTCCAACAAGAGGGCTTTGCAGTGGGTGCAGATACGCACTTGCAGGTCAAACGTCTATTGCTCAAATTGGAAGGAGAATCAGTGGAAGAAGGGCGTTTGAGGCAGTTGTTGTCGCCCATTTTTGCGAAAAGCGAGGAGGAACAGCTTTTGTTTAAACGGGCTTTTCAGCGTTATTTTCAACAGTTCGACCGACAAAGCAAAAGAGAAGAAGCGATTGCGGAGGAACAGCGATTGAAGGATGCTGAAATTATTATGGATGCTAAAAGTTCTTCTTGGAAATATTTGGTGGCGATAATTTTGGCGTTTTTGATTGGAGGTGGGATTTTTTGGAAAGTGTATTTACAGGACGAGGTAAAGGCAATAGACGAAAAACTTGATTCAACTGACAGCCTTACAATTGACAAAGATGCCATCTTAGATACAACAGAAACTGTAGTAGTAAATCCTCCAACTGAGGAAGTAGAAGAATCCGAAGCCACCGAGGAAATCAACCTCACCGAACTAGAAGGAGAATCCATTCCATTGACTACCAAGGGCGAATTGCTCGAAGAAGATATTTCGCATTTGGAGGCAGGAATTTGGCATTTGTACGGTTTGTACCTCAAATGGGGAGGCATCTTTTTGGCATTGTTTGCTTTTGTCTTGTATGAGTTTTTTCGTTGGCGGCGGCGAAAGTTGATATTGGTGAAGGAAGAATTGAAGAAACAGCCGCATCATTTCCACCACATTCGTTTGTCGCATCCCGATTTGAAGTTGTTTCAATCGGAAGAATTTTACGAAACGGCAAAGGCTTTTCGGCGGAGGGTGGCGAGCAATAATACTCGTTTGGATGTGGAGAAAAGCGTGGAAACGACGATTGACGAAGGGGGCTATCCGACCTTTGCCTACAACAGCGGCACTCGTGCGCCCGAATATTTGGTGTTGATAGACCAACCACACATCAAAAGCCACCAAACCCGTTTGTTTGAACAATGGGTGAAGGAATTGCAGCAACAGGATATTTTCATAGAGCGTTTTTTCTACCGCAGCGACCCAAGAGTGTGCTGGAAAAATGCCTTTGAAGACGATGTGTATTTGGAGGAATTGGCGAACCGCTATCCCAAACACCGTTTGTTGATTTTCGGAGATGCGGAGGCTTTGGTGAATCCTCAAAACGACGAACTGCGAGAATGGGTGAACTTGTTTGAGACTTGGCAACAAAAGGCGATTCTCAGCCCCAAACCTACGCAGTGGTGGACCTATCCCGAAATTACCCTGTCAGAACAGTTTATCCTGCTGCCTGCCCAACCTTATGCTTTGGCTCGTTTGATTGGAATTTTTGAGGGTGATGATGATGGGAATTTAGGGCAGTGGTTGGATTTGGAGGAGTTGGAAGTGCCGCCCTCATTTGACGCAGAACCCACCCCTAACCTACCGAGTTCTCGGCACAAGCTCTCCTTGGAGGGGAATAAAAACTCTCCTCTTGGGAGGGGCTGGGGGTGGGTAAAAACCGAACTCCAATCCTACCTTTCCCCCCAAACCTATCAATGGCTCTGCGCCTGTGCTGTTTATCCCGAACTACATTGGGATTTCACCCTACAACTCGGCAAAGCCCTCCAATTGATTCACGACTACAAAGCCAATCCCATCAATGACTTACTCAAACTCTCTCGCCTTCCGTGGTTTCAAACAGGAAGAATGCCCGATGAACTGCGAATGGCTTTGATTCGAGATTTGGACAAGGAAACGGAGGAGGTGGTGAAGCAAGAGATTGTGGCATTGATGGAGAGGGAACAAACTGCTGTACCTGTGGTCAAGCCTTTGGCGAATGTGTTTGCGGCTTATGAGATGTTGTTGGTGGTGAAGAAGTGGGAGAATATCTTCTCATCTGCACGTAAACCTCCCCCTAGCCCCTCCGAGTCCTCGGAGCAGGCTCTTCAAAGGGGGAATACTAATCTTTCCGAATCCTCTGAAGAATACAGTATATTGGAGTATGTCGACCCTGCTACAAAGGTAGTATTGGGTTTTCAGTTGCCCGATTTTTTGCAGAAGGTGTTTTATAAAAGTGGGATGCCGATGTTGGGAACGAAAGAGGGTTTTCGATGGACTTTGGCAGGGGTGATTTTGCTACTGAGTATGTTTTTGATTTATCCGCCCAAAACGGACTGTATTGCTCACCACCAAAATCAACGATATTATTTGGACACTTCCAAAGATTCGGCTCAATTTTTCCATCAACAGGCTTTGGATTATTTGAAGGTGGCTTTTGTGGCGAAAGTAAGCGATAGTTTGTTGCGAGATACTTTGTTGGTGAATTGTATGGCAATGGCTGATAGTGCTTTGAGACTGCAATACCTACCTGCTCACATTACCAAACATCGGGCAGAGATAGCATTAGCGGATTATGCAGTGAGTGCTGTTCGGATATTGGAGGAGAAAGGAGATAGTTTGGAGGGCTTGGGAAGAAAAGAATTGGCAGCGAAAGCTTATTTTTATGCAGGGGCGAGTCATTATGCCCAAAAATATGAGGAATCTCCCGACCGTATGTTTCGTGCAGCAGATGTATTCTCTAAGGCGGCGGAAGCAGACAGCAGTTTATTGGATGTATATTATGCAAGGGCTTTGGTGAATGGACGCAAGCGAAAGGTGCAAGAAGCTGTACAGGATTGGGAATATTTGTACGAAAAGGACAGTGCTTATTTCGACAACAAATACAAAGGTCGTGTGGCTTCAATGGCAAGACGACTGCAAGAGGAAACAAGCGATAGCCTGTTGAAGCAGCAATTGGAGGATTTTGCGGCTAAATTGGCTCCAAAAGTGGAGGGCAATATGATTTTTGTGGAAGGAGGCAGTTTTCAAATGGGAAGCAATGATGGAGGAGAAGATGAACAACCTGTTCATGAAGTGGTTTTGGATGATTTTTACATAGACGAGCATGAAGTAACGAATGTCCAATATGCACAGTTTTTGAATGATAATACAACAGGCGAAATTGATAAATGGATAAATTTGGAAGGTAGTTCCGGAAGTGAAAAGTGTAGGATTGTAAAAAACGGAGATATTTTTGAAGTCGAAAATGGCTATGAAAATAATCCTGTTATTTATGTGAGCTGGTATGGTGCGGATGCTTATGCAAAGTGGGCAGGTAAACGACTGCCTACCGAAGCAGAATGGGAATATGCGGCAAAAGGAGGACAGGCAAGCAACAACTATACTTATAGTGGTAGCAATGACATTGAAGAAGTGGCTTGGTATGATAGCAATTCCAATAGTCAAACGCATGAAATAAAAACCAAAAAACCAAATGAATTGGGCATTTACGATATGAGTGGAAATGTTTACGAATGGTGTGCAGATTGGTACGATGCAGACTATTATAAAAACAGCCCTCGCCAAAATCCACAGGGACTTTCAAGCGGTGCCTCTCGTGTGTTGCGTGGCGGCTCTTGGTACAATGACGATTCCTACTGTCGCCCTTCTAATCGCGGCTACTACTATCCTGATAATAGGTACGACCTCAACGGTTTTCGGCTCGCCAGAACTCCTTAGTCTCTGCGCTCTGACACTTTTACCCTTTTGTGCTTTTGCCCTTTTTGGCTTTTAATGTCGAGCGAAGCGAGACAAAATTTTTTTTGAGCTGTGAAAACTACAAAAGTCTTGAAGACTTTTGTAGTTTAGTGACTTCAAAGGAAACGGCTTATTAAGTGATGCCTCTCGTGTGTTGCGTGGCGGCTCTTGGAACAATAACAATTCCAACTGTCGCCCTTCTAATCGCAACAACAACAATCCTGATAATAGGAACAACAACAACGGTTTTCGGCTCGCCAAAACACCTTTATTTTAGCCAGAGTCTTGACGTAGGTATTGTGCCTTGTCAAGAGCGTTGCCCCTAAGGATTTCAAAGCGGTTTCCTGTGTTGGTGGCTTTTTTTGCTGTCAGCCGAACACAAAAAAGGCAGCATGGGTTTAGTAGCCTTGAGTCGAAAGACCTGTGTTGTGTTTTTTGAGTTTTTCTAAGACACACTTTTTAACCAACCTCCTGTCATCCGCCCTATTTCGTTGAGTTTTTCAAGCAGATAATGGTGTTTTCGAGAGCCGTAATATCCCAATTCATAGCAGAGGCGAAGGTAGTATCGGATTTTTTCGATTTTGATGTTTACTTTTCGCAATATTGCTTTTTTTTGACTTTTGGGTGAATAGTAGGCTTCAATGAGCATTTCCAATAATTCTGCATTGAGGGATTGGAGTCGTTCACCAATCAAAAACCGTTGCCGGCGAGGAAAGGAATCAATCATGGAAATGTTGATTTTCAAGTAGTTGTAGCATTTTTCGATGATGGTTTCTTGCTGCATATTGAATTGAATCGAATTGTTTATGAAAAGGTTTAAAAATTTATTTCACCAAATTACCAATTTTGAAAATTTGGTGTTGGCTGCTCTGCAAGCTCGAAAAGGCAAGCGTTCACAGGCAAATGTAAACCGCTTTCACTTTCGATTGGAGTGGGAGTTGTTGGATTTGAAAGCAGAGTTGGAAGCACAAACCTATCAATCAGGAGCATATCGCAGTTTTTACATTTTCGACCCCAAAAAACGAATGATCAGCGCTGCCCCTTATCGAGATAGGGTCGTGCATCATGCTTTGTGTAATGTCATTCAACCTTTATTTGAGCGCAGTTTTATTGATACGAGCTATGCGAATCGAAAGGGCAAAGGCACTCATGCAGCGATTCGGAAATGTCAAGAGTATTTGCATAGCAATGAATATGTTTTGAAGTCCGATATTCGGAAGTACTTTCCGAGTATAGACCATGCGGTTTTGAAGCAAGAAATCCGTCGAAAAATTGCTTGTCGCAAAACACTGTGGCTGATTGATTTGATTATTGACAACAGCAACGAACAAGAGCAGCATTGCCCTTATTTTGAAGGAGATGATTTGTTTACTCCTTTTGAACGAAGAAAAGGCTTGCCGATAGGCAATTTGACGAGTCAGTATTTTGCCAATATTTATCTGAATCGCTTTGACCATTTTGTGAAGGAAGATTTGAAAATAAAGTGCTATATTCGCTATGTGGACGATTTTGTGTTATTTGGCAATGTAAAAGAAGAATTGCGAACAGCACAAAGCCAAATTGAAGCCTATTTAGCCAACTATCGTTTGTTGTTGCATCCCAAAAAGACCCATGTTTTTCCAACGAAAAATGGAGTTACTTTTTTAGGACAGCGCATTTTTGACACCCATCGCTTGCTGAAGAAAGAAAATGTTCGTAGATTTCGGAAACGTTTGAAAGACAATAACCAACAGTTTCGGAAAGAGAAATTGAAGGTGGCAGATTTTGAATGTCGGCTGAACAGTTGGTTGGGTCATGCGAAGCAAGCAGACACTTTTAGATTGCAAAATACGCTCTATTTTGAGATACAAGATAAAGGATTGAACTTGGTAAAAACAGACCGTTTTGCGTGGCGGCTCTTGGATTAGGCGTACAGCCTTGAACAAGAAGGTTAATTGAAAGGAAGCTCGTACAGAGCAGCACACATTAAACAGAACAATTCCTTTACATCAGGTGTGCTTCTTTTTGATTAAACCTTCTTGTTCAAAGCTTCACACCTCACAACCGCACATAACTAAACTGCAATCTCAAGCCACTAAAATTGAAAATTAAGCCTTGAGTGCAGCCCATGAGTTTGATATAAGTGGCGAATCTTGATTTCAAAACAGGATTAATTTCTTTGACAGCAATAGTTGCGACCAAAGTGTTTTTTTGAAGTTTGAAGAAGTTCACGTATTTTTCGCCCAAACTGCTTTCATTGAAGAAAGCTTCCACCTTGTTTTTAGTTTCAAAAGGAATTTTTCTAAAATTCAGTTCTTTGAAAAAGGCTCGACGATAGATTTCTTCATAGAAACCTGGTCCTAAAACCTTCAAAACTTCGGCTGCGGTATCAAAAATGTATTTGAGTTCGTTTTTTGAAGGAATGTTCACTTTCTCAAAATCCAATACATTCTGTAATACCGTCATTTGGTGGTATTTGTTGGGGATGATTTGTCGAGCCAATTTTGTGCCTGTAAAGTTGGCAAGGATTCCAATGGGCTTATCAAAGCCTTTGAGATAGGAAATCAATTGAGCTTTATGGAGGCTTTGAAGTTTCTCGACTGCTTTGAGTTCAATGATTATCTTATCTTCTACCAACAAATCAGGTCTGTATAAACCTACTTTGCCTTTTTTGTAAACGACTTCATAGCTGTGTTGAGCAACAGCATGAATGCCTTTTCCTTGAAGTGCTATTTGCAAAGCCTGTTCGTAGATGCTTTCGGGCCAAATATTGCCCAATTGTTTGTATACGTCCAACATACAGCCGATTATGTCGTAAATTAATTCTTTGTGAATCACGGTAATTGTTATCTTTGATAGAAAATATACGAAATTAAGTTGAAATCTCTGAACACAGCTTTGAACATGAAAGGTAATAAAAAAGAAGCTCACTTAACGTAAATAAACCATGCTGTAAGTGTACTGAGTACTGCGCTGTACAAGCTTCCTTTCAATTAATCTTCCTGTTCAAGGCTCTATAAATACAAAACATCATGCCCTTCAACATCTACACCCCCACCAACCAAACCCTCTCAGAACGCTCCCTAAAGCGCATCCTATCCGACTACCAAGTCCGAAACGTCACTGACCCAAAAGGTTACATTGCTTCCGAAGAATTAGCCGATGCGGTTAATGTCGCATTGGCATTAGAACAGCCTTTGTTGTTGACAGGAGAACCAGGGACAGGCAAAACCCGATTGGCGGCAAGTATCGCCTATCAGTTGGGCGTGCCGCTGCATGAGTTTCACACCAAGTCGCAGTCTGTGGCAAGGGATTTGTTTTACAACTACGAATCCTTGCGGCACTTTCACGATGCCCAATTGAAGGACAAGGCGGAGGCGAAATTGAAGGTAGGCGAATATATTGAATTGCAGGCATTGGGCAAGGCAATTGCCAATTCCGACACAGAAGGTTCGGTGGTTTTGATAGATGAAATTGACAAAGCTCCTCGTGATTTTCCGAATGATGTGTTGAACGAAATCGAGCAAATGCGTTTTACCGTCAAGGAAACCAAAGAAAAATATGAGGTGAGGAATCGGGAAAACCGCCCGATAGTCGTCATTACGAGCAATTCAGAGAAGAATCTACCCGATGCTTTTTTAAGGCGTTGTGTATTTTACCACATTCCCTTTCCCGACAAAGATTTGCTGATGAAAATTGTGAACAGCCGTTTGACATTGAATGATTCGTTCAAGGAAAGTATGTTGGAAGCGGCGATTGACCATTTTGAGTACATTCGCAAAAACAAGGGAATGCGGAAGAAACCTGCTACGGCTGAGTTGTTGGCGTGGATTCACGTATTGGACAAATTGGACATTGACATCCGCCATAAAGACCGAGCAGATGTCAAAGCCCAATTGAAAAAGTCCTACTCCATTTTGGCAAAAAATGTGGATGATTTTAAGCGGATTATGAAGTGATGGAGGAGAACAGAATCGGATATATTTATAAAAATTCAACTTTCCTAAACCAAACAAAAAGAGCCTCAGCAACACTCCCAATGTCGCCAAGGCCCATAAAATCAACTAAAAAAACTTACTTTGATTAGGAGGTCAGATAAAAGAAGCGAGAACAAAGAGAGATATTCTCAGAAAAATGAAATCCCTCCTCTCGCATCAAGAAAATTAGTGAATCACCAATTTCTCCGTCCATCGCTGTTCATCAGTCGTCACCTTCAATATATAGATTCCGCTTGCCACAGCATCTAATTGAATAACTTGCTGATAGTCTCCACTCCAATCGGATTCTTGTGCTTGATAGACTGTTTCACCATTTAGGCCGACCAATTCAATCTGCAAATTAGTCGCTTCTGCAATATGAAAACTGATTTGGAATGTTCCAAGGTTTGGATTCGGGAATACCTTCAATTCTGCAATCGTTTCTTGTACTTCAAGACTCGTTTTGTTTGGACCTTCTGAGGGAGAGGTCTGACCACGTCTCGGACGACCGTCTCCATGACCATGCCCACCACCATGGTTCCCGCCATTGCCGCCACCACCTATATTGCAGTTTCTCGCAAAAAATACATTCTCCGATAAATCGGTTACCTCTGAATTTCGCTCAACGATGTCGGAAAGAGTCGTGTTTCGGATGTTGTTGCGCTCATTGTGAGTCAAGGCTTTGTCGTATTCGTAGTAAAAAGCATCGGCATCCCTCAATCTTTCAAACTGAGATTTCAAGACTGCATGAAGTGTTGCCCCCACCGAACTATTCGGCAATTTGTCCTCTGCCAATAGACCTACCCAAGCGTCAATATTGTGAATGTCTTTGCCGTAGGCATCACTCAAGGCAGTTCTGAGTGCATTGTCTTTGGTGATGTCGCTGAATTTTTGCGCTCGTTTTCCAGTATATTGTTTTCGGATGCTGTTGTAATCAGGCAAGCCGTGATCACGACCTCTTTGGATGTTCAAAGAAACCAAATCCAATCCAACAACCACTTCTGCGGTTGGGTCTCCAAACAAGAAATTGCGTAGATTGTCTATCACCTGCAAATCCACTGCCTCCTGTACTTGCACAGACAGGCCTTTCAAAAGCGGATCAAGTCCATAGGTTTTGACGACTGTTGGATTGAAGAAAGCTTCCAACAAAGAAACTGATCCGCTTTCGACATCTTCACATTGATTGTCCAAAATCAACAGTTCTTCCGTCACCATTGTATGCCCCAAACGATAAGCCGCCGTTGCGAAAAGATTAGAAATGTCGGGCTGAACATGTGGTCTGTAGTTTTGGTAAGGAGCTAATTGAATGCCCAAAGCAGGCAGGAATTCACGGTAAGTTATAGCTTGAAGATAAGCCCCCACTCTCTTCCTTGCTATTTGGTACATTTCTTCGTCATCGGTCAAACCGTTTTGCTTCAATTGTTCACAAATGCGGTTGTGTTCTCTGACGAATAAGGTGTGTAGGACGGTTAAGCCAGACTGTTCATTGGCTCTGACATCACCTGCTACAAACACCTTGTTTGTACCGCTACCGTCTCCTGCCATACTTGGAGCGTTTTCATCAATATTGCTTTCTTGCTCTCCATCAATGGTATTGAAGGGTAATAAATTTCCTGTGGAGGTTTTCAACTTTCCATCCGAATAGGTTCGCAGCCAATCGGCTCTCGTTTGTTCCGAGCCATAGACATTGGAGGCATCTATCCAAGAGGTAATCAAATTGGTTTGTTGTCGTGCGTTGGATTCGCCTGTTCCTTCGTGGATTTCGGAACGGAAAAAGGGGATATCGGTCGTAAATAAGGGTTCGTCTTCGGGCATTTGGATGGGTTCGTATTCGGTGTGACCTTCGGGTGTGAGATCTATATCGTGGTCTAAAAATTGCCCCCAAGTAAACACAAAAGAACTGAGGTTTCGAGGACTTGGGGTGCTTTCGGATTGTGCTGATATGTAGTTGGAAATGGCTCTTGAACTGGGTCGGCCTTCTCCAGCCATATCGTTCCATGTGTCTGGATTATTGTAATCTGTGTTCATGGTGCGCATCAACTCAATATCGGTAGCTCCCCATTCGATGTTTGCAGGATTGTTGCAAGTACCATCAATTGTTCGATAGGAAGAATTTTCGCAGCTTTCTATTAGCTTGTTGTTATTGGTGCGGAGAATGTGGGTAAAAGACTGTTGATTGGTACGTTTTTCCACCTTTTTGACAGCTTTGTCGTTTTGGGCATGGATTGGGTTTGGACTTAAAAACAAGTATGCCAATACAAATAAAAAGGCTTTCGCCCATGGCTTAGGGCTTGAAAATTGCATGAGTGTTTTCATTCTGAAATGTTATTATGTGTTTATTAATGTAGTAAGCTGCCGATGTGCAAGCATACCTTTCTCACCCTGCAATAAGATGGTTTTTAACCCATTGCAGCTAAAAAGGCAAGTAAAGACATACTATTGCAGATAAGGCAAAAGAAATCTTTTACCCATCTTGTACAAAAGCAGCATCACTTGATTTTGCTTTGACAAAAATCAAACATTAACATTTATAACATAATAGCAATAGCGGGTTGGATGAAAATTCAAAGTTCAAACGCAAATTCAACTGAACTTCAATAAAAAATTAACTTTTGGATTCAACTTCTATTAGGAGTTAGAAAATCCAAAAACATCCAAAATAATAGTAGTAGTATAACGTAGCGGTAATGGAGAACAAGATATTTGTTCTCGGTGTTTGAAGTATTAACACTCGCAATTTAGAATAAATTGTACACAAAACCAAGAAAAATAAATAAATTTGAACTTTAGTTGGAAAGCGGTTACGTCTAAAAAATTAGATAGACTCTAAAAACGGCAAAGAATATTTATCCCTTATTCATCTTAGAAAACACAACTCACAATGAGAAAATTCATACCTTCTTTTTTCTTTCTTACTTTACTCTCATTCAGTACCTTTAGTTTTGCAGGAATCGTGGATATGCGTTTCACCAATCCTGTATTGAACTCCAACGATGGAAGTTCCGATACCTATTGTGTCAATGTGCAAATCAAAGCACAAGACATCCCTTTTGAAATTGGCAGTGCGACCGTCTTTTTTTCCTACAATGCGGAAGCCATCACCAACCCCAATTTCACTTCGGTTCACTTCAATGAACAAAACAAATGTGCCTTGAATGGCGCAACTGCTCCCTATCAAAACAGTTTCAATTCTTTGGAAACCAATACCAAGGGTGAGGGAAACTATGCCATTTTATTGACGACTGCCAATATGGGCTGTCCTACGGTCAATGGTGATTGGATTGATGTAGCCGAATTTTGCTTTGAAGTAAAAAACAAAGAATTAACTCCCGACCTTCAATTCAATGCCAAATACACTGCCTTCAATACCAACGACAATCAAGGCAACAAACACGATTTGGGGCTATTGGAAGGACTAAACGATTTCACCACCGACATTGACAATATTGCCGAAAAATTGCCTGTTCGCATTTTCCCGAACTTTACCAACAGTGTTGTAAACATAGAATATACTGCTACTACAAGCGAAAATTTGACCATTACAGTCTATGATATGTTGGGTAGAGTGATTCAACAAGAACGCTCTTTGGTTTCGGCTGGAAAAAGCACAACTCAAATCAACCTTGCCAAACACAGTGCGGGGTATTACTTTGTGGAGTTGGACAATGGCAGTCAAAAGGTGAGTGAGAAGATTGTATTGACGAAGTAAGTTTTGAAGTGAGAGGTAGGAAGTAAGGGGCAAGATTTTTAACCTTGTCTTGTGAAAAAAACAAATTCTTGATTTAGACCTTTGAAAAGTAAAACTTCAAAGGTCTTTTTCGTTTACCGAATTTCAAACAGCATATTGTCCAATATTCGTATACTCCCATCTATATTTTTCACTTTGATGTCACTGAAAAAGTAAAAATCCTTTGTTTGGGCTTCTTGAATCAACTGCAATGAAGCATCCGTAAAGTCTCCGCCTTCATTGTAAGTCAGTTGAATAGGTGCCTCTTCTCTAAAAAGAGTAATGTAAAAACTTACAATCGGTAATCTCCCATCTATACCAAGACCTGTTATAATTGCGGTCAAAACTCTTTGTGACCTCATTTCACCCGCCACCATTTTACCTCCTGATTTACTTCCAAGCCCCCTAACAACAGGAAGGTGAAAGTGAGGTGAAGAACGGAACGCATGGTTATTAAAGAGTTTTGGTGAAGTTACTATTCAGCATTGAGATTACACCCCGAGGTTTCGGGGCAGGCTCTTTTCTTGAGACATTATTGATAATCAACCAATTTTGATTTTTGAAAAGATGTCACCTCAAGGCTTGCTGAATAGTAACTTGGTGAGTAAAGATATAACGGTGAAGAGCTTCTAAAAATTGAGACTAAAACTATTTTCTCACATTTTTACTCCAATCCACATATCGTTTCATATCCCGAACCAAATTTTTCATTTATCTTCTTCATTGAAGGGGTTTTGAACAACCGTATTTTTCTTGAGTTTGACACTTTTTTTTGCAAAGTATTGATTATTAATGACTTAATTTTTTTAGTTTCCCACTACACACATTTTGAAAATAATAATCCATTTTTGCAATAGGCATAAAATCAATCATAT
>JAUHXA010000129.1 GCA_030427245.1 Bacteroidia bacterium | reverse complement strand
GTTTCAATCCCAAAATGGTACAATTAAAAGCCGTTGCCGACAGATACATAAATGTAACAAAATAAACGCATTGTAGCAATAAAAAAAGCAAAAAAAGTCATTAGGAATCGTCGGCCTCCAATAATACGATTTACCCCGACCTTCGACAAGTTTTGTAAGTCGTTGGTTAAGAGTGTTTTCGGTGATAAATCCAACTGTGTTTATTCCAAAAATAATTCATAACAAAATCATCATAAATAGAACGACAATGCCCACAAACTCAATTCACTCATAAACAAAGGTTTGGAAAACAGCCCAAAATCAATCAAACACTCGACAACAACCAAAGCCCATGCTGTTCTTCTCTCCAAAACCCGCATGATACCCAATCTCCAACAAAACCTTTGGCGCACGCAGCTCAAACTCAAATTGATACGCCCGATACTTAGTCAGTTGAGGCGTATGATTTTTGATGGTAATGATTTTTTTCTTTGCAGCACCCAACAGCCGAAAAGAAGAACGAGCCTCCCAATCCTCTACCAACACCTCATCGTTTTTCAACAGACCATTTTGCAGCATCGCCTGATACTTGTTATGCAAATTGTGCAAGAAAATTCGTTCAAAATGAGGGTCTTCAGGTGAAAGATATTGCGGCAAGCGATTGTTTTTCACCCTATCCGACACACAAATAGGGGAGAGGCACTTGAAGCGGTAACTTTTGTCCTCTTCAAAAACAGGGTCTTCTAAGCGAGAGATGTGATTGACCTGCATCGGCACTTGACTATACTTGTCCCCGATTTTCACCGTTACTTCCTGAAAAATACCTTTGATAAACGAGTGAATCGTTTCGTCAATCGCCAAAGAAATGGTCAGCCAACACTTTCCTTTTTTGATTCTCAAACGGTCGGGACGCACGATTTCATACCCCTCTCTCCCAAACCGCAGATTGGAGAAGGTAAACAGCTTAAACTGTTTTTCACCAAAAGCATAACCCTCTTCATGCAGTCGCTCCGACAACTCTGTATTCACCAGCTCCAAAGTCCTGTAAATCCATGACGACATCGGATATTGATAGTTAATCGGCAAAATGTTTTGGTCTGGCTTCGTCAAGCGAAAAGTAATGTCAAATCTCATTTTCTTACTATTTTAGGAGTTAAAGTTCGTGGTTTTTTGTTCCCCATTCGTAGCCCATGAATTATTAGATTACGATATTTAATCGGGCAAATTTTAAGCATTATACCTGTTTTAAATTTTGTCCGATTTATCCACAAGATATTTACAAAATGACAAAAGGGAGTGTGTCATATTGTAAATATCCTGTGAGAGCATATCGATAAATTGTATTTAATGTATAAAACCTAATAAAAAACACAACACTAAAATTACCCGATTAATTTTTGAACGCCAATAAACCCTGTGCTGCGATAAGCTGCGATAAGAAAATTACCCAATTAAATTCTGAATGACAATCAGACTTGCAAAATATAGAGAGTCAATAGTTTATCTCACCACCTCACCCCACAAAAAAAAACCGTCTACCACAAATGTAGCAAACGGCTGATTGTTCACGAAAAAAATTGCCTTCTCAACTTATAAAGGCACAATACCAACTCATAAATAAACTATGCTTTGTTTTTATTTTTAAAAAAAAGCGTCTTCTCGTTCATCCTCTAAGCAAAGGAACGTGGAAAAAATCTCAGTACAGGACAAAACCTTATTTGAAGCAGAAGACCTTATAGGTTTAACCTCTAAAAGTATGTACAGGTTTGATAGTCTGCTTAAATTACATAAGCAAAAACCTATAAGGTTTGAGAGTCATGCTCAATAAAACGTTTTGTCCTTTACAAAGGGAAAAAATAACTTTACAACCTTTATTCCCACTTTGAAGGGGGCGAGGGGGATGTTCATCCAAAAAAATGTAAAGTTATTTTTGTAGCGTTCCAAAGCATCTATCCACTGCCACTAATCCGCTTTGTCGTGCAAAAAAGAATTTCGTTTCTTAATCTCCAACTTATCCTTTTCGTCTTCGGTCAAAGAATACTTAGAAATGTTTGATTCAGAAGAATGAGGCGTATCTTCAAGCTGCACATTGCGGCGTTTGTAAGCAGGTTCATTCTCCAATTCCTTCAAATTTGCATTAGAAGGCGACTGCAATTTCATACTCAACCCTCGCAAACGTTTTCTGCGTTCCATGAACACCTTCATGCGTTCTTCCTCCGAGCTATACGACTTACCGTATCGCTTATTGTCAAAGTGCGGATTGCCCGTTTTTTCTTCCTCTTGCATCGGCTCCACTTCCTGTTTAGGCGTGATGCGCTTGTAGCGTTTCGGATTGTAGGTAAAGTCAGGAGTCGGTTCTTCCCGCTTAGGTTCTTTCAGCACAGGTTCTCTCGACACCACTGTTTTGTTGGTCACAGGCGTTTCGTCATCCAAGCTGATGACCACTCGTTCAGGCTTGCTCGCCTGACGTGCCTCCTTCGTCTCAAAACCCGTCGCAATCACCGTTACACTGATTTTATCCTCCAAAGCCTCATCCGAGCAGTTCCCCCAAATGACCTCCGAAGTATAGCCCGCAGCCTCTTGAATATAGCTGGTGATTTCGCTCACCTCGTCCATCAATACCTCTTTCGTACCCGAAGTAATGTTCAACAAAATGTGCTGAGCACCTCGAATATCGTTTTCGCTCAATAGGGGAGAAGCCAAAGCCTGTTTGACCGCCTTCAATGCCCGATCGTCGCCCACTGCAATGCCCGAACCCATGATGGCCACACCGCTGTTTCGCATAACAGTACTGACATCTTCAAAGTCCACGTTCACATACCCAGGAACGGTGATAATTTCCGCAATACCCCTTGCAGCCGTTGCCAATACATCATCCGCTTTCGCAAAAGCTTCCGATAGCGACAAATTGCCGTAGAGTTCACGCATCTTATCATTAGAAATCACAATCAGCGCATCCACATTTTCCTTCAATTCTTGAATACCCTTGTCCGCCTGACGGATGCGTTTGCCGCCTTCAAAAAAGAAAGGAGTCGTGACAATCCCGACCGTCAAAATGCCCAATTCACGAGCCGCACGAGCTACTACAGGCGCACCACCTGTACCCGTACCACCGCCCATACCTGCGGTAATAAAAATCATTTTGGTATCCTTGCCCAAAGCTTGTTTGATGTCGTCCATAGACTCCAAAGTCGCATTGCGTCCCACTTCGGGCTGCGAACCAGCACCTCGACCTTCGGTAAGCCCAGGACCCAGTTGTATTTTGTTTGGAATTGTGTTTTGTTCCAAAGCCTGTTCGTCCGTATTGCAGATCATAAAGTTCACCCCTACAATACCTTGCTTGAACATGTGTGTGACGGCGTTGCTTCCGCCTCCACCAACACCAATCACCTTAATGATGGAATTTTCTTCTTTTGGTAAATCAAATTGTATAGACATAGTTTATTATTTTTTTCGATTACAATTTACTTTTTTTAGGTTTAAATAATTTTGAGTGGATTTGCTATATGGTTGTATTGCTGTATTATTGAATTGCTATATGGTTGTATTGCTGTACTGTTGAATTGCTATATAGATTTGAAAAACACTATACCAATACAGCCATATAACAATAAAACCATTAATCATACTCATTCATATCTCCTTCCAACCACTCCTTGCTCTTGCGAACCAAGTTGTCCCACCAAGAACCCTGTGATTTAGAAGTATTTGCTTTTTCTTTGTAAATATCTTGAAAATCATCTTTCGGAATCTCCATCGCCATTTCTTCCTCCTTCTCCAAAACCTCCATTTCTCCTTCCTCTGCTGCCGCCACATCTACAACCGCAGCCATCGCACTCACAGGCTCTTGATTTTCCATTGCCATAATGACCAGACCCACCGCCGTAGCATACATAGGGTCGTTCAAGTCTCTATAATTTGGATTCACCAAATGTTCACTCGGAAAACCCACACGGGCATCCATACCACTCACAAACTCGGTCAGAAAGTCCAAAAACTTCAATCTCGCACCGCCACCCGTCACGACGATTCCACCAATCAATTTATTTTCAAAACCCGATCGGCGAATCTCAAAATACACATGCTCCAAAATCTCTTCCATTCGAGCCTGAATAATGTGCGACAAATTACGCACCGAAATCTCTTTTGGAGAACGACCTCGAATACCAGGAATCGAAACGACTGCATTGTCTTGCGACTCCGAAACCAAAGCACATCCAAACTTCACCTTCAATTTTTCGGCCTGTTCTTCCATCACCATACAGCCCTCCTTGATGTCCTCCGTCACGATGTTGCCACCCAAAGGAATCACAGAAGTATGTCGGATAATACCTTCCTGAAAAATCGCAATATCCGTTGTGCCGCCACCAATATCCACCAGTGCCACACCCGCTTCCAATTCTTCATCATTCAGCACAGAAGAAGCCGAAGCCAAAGGCTCCAAAATCAAACCTGCCACCTGCAAGCCTGCCTTCTCTACACAGCGATTGATGTTTTTGATAGCAGCCGTCTGTCCAGTAATGACGTGAAAATCCGCCTCCAACCGAACACCCGACATCCCAATCGGATCTTTGATATTTTGCTGACCATCAATTGTGAACTCCTGCGGCAAAACGTGAATAATCTGCTCCCCAGGAGCCAACCGCAGCTTATACATATCCGTCACGAGGCGTTCGATATCCTGTTCGTCAATTTCTTGCTCATCGTGATTTCGCATCAAATAGCCTCTGTGTTTTTGGCTTTTGATATGCTGTCCCGCAATGCCCACATAAACATTGGTAATGTCTATGCCAGAACGCCTTTTGGCTTCCTCCACTGCTTCTTGAATAGCGTGAACTGTCTTGTCAATATTCGAAATAACGCCTCTCGTCACGCCTTCGGAGGCCGATTTCCCAACACCCATGACTTCAATCCTACCATAGTCCGTTTGACGGGCTACAATCGCGCAAATTTTGGTAGTACCAATGTCCAGTGCTGCAACTACTGTGTTCGTGTTTCCCATAGCTGGTTAATTATTATTTTTTCGTGCAAACAATCTGATTCTTATATTTTAAGTTGATTTCTTTGTAAACATTCCATCCCACACTCGACAAGCCATTTTTGTAAAAAGCCATCAATAAGTCAAACTTCATTTCGATGTCTTTCATTGTTTCCAACCGTCCAAAAACGATTTCATGTTCGCCAATCTTTGGAATGATGCTGATATCTCCATTATCCTCCACATAAATCTGTTCCACTTGCGATTTCCAAAAAGGATTGCGGTCTATATAGTCCGCTAGCAAATATAGGCTTCTCGTAATCGGGGCATAAATCATTCCCTCCAAACTGCCATTGTCATAAATACTCCCCGAAGCCACAGGCACACGCGCTGTAAAATCCAAGGAAATAGGCATCTTTTCACCTTCCCGACTGATATAATAAGCGTTGTTTTCACTGTTGATTACTCGAATCAAAGGATATTTTTGCCAAACTTCTGCCCACAACTTACCGTTGATGTCAATATACAACTCCGCATTTTCGATATAAGGATTTCGCTCCAAAGTATCTTCCAACTCCTTCAAAGGAATGAATTTTATGGGCAAATCAAAATTGTCATTCGGCAACTCTGCCGCCATCAATTTTTCTACATCTTCCTCATCCACAAAACGGTTTCCCGCCTCTCGGTCAATCAATACTTCCACTCCCGAACACAGCCTACTCTCCTGCATACTGCTCGAAGCTCCAATCGCCAACATGAACAGGATTCCCGTCATGAACCATGCGAAAGCAAAGAAAACGTGATTGTATTTTTGAAACCATTTACGCATTGCTGCAACTCTTTTTTTGTCATTGCGAAGTGCCTAGCCCGACACCTCGGGGAATCTTGTGTAATCATAACACAGAATTCCTTTTTCTAAATTTACTTCAAATGTCGCCGAATTTCCGTTCCCCAACACCCAAATACATCTCCTTAATCGGCTTCACCAAATCACTAATGTCACCTGCGCCAACTGTCAATAAGACTTCAAATTCTCTTCCTTCAAGCTGCTTCAATATTTCCGATTTTGAACAAATGGATTTCTTTTCAATAGTTATTTTGTCCAAAATCAACTTTGAAGTCACTCCCTCCATTGGCTTTTCCCTTGCAGGATAGATGTCTAATAAAATTACCTCGTCTGCCAAACTCAAACTCTTTCCAAAACCTTCTGCCAAATCTTTCGTCCGACTATATAAGTGCGGCTGAAAGATTGCGGTGATTTTTTTGTCGGGATACAAGTCCCGAACCGAACTCAATAAGGCTCTCAGTTCTTCGGGGTGATGTGCATAATCATCAATCATCACCACTCTGTTTCTTTTCACTTCAATATCTTCAACACCTCCCTCTTCGCTTTCGCTCAAGGCAATTGCTGCTCGTTTGGGTTTGGGTTGAATAATATATTCAAATCGTCTTTTGATTCCTTTGAAGGTCGCCAAAGCTTCTGCAATGGCTTGTCCTTCAATTCCCAAATTTTCGGCAACGGCAATTGCTGCAATGGCATTTTCGACATTGTGCAAACCTCCAATATTCAACGCCAATTGTGCATATCTATTGGCAGGAGTATGTAATTCAAAAATATAAGCTCCTCCCAAGATGCTGATTTGACGATTGTGAAAGTCTGCTGTTTGAGATTGAAGGTCATAAGTCGTTATTCGACCTTTTACCTCCAAATCTGGCAAAATCGAAATTCCTTCTTTTGCCACCAACAAACCGTTTTCCTTCAACTGTTCTGCAAACAACCTAAACGCTTCCTGTACTCCTGCTTCTGTGCCATAAATATCCAAATGATCGGTGTCTACTGCGGTAATCACTGCCACATTTGGGTGTAGTCTCAAAAAAGAACGGTCGTATTCGTCGGCTTCTACTACAATCACATCGGTTCGTCCTGATAGGTAATTGGAATTGTAATTGACCATAATTCCACCTACAAAAGCTGTACAACCATAACCCGCCTGCTCCAAAATATGGGCAATCATACTCGTCACCGTTGTCTTGCCATGCGAACCCGCTACTGCAATTGTAAAAGTATCTTTGGTCACCAAAGCCAATACTTCCGACCGCTTCAAAACAGGAATGGCACTATTTTGATAGTACTGTAGTTCTGTGTGATTCTTTGGAATTGCAGGGGTGTAAACTACCACATCTACATCCTTCGGAATCGCCTCTACATCTTCTTCAAAACGAATCACCATGCCTTCTGCTTCTAATTCATCGGTCAAAGGCGTTGCCGTTTTGTCATAGCCCGATACTTTCACTCCTTTGCGATGAAAGAAGCGAGCCAAAGCACTCATGCCAATGCCGCCAATACCTATAAAATAGGCTGATGATATGTCGTTGATATTTTTCAATTGTTACTTTTGTTTCTATTTAGCCTTTTTTGTCATGCTGTAAGCATCCTGTGTACTGAAATAACAAAGCTCATTTCTTGTACTCCATTTGTTGAATTCTATCCACGAGATTGCTGCAAAATGACAACCTAAAAGAGTGTATTGTCATGCTGTAAGCATCCTGTGAATCGAAATGACAAAGCTTATTTCTTGTACTTCATTTGTTAAACTCTATCCACGAGATTTCTGCAAAATGACAACCTAAAAGAGTGTATTGTCATGCTGTAAGCATCCTGTGTGCTGAAATAACAAAGCTCATTTATTGTACTTCATTTGTTGAATTCTATCCACAAGATTTTTGCAAAATGACAAAAAGAGTGTCCAAATGCCTAAACACCCGAATACAACCCCAAAACCTCCTTTGCAATCCTCTCTGCTGCATCCGTAACCGCCAATTTGCGAATTCCCTCACTCAAACTTTTCCTTTGAAGGTCATCAAACAAAACCAAATCTATCGCTTTGCCCAACTCCTCTCTCGCATCCTTATCTCTCACCATCAAAGCCGCTCCTTTTTCTACCAAAGCCAAAGCATTAGCCGTTTGGTGGTCTTCGGTGACATAAGGCGAAGGCATCAAAACTACAGGCTTTCCAAGAATGGCTAATTCTGAAATTGTTGTCGCTCCAGCCCTTGCCACAATTGCATCCGCAGCAATGTAAGCCAAATCCATTCTGTCTACAAATGCCATTGCTTTCACGGTATCTTTGAAGGGGGAAGCCATGATAGCTGTATCTTCAATATAGTTTTTACCCGCTTGCCAAATCAACTGCACGTCTTTTTCTACCAAATCCTGCAAATGTGCTGCAATGCCATCTCGTACACCTTTTGCACCACCGCTTCCTGCGGTGATAAACAGTACTTTTTTATCGGGATTCAAACCAAAATACTCAACAGCTGCCTTTCTTTTGGCTTCTGCTTCCAGTTTATTTTGATTGGATTCATATAGTTCGATAATGTCTTTGCGGACAGGATTGCCCGTCATCACAATTGTATCTTTGTCAAAGAACCTTTCTAAACCATCGTAAGCCACACATATTTTCTTTATCTGTTTGGCTAACAAACGATTGGTTATTCCTGGATAAGAATTTTGCTCTTGAATCAAAGCAGGAATTCCCATCATTGTTGCCATTTTTAGCAGAGGACCACTTGCATAGCCTCCTACGCCTACGACCACTTGCGGTTTGAAGCGTTTGAGAATTTTGCGAGATTTCCACATGCTCGAAAGCAATTTAAAAGGAAAACTCAAGTTTTTGGCGGTTAATCGTCTTTCAAAACCGCTTATCCATAAACCTTCAATTTCATAACCCGCCTTTGGAACTTTCTCCATTTCTATTCGCCCTTCTGCTCCTACAAAAAGCAACTCAATCGTTGGGTCTATTTTCTTCAAAGCATTGGCGATAGCGATTGCAGGGAAAATATGTCCGCCTGTGCCGCCACCACTGATGATTATTTTTTTGCTCATATTCTAATTGATGCTGTTAATGCTGTTGATGCTTTGGATTTTTAGTTGATGCTTGGGGATGCTCTTTTTTGTCATGCTGTAAGCATCCTGCGTTTATCTTCTACAAAGTAATTGCTTTCAAGTTGTTTCTAAAAAACAACAAAAGATTTTCCGCAATGACAAAGAACATAAACACAATTATCAACACAGCTTGCCCCGAAACCTCGGGGAACACCTAAACACTTGCCACTGCCAAAGGCAAATCTCCTTCTTGCTGTTCAATGTATCGGCTCACACTCAGAATAATCCCAATCGAAACCGAAGTAAACAATAAGGATGTACCTCCCATACTTACCAAAGGCAATGTCAATCCCGTTACGGGCAACAAATTAACCGTTACTGCCATGTTCATCATCGCCTGAATGACCAGACTAATCGCCAATCCTACCGCCAACAATGCTCCAAAAGCTCCTGGGCTTTTCACAAAAATCCGTATCGCCCGTTGTAGCAGCCACAAGTATAAAATCATGACCATCAATCCACCGAATAATCCATACTCTTCAATGATAATTGCATAGATAAAGTCGGAATAGGGGTGTGGCAAAAAGTTTCGTTGGACACTTTTGCCTGGCGCCAATCTCACCAAACCACCATTTGCAATCGCAATTTTGGACTGAACGACTTGATAGGAATCTCCTTCTGAGTCGTCCATAAAATTGGCAATTCGGTTTTTCCACGTTCCCAAACGACCTTCATAAGACGTGACAGACGAAATCGCAATGACCAACATAAAGACGGTTATCCCCATCCACACTGCCAAACCCATATGCTTCAACTGTACTCTTCCAATAAACATGACTATCATGCAAGTGAAAAACAACAACAACGCTGATGACAAATCCGCAGGCATAATCAAAACACATACTACTAATACTGGAATAATGACAGGCAAAAAACCTTGGTCAAAATCTTCAATAATGTGCTGTCTTCTCGACAAAACCCGTGCAATATACATGATGAGTGCCAACTTCGCCAAATCCGATGTTTGAAAGGAAATGTCAATGATAGGTACTGTCAGCCAACGCCTTGCGTCGTGTATGTCTGTTCCGAAAGCTAAGGTGATGAGCAGCAAAGGCACCGAAATATATAGCATCAACTGTGCTATTCGTGAATAGTAATTGAAGTTGATTCGGTGGGCTATATACATCAAAAGCAAACCTCCTCCCAACAAGAACAAATGCCGAAATAAATAATATTCGGTGTCTCCGCCTTGTTGTTTAAAAGCCAATGTTCCCGTAGAACTATATACAGCCAATAGTGAAAAGATGGACAACATCATCACTATGAACCATATCGTTCGGTCACCTTGTAGTTTATTGAATATTCCTTGCATTTTTATTGATACTCGCTTTTAGCTGATACTTTTGATT
>JAUHXA010000046.1 GCA_030427245.1 Bacteroidia bacterium | reverse complement strand
AAACGGTTGATTCCGTAGCTCAGTTGGTAGAGCAACGGCCTTTTAAGCCGTGGGTCCTGGGTTCGAGCCCCAGCGGGATCACAACCAAACATAATGCCTTGTAAGTCTATGATTTACGAGGCATTTTTTCTTTTGCCTCTCGTTGAAACGAAATAATTGTAAAGACATTTGTTTTACATAAGGTATTTTTACCCCATCCACAATACCAATCCGATTTTTATACAAATCACCATCAAAACCACCCCCATACATCCTTTTTTCTCCATTCCTACACTTTGCAGTTCTTCTTCCACCACAATCCCCAACTTCTTTCGCAGTTGATTCCGACGCTGTACTGCCTCCACATATTGCGGATTCAATTCGGCAGCTATTTCAAAATCCAATAAAGCCAATTCGTAGTCTTTCAGCTTGAGGAGAGACATTCCTCTCCCATAATAGAGGCTAAAGTCGTTTTGTTGGAGAGAAATAGCCATATCATAATCGGCAACAGCTTCGGTGGGTTTTCCTGAACGATGATAAATCGTGCCTCGCAAATCGTACAATCGGTAATCTTCAGGCATTTTTTCGATGCCTTTGTTCAACAGGCTAAGAGCTTTCGCATATTCTTTGCTACCAATATATTCAATTGCTTTGTTGAAAAGAGTATCTTCTGACATGGTACATAACGCATTGAGTAAAACAAACCTTGCTAAAGATAACAAAAAACAAGAAACTTTCAAGGCTGGAATTTGGCTATAGTTTAGATTTGCAGGACTCCAATGACAGTCCTCTTTCAACATTTAGCACTTATTTGACCATCTGTACATTTTTTTGCATATTGTGTCCCATCAATCATCCGTTGGAATGTCACAAAGACGCACCTCATTGCAGCATAAGCAGATAAGTATCAAATCCCTGAGGCAAATACAAATTCAAGCAATACTTTATAAGCAAGTAGATTATGTTTCACAAATGACTAATTTAATATTTTAGTTTGCCTAAAACAATCCAATATGACAAAGACAAATATCAACTCCAAAAAAATAGGCTTACTCCTCGGTCCAACACTCTTTGCGTTGACCCTCCAATTTTTCCACCCCGAAGGATTGAGCAAAGAAGCAAATGCCATCCTTGCCTGTACTCTGTGGATAGCCGTTTGGTGGATTACCGAAGCCATTCCCATTGCAGTCACCTCCCTATTGCCCATCATTTTGTTTCCATTGACAGGCGGTTTGAGTCTAAGCGAAACAACCCAATCCTTTGGTCACAAATACATTTTCTTATACATTGGAGGTTTCATTTTAGCGATTGCGATAGAGCGCTGGAACTTACACAAACGCATCGCACTCAACATCATCAACCTAATCGGCACCAATATCAAAAGTATTATTTTGGGGTTTATGGTCGCTACGGCTTTCCTTTCCATGTGGATTTCCAATACTGCCACTTCGGTAATGATGCTACCCATCGGCATGGCAATTGTTGCCCAACTCCGAGACAATCCCAATACGATAGAAAACGAAAACCGCATTTTTGGAAAAGCCTTGATGTTGGCGATTGCTTACAGCGCTTCAATAGGCGGCATGGCAACGCTCATTGGCACACCTCCCAACTTGGTTTTGGCGGGCATTGTCCAAGAAACCTATGGCGTTGAAATCACCTTCTCCAAATGGATTGTATTTGGTTTGCCCATTTCCCTCTGTTTGTTGTTTATCTGCTGGAAATACCTCACCACATTTGCCTTCCACTTTACGCAGACTACTTTTCCTGGCGGCAAAGCCGAAATCAAAAGACAATTGCAGGCACTTGGTAGAATTAGCTATGAAGAAAAAACGGTTTTGGTTGTTTTTGCAGCCACTGCAATCGCATGGATAGGTCGGTCACCACTTCAAAATTTCATCAAATCGACTTACGAAAGCATTGAAGTATATCAATCTACGACAATTGCCCAGATAGACGATACCATTATTGCCATCATTGCAGGAATCGTATTGTTTTTATTACCCATTTCTTCATCCCCATCCAATGCGGATAAGGAGAAAAGAGCCCTCATCACTTGGGAAGAAGCCGTAAAACTGCCGTGGGGAATCTTATTGCTTTTTGGAGGAGGATTGGCATTGGCTCAGGGCTTCAAAGTCAGTGGCTTGGCGGTTTGGATTGGCAATCAAATGACCTTATTGGAGGGCGTATCTTTGATTCTATTGTTGCTTATTCTGGTCGCTTCGGTCAATTTCCTCACCGAAATCACCTCTAATCTCGCCACAACTGCCATGATACTACCCGTTTTGGCTTCAATGGCAGTTGTCATTGACGTTCACCCCTATGTTTTGATGGTTGGCGCAACGGTTGCCGCCTCTTGTGCTTTTATGCTGCCTGTGGCGACTCCTCCCAATGCGGTGGTTTTTGGTTCGGGCTATTTGACCATACCCGATATGGTCAAAGCGGGAATTTGGATGAATCTACTTTCCATTGTTTTATTGACCTTGATTACTTTTTTTGTACTGCCTTATTTGTGGAATTTCGACCCTTCAAGTTTTCCGTTGGAGTGGATGAAAAAATAACCCTACAAGATGCCAAATATCACCAACCATAAAATAACAGATTTAGCTCCAACATGGGCAGATTTCAGAGGTTTCACATTCCTTTTTGACAATCCAAATTCAGCAGCAAACCTTCTTGACATCAACCATAATTTGCACAAAGTCAATTGCTCCAAATCCGACACTTCAATAGCGTTTTATCGAGTTTTGAATGAACGGCTTGTGGATATAGGCTTGGGCAGTTCTACCAATCCTTATTCATTCTGTCCACTCCCATTTCACTCCTATCACGTCACTTATTTGGATGGGATAAACGATAAAAACAAGGCAAATTTGAATCCTGCCGATAGAGTCGCCTTCAATACTTTTTTGAAAAACCTCCCTGACAGCTTAAAATCCGATACAAAATTCACTCGCTTTCAAGTCCCTCATTTGTCAGAAAAGTTAGAGCATCCCATTCACTTTGAATTTGACAAACTAAGCAATTGGGGAAACAAAGTTTTGGCTGCTCGACTAAAGCCCAGCTTAGAAAGCAAGGAAGTTTACCAGATATTGCTACGAAATCGAAAGAGGATTTTCGAGAATTTTTTATGTCCATTGGGCTTTTCCAAACGACCAGAACTAAAGGACTACACACCACATATCTCATTGGGTTATTTTGCCAATAAAGAGGGCGGCGAACTCACCCTAACAGAAATTGAAGAATGGACAAAAACGTGGAAGCTAATGACTGAAAACAAAACCATTACCTTCCACCATTTTAGTCTATATGGATTCACCGACATGGCAACTTTTGTAAAGACAAGCCAACTTTGAGGGCTAAGACTTTTGAAGATTCCTTTTGATAAACATCTAATTTCCAGATAGTTTTAATCTTTGAGTATAAACTTCAAAAGTCTATTACTACTACAATCTTCGCTGAACCTTCTGATTCGCTTCTCAATACCTCACCTCCTCCACTCCTATCACACTCGCATTGCCCGAATACCAATTGTAATCCGTCACCGTAGCCGCACCATCCAAATTGCAGTCGCCTGAAAGATAGCCATTCAACTGTGAAATTTCGGATACAAAACGATTGAAGTCCTCCACATTCACCACGCCATTTCCGTCCATATCCCCTGCAAAACAGGCATAAACGCCATTGCCCAAATCTGCCAACTGTGAGCCGCCTTGCAGCACTTGAGAAGGGTTGGTAAAGTCGAGAATTTGGGAATGGTCTATCGAAATCGCATTGGCAGAAAGCACCGCCAAATGATTGCGGAATTTGATGGAAACGAAATAATTATCTCCAATCTCCAATCCTTCAAAAATCACTCCTTCTACATTCGCATCGTCTTTGACTGCAATGTCGACCACACGCCCGTCCGCCAACAACCAAGCTGCTTTTTGCTGCAAAATCTGCTCCGAATCGTTCACATCTCGTAGCTCAACCAAACACCAATCCACCACGTTTGCAGGAAATTCACCACTGCTTTCCACACTTTCTGCGCCATTGTAGTTCCACGGCGCAGTATTGAAGGGCTGACTCAAAGGCAGTAAATTATTTTGACGCAAATCGGTGTTCATCATTCCCATTGAAGGATTGTAAGCCCCTTCTAATCTTGCATTTACCCGAACCTGCAAGGGCGTTTCCTCTACAGGTGTACGATTCACCGCATTGACGCTAAAAGCATCAAACTCCAAAGCGTGCGCCCAACCCGACCGCACTCCCTCATAATAAAATCCCACCTCCTCGATGTCGTCAAAATCAACCGCTTCATAAGTTGCGGCACTGTTATCGAAATAAAAATCCGTTGCAGTGGGTTGGAAGATGGACCAGCGTTTGCCTGTCGCATTGGAGTCATTGAAGCCATTCAAACTTATCGCTCCCTCTGCATCTCCCACAAATTCCGAGATGTAATAACTCCCGTTTTGCTTGACCACAAAACGCACTTCAAAACCTTCTCCACTTCCTATCAATAGATTGAGGTCAAAAGAGCTGTTTTCTGAATCGTCGTCAAATCCAACTTGCACCAATTCCATATTCTCCAAAAACTGGTCTTTGCGCCACATAAACAAAGTCCGAAGCGTGCTCGGCTGTCCTTCGGGTGCGATGGCAAAAGCCCAAAAACGGTTGGAGGCAAAACCGTCATCGTTTGTGCGAAGTTCCCAATTGTAGCCCACATCTGCCATCGGCGTGTAGTCTATAAATGCTCCTCCATAAAACTCAGATTGTGACTCGCCTGTGTTGAAAAAATTGTCGCCATCGGCTGTGCTAAATTCTGCCAAATATTGCGTATTGCCGTTGATGCCCTGCAATTCTCGATTCAAACCCACCTCATCTGGCACATTCGCTCCTTGAAAATTGATGACCGTTCCATTGGAAGGCAATTCAAGAAAATACTGCACTTCGTTGTCCGTACTCGTTGCCGCCAAATTGTCCGTTCCTGTGCTGCTATTCTGTGCGCTTCCTGCTGCAATGTGGGCAGTAACCGTTCCGTCAGAAGTCATGCCGCTTACTTCAATGTCGAAAGTCGTACCATTGAAAGGCGCACTTTCCGTAATGACTGCCATTGAAGGGCTGGAAGAACCGCCCAAATCGACATCGCTTGCATCGAAGCCCACAACCGATTGGCTGAACACTGCCGTAAAATGCACATTTTCCGCAAAAGCGGGGTCGGCTTGTGTCGAGGCTTGATTGATGGTGACCAAAGGCGGATTGGAAATGTAAAAATCAATCACATTGTCGGTACTCGTTGAAGGCAAATTGGCTGCGCCCAAAGCGTTGAAAACTGCGCCTTGCGGAATCGCTGCAATGACTGTTCCGTCTGCATTCATGCCGCTTACTTCAATCTGAAAAGTCGTGCCATCGTTTGGCGACAGTTCCGAAATCACTGCCATTGAAGGGTTTGCCGTTCCACTCAGTTGTATATCCGCTGCTTCAAATCCCGTAATGGGTTCGCTGAAAATGGCGGTAAAATATACGGGTGCGGTCAAAGCGGGGTCGGCTTGATTAGTGGCTTGATTGAGCGTGACGGTTGGCGGATTGGCTACGTTGAACTGGACAATGTGGTTGTCTGAAGTTGCGGCTCGGTTGGGATGCCCTGCGACATTGGTACAAATATTGGCGGGGATTTCTGCAATGACTGAACCCGATAGACTCATTCCGCTAATGGCTATATCGTAGGTCGTGCCATCGTTGGGAGCTATTTGGGTGACTGCCACATTTGTCGGCAAAGCTGTGCCGCTTATCGTTACATCGCCGTTGTTGAAGTTGGTGGTAGGTTCGCTGAATTTTGCGGTGAAATGAATCGGGCTGCTGGCGGTTGGGTCGTTTTGGGTGTCGGCTTGATTGAGCGTGACCGTAAATTCTTCTGCATTTCGGCTGTGAACGGTGAAAGCATCAAACTGCAAATCGTGCGCCCAACCGCTTCTTTCGGCTTGATACACAAAGCCTACTTCGGTGACATCATCAAAATTCACCGCTTCAAAATCCACCAATGGAAAGGGGATTTCAAAATTGTTGGCAGTTGGATTGAAGACTCGCCAGCGTTTGGTCGGCTGACTTGATTGGTTGAAAAGTTCTAATTCAAAAGTTCCATCAGGACCAGAACGCAGGTAATCGGAAATGTAGTAGGTCGAGCCATTTTTGACGACAAAACGCAATGCGCTTTCCGAAAACAAGGAAGAAGCGTGAAGCTGCAATTTTCCTACGGTGACATTTGCAGCCGCATCCATGCCGTTCAGAAACTGTGCTTTTTTCCACAAAAAGATGCCGTTCAGTTTGGAGGGAACGCTCTCTCCAGCATGTGAAGCCGCTACAAATACATTTCCTGCTCCCCAATTGCTCAAGTTGTAAAGGTAGCTACCCAAAGGATTGCTCCCATAGTCTATCGTCAAACCTCCATAAAATTCACCTTGTGGATAGGCACTGCAATTGAAGCTGTGGTCGCCCTCATCGGTGCTGAAAGGCAGAAACAATCGGTTGGCTTCAATGTTTGGCGCACGATTGGTGGTGACATTGGAGGACAATAGTTCATCGCCTTGAAAATCAATCAAAACCGTACCATCGGGAGGACTGGTTTCTGTTGTTGGATTGAGCCACCAAGCAGGTGTATTGCACTCCATAAACTGCTGTACGGCAGCGTATTTGGGAGTGGATAGATAGTCCTGTCCATAGTTTTCCAAAACTCCCCAACTGCCCCACTTGCTTGGACTTGCCATCGAGCTAAAAACCGCAAAAAGTTCACCTCCTGCCAGCTTCCAACGCTCCAAATAATCGAGATACAAGTCTTTCATTCGGGGATGTCGGTTGGCTTCAATAAACAGGTCGGTCAGGGCTTGATTGTTTTCTGCGCCATAGTAACCAACCAAATGCGGTCCGCCTTCGTAGGCAATCAATGAAACATTGTGGTCAGCGGCGTTGATGCCCTGCTTGCGAACGCCTTCCATCATCACCGAAATATCGTGTTCACAATGGTCCAGTATTTCATCTACGGACATGGCTGCTACTTCGTTTTGAGTATCTGGACTCCCCAAATTCCCGCTAAAATAAGGCGCAATCGCTAAGGCATCGGTTTTCAAATAGGCATCGTTGTAGTCCAAAATCTGGGCGGAACCCCAAACATTGACATTTTGCCACGCCATGACTCGCTGCAATTGGTCAGTGCCTCCAAAGACGGTTTCAAAAATATCGAATATCTCAACGGAGCGTTTGGAGTAAAAAAAGTTTCCTGCCTCCCATTGATTTTCGGACAGACCTTGTGCTAAACCTTGTTCGCCCGCATAAGTGGCTTGGTCAAACTGTCCGTTCCAGACTTCATTGGAGTATTCGATATAGACTTTTAGGTTGGGGTCTAAGTCGTTTTTGAGCATGGTCGCAAATTGGGTGATGTAGTTGTCGTCGGCTCGGTGCGGAATACAAATCCACGCGTCGGTCTGCAAAGTATTCGCCAAGTCGATGCAATACTCCAAGGCGACTCCGCCACTACGCATTTGGCTTTGGTGGTTTTTGGTGGTGCGCTCTGACCAAGTTTCAAGGGGATTGTTGTTGGTGTCGAGCCAATCCATGAAGCGAATGGTTTTGAAGTTTTTCCATGTCTCCAAAAAATCGGGGTAAAAGGGTTCGGTTTCGTATGTGGATTCAAAACCTGGCATTACGATACGAATATTTCGGAGGTAATCGCCTGTATTGTTGGGGTCGGTAGCCATGATTCTCAGCCAAATACCGCCTGTTCCTGCGGCTACATTTACTTCAATGTGTCCTGCTCCTACTTCTGCCCATGAACTTACATCGCCCACAAAATCAAATGTTCCTTCGCCTTCATAGTAGAGATTGTAAACCCCAGAAGGTCGGTCTGCCACACCATCCAACATAACGGTTTCAACATATTGACCTTCGGACAGGCTCGTGACCCAGCCCAAATCGTCGGTGGCTATGGCAGGTCCTTGTCCCCATCCTGCATCGGGATGCTGTGATATCCAAGGTCTTGAGGATTTGAAGACATCTACAAAGGCATAGCCTTCTGCCCATGATACAATGCCTGATAGATTGATGGCAAGTGGGCTGTCCTCGTTTGCAGGGAGTTGGGATTGAAGGGAATGGGAGGTGGATAGAAGGAGGAATAGGAGAATTAAGAACTTAGGGGTAAAATTGATTTTTTGCATGGAGTTTTTATTTTGATAATCGCTTTGGATTGGTAAATGTAATGTGGGAGAGCTGGAAAGTTATTTCATAAGTAATGATAGAAAAGAACAAATTTAAGCAAGTACAAAGAAATTCGGAAATAAAGAGTTGGTTTGTTAATCCTATCTTTTTCGAAAAAAAGTTGTTTTTTACATAACTTTTTGAGATTTTGTCTTTCTGAATGAATCAAAATACAACAGTTTTATGATGGATATCAAAGAATTTTGGGAAGAATATATCAATAAGGATATCTTGGAAATTTCTGATAAGGTAATAGAATACTTCAATGGCGAGATTCCCGAGGAGGTTTATGAAGAATACGAATTGGAGGAAGTAGTATTGGAATTAAAAAATGCTCTCGAAGATGTGAAAAGATACGAAGAAGTGATTGCTTTTGAAGCCTTACTAAAATTAAAACACCCCACACTATATGAAGATTTAGAAATACATTTCATGGAGTCATTGACCGAATATTACTGCTACATGAAAGATAAGGAAAAACTATCTTCTTATTTAGAAAGGTACATTGAAGACCCCTTAAAAGATATTGATTATTTATTGAAGTCATCGAGATTTTTAATCTTCCACAATCACTCAGATTTGATTGAAGAACTTGCACGAAAGAGTTATAGAACAATAAATGATTCGTCCGAAGTACTTGGTGGAGCATTTGAGTTGGCGAGACCATTGCTTTTTATTGAATTACAAAAAAAGTATGAACATTATCTGAATTCCAATGAACTGACTTTGGAAACTCTGAATCAAGAGCTGTCCGAATTTGATTTCAATTTTACAGGTGATTACTTCACCCATATTGCAGAGGCTTTCCAATTTGACTTCGATTCAAAAGAAGCTATAACGCAGCTAAAAATTGATTTTAAAAAAAATCGAGATAGATTTTTAGACAAATTAGGTATACTTTTCCATATATACATGTATCAAAGGAAGGTATCTTTTATGATAAGTGGTGAGATTTGGAATTTGATTTTGGGTTATTGGATGGAAGATAATGCAAAACAGAAAAGAGATTCAAATCGTTTTTTCGCTGTCAAACATAAAACCTTTGATAGATTTTTGGCTGGTCTTAGTGGAATGTTTATGGATTATAGCGTCAATATTTTTGCAGCTTTGTGGGGCAGTTGCTATATATACGATTTTTTACTACTAACAGAGTTAATTGACAAGAAAACGCATCAATCTTTTAAGAGCTATTATACTGATTCTAAACATACTCTTATGGTAAATATGAAACCTCTTATTTGGAAATATGATTATGTTATGGATTGGAGCAAACCTGAGAGTGTTTCCGAAGAGGATTGGGAAAAAGAACAAAAAGTATTTGAAAACAATTTCACACAAAAAACTGAACGTGAACCATTTATTCCTTCTAAGGAATACGATTTTACCAGCCTAATAGATGAAGATGAAAAGCAAGGTATTGAAGTGGAAGAAACCATGTCTATACAACCCAAAAACCGTCTTGAATCTCCACCAATACCAAAAGAACCCAAAGTAGTATTGCCTCGAAAATTTGGAAGAAACGAAAAGGTGACAGTACGTTACAAAGATGGTACAATGAAAGAGAATGTGAAATTCAAAGTGGTACAGAAAGATTTAGAAAAAGGAGATTGTGAATTGGTGTAGGGACAAATAGTAAGAGAAGAACTTTTATTTAACAATCTGCGTTATTATTGCTACTCACCCAATAAATAATATCTGCCGCTCCCACACAATTTGTTCACTTCAAAACCCTTACAAGCATGAACATCTTCAAAATCAATGGTTTTATCCTTCTGTTTTTTAGCACACTTTTGACTGTTTGCTTCTCCTTTACTGCAAACGCACAATATGGTGGCGGCAATTCATTTAGCAACATGGTCATTCGACACAATATCGAAAGAAACACGCTGAATAACCGTATTCTCAACAATATGCGGGCAAATAAAATGCTTCGTGATAACAACAGCAATAATACAACTACTACTGCTCCAACTCCTAAAGCTCCCCCAAGAGCAGTGAGTATATTTGATGCTTCTAATCAACGTGTAGTGACCAAAGGAGTACAAGATAAAACGACCAGAGACTTGTATGAACACGTTTTGTGTAATTATGAAAATGTAGCGCACAAAGATGGATTCATACCCAATGACATGGCGTATGCACTCAACTACTACTTGATTCACAACTACATTATTTACCACAACTTGTACAAGCAGGAAGAAACCAATCCTAACGACCCGATGGCAATCGCATGGGAAATGGCAAGGCAAATGCAACGGCAAAACCAACTTGATGTGGCGTATGAACGGGCGATTCACAACCAATTCCAACAGTTCATCGAAACGAATGCTTTTTTTACAAGCATGAACAATAGTCAAAAGCAAGAAGTGGCAGAATCTTTGGCGGTAACTACGGGAATGTTGTGGATGCTGTATGCGGATTATTTGAAAACCAAAAATGAAGCGGCTTACCCCGAAATTCGACAAACGGCTTATGATAATTTAAAGGCTTTGTTGGGCGAGAATGTGGATGTGAATAAATTGAAAGTGGGTTATACGGGGATGCGGTTTGAGTGATGGATTTTCATCTGTTTATTTTTTCTTTTTGAAGGTCAGATGGAACTTACAATGAATGAAATAATCATTTACCTTTGTGATTAAATAAATTATGATACA
The DNA here is from genome assembly GCA_030427245.1 of Bacteroidia bacterium. GTDB lineage: Bacteria > Bacteroidota > Bacteroidia > Chitinophagales > UBA2359 > JAUHXA01. The sequence goes on along the minus strand of JAUHXA010000046.1, from coordinate 49,421 downwards.
AAAATTAATCAGGTAATTTTTAACTTGGTTTTTCCTAAAAGATTTTGCCTATAAATCTGATTCAGAGAAGCTTAGTCACAGGATATTTACAATATGACAAAAAGAGGGAGTGTCATATTGTAAATATCTTGTGGCTCCATTTCATAAATCTTAGAATTGCTATCATTGTCTGAATGAGAATACAGGTTTTAAAATACCCGTTTATTTCTCGAAAACCAATTTATTTAATCATGGGCGTTTCATCTTCTAATTTCTAATTGAATTTCTTTTATTTTTTTTACCTTTAGAAAATAAAAGTATTAAATTAACAAAATATGTATATACAGAGCGTAAATATATCTAATATTCGTGCTATTGAAAAAATATCTATTAACTTCTCTAATTATGCAGGTTGGCATGTTATTATTGGAGACAATGGAGCAGGAAAATCAACAATAATACGTTCTATTGCTTTATTATTAATTGGCTCAAATAGCGCTGCTGCCTTGAGACCACAGTGGAATGAATGGTTAAGAAAAGATACAAATAAAGGTACTCTAACAATTGAAGTGATAAAAGATGAAAATTTGGATTCGTTTGTCAATCCTACTAGTTTTTCAACTGTTTCTGCAAAAATTACCCTCAATAAACAAAAAAGAAATAGACCTCTACAAAGCAATGTCAATAATATTTCTTTACAAACTATCATAGATGCTGACAACTCCTTTTGGAGCAATAGACATGGATGGTTTTCGGTAGGCTATGGAGCTATAAGACGCTTTATAGGCAATGCTACAGAATTAGAAAGTCTTTCTTCTTATCCAAGAGTAGCCTCACACATCTCAATTTTTGAAGAAGGTATTGCTTTGGGAAGTTCCTTGGCATGGCTTCATGACTTGAATTATCGACAATCAATGGGTAATCATTCTGCAAGAAAAACATTAAACAATATTATTCAATTCATTAATACAGGAGAATTATTACCATATAATTCTATACTTCAACCTATCACGCCCGATGGAATATTCGTCAAAGATGGAAACAATAAAATTATTTCTGTTACAGAGTTGGGAGATGGCTATCGCTCTATATTGTCCTTAACACTTGATTTAATTTACCGTTTGCGAGAAACCTATGGAGTAGAGAATGTATTTAAAAAGACTGCTGAGAGACAAATGTATGTTGACCTTCCTGGAGTTGTTTTAATTGACGAAATAGATGCCCACCTTCACCCAACATGGCAGGTAAAAATAGGTAAATGGCTGACTAAGTATTTTCCAAAAATTCAATTCATAGTAACAACTCACAGCCCTTTGATTTGTCAAGCTGCCGAAAATGGCACTATTTGGCGATTGGCAGCACCAGGAAGTAACCAAGCTTCGGGCGAAATCACAGGATTGGAAAAACAAAGATTGGTATTTGGCAATGTATTGGATGCTTTTAGTACGGAGGCATTTGGTGAGAATGTAAGCCGTTCTAAATCTTCGCAAGAAAAATTCAATAGAATGGCGCAACTGAATACCAAATCTATTATGGGAATCATTGCCCCTTCAGAAGAAGAAGAACTACAAAATCTCAAAGAAATTTTACCCACAGGACAATGATTCAAATCCCTCATACAAACATCATTACAACTGCTCAAACCGAACTCGATACTTGGCAAGGAGAAATCGATGCCAAAACCACTTTTCCAGAAAAAGTAGAGGAAGCAAAACGACTTTGGAATTTGAGAAACAAAAAGGGCAATGCCACTTTTGACGAAGTAAAAAAAATGCTAACGGATATGTGTGTAGGTGCAAGACGTTGCTCTTATTGTGAGGATTCGGTAGCGGATGAAGTCGAACACATTCACCCCAAAAACATCTATCCAGATAAAGCTTTTGAGTGGGAAAACTACCTCTATGCTTGTGGTCCTTGTAATGGTCCGAAAAACAACAAATTTGCCATTTTCAGAACCGATAATGATGCCTTTGAAGACATCACTCCTCCAAGAACAAGAGGATACATTCCTATTGAACCAATTCCAGGCAATTCAGTCTTAATCAATCCCAGAGTTGAAAACCCTTTAGAATTTCTATTTTTAGATATTATGGGCAATCCTGCCACTTTTCGATTTTCTGAGCTTCCTACTTTGAATGCAAAAGACAAAAGAAGAGCAGAATATACTCTCAAAGATATTTTGAGATTGAATGAAAGAGAATATCTGGTAGAAGCTCGAGAAATTGCTTTTGATAATTATTTGAGCAGATTGAGCCGTTATCGAACTCGAAAACTTGTAGGTGCAAATAATACCGAACTTCAAAAAATAAAGGTAGGCATACAAAAAGAAGCCCACCCTACAGTATGGGCAGAAATGAAAAGACAATACAAGAATTTTCCCCAAGCCATGCAGCAACGAATCCCCGAACTTTGGCAATTATTTGAAGATATTCCAGAAGCATTGACTTGGTAATTTATCTTTCTTCTTCCAAATGCAAAGCCCTTCCCACACTATCCGCCAACAATTCGGGGTCAATTGTCCATAATCGAACTGTACTATCTTTTGACATTGCTGCAATTTGGCGATTTTCATTGACCAAACAAGCACCTGCAAAATCTTGTCCATCTGGGTTACGGAAGCGGTGAACAACTGCCTCAATATCATCCTCCAAAGCTATCGTCACCTCACTCGGACGAAAGCCCAAAAAATTGACTCGGTAAGAATCATCTTTCAATGAAAGCTTTTGATGGCGTAAAAAATGTTGTACTTTGTTGGTCTTGAAGAACAAAGAGTCAATTAAATCAAAATCTTCATTATCAGAAGTCAATAGAGGTATTTCCATCGTTTTCAAATTCCACAAAAGTGCATTTCCTCCACCCAAAGTCAGTACATAAGGCTTAGTCGGATGCTCCATATACAGTTGGGGTTTGGGAAAAATTTGCAGTTGGTTTTCTCCTATATAAGTTGCTTTATTGGAACTTTCCGCACCTCCAAACATTTCATTAATTGCAGAAGATTCACCTTTCAGTATCTCTCCTTTACCTTCCTGCAAACTCCAGACAAAAGCAGTGCTGTCTTCTAACTGCATCCAAAGCAAAGAATTATCTTTTGAAAACGCAACTTTGGTAATCGGCTTAGTCTCTTGATAATGTGGAAAAAACGCTCTGTACTTTTTTGAATCCCCTCCAAAATTCTCCATCTTCAATTTTCCATCTTCACCCTTCACCATCAAAACCAACCCACCTCTTTCGCTGTAATCCTCCACGATTTGCAGCAATTTCCCCTCTCGCCACACAAACTGTTCTCCTTTCAAGTTAAACAGTTTTGCCATGCCTGACCCCGTAGCCATCACAATCCATTGTCCATCCGCCGAAAAATTCGCAGCCGTCACATAATCACCCACCACATTCAAGTTTCGGTAAAAAGGTGTGCTGTAAAATTTGCCCGATACCGAATCTTCGTAGGCATGTCCATATACCGCATTATTAGCATAGCCCAAAGCTTTCCCAGACGGGTAAATCTGCCACGCATTGACAGCATGAAAAAAACTCTCCGTAGGGTCAGAATTTGCCTCCGCAGCAGCCTTCCTCAACCATTCATTCGCTTCCGCAATCTTTTGACTCTCACTATTTGAATTCCAAAACCAAACCACTGCCACCAATGACAAAATCAACAAAGTACCTCCTACTTTCGCAATCCTATCTACCCAAACATTCTCCTTCTTCAATCTTTCAATTTCGGCTCGACTTTCCTTCAATAACCGTTCAGTCGTTTTGTCCAGTTTTCCCAAACCGACCTTTCCTTCCTCCACAATCTGCAATTCAGACTCATTCAAAAAAACCTTTTGACGGCTATACTGCTGCTCCAATTGTTTGTTTTTCAATATCCTTGCAGCCTGTTGAGCGGGTTTGTTGGAGCTGTCAAAACGCTCTCTCACCAAAGGCGCAAGTGTATCGTGTGCCAAGCTAAATTCATCATTTTTGGTGGCGACCAACAAATAATGGTTTTGAAGTTGGGTCAATAAATTCTTCAAATCCAAATTATTTCCATTCTCTCCAAAACTTGCTTGCAAATCCTCCAGAGTACGTTTAGCAGCCGTTCCGAGTGGCGTAGTATGATAGGTTAGTAATGCCAAAACCAAACCCGATTCACTCGCTTTGGGCTGCAATTTTTCCATCGCCAACAATTGCTGTTGCAAAAAATCGGACAATAAAATGCCCTCTTTCTTCAATTGTTGATAGGCTGCAATCGTGAATTTGGGCTGCGCTTCGTCGACTTCAATAGCAGCCTCCCAAAGTTTGGTGAGTAATATTTGGAGGACAGGAGCAATGGCAGAATCATGGTCTTCGAGTAGGTCGTCTGCAATGATTTCGGGCAGCCCCTCCTCTATTTGAAGTTGATAGTGTTTTTGGGTGCGCTCGTTTTGGGTGATACCGATGATAGCTTGTAGAATGTCTTTTTTTTGAAGGGGCTGCAAAAACAACTTGGCACGTGGCAGCCCTTTTTCTTCCAACATTTCTTCGATTTCGGACAGATATTCTTTCCTGAAACTCAATATCAATTTTCCATTCGGTCGCTCACTTGGATTCGCAAATAATTCTTGAAGCACTGCTAAAAAATTCTCCCACTCCTCTCCTATTGCTTTGTTCTTCAAAGGTTGGGTAAAACTTTCTTCTACTTGGTCGAGTATGATAAGCAAAGATTGGTTGTTCTTTTCTTTTGAATTCCAAAGTTTACTCCAACTCAAACTATCTTCTTCCATTTCCAAGCTCGCTTGCAGAGTTTCCTTCAAACCTTTTTCCTTTTGGCGACGCAAATATTGAAGGCTTATTTTCTTTTCCAATCTCGGAAAAAGCCCCGCATGAAGCAGTGAAGATTTGCCGACTCCCGACTTGCCGTAAAGCAAAATAATGGGCGCACCCAAAGGGTCATTTACCCGTTCATACAGTTCTCGAATCGGATAGGCTCGACCAAAAAACACCTCTGCGTGTTTGCGCTCAAACCAATGCAAATAGCGAAAGGGCTGGCTCGGTAAGTCGTAGTTTTGCGGGATTGAAGGAAGCGAAAACAGTGGATTTCCAACGACTTCGGGTAAATTCCAAGCTTTTGCAGCGTCTGCCCCATCTTTTACATACAGTTCCCACGGAAAACGGTCTATCGCAAGTGCGGGTGTTTTGGAACTGTACAAACGCCGAAGGGAAGTGTTTTTGATTTCGTGACCGTACTCATATTGTTGATACGCTTCTGCAATGCTCTTGCCTGCGCCCAGTTGTTGGTAAAAATAAGTGGCAAATTCACAAGCTATTCCATCCTCAATCGAGCGAGCCGTTGCTATCACCAAAGGCACACCGTTTTCCTGCAATGCTTTGACTTGTCGTTGTGTGGAACAGCCATTCAAAAACACCAATTGCAGCCCCGACTGTCGCCCCAAAAATCTCGCAAAAGCTTCTGCATGAATGTTTTCTTCTTTCAATAACAATTCATAACCACTTGCATGTCCTGCAAAGTGAAAGATGGAAATGGATTGCTGACTTTCGTTGAAAACTGCTTGAATTTTGCTGACCGTAGCATCTGCTAAAGTGATGATGTCGCACAAACCCGCCGCTTTTGCTCTCTGCAATGCCGACACAATACCGTCTTGTTCTGCGCCCAATTCTCGGAGATGGTCGTCAGTCGTGCGGTAATCTGCAAAGGCGAGGAATATGAGGGGTTTTGACATGGGAGAAATTCAAATGCAAGTGCAAGTGCAAGTGCAAAATTCAAGTTACGCATTTCTTCTTATTGAAGGACTTCAATAAGCATAGGTTACAAATCTAACCAAATTTACCTAAATCAACAATTCTTCTCTTCGTTCAGTTTTAACTCTGATTATCGCTAATTTTCTTATATTCGTAGCGGTAACATTCCTACCAAACGCTACATTAATTGAATGAATGAAAATGGAAAACAGTTATTCAAATAAAACCAAATTGCTGGAGGACATCCAAAAAGGTGACGAACAATTGCTTGAAAGGCTGTATGCTCAGTACCGAAGTGAGTTCATTATTTGGGCTGGTCGGCGCTACAATTGTGCGGACGATACTTCGGCAGAGGTGTATCAGCGAGCATTTATCATCTTGTATTACAATATCAAAGACGGTAAAATTACAGAATTGAAAAGCAGCTTGAAAACCTATTTGTTTGCCATCGCCAAAAATGTGTTCAGAGAACGATTTCGAGACAAACACAATAAAACAAGCGATATTGAACAAGGGGCTGCCATTCAAGAAGTGGACTATGACATTGATGAAACTTACAAAAAAGAGCATCAAAAAAAGGTTGTTGCAAGGCTTTTGCAGCGCATTGGCGAACCCTGTAAAACCGTCTTGCACCTCTTTTTCTTCAAAAACTACTCTGTTGAAGCGATTGCCATAACGATGGGTTACAAAGACGAAAGAGTGGTCAGCAAACGCAAAAGTGTTTGCTTGAAGCAGTTGAGGGAATTGATGAAAAAATAGCAAAAACAATCATTCAACATTCTAAATTGACCCTTCAAAATTAGCATAGAATATGACACCACAAGAACAACATATAGACCGTATCCAAAAATATCTGCGAGGCGAGTTGCCTCCAAATGAAATGACCGCCATGAAAACAGACATAGAACAGAATCCAGTATTGGCTCAGGAAGTAGCTGATTATCATTTTCTTATTGAAGGAATTGTAGCTGTCGGGGCTTTTGATTTTGAAGCCAAAGTCGCTTCTTGGGAGCAAAAATACAAACTGGGTAGAAGTGATTTTGAAGAAGAATCGGAAGAGGAAGCATCCGAAACCTATACCTTAGACGAATTATTGGCTATGTTTCAGCCTGTTGGTGCGTATGAAAGTCGAATTGCTAAGGAGTTGGTCGGAATTCGAAGTATGGGCAACTTGAAGGTCATTCAACCTGAAAATGAAGCGGATTTTTTGGAGCAAATTACTTTTCAATTGGAAAATCCTGTAAACGAGGCATTGAAGTTGACCATCGAAAATAGTGAAGAAGATGAGGTTTTGAAGCAAAATATTGCAGCCAATACTGCTACCTTCACAATTGACCTAAAAGGGTTCAAACCTGGGCGCTATTATTGGAAATTGCGTTCTAAAAAATATGGAATGGTCTTACGCTCTTTTTTCATACAGAAAAACTTAATGCCTCCTACTTTTTAAAAAACAATAGCCTTCAAGTGATAAATTTGAAGGCTACTGCTAATTAATTCAAGCCAAATAATATGGCGATAAAGGACGAGTTATCAGTTTTCACCCCAATCTACAATGATTACGGCATTACCTCTTTCTCCGCCTTTAATTTGCGTAATTTCTTGGCTGGTAAGTGCCAAGTTTTTCAAATCTTCAAGTGAAACATTGTTCTGTGTTTTCATCTGGTTTAAAAATTTTATGGTTATTAAAAAACTTAATGGTAGCTGCAATATACTATTAATATTTTAGATAGTCAAGTTTTTATTTCAACAACCAACTAATATTTCAAATGTTATGTAATATTAGCAGTCCATAAAACTGCATCTATTTTCGTTGTTTTCAACACAGAACATAGTTTTTTTATTTAAACACAAACAGTTTATTAGGCATTGTTATACCCAAAAGAAATTAAATCTGCTCCTTTTTCTCCGACCATAATTGCAGGAGCATTGGTGTTTCCTCTCGGTACTTTGGGCATTACCGAAGCGTCAACGACCCTCAAATTTCGAATACCATGCACCTGCAATTGCGGATTGACCACCGACATCGTATCGTTTCCCATTTTGCAAGTTCCACACGAATGATAAACTGTTTTCATATAGGCTCGAATGTGTTGAGCTATTTCTTCGTCCGTTTGCAGCATGGAATTGGGCAAATGATAGTCTTTGAAATAGCGCTGAAAAGGACGAGTTTTGAGTAAACGATAGGCTACTTTCACTCCTTCAATCATGGTCTTCAAATCTTCTTCATGACTCAAATATCGAGGATCTATCAGAGGAGCGTCTGTCGGATTTGGCGTATCTAAGGTGATTTCTCCCACACTTTTGGGCTGTAATAAAGTGGGCGCAAGCGTGCAGCCCTTTCCTTTTGGACGGGCAAAGCTGTGCTGATAGTAAAAGGCTGGACTGAAATGAAACTGCAGATCGGGTGCGTCCAACTCAGGACGAGTTTTTAGAAACCCTCCCGCTTCCGAAGTATTGCTACTCAAAGGCCCTGAGCCGAAATGCTCGTATTGTCGGTGGTCGAGCCAAGTTCCCGCACTGTCAAAAGTTCGGTACATTCCCTTCAACTCTACCACAATCGGCACCAGCAAATGGTCTTGTAAGTTTTGCCCAACGCCTGGTAAGTGCTTGATACAAACAATCCCTTTGTCATACAAATGCCGTTGATGCCCAATCCCCGAAAGCATCAGTATTTGAGGGCTGGCGATGGCTCCCGCCGACAGAATCACCTCCGATGAAGCTTTTGCCCTATGGATTTGCCCCGCCTTTTCGTATTGCACCCCGACTGCTCTGAATCCCTCTCGTTGAACATTTTCTATCAAAATTTTGTGGACATGAGCTTCCGTGATAATTTCCAAATTGGAACGGTGAGCGATAGGCTGCAAATAAGCCGCCGAAGCACTATGACGTTCTCCGTTTTTCTGTGTAACCTGAAACAATCCAAAACCTTCCTGCGATTGGCCATTGAAGTCAAGATTGTGTGCAAAACCAAGTTCTTTTGCCGCTTGCACAAATGTTTTGGAAATTTTGAAGGGAGAGCGAAGATTACAGACCGATAGCGGTCCGGATGTTCCATGAAAATCGTTGCCGCCATTTTCTTGATTCTCGGATTTTTTGAAGTAAGGCAATACCGATTCGTAGTCCCAACCTTTAGCACCCATTTTCTCCCATTCGTCGTAGTCCAATCGGTTGCCTCGCATATAAATCATGGCATTGATGCTGCTGGATCCGCCCAAAACTTTTCCTCTTGGCACAAACAGCTTTCGGTTATCTACATGTGTTTGGGGCGTGGTTTCAAAAGCCCAATCCAATTCGGATTTGAAGAGTTTGGAATAGCTCGAAGGTAACAATATGTCGGGTGAAGTGTCGGCTTTACCCGCTTCCAATAACAAAACTTTGTTGTGTGGATTAGCAGATAGGCGATTGGCTAAGACACAACCTGCCGAACCTGCTCCTATGATGATGTATGTGAACATGATTTTCCCTTTAAAAAATTCAATTTTCATGGTTTTAGGAAAACATCTGTTAGGTCTTGAAAATCCAACAGATGTGCAGAATCTTTCTGCTATGATTTCTGTCCTCTAACTCCCTTCACCTCAAAAACCCTGCTTCCTTGCGCTCCTTGATATACTCGTTCTTCAAAGCGAATATTTCCTTTTGTATCCACCAAAACAACAGAGGAAGAACGAGTTCCATACTTGGGACTTTGGATAAACAAGGGAGATAACAAACGTTCCAATTCAATTCCTACGCCTGTGTCGGGCAATTCTTGATCGCTGGGCTTCAAAGTATTTTGTAGATAGTCAAACGCTTTCTCGACTTCAAAAGTATCCTTATTTTTCTGCAATAAGTCCTTCAAAAAGTCCTTTCCATGTTCCACCTTGGGCCACGAAGTATCTAAAAGCGCATTGCTGACTCCATAAACTCCGGCCTTCAATTCTCGACTTTCACCACTTATATTGGAATGCCAAACGAGGGTATCGTTTTCATATAGTAGTAAGTTGTAGCCATTGTAGGCTTCATCGTTTTCTATTCCTTCAATGTATTGCAGAGCAGAAAGGTGGTCTTGTTCCAAAAATTGTGTCACCAAAGTTCCACGAGTTGGGGCATCCGCTCGGATGTGTTGGAGGTCTCTATAATTGGTCAAGGCTGCAAATCTTCCCGATTTCGACACTCCCAACCATGTACCACCGCCTTTCAAGTCTTTGCCAGCTAAAATATTGGGATTGGACTTCCACCAATGGGCTTGCTGAGTAGGTCTTTCATAAAATTCGTCCCGATTGGCGGTAACAATGAGAGGATATTTCGGGTGAGCTTTGTAAGCAAAGATGATAAGGCACATAATTACATTAGATTCAGTAATGGTTAAAAATACTATGTAATAGAAGATTTTCGATATTAATTCTCAATAAATTTCTTGAATTAGAATGACAAACGCATCAAAAGACATACCTGTTCATCCTACATTATTTATTAAGAATCCAACGCTTACCCATTAAACCGCTACAGGCATTTTGATATGCGGATGTGGAACGTATCCTTCAATGGTAAAATCCTCGTAATCGTAGTCAAAAACGGAGGAAACCCCTTCTCGAATCTTCAATTGAGGTAGCGGTCGGATTTCTCGCTTCAATTGTTCTTTGATGCCGTCCATTTGATTTACATAGATATGAGCATCGCCCAAAGTATGGACGAATTCGTAAGGTTCTAACCCCGTTTGTTGGGCAATCATACAAAGCAGTAAGGCATAACTCGCAATATTGTAGGGTATGCCTATTGGCACATCGGCAGAACGCTGATAGAGCTGACAAGAGATTTTACCGTCGTTCACATAAAACTGAAAAAGGCTATGGCAAGGCACCAAGGCCATTTTGGGAAGGTCTGCAACATTCCAGGCACTGACAATCAATCGGCGAGAATGAGGCTTGCTTTGGAGGTCTTGCATCAATTGGCTGATTTGATCGACAACTTCGCCATTTTGTCCATGCCAAGACCGCCACTGAGAACCATAGATAGGTCCTAAATTTCCGTTTTCATCTGCCCATTCGTCCCATATACGCACTTTGTGGTCGTTTAGATATTGAATGTTGGTGTCTCCTTTCAAAAACCACAGCAATTCATAAATCAAAGAGCGGGTGTGGATTTTGCGAGTCGTCACTAAGGGGAAACCTTCTTGCAAGTTGAAGCGCATCTGATGTCCAAAAATGCTCAATGTTCCCGTGCCTGTTCGATCGTCTTTGTAATTTCCCTCATTAATTATTTTTTGAAGTAGTTCGTGGTATTGTTTCATATCGAAGATTGCTCTATTGTTGAATTGTTTTATTGTTATTTTTGCAAAAATAAAAACATTATGTCCAAAAAAATCGGTTTATTTTTCGGTTCTTTCAATCCCATTCATGTTGGGCATTTGATTATTGCAGAAACGGTGGTCAACTTAGAAGAGATAGATCAAGTTTGGATGGTGATTTCGCCCCAAAATCCATTCAAAAAGAAACAGACTTTGTTGAATCAATACGATCGCTTACATTTGGTGAATCTAGCGGTAGAGGGAAATGATCGAATAAAAGCTTCAACAATTGAGTTCAAACTCCCAATTCCGTCTTATACGATAGATACGCTTACCTATTTACGTGAAAAATATCCCGATAATCATTTTTATTTGATTATGGGAGAAGATAACTTGAAGCACTTTCACAAATGGAAAAACTATGAAAAAATTTTGGAGCAGTATCAATTGATTGTTTATCCTCGACCTGGCTACGAAAACGAATTGTATAAAGACCACCCCAAAGTCCAACGATTGTATGTTCCCAAAATCGAAATATCTGCAACCTACATCAGAGAACTTCAAAAAAAAGGCAAATCTATTCGCTATATGGTTTCGGAGACCGTCTCTGATTATATTGACAAAATGAATTTGTATCGTTGAAGGCCTCTCGAAATAAAATTAGGTAAATATTTTTTTTAATCTGAAATTTCAGTTTACCCTGTTTCCTAAGCACAACTAAATGAAATATTTATGCCAAAAAAAATATGTCCAACAAGAATTTTTATACTTTTTGTTATTTTTTTTTTGGTCAAACCAACAAAATAGTCTTATATTTACATTGCTTTTTCATGGCTTTAGGTTTTTAGGGTTAAACAATTAGGGTTTTAGGCATAGCATCTCCTTGTGGGGTGCTATGTTCTTTTAAGGCAAACCCTAAATTTGGTAAAATGCCTCTTCAAACAACCTCTCCCACCTCCTCTAATATCACAATTCAAGCCTCGTCTATCGCAATTCTTAAATCCACTGATACGACTGTATAAAATGATTTTTGAACCCCAAAAGTATCAAAACGGAGCAAAAGAGATGATGGAATTTCAGTTCTTTACTTTTGTTTTATTTGTGCCTTTTGTGATTACATTAAAAATGTACGGTAGCATAATCCACCTCCCCTATTGAAGTAAGATTTTCATAAAAAAAAATCCTCCATACACGCATTGTATTAGCGTATGGAGGACTTGAGAAAAAAAGAGTAGTAGCAAGTATTTGCTTAATCTTCAACCGTTGCGTTTGCTTCCTGAGCTTCAATAATTTGTTGAGCCATTTCAATAATTCGGCTATCATCTAAATGAACAATACCACCATCGGGACCAGGTTCAAAATGTATTCCTACTGCCTGTCCTTGTTCATAATTATAACCACCAAAGTAGTTTCTTACTGTTTCATCAGAAACTTTAAGTGTTTCGGCAATTTTGTGAATACTGCCATCTGGTAAACTGTCTTTGATTTTTCTCAACTCATTGAATGTGATGTTCATACCTTTAAGATCCATATCTTCAATTTTTGGTTAAATAATTTGGAGTACGATAAAGCTACTATATTTTCATCTAAAATAAAAGTTTATTTAACAAAAAAAACATAGTTTTATAATCTGTTTTTGACCAAAAAACAGTAATATCGCTGTATAAATACATATTTCTATATATTAATCGTTTGTTGTCGTTTTTGACAATCAATCATTTACAATTATTTCAATGTCAAAAAAATTCATTCTTTCACTTGATCAAGGAACAACAAGCTCGAGAGCAATTGTTTTCGACCATGTTGGGAATATTATTGCAGTTGCTCAAAAGGAGTTTCCACAAATTTACCCCAAACCGAGTTGGGTCGAACACGATGCAATGACAATTTGGGAGACACAAATAAGCGTAGCACAAAGTGTTTTAAAAGACAATCACATTTCGGCCTCTGAGATTGCAGCTATTGGCATTACCAATCAAAGAGAGACAACGCTGATTTGGGACAAAAATACAGGTGAACCGATTCACCATGCCATTGTTTGGCAAGACCGACGAACTGCCTCTATTTGTGACCAATTGAAGGAAAAAGGCTTAGAAGACTATGTACGTAGTAATACAGGCTTGGTGATAGACGCTTACTTTTCAGGTACAAAGGTCAAGTGGCTTTTGGACAATGTGGAAGGGGCAAGGGAAAAAGCCGAAAACGGAGAGTTATTATTTGGTACGATGGATACTTGGGTTATTTGGAAACTCACAGGTGGTAAAGTACACGCTACGGACTACAGCAATGCTTCTCGAACTCTGCTCTACAACATTCGGGAATTGAAGTGGGATGATAAAATGTTGGATGAATTGGACATCCCTGCTTCTTTGTTGCCAGAAGTGCGGGATTCAAGCGGTGATTTTGGTACCACAAATGCGTCCTTTTTTGGTGGGACTTCTATTCCAATAGCGGGCGTTGCAGGCGACCAACAGGCGGCTTTGTTTGGTCAGACTTGTTTTGAAGCGGGAATGGCTAAGAACACTTATGGAACAGGCTGTTTTATGTTGATGAACACAGGTTCTGAAATGATTGAATCCAAATCGGGCTTGTTAACAACCTTAGCTTGGGGAGTTAACGGAAAGGTTGAATACGCTCTTGAAGGGAGTGTATTCATTGCAGGTGCAGCGATTCAGTGGTTGAGAGACGGATTGAAAATCATTGACAGTGCGGGTGATTCTGAATATTTTTCTGACAAAGTGCCTCATACAGATGGTGTGTATGTCGTACCTGCTTTTGCGGGTTTGGGTGCGCCTTATTGGGATATGTATGCGAGAGGAGCGATTTTTGGGTTGACCCGAGGCACGACCAAAGCACATTTCATTCGAGCGACTTTGGAATCTTTGGCCTATCAAACCCGTGATGTTTTGGATGCGATGGAAAAGGATTCGGGGATTCAGCTGTCTGCTTTGAAGGTAGATGGAGGAGCTTCTGCCAATTCGCTGTTGATGCAGTTTCAGGCGGATATACTGAATGTGCCTGTCAAACGCCCCAAAGTAATCGAAACAACTGCTTTAGGTGCGGCTTACCTTGCAGGTTTAGCGGTTGGTTTTTATAAAAAAGAGGAACTTACAAGCAATCAAGCTTTGGATGCTTCTTTTGAGCCTGCAATGGAAAACAAAAAGCGAGAAACACTATACAAAGGGTGGCAAAAGGCAGTGAAACGGTGCATGAATTGGGAGAGTGAGTAGTTTTGAATTTTTGGATGAATGAATTTTGAATTTGTACGAAGGTTCAAAATTCATTCCTTCACAATTCCTCAAGGCATTATTTGATGCTTGATTTTTGGAAATCGAGGCAGTGAAAAATAGAAAGTCGAGCCTTTATCTTTGTCGGAATTGACCCAAATTTCGCCACTATAGAATTTGATAATTTTGTCACAAATCGCCAAACCGATGCCCGTACCTGTGTGATTGTGTCTTTCCAATTGATTGAAAATCTTGAAGATTTGCTGTTGGTAATCTTCTTCAATTCCGATGCCATTGTCTTCAATCGAAAAAATATAACAATCATCTTTTGTTTTGGCTCGTACTCGGACATGACAAGGGCGATCACTGCGAAATTTGATGGCATTGTTGATGAGATTCATCAATAATTGGGTCAAATGTAAGCGATTGCAGTACACAATTGGCAGTGCACCTACTTCAATAACCGCCTGTGTCGTGCGGATGCGAGAAGCCAAAATTCGCTGAACTTCTTCGACAACCGATTGGGTTTTAACTTCTTCAATAATCAATCTCTGCACATCTTTGTTCACAGTTGCATACTTCAACAAATCCGACAACAATTGATTCATGTGTTTGGTATTCTTCAAGATGTACTGCATAAACTCTAAAGCAGTCGAATCCAAATCCGTCCCATATCTTTTTTGAAGTAAAGCCGTAAAACTACCAATGTTTCGGAGAGGTTCTTTGAGGTCATGTGCTACCACATAGGCATATTGTTGCAACTCTTTGTTGGTTTGTTCCAGTATTTTGTAAGAACTTGAAAGAGTTTTGTTTTGGATTTCCATCTTCTTTCGTTTTTCCTCCAAAAGAGCGACCTCTTCTTCTTTGTCAATCAATAAAGCCGCCATTTCACATTCCATACGGTGATTCCGTTGTTGGTCTTGTGCTTTTATGACTGCCTTCAAAAAATGGTTGGCTTTGGCATAATCCTCTTGCAGCTCATAACACTCGTACATTGCTTTCAAGCAATCAATTCGCTGTGACTCAAATGAATATTCGTCAATCATTTCCAGGCATTTGTAAAAATACTTCAATGCCTTGACGTAGTTTTTTTGCTTTAAGCGGATGTTTCCGATTTTGTAAATATTGCAGCAAGCATCCAAAAAATAGCCACATTTTCGGCTGATTTCCAGTGCTTTTCGATAGTTCTCCAAAGCCAAATCGTGATTTCCTAAGTATTCATGTGCAGCTCCAATATCATGCAAACATTTCACACTTTGCTTGGTGAAATTGGGATATTGGATTGCGGTCTCCAGTGCTTGATTGAAGTGTTCGATGGCTTTTTTATATTTTCCTTGTAGGTAGTAATTGCTGCCAATGTTGATCAAGCATCTGATGAGGGGTTCAGGTTCATTTTGACATTGGGCGAGACTCATCCCTTTTTGAAGGTAGTCAACAGCTTTGTCGTATTTTTTGAGAATGGCATAGGCGTGAGCAATGTTGTTGTATAGAGTCGCATTGAAGGATTTGACATCGTATTTTAAGCCTTTGAAGAAATATTCCAATGCCAATTTGTAGTTGCCTTTGAGCTTGTGAATATTACCTATGGCATTAAAAACCTTTACCAAAGTTGCGGTATCGCAGTGTTGTCTACAAAGCTGTAAGGCCTGATTGAAGTATTCAGTGGCTATTTCCAAGCGTCCTTGATGCAAATAAGTGCTGCCTAATATATAGGTGAGTTTACATTCTGCCGATTTATCTGCCTGTTGCGCAGCTATTTTCATTGCTTCTTCTGCCTGTGCAATGGCTTTTTCAGGCTGAATAGATGCGTGCCATTCGGCTAATTGAAGTAAGCGATTCAGTCTTTTTTGGCTATCTGTTGAAGTGGGGGCTTGTGTTTGAGCTTGTGTAGCTGTCGTTGTCATAGTCCTTTACTTTGGTTTTTTCAAATAGTGTGGTAGCAAATCAAAATCATTAAACGACAATTAAAAAATTGATAGGCTATCAATCGGGTTGATTTAATTGTTAGAAAAAATCAGATGTACTACTTTTTGATGTCAAAGCTGTATTTGGGGAGGGGGGACTAAATGGAGCTTGTGGCTTCTTAGTTGAGTTGGATTTGTTTTCATCCTCATAAATACAAAAACCAAACCAATTATCACAGAGAGGTCAAATAATTTCTTTGGCTTGATTATCTGAAGAATTGTTTATCGTGGTTTAGGGTTTCGTAGATTCTTTTAATTATACAAAGATAGAATCAGAACAACCTGATTTAAAGCAAAATAGAATCCGCTTAAAAAAATCAACGTGGCAAACAGAATATTTTATTTACTAGTCGGTTTAGTCATTAACTTCCATTACCAAATTCTATAAAACCAACCCTCCATCCCGCATCACCAACTTCCTATCCGCCATATTTGCCAACTGTTCATTGTGGGTTACAATAATAAAAGTTTGGTCAAATTCGTCTCGGAGTTTGAAAAACAATTGGTGTAAATCTGTAGAATTGTCCGAATCCAAGTTACCCGAAGGTTCATCCGCCAACAAAACCGAAGGGCGGTTGATTAAGGCACGGGCTACTGCAACTCGCTGCTGTTCACCTCCAGAAAGTTCGTTTGGTTTGTGGGTCACTCGGTCGTTAAGCCCCAAAAATTCCAGTAAGCGATGCGCCTCTTTGACCGCTTCCTTTTCACTTTTTCCCATCAAGTAGGCAGGAATACAGACGTTTTCGAGGGCGGTAAATTCGGGTAAGAGGTGGTGAAACTGAAAGACAAAACCTATTTTTTGATTGCGGAATTTTGCCAAGTTTCTGTCCGATAATTTATTAATCACCTGACCATCAATGGTCACTTCTCCTGTATCGGGTCTGTCCAATGTTCCTAAAATATGCAGAAGTGTGCTTTTTCCTGCACCAGAAGCTCCAACAATGGACACGACTTCGCCTTTTTGAATCTCAATATCTACGCCCTTCAATACCTGCAAATTGCCGTAAGCTTTTCTTATATTTGTTCCTTTAACCATGAAGTATTTTTATTATTTTTTCTAAAAAAAAGCTTGAAAAGTAAGATTACAAAAGTTTTGAAAACTTTTGTAATCTATTGTTCTACTAAAAAAGTGTACAATGGCAAAAAAAAGCACTCCAATTCGTTCTGCCCCAAAACGCAAGAAACCCAATTTGAACCATCCTATTGCGTACTCCAAATGGATGTGGGCAAATCCTCGCACCAAAATGGGCTTATTGGCGATTTTGGTCATCAGCTTCATTGCCTTTTTGCCAGCACTCTCGGCCGAATTTACCAATTGGGACGACAATTTGTATGTCACCGAAAACCCTTATTTAGTGGCCTTCACGATGGAAAATGTGGTCAATATATTTACCCATCAAATTAGCGGTAACTACAATCCTCTCCCCATTTTTACTCACTTGATAGAACGTTCCTTGTTTGGTTTGGATGCCTTTTGGTACCACTTCAACAATTTATGGCTGCATTTATTAGCAACCGCACTCGTTTTTTGGCTGATGCTTTTGCTGCGAGCCAATTTGATGGTCACACTTATTGTCACTGCTTTGTTTGGCTTTCATCCCATGCGAGTCGAATCGGTGGCTTGGATTACCGAACGCAAAGATGTACTATTTGCCGTTTTTTACCTCGGTGCAATGATTAGTTACATCTATTATCGCAGTCGAAAAATACACAAAACCAAATATTTGGTCAGCCTCTACGTTCTTTTCATTCTCTCTGGCTTTTCCAAAATACAAGCCGTTTCGTTGCCTTTGTCTTTATTAGCGATTGATTATTATTTCAAACGCCCCCTCAAAATTAACCTAATTGTCGAGAAAATACCGATGTTTTTGATTTCTTTGGCTTTTGGGCTGACAGGCGTGTTCATACTTGGCAGTAAAGGTAGCCTCAATGCCACAACTCACGACTTCACCATTTTGGACAAATTGTTGTTTGCACCACATGGTCTGTTGATTTATATTTACAAAGTATTCGTTCCCTTCCCTTTATCGACCTACTATCCCTATCCTGATAAGGTAAACGGTTTGCTGCCAATGGCTTATTATATCAGTCCGTTTCTGTTAGGGGCGATGATTTGGGGCATTTGGAAAAGCACCAAATACACAAGAGTTGTGGCTTTCGGAACTTTCTTTTTCTTAGTCAATATTGTATTTCTACTGCAAGTCGTGAGTGCAGGAGAAGCCTATCTTGCAGACCGATTTACATACATTGCCTACCTCGGTTTATTCTTTGTAGTTGCAGAAAGCATTAACTATTTATTGAAGGAAAAACCTGCCGTCAAACAGGCGACAATGGCGATGTTGGGCATTTATATGGTGGGCATGTTGGGCATCACTTTTCAACAAAACAAAGTGTGGCAAAACAGTGAAACCCTTTGGACAAATGTGGTCAAACACTATCCGCAAGTAGCCGTTGCCTATAATAATCGAGGAAATTACTATCGAGATAAAGGACAGCAAGACAAAGCCTTAGCGGAATACACCAAAGCCCTTGAAGTACGCCCCAACTATGACTTGGCTTTCAACAATCGGGGCAATGTCTATTTTGGTCAAAACCAAAACGACTTGGCATTGGCAGATTACAACAAAACACTGCAACTCAATCCCAACAATGAAAAAGCGCTCAACAATCGAGGAGCAGTTTATTACCGCAAACAACAATACGGACCTGCAATTGCCGACTTCAATGAGGCGATACGAATTGATCCGCTTTATACGGATGCCTACCTCAATCGAGCAGTTTTGTATGCCACTTCAAACCAACATGATAAGGCAATTGAAGACTTCAATTTTTTCTTGAAATACCGCCTCAATCACGCTCAAGCAATCGGTTGGCGAGGTATTTCAAAACGAGAGGCAGGACAATTAGAGGCAGCTCTGCAAGACTTCAATCTTGCCCTTCAATTGAAGCCCAATACTGCTGCAAATTACTTTCACCGTTCCTTGACACACAACAAAATGGGCAACAGTCCAGCAGCTTTGAAGGATGCACTGAAGGCGCAAGAATTAGGTATGAAAATAGATGAGGGGTATTTGGAGAGTTTGAGGTGAGTGTTATCATTTATTTGTAAAAATAAATTTCCTTTCCTGTTTTTCTATGCACTAATCCAATACAAATCGTTTGACGGATTTCCCTTTGGTAGTCTTTACTTCTAAAAAATACAAGCCTTTGGGATGAAATGTATTACCTATTCTTATCTACAATACAATATCCCCTTAATATGGCAGTCGCCTCCATTTTTATCGTGTTCTTTGCAGCCAATTAAGAGTTTCAACTGGTCTTGGATGTCAGAGAGTGTTTTTGCTCCTTTTCTTATACTATTTGATCCTATATAACAGATTCCTTTATTCACATCCTCAGAAGTTTTGACTACTTTCATTTCATTGATTGGTATAGACGATAATTGACTATTAGAAATAGTGCCAAACTCCAAATTACACGCTACTTTGATTCCTACTATGTGTTTTCCTGGTGGAGCAGTTATGGTCTTGCTGCAACCATTGTTGTTTCCTTCAATAAGACATTCAAACGGAACTTCGGTGATACTGCAATTGGAGGAAGAAGATACAATCAATTCTCCGTCATTGCAGGTAAATTTTTGACCGTTGCAAGCCAGTTTTCCATTTATATTGAAGGCATCCATAGATTCCCCATGCAAAAGAAAGTCTTTGTATCCATTTTTGACATAACAGCCCGCTTTTCTGTTTATTTTATTGGAGACTAAGTCATTGTATTTAATATAATTGGGTGAATTGTTCGTATAATTTTTGCTTTTAATCATATCACTTAGGGTTGCGGCTTCTAATTTTGAGTTTTTGTAGATTCCCCTTCGATAGAACTGATTTTGCATGATGACGTTGTAGCGTGCAAAATCTTTGTTGGAGGCACTGCTGCCAAAAGCCCAGCCTTTATCATCGTCACAATAATTTTTATTCCCATCACGAGAACCCAAGTATATTGCAGGTTTATCTTTTTTGTAGCGTTTGTAAATGAACACATTGTTTACAATGGTATTGTGCTCAGGAGGAGTATGTCTAATAGTCCCGCCTTCGCCGCAATTTCGATACAAATAAATACCTCCATTGTACAATTCCGCAAACGTATTATTGATAATTTTATTTCGACTCGAACCATCTATGGCTAATTGAGGGCGGCTTTTTTCTTTTTCTACAAAACCTTCTCTTGGTGTGGCGACATGGATGAAGTTGTTTTTAATTGTATTGTAGGCAGATTCTGTATCGAGATACATCCCTACTACGTCGGATTTTCCTTTTATTTCGGAATTGATTAACTTGGAGTAGGTCACACCGGGTGAGAAGTACAGAGGGTTTCGCCCTACGCCAGTGATGATGAGTTTTTCAAGATGGATGTTTTTGGGCGCATTGTTCCTTACTCTTTGTGGATGTTTAGAATTAACGGTTTCTTTTCTGGATGATTCTCTAATGTCTATATCTTCGCCCGTTCTACCCATTCCCCAAATACGTACCGAACCTATGATATTGCAGTTTTTGATAGTAATGTTTTCGGGTCTTTTCCAAGTATTGTTTTTTTTGTTATGACTTGACCTCACTTCTATCATGTCTGTTCTATAATTGATTTTTCCTTCACTTCCATCCAAGGTTGCTCCATTACAATCGCATGTAATACCAGAGGCATCGCTTCCTTCAAAAATCAATTGTTTTGTGATAACATCATTGGGACTCAAAGTTAGATTGCAGTTAATAATCACACTTTTCGCACCTTCAGTAGCCTCTGCTCTTATTTCATCCATTTTATTCTTGATTTTTTCACAGGGAGTCGTAGTATTCGCCACAGGTTTAGGAGACGGAGGGCTTATAGTTGAACCAGAAGGGGCGGTAGGTTTGAATTTGTCAAATCTTGAAGAAAGTGGGCTTTTTTTAGGAGCTGTTATTTTCACCGAGGAAATAATATCATTGAATTTTTGGGTCTGTAAGTTAGAAATACTTTGGGTGAGTGTAATAGACCTTCCTCTAAAGTTGGAGTGTTCATAGGCTACGACTTTCCAGCTTGGGGGAATTTTGATGGAGGAAATTCGGTCATTCATACTTGCTACATTTCCTCTACCTTTGACTGAATTGGGCAAACTCGAATGATTGCCTGCCTTCAAGGTTATCTGGTCTCCCCAATATTTGGCTTCACTGTAAAAAGTAACAGAGGAAGTCTGAGCTGTGCTGAATTGAGTGAAAAAACAAAGGATTAGAAATAATAGGATTTTGACAGTTGGTGAAGTGTTCATTTTTGAAGGTTTATAGGATAGAATAAAATGTGTCTTTTGACCTTTTAGAGTGAATGTAAAATCAGATAGAGGTTTGTTTAAGGTTCAATTGAAAAATTCAGCGATATAGACGACCTTCAATATTCTTCTCGGAAACTTGCAGTCTGTCTTTCCTTCTCAGATGCGCCTGAATTTCTTGAAAAATCAAAGCTTGTTTGAATGGCTTGGTGTTTGGGTCTTTTTTATCAACAAAAATTTTGAGCCTTCGGTTTTGGAGCTTTGACGCATATACAAAAAAAGGCTACAAAAGTAAAACTCCTGTAGCCCTTGATTATCAAATATCAATTGTCCATTATCCATTATCAATTTCCACCCCCTACTCTACCAGCCTCCTCTTCAATACCTGTTTTACGTTTGCGAGATTTTACGTTTTGATTGCCAAAATTGTAGCCCAGACTCAAGCTGGCTCTTCGACTATCCCAATTTCCACCCCCTTCTGACACCAAACCATTGAAGACAGAAATACCATCCCAACCCGACTCATAAAAGACATCATCAAAACTCAATCGAGCATTCAATTTATCGTTGAAGAATTTCTTTTGAAGGCCAAAATTTAGACTCCAACTTGTTTCGTATTCAAATACACCACCCCAAATACCAGGACCTGAAAACCAACCCGATATTTCACCTTTGAAACCAGCAGGCAAGTCAAAGGTATGTTGTTGATAAATCGAGTAAGTAAATGCTTGAATATCCACGACCGCACCTTCCCCATAATCGGCTTGATTGTCTATGTGTGAAGCACTCAGATTGAAGTAAGCGCTCCATTTTTTGGTGATTTGCGCTGGCGCACTGGCATTGAAACTAACCACTGTTTTTTCGGCTAAGTTGTCCCAAGTGATAAAATTGGCTCGTGGATCGTTTTCGTCAGGGCCAATCAAACGAGTGATTTGGTCAATGGTTCGGCTGTATCCCAATTTGAAGTTATAGCGGTAATTCATCGTGTAACCCAATTCCAAATTGTTCACAATTTCGGGACGCAAGAAAGGATTGCCTTTTTCATAAGAGATTTGACTCAATTGATTGTTGAAAGGGTTCAACACATTGTAGTCAGGACGGTTGATTCGGCGACCATAATTTAAGGCCAAACTGTGTTTGGGTGCAACTTGCCAAGTCAATCCTGCGCTTGGAAACCAACTGAGGTAGTCCAATTCCACAGGCGGTTCTTGCAGTTCAGGCAAAAAAGCTTCCAGATTGCCCATTGCATTGGTTTGTTCAGCCCTCAAACCTGCCGAAAGACTCCATTTGTCGTTTAGTTTTCGTGCATAATTGAGATAACCCGCATATACTTTTTCGTCGTATTTGAAGAAATTGGAGCGTTGGTTGTTTTGAATTGAACTGCCATTTTCTTCATCAAAAACCAAAAAAGTATTTTCAGAGACAACTTGACTCAACTTAGAGCCAATCCCCACTGTTCCACCCAACATTTCTTCCTCGTAGTCCACCTTAAAGGTATAAATATCAATGTCGGTAGGCGTTTCAAAGCGGTTGATTACTTCCGTCAATACGACTTCTTCATTGGCATCAAAATACTGATTGGGCTGATAACGTTCGGCCTCGTTTCCATATTTGCCATAGTCAAAATCCACATTTAGGCTGCGCCCTTCTCCATTGTCAAAGCGATAATTGATGTTGTAAGAATTTTGGGTTCTGTCATTGGTCCCAACATTGTTGGCCACCAAAATACTGTCGATCTGAAAAGGAGCTGATTCGAGCGCAATAGCAATGCGGTTGGTATTTAGGCTCTTTCCTGTTGCATCCATTCCACTGATTAGAAACCCAATTGTATTGTTTTTATTCAAGAAAAAATCTGTTCCAAAACGATAATTGTAATTGTCCCAATCATGGCGAGCCTTGTTACTTTCCAGCAATTGTATGCCATTTTGATAGCTTTCAAAACGCATCTCGTTGAAGCCTCTACCATCTGCTAAGCCCACTGTTCCGAAAGCATTGAGGTTTTTGTTGCGATAATTTCCGCTTCCGTTGAGGTTGCCTTTTGCATATCGTCCTTGGCTGAAAGTAGCGCTGACAGAACCATTTGTACCCAAACTCTTGTCTTTCTTCAATCGGATATCAATAATTCCTGCATTGCCTTCTGCTTCGTATTTGGCACTAGGATTGGTGATGATTTCGATGCGGTCAATTTGGTCGGCTGGAAGGTTTTGGAGGTAGTTTGTGAGGTCTGCACCTGTCAATGGAAGGCGTTTGCCATCTACATAAAGCAAAACACCTGAACGACCCAACACGCTGATATTGTCATTGTTGTCGACCATCACCGCAGGAGCTTTTCGCAGCAACGAGATACCGTCCGAACCTGTGCTGTTGATTGTTCCACTGACATTGAAGATGGTTCTATCAGGTTTGGTTTCCACCATGACTCTTGAAGCCGTTACGGTGGTTTCTTCCAGTTTGACCGAAGCAGGTTCAAAAGCCAAAATCCCCAAATCGAGGTCTTGATTTTCGATCAAAACAATCCCCGTTTTCTTGAAATCAGACAACCCAACATAGGTAGCTTGAAGGTAATAACTGCCTGCCTTCAAACCTTTCATCTGAAAAATGCCTGTTTCATTGGAGGTTTCGACTTTGGCTAAGGTGCTGTCGGCATTGTTGTATAAAGCGACTGCTGCAAAAATCAATGCTTCACCATTGGCATCCTGCAATTGTCCTTTGATACTTGCAGCGTTCATTTGACTGCAAAAACTGAATACGATAAGTGATAGAGTAATAATTCTTTTCATTCTTCGACCTTTTTCAACTCTAAGTTGAGTATTTATAAAAAAAACTAGGAAAGCGAACTCATTTTGTTTGTTTGCTTAATTCAATCCTAATAACTATGATACCCTTATTAAAGTTTCAAGTTGAAGTGGTTCAAGATGTTAAAGAATCCTAAATCTTATAGAAGGAGGAATGAGAAATTGACTTTCAGTAGAATAAACAATTCATTCACCATTCCCCAACTCTCACCATATCAATTCCCTCCGCCTGTAAAAATCCGTTTGATAAAGGCAAAAAAGGCAACTGCTCCAATCGCAATCATTTTCCAGAACTTCAATAAAAGGGCAAAAAACCCAGCTTTTGCCAAAACCTTTCCTGCAATAAGACCAATCTAAGAATACTCAAATTTCGGCTGCCAATTTTTCGCCCCTTTTGGCAGCAAATCCATAAAGTCGTATTGTACACAATAGTTGTCGCTTGGTCCGAAAAAGGCTTTGCTATGATAGCAAATTTTTCCATCCTCTGACTTACTCAACGAAATCACGCCTGGCATATAATAGCCTTCGGCGGTTTGATAGCCTAAATCTTTGCCAATTTCAGAGCCTTTATAGCTCAACATTGGAAAATCCCAATTTCGGGAAGCTGCAAATTCTTTTTGAACTTCGGGCGAATCGGGAGACACAACTATGAAAGCGGCTCGGTTTTGAATGTGCTGACTGATGCCATTGTAACCGTCTGCCCAAAGTGTGCACCATTGGCAAGATTTTCCCATATTGAAGACCAACAGCATTTCATTCGAATCTCCGAACAAATCAGATAGTTGAACCGATTCGCCTTTGTGATTCGTCAGCTCATAGTCTTTCATTTCCTGTGGAATGAGGTCTTTACGGAGTTTGGCAAGAGCTTGTTTTTTGTCCATGATTTCTTTTTCGAGTTCATGGATGCGTTCTTGAAGTGTGTTGTCGTCTAAAGTCATGGTTTCTAATTTTGAATGTTGAATAGCTTATCCCGAAATTTTGGGAAAGGTATTTTGAAAAAACAGACTACAAAAGCTTTGAAGACATTTATAGTCTGAACTCAAACATAACCAAAAATAACAAATTTTGAGCAATAAACTAAAATATTTAACATTATTTGACAGAACGATGATTTATTTCAAGAAATAGTTTTATAACTGTAAAAACAGTTGTAAAATTGAAAAATAAGTTTTATCTTTGAACCATCGTTAAAGACAATCACATAATCAATGGAAAAACTGACAAAAGCAGAAGAAAGAATCATGCAAGCTCTTTGGAAACTCGAAAGGGCGGCATTGGGAGATATTCGTACCTCGTTGCCGAAAGGAGAAGAAATTCCGCCTACTACGGTGGCTTCAATGGTAAAGGTCTTGGTGAAAAAAGGCTATGTGAGTTATGAAACTTTTGGAAGAACGAATATCTACTCCCCTACTTTCAATAAATCTGATTATCGAAAATTTTTGATGAACAGTATGGTGAGCAATTATTTTGACGGCTCTTTCAAAAAAATGGTATCTTTTTTTGCGAAGGAAGAGAAGCTGGATAAGGAGGATATTGAAGATTTATTGAAAGAGTTGGAGGAAGATTGAACAAGAATGAATGGAAATTAAAAAATGCACCCCTAACTTCAAATGCGATTCCTTTTTTACTGTGAATTCTTGTCGTTCAAAGCTCTGTAATACCTAAATATTAAATAAATTCCCATGCAAAACCTACTAATATACCTAACAGAGGTCAGCCTCTGCATGACCTTGTTTTATCTATTCTATTGCTTTTTGCTACAAAAACAGACTTCCCTTCAATGGAATCGCTGTTTCCTATTGTTGAGTGCAGTCACTGCTTTGATATTGCCTTTGCTACAAATACCATTGGTGTATGGCGATCAGGCGATTGCAGATGCTCCAGCTTGGTCCTATGTTTTACAGAGCATTTCTATTGAAGCAGAGGCGAGTCAACGATTGCAGCAAAATATGGGTTTGGTTGAAGTATTGAGTATCATCTATTTTACAGGCGTATTGTTGTTCAGTTTTCGATTGTTGGGGCAGTTGTGGTCGTTTGGACATTTCGTCCAAAAACACAAAGCCAACAGTATTGTCTCAGAAAAAGGTTATTACCTCATAGAAACCCAACAGTTGCCCACTTTTTCTTTTCTCAAATATTTGGTTATCAACACCCAACAACTTTCTCAATTGGCAAAAGAACAAATTCTCTTGCACGAAGAGGCTCACATAGAGCAGCAACACAGTTATGACATTTTGTTGTTGGAGGTCTTGAAGGTGGTGTGTTGGTTCAACCCGATTGTGTATTTGTACCAGCAAAAATTGCAGGAAGTACATGAATATTTAGCGGATAGTGTTGTATTGAAGCAGTATCCCCAAAACCGAAAAACGTATGCACAACTGATTGTGCAACAAGCGATACATTGCAATGTCATTCAAATTAGTAATCATTTTTCTAAACATCAAATTAAAAAACGTATTCTCATGATGAAAAACACACAAACACAAAACCGCACGCTCTGGACTTATTTTTTAGCGATTCCTTTGTTGGGATTGAGCTTTTTGTTGTTTTCTTGTTCGGAAGCAGAATCAGTTGAAAAACAAACTCCTATTTCGGAAGTTGTAGCAGATAAAGGCGAAGGCGATGTTTATCAAGAGGTCGACCAAATGCCTGAATTTGCAGGTGGATTTGAAGCCTTGGTGAAGTTTATGATAGATAATGTGAAATATCCTAAGGCTCCACATGACGCAAAGATTGAAGGAAAGTCTTTCGTTAGCTTTGTCATCAACGAAAAAGGAGAGGTGACCAATGCAAAGGTAACAAAAGGGTTTCACCCTGAATGTGATGCTGAAGCTTTGAGGGTCATCAACGCAATGCCAAACTGGACTCCAGGTATGAACAAAGGCGAAAAAGTAAAAGTGGAATTGACTTTGCCGATTAACTTCCAATTGAACTGAACAAAAGAACGAATTGAGTTATTGTAAAGATTGATGGAAATAATTGGATAGAGGGGAAATGAGTTGGAGCTTCAACTTGTTTCCCTTTTTTAGTAAGATTCCCACAGCCTTACTTGAGTTAATTTGAAAAACAATCTAACACTCATTTACTATTCTGCTATCCTTCCACCATTTTTTCTTCCCTCACCTTTCTTTCTGCTTCAATCTCCTCCTCCGTAATTTCTCTGCCCATATAAACCAATGCAACTCCATCCTCTACTCTAAAATTTTCTCGATTGGCTGGAACCACTTCAAACTGCTCGTCTTTTCGACGAACAAATAAAGGGATTCGCTCACGAGAATCGTGGCATTTTTTTAGCAAAATATCAAAGTCTTCCTCCTTTTCATAGAAAGCTTCCAAAATTTCGGGGAAGTCACGAGCGGCTTCAATAAAGTTCAGAAAATCAACCGTTGTATCAAACAAGGCATTTTTTGGAGGAGATTGATTTCTATCTTTCACTTCGGATGGAGTCAAAAGACGATAACTTCCATGTTCTCCTAAAGTACTTTGAAGATTTTCGCAAGCATACTGATTTACCCTTTCGTTTTCGCTAAGTGCCAGCAAATAACCCATATCCAATAAGTCAAATTGGTTGGGTAAGTTTTCATCAAAAATATTGTCCTTGAAGGCTTCTAAGCCTAATTCATGTGCTCTGTTTACTTTTACTTCAGAGTTGTCAATTAATACAACATGGCGACCATTGTCCTGCAAAAATTTGGCGATCAAGCGTGCCCCTGCATTTGCTCCAATGATGGTGACACCTGTTGAATCGTCCATGATGATATTCAGTCTTTTTGCAAAAAATCGTGCAGTCAAAGCTGTAAACAATACCGTCCCTAATACAATCAAAAAGACCAAAGGGGTCAACATATTTGCGCCTTCGATTCCCTTTTCTACAAGCTTCAATCCAAACACAGAGGCAATCCCTGCTGCGACTATTCCACGAGGACCGACCATCGAAATAAATATTTTTTCCTTGAAACTCAAAATACCTCCATAGGTACTCACAAAGACACTCAAAGGACGTAGCAATAACAAAACTATCAAAAACAAGATAAGTGTATTTGTATTGAGCAATTCTAAGTCAGCTACACTTATATTGGCAGAAAGGGTGATAAACAAAACAGAAATTAACAAAACTGTTATGGATTCTTTAAAATTTAGAATGTCCTTAAGATAAGGCACATTCATATTGCCAACTGCCATGCCCATTACTACTACTGTCAATAATCCTGATTCGTGAGCCAGTAAATCCGAAACGACAAAAACAAGTAATACCAATGCTAAGGTAAAAACATTGATTAGGTAATGTGGCACTAAGTGATGGGTTAGCAAATACTTCAATAAATATGCTCCTCCAAATCCTAAACCCGTGCCCACTACCAAGATTTTGGAAAATTCTCCAAAAGCTACACTCGTAAAGGCTTCGCCCGCATGTCCTGAAGCACCTACTAAAATAAATTCAAATACCAATACCGCTACCAATGCGCCAATCGGGTCAATCAAAATTCCTTCCCACTTCAATACCGTTGAAGCATTTTTATTCAAGGGCAAATTTCTAAGAATTGGGGCAATAACCGTTGGGCCTGTCACGATGATCAAAGCGGCAAACAAAAACGCCATATTCCAAGTCAGACCGACTGCGAAATAAGCCGCCAATGTACCTCCTAAAAAAGTGATGAGTGAGCCTACTGTAATCAGTCTCAAGATGGTTGTTCCACTTTTTTGTACCTCTTCGAGTTTGAGGGTTAATCCTCCTTCAAAAAGTATTACACCAATAGACATGGATACAAAGTAGAAAAAACTAGCGGCCGGAAACAAACCACGTCCTGCTTCATCCAAAATAGGGGTTATGAACTTATGCCCCATAAAATATTCTGAAATAGGCCCTACTCCCAAACCTATCAAAATCAGTGGCAAAATAGCAGGAACTCTTGTCTTCCAAGCTATCCACTGCCCCAAAATTCCCAATATTACTATTCCTCCTAACTCAAGCATATTTATCGTAAAAATTTTAAAGTTTATTTAGGGTTAGGCGAGAGGAATCAGGCCTCGGCAATGATACATTAGTTTCTCACTCCCGATATCTAACTCCTACTCCCTCAGTATCTAATATCCTCCACTCCTATCACACTCGCATTTTGTTGATAAAAATTGTAGTCTTCTACGGTCACATTTCCGTCCATGTTGCAGTCAGCATCCGAATACCCATTTAGTTGGGCCATGTGATTGGTAAAAAAATTGAAGTCCTCTACATTCACAATCCCATTGCTATCAAAATCTCCTGCAATACAAGCCATTATGCCTGCCCCCAAGTCTACCAATTGTGAAACTCCACCTTCTATATTGCTCGCCAAACCAAAATCAAAAGGCGTTTGATTCGGCAAGGATAGTGTATTTGAACTCAAAAGCCCCAGATGATGTCGACTTTTAACCGAAAGATAATATTCTCCACTCGGTAACGCATCAACTGTTATTCCTTCCAAACCGTCAAGCCCAACAATTGTTCCATCCTTCAATAAAATTCCAGCTCTTTGAGCAAGGATTTCGGACTTGTCTGCTCCATTTCGCAATTCCAAAAGCAGCCAATCTACACTATTAGCTGGAAGAGCAGCAAAAGTTTCCGAACCATTGTAGTTCCACGGCGAAACATTGAAGGGTTGCTGCAAAGGTAGCAATCCTCTATCCAACAAATCGGTTTTCATTTCACCCGTACTTTCATCGTAAGCAGCTCCTAGCCATACTTTTGCCTTCACTCGTATATCCTCATTGACAGAAACACTTACAAACTTCGACAAAAGTTTGATATAAGCACTTTGATAAGTAATAGAATTTTCGGTGATTTCCCATGAATTTTCAGGATAGCTCGTGTTCCAATCTTTGTAGGATTTGAGGACAGGCTGATTTTGAGGAGGGGAAATGATGCCGCCATAAGATGCATCAGGTGCAAAAGAAGGATTCACCCCACCTGTCAAAAATCCAGGCGCAGGACCGTAAGTCGACACGTCTACTTTGTCCCACAAAGAACTTCCATTTGTGAACCAAGCATGATAAAACTCCGTCACCGAATTTTCGGCACCATAGCTGCCCATATTCGACAAGTATACCAAGCCCAATGGATTGACTCCATGAATATAGTGCAAATATCCCATTGCAGCATTGCGATAATTGGTTTCGTTGGAAGAATCTATGCCATACTGTATCATGTTGTAAAACACCGAACCTTTGACGGATTTCACGCCATTACTGCCCCAAACATGGTTGTTGTCCGTCAAAAAAGCCCTGTATGCATCATCGCTATTCGTGAAAGTCGGCAAATTCACATCACTCTGCTCTACCGAAACACCATATCGCTCCAAAACTTCATTCACGATTGCAGGAGTTGCTCCGTCCAATGTGGTATAATACAAAGCTGGATCTTGAAACTCATCTTCAAAAGGATAGGCAAACCACCATTGATACAAATGCAATTCGGGCCAATTGTCATCAAAATAAGTGCGGTAAGAAGTATCGTCGGTCAAAGCATAGAGGTAAACGGCTGCTGCAATTCGATTGGCAGTTTGCTGATAAGGTGTATCTTCTGCCACTGCATTGACAAAGCCAGAATTATTGTAAGAAGAAGGAATTTGCTCCGAATTTAATTGCAGCCAATTCCACGCATTAAGGGCAGCCGCTTCCAATACATCTCCATAAGCCTGCATATCTGTATCGTCCAATGATTGATACACGATGGCGGCGTGAGCAAATGCTCCACAAGCCGAAATCGTGGCAGAAGCTGTTGCAGGAGCGTATCGGCGCACTTCAGTATCGGTGCTTGGAGGACTGGAAGTATTGAAGTTGGTTGAGGATATTTTGTGCAATACAGCCCCACTTTCTTCCTGCATTTTCAAGAACCAATCCAATTCCCACTTCAATTCGTCCAAAATATCAGGTACGCCATTGTTGGATTCGGGAATATTGAAGTTGTCTGTCCAAATCGCAGAATTTTCTTCATAAGCCGAAAGCAAATCATGCACGACTCCATCCGCAAAGTTGATGTATTTGTTGTAATCTCCTGCATCGAACCAACCGCCTGTCAAATCTTTGGAAGTTGAAGGCGAAGGATTGCTGACCAAACGACAATCACCGTCCTGTTCTGTTCCCACAAAACTCGCCGCATCTGTCCAACCCGTTTCGGCATAAGGGGCTTCTTTGGCAAAATTGCAACGTTGGTAGAAAAAGGTGCGAACTGCTGCCTTCAATACTTCGGTATACACGTCTTCTGCAATCTCAAACCGCCCCGAACCTACTTGATTGGTGACATCAAAAACATAGTAGCTCCCAGCTTCGGTGACTGTCGAAAAATCAAACCACCAAACCTTATCACCTGATTGACTGTGGGTTTCGCCATTATTCCAAGCAGTTGGGGCAGCGCTGAATACCACTGCATCACTGTCCCAATCTCGGATTTGATAGGTACTGCCTGCTGTGAATGAATCCCCTGCATTGAAGCCTGTGATGGGATTGCTGATGACTGCTATTTTTTGGGCATCGGGTGTGTAACCAAACTGGTCGACTTTGATGTGGTTGTCTATCGTCGTGGGTTCGGCTATGGAAAACGTATTGAAGGTGCAAAGAAGTGTGATTAGGAGAACTATATATGTTGAGGGGTTTTTAGAAAAACTAGGGGGTAAATTCATTTATAACTATATTTTGAGCATGAATTAATTTTTCAAGGTAGGTGAAGTTTTAAGTTTCAAGATATGACATTTTTTTGAAATTCCAATGACAAAACCGCTTTTCATTTCCTATTCATTTTTATTTTTGAAGTGTATGTCACAATTGGACTTTGGACGAAAGAAGTAGGGGATAAAAAACAAGACGTATAAAGTTGACAATCAAAATCATGCTACTGTACATTTTTAATTCAACCACAAAAGACAACAAGAAAACAAAAGTAAAGGACTGAAATTCAGCCATCTCTTTTGTGCCCTTTTGAGACTTTTGTGGTTCAAAAATCATTTTGTACAGCAATATGCATACGTCCATTGTCTAATGAAAGTAGAGTATGGACAAGCTACAGCAAAGGGAAGGAATGATGACTGTAAATCGAGCGCAGATTGAAGTTTTGATGCAAACTCAGGATTGTAAAATCCAGAGGAGGTTTTATCATTGAAGTTGGTATCCATACTACTTTACATTTTTAATTCAACCACAAAAGGCACAAAGAAAACAAAAGTAAAAAACTGAAATTCAACCATCTCTTTTGTGCCCTTTTGAGACTTTTGTGGTTCAAAAATCATTTTGTACAGCAGTATGGTTCGTGTCACTATTGCAGAGTCGTTCCAAAAAATTAGATGAGTTTTTTTGTATAATTAACCTTTTTCGTTATCAATTTTCAACTCTCTATTATCCCCTTCGCTTCCTCCTCCGTGCAAATGTACAGGCGATTGGTCGTAGGAGTTCCGTCCACTAAAAAGGTCCAATAATACAAGCCAGTGGGAAATTCTTGCTCATCTTTAATGGAGATTTGAAATTCGCTACTACCTTTAGGCACTTCAAACTCTCCTTTGCTTTCACCTTTTGCATTTTTGAAGTGAAGCCAGTAAGAATTTGAGGTTTTGTGAGAAAAAACAAAGGTGATGGTATTTACACATACAGCGTCTTTTTGGGGAATAGTTACCCGAACAGCAGCAGCTCCAGTTTTGAAACTAATTGCCATTTTGCGCTCCATTTTTCGATTGGGAGTCGTTTGTTCGGCAAGTGCTTGCCGCAAAATATCCTCCATTGCAGCATCCAAGTTCATCCAATCTATTGACACAAGTGACTCATTTATAAAAGTATCTGTGAAATAAGAGTGAGGATTTTTCTGCACCATTGAGGTGTCTAATAATTCATACAATTCTGCAATGGCATTTCTACTTTCATCGTTTTGCCACACATAATCCACCAATTCTTCTGGCAAATCATCTACTTTGGATAAGTGCATAGCATGGGCATATAAAACCCGACCTTCTAAAGTGAGGCTTCCTTGTGCATCAAATATACGTTTTAATAAAGTCATCAATAATCAGTTAAAGAAAAAAGAATGAGTTTTGGTTGCGGTTCAGTTTTAAAAAATAATCGTTGCTTCGTATCTTAAATAGACGTTTCAGTAAGTTGTTTTTGTAAGGTTTAATTTAAAAAATTAATTTTTTCCGTAAAATTTATAAATCAAGAACTCAAAATAAGCATCTAATATTTTTTTGTCTTTAGTCGGTAAACCTTCAAAAAGTGTTTTCTTCACCTTATTCAATACGTTTTGAAACCAAATTCGGAAAGATTCACTATTGACAAGTACTTCGCCTCCTTCCAATTCGGTGATAAAATCCCCAATGAGTACAAATAATTTAGATTGTGCCAAATTGTGGTAGCTTTTGCCAAAATTGGATAGTACTTCAACGAGCAAATCATCCGAACAGTCGGGGTACAACCTTTGAAGGTCTAATGCCACAAACTGGATTCTATACACCACTTGCAGGGCAAATTCAAAGCGTTTTCGCCTTTTGCTTGACAACATTTTGAGTAGCGTTTGTAGCCTGCGAACATGGTTTTCTAAAAGTTCTTTGTATTTTATATTACTGACAGGTGCAGCAGTTTGGTTGCCTTCATCTAATATGGAATCGTTTGAGGAAGTATTCTTTTTTTTACGATTAAGTTTTCGCCACTCATCTATCATTGTGTGATAGGCAACCTTGTAAAGGTAGGTGCTGAAAAGTGAATTCCCTTTGTATTGTGTAGCCAACTTCCCGCTAGCCGCTTTCTGCAAAAGTTTGGCTTGTATATTGGCAATTAAGTCCGCCTGAACATCTGCGTTGAGAGTTTCCCCTTTGGCAGTTTGTTTATAGACAATGTGCTTGATCATGGGTTGGTATTTGACCACCAGCTTCAAAGCTTCTCCATGAAGTAATTCCATGTCTTCTACATTGTTCTTTTTAAAAAGCTTTAGACAGGCCTCTCTCACCAACTCAGTTATCAAGGAATCAACAGGAATGGAGTCTACATCGCTTGGATCCATACTTGTCCATTTCTTTTGAAGATAAAGCAGCAGTTTTTTGTAGAATTCCTTTCTTACATCTGCTGAGAGGTGCATGTTTTGTTTCAGACAATAGGTTATAAAAACCTTATGAATTAATGATTGATATTCTTTTAATATAGATTGAGGCATTTTTATAGTTCGATTTCGCCCTCGATTTTTCTACTAAAATAACGGCTTTATTGATATTTAATAATAGCAAATATAGAGAACTTCTCTTTAGTTACTACATTTGCTTGACTGCAAGTTTCGATACTTCCCATTCTTGACCTATCTTTGCCTTTTTACCAATTTGAAACAAACGATTAAACCTTCAAAATAATCCAAAAATATGATTGCCTTAGACAACATCATCGAACACGATGCACAGCTTTTTGAACTCTTTCAAGAAGAAGAAAATCGCCAAATCAGGGGCGTAGAACTGATTGCATCCGAAAACTTTATCAGTCCTCAAATCCGCAAGGCGATGAGTAGCACACTCACACACAAATATGCG
Source organism: Bacteroidia bacterium (assembly GCA_030427245.1). Lineage (GTDB taxonomy): Bacteria > Bacteroidota > Bacteroidia > Chitinophagales > UBA2359 > JAUHXA01. The sequence continues at coordinate 14,653 of JAUHXA010000046.1, read as the reverse complement.
GAAGGCTTGCCCGGCAAACGCTACTACGGAGGTTGTGAAGTAATAGACCAAGTAGAACAAATCGCCATTGACCGAGCCAAAGAACTTTTTGGAGCAGCTTGGGCAAATGTTCAGCCTCACTCAGGCGCACAGGCAAATGCTGCTGTATTTTTGGCGGTATTGCAGCCTGGTGATACTTTTATGGGCTTCAACTTGTCGCATGGTGGTCACCTATCACATGGTTCACCTGTCAATTATTCAGGCAAGGTTTACAATCCTGTTTTTTATGGAGTAGAGCAAGAAACGGGCTTGATTGACATGGACAAAGTGGAGGAAATCGCTTTGGCGAACAAACCCAAGCTGATCGTTTGTGGAGCTTCGGCGTATGCAAGAGATTGGGATTATGCACGATTTAGAGCGATTGCAGATAAAGTTGGTGCTTTGTTGATGGCTGATGTGGCGCATCCTGCGGGCTTGATTGTGAAAGGTTTGTTGAATCACCCTTTCCCTCATTGTCATATCGTAACTACAACGACTCACAAAACTCTTCGAGGGCCTCGTGGAGGGATGATCATGATTGGAGAAGACATAGATAATCCTTGGGGTATTACGACTAAAAAAGGCGTTGTCCGCAAAATGAGCAGCATTTTGGATAGCGGTGTTTTCCCTGGAATGCAAGGAGGGCCTTTGGAACATATCATTGGTGCAAAGGCAATTGCTTATGGGGAGGCTTTGACCAATGAGTTTGGAACGTATTGTGAACAAATCATCAAAAACGCTCAAGCTATGGCGAATGCTTTGGTGGAACGTGGCTACGACATCATTTCGCAGGGAACAGACAATCACTTGATGTTGATTGACCTTCGCAACAAAGATATTTCAGGCAAAAAAGCCGACCGTATTTTGGGTGAATCCGATATTACAGTCAACAAAAACCTCGTTCCTTTTGATACTCGTTCTCCTTTTATCACTTCGGGTATTCGCCTTGGTACGCCTGCGATTACGACTCGTGGATTGAAAGAAGCAGATTGTTTGCAGATTGTGGATTGGATTGACCAAGTGATTTCTAATCCTGATGATACGGCGGTTCATGCTCGTGTGAAGGGAGAAGTGAATGAGATGATGGGGAATTTTCCTTTGTTTACTTGGTGAGAGTTTTTAGTGTTGGTGTGTTAATGTTCTTATTTGAATTGCACTGTCTTTTTGGATAGTGCAATTTAAATTTGACAAAATTTCTTAGGTTTGTAAGAAACGAAAAAAAGGTATTATGATTTTCAAAGTCAAAAATCTGGGCATTATTGAAGAAGCAGAAGTGGATTTGGGTAAGGATTTGATTCTTCTGACAGGTCATAATAATACAGGCAAAACTTACTTGGCTTATGCTATTTATGGACTAAATAAACATTACCCATTGGAATGGTGTGAGTTAAGCTTGGGAGAAGCATCTTTGGAAATTGACTTGCTAGCAACTATCCAAAAGGTTTCTTTCAAGAATATGATTGAACTTGAGTTAGCTAAATTCTATGCTGGCAGATTAAATAATTTCAAAAGTACAAAGTTCGAATTAGCTTTTTTACAATCCACCCTAAAATTAAAAATTTTAAAATTTGAATACTACAAAGAAATCAAGGTAAATGATGCTAATGACTTAAAAATAGAATTCAGAAAACAAAAGAATACCACACTATTAGAAATCATTTATATCAGTAACTCTGACAGTTTTAGTTCATATTATTTTGAAGAAATATACAAGGATGTCATATTAGATTGCATTCAAACATTATTGTTTAATAACATCTATATTGCCCCATCAGAAAGGAACGCTGTAAATATTTTTAGCAAAGAATTAGCCTTATCTAAAAACAAAGTATTGAACGCCATTTTACATTCCAATGGCGACAATTCGCCCTTGATAAGGCAAGCAAAAGACACTATTAACCGATACCCTAAACCTATCCGAGACAATCTCGAAATTGCCGAAGACTTAGCTAATCTAAGTAAACAAAAAAGCGACTTTACTCACCTTGCAGAAGAATTAGAACAGGATTTATTGAAGGGAAAAATTATTATTTCAGAACATGGACAGGCCGAATATTTACCCGACAATGAAGATTCATTAAATTTAGAATTGCATCTGACAGGCTCAATTGTGAAGTCTTTGGCAAACATCGTTTTCTACCTTCGACACTTGGCGAAACCCTATGATACCATCATCATAGACGAACCTGAATTGAATTTACATCCCGATAATCAGCGATTGATTGCCCGATTTTTAGGGAGATTGGTCAATGAAGGTTTTAAGGTGATTGTAAGTACACACAGCGATTACATTGTTCGAGAGTTGAACAATATGATTATGTTGAGTCAAGAACACGAAAATAGAGATGCTTTATTGGAAAAGTATGGGTATCAAAAAAATCAATTGGTGAAGCCTCAACAAGTTGAAGCCCTTTTGTTTACGAAAGACAGTCGAAAGCCTACAAAAATTGAAGTAGATGAATCGGGATTGACCGTAAAAACGATAGATGAGGTAATCGAACAGATGAATATTTCGGCAGAAGACATTTATTTTCAACTATTTGAGAAAGTAGGATAATATGATTTCATTGATAGATAAATTGAGGGATGTCATTGATGAAAGGCATATTAGCGAAAATGATAAGGGTACATTTATCACACTTCAAGAGAAAAATGAATCAAAATGCAAACCTTTTGTCATCAAAAAAGGAAATACAAAAACGCTGACTTTGGAATTGGACTTACCCAGTTTTGAAATTCATCCTATGTTGAAAAATGGTGTACGAAAATTGAAGAAATGCCCTGATTACTTGATTTTCTGTGAGAATCGCACTATTGATGATAAGATTTATGTCATTGCAGTAGAATTGAAGTCAGACAACAAAGATGATTGGCATCGGCAGGTAAAGGCTGGTTTGGGAATTGCAGAATACTTGGTGGGAATGTTGGAAGGTTATCTCAAAAAACATTTTGAGAATATAGAATACCGTTGTTTGCTGTTTTATACAGGTGGCGAAACCTCTAAAATGCGAAAGAAGAAAAAAATCAAAAACCACCGTTTTGAGTATGAAGAACACCCAATTTTCAAATACAAATTTGCAGATAGACCTTGTAACATAGATCATGATTTAGAATTGTATCTTCGATAAAAATATTTATACTTTCCACATTGACCAACGACCTCCATCTCCTTCAATCCATTGCTAATGGAGACAAAACAGCCTTTCGACAATTGTATGAATTGTTTTCGGAAAAGGTGTATAATGCCGCCATTAGTTATTCCCAAAATGAAGAAGATGCGGAGGAAATCACCCAAGATGTGTTTACCAAAGTATTCCGAAATGCGGCAAAATTTGAAGGAAAATCTGCGGTAGGTACGTGGATTTATCGAATTACTGTCAACACTTCTCTCAATTACCTCAAAAAGAAAAACCGATTTTCTTTCCTTCAATTTGGGGAGGTGAAAACCGATAAACCTGACTTTGAACATCCTGGTATTTTATTGGAGAAAAGGGAAGCTGCCAAAACTTTGTTCAAAGTCATTGATACGCTGCCTACCAATCAAAAAACGGCATTTATTTTGAGCTTTGTAGAGGAATTGCCGAGGCAGGAGGTAGCAGATATTATGGAGATTTCATTGAAGGCTGTGGAATCTTTATTGCAGCGAGCAAAAAAGAATTTGCGAGACAGGCTCGAAAACTTGTACCCAAACCGAAGGAAAAGATAAAAAAAAGTGTCTAAAGAATATCACAATAAAGGGGAAGTGAAGTGCCAACAGAGATCTACAATACATAGATTTGCCTATAAACCTTAAACTACTAACGAACATGAAAGACGACAAAGAACAATGGATAGAAGATGTTTTTGATAGCCTGAAAGGAAGCAAACGGGCAAAGCCAAATGATGATTTGTTTGCCAGAATCGAAACGGAGATTGAAAGCCCTGATACAAAGGCGATTCCATTGCGTCAACTCCGAATGATTGCAGCAGCAGCGATTGTGTTGTTGATCTTAAACATTGGGGCGCTTCTGCAATACACTCAAAGCCAAAAATCTAACTATGAAAATCAAGTGACAGAAAGCAGTCACCAAACTTCGCTTATATCAGATTACAAACTCTACGAATAATGAAGAAATCACAATTTTACAAATATTCGGCAATTGGATTGTTGGTTCTGAACCTCGCTATGATTGCCTTTTTTTTGTTGGGCAGACCTCCTGGCCCACCACCTCCTCATCAAAACAACAATAAAGGCTTTATCCAAAAAGCCATACAAATATTAGATTTAGACGAGCAACAAAGTAGTGCTTTTTTTGAGTTTACAAAAAAACACAAGAACCAAATGGAGACGATTCATTTGAAACAACGTGAATTATTGAAGCCTTACTTTTCGAGCCTAATAGACACTACAAAGGATAAAAATTCTGAGTCTATTTTGAAGGAAGTACAACAATTGGAACGCAGCAAAATCGAAAAAACTTACCAACACTTTGAAGAAGTAAAATCCATTTTAAGGAAGGAACAAAAGCCTTATTTTGAAGATTTTGTCAACCAAGCAGTAAGAATCATTTTACTGTAAAAACCCATACTGCTGTACAAAATGATTTTTGAACCACAAAAGTCTCAAAAGGGCACAATAGAGATGGTTGAATTTCAGTCCTTTACTTTTGTTTTCTTTGTGCCTTTTGTGGTTAAATTAAAAATGTACAGTAGTATGGTAAAAACCACAAGTGAAAGACAGCATGTGAGGTGTCAAAAAAGCCCGATTGAAGTGAACTCCAATCGGGCTTTTGTTTTTTTGCAGTCGTCTATCGTGTCAAAACTTATTGCACCACAATTTTCTTCATCATCACTTTATCTCCTTGTTCTACTTGAAGGAAATAAACGCCTTTGGTATTGTTAGAAATATCTATTTGTTTTTCGTACGTGCCAGAAAAGTTGCCCAATTTATCTTGAAATACCTCTTTACCCGCCATATCAACAACTCTCACAACGGTTTTGCCTTTGCTCGGTAGATTGAAGCTGATGTCAAAACGTCCGTCACTTGGATTGGGGTAAAATTGGAGGGATTCAACGGTCAAAGTATTTTCAGCCGCCGCTTTCTTCAAAGAAGAATTTTCTATTTTGTCCACATCTGTTGTTTCTACATCTTGAATCCAAACATTGAAGTTCATTTCTTTTTTGGTGACCTTTCCATCTTCATCTTTGAAAATCATCACTCTACGACCAGTTTTTTTGCCATCTTCGCTTTCAAGACCTTCCATGATTTTTTCAATTTCTACCTCTTCGCCATCCTCTGTTCTTTTGATAATGAACACCTCTCCTGCCGAACCTTTCTCTACTTCAATGTCTTCTAACAATTCCATCACCTCATCCATTTCCTCACCATTTTCGCCGATTCTTTTCTTGATGATGATTTTGTGATTGTCATCTGATTCGCCATGACTTGTCCATTGATGTGTATTTGCCTTTAAAGTAGCCTCTGTTGAAGCCCTTTTTCCATCACGTTCGTAGCCAATTTTCACCTTATCTCCAACATCAAATTTGCCCAAAGCCTCGACCAATTCCTTAGAATCAGCCACTTCTTTTCCGTCAACCGCTTTGATGATATCACCCGCCTTCAAACCTGCTGCTTCGGCTGCACTTTCTTTGACAACCTCCTTCACCACAATTCCAGAATTGGTTTCCACTCCGTTTTCATTTGTGATTTCTTGACTGAGCATCACCCCCAAAGAAGCCTTGTTGCTGTTGTGTTTTATTTTTTCAACCTTTTTCATTTTGTTTGCACAGCAGTTACCCTCCTCTCCTTTTTTGCAGCATTTTTCGCCTTTGTGGAAGTACATCACGTCTTTTGATTCGCCATTTACTTTCACGTCATTGCCTTTGATTTCGATGATTTTTTCGACTCCATCATTGTCTTTGATGATAATAGTATTCACACCATCTTTTTCAATGATTTCTACATTTTTGTCTCCATCCGTATTGAAGTTGAGGTGAGTACCTTCTTCCAAATCCATCTTTTTGCTCTCACCATCTTCTTCAATGATGATGACCTTTTTCATTTTTTTAGTGCGCTTTCCATTCGTGTGCACGTCTGTATGTACATCAATATTCACATCTTTTCCGCTTTCTTCCACAGCTTCTATTTCTTTGTTTAGCCCTGTGCGTTCCATCGCATCTTCAAGGCTTTCGCCGTTTTGCAGTTTGATTGTTCGGTCAATTACAGTAGTTTCACCATCTACTTTTTTTACGATTTTAATAGTGGCTTTTCGATTTTCGTTGGTGTCCTCTTGGGCAAATACATTGAAGGTCATGCACGACATTAAGATACAGACCATTAGTAATTGAAGTGTTCTAACATTTTTCATACTGAAAATAAATTTAAAAAGTGAAGTAAATATAAGTTCGCTTGCAAGTACAAATATATAAACCAATTGATTGTTATAACGTTAAGATGCCGTTAATCAAAGTTAAATACTGTTAAAAGTGAACTATAATAGGCTTCAAACTGTAATTTTGTAAACAATCGGGTCGAATTTTGCGCTAATGAAAAACATAAAATAAGCAATCAAGCAAACACTCTGAGACAAATGGCTGTTTTAAATAAAACCTAATTGGGGCTACCAAAATTAATGAATTCTATCCAATTCAAAAAAGGAGAAAAGTAAAAAATGAAGAATGCTCATATACGTTTGATTATTGGGCTAATGGCTTTTTCCATGTTGGGATTGATGTTTCTTCAATTTCAATGGATTCAAGAGACCAAAGCGACCAAACAAGCGCAGTTTGACCTGACGGTAAACGACGTCATGGACAAAGTGGCTCAAAAAATCGAAAAATTGGAAGCCGCTTCCATGATCACCAAAAACTTCCCCAAACCAAAAAGGGAATACATCGAGGCATTGGTACAACATCCAGACAACGAAGAAGATAACCACAATCACACACACAGTCCCGAGCAAGAAAAGCACAGCCACAATCATCCTACAACTCCAACAACACAGGATAATCCTCCTCCTTATAAAACCCATATTGGAATCAGTACAACAGTCATTAATAAATCCAACGACCCTACTATTTACAGTCCCGAACAAAAGGTCTATCACCCCATTATCGGCCTTGAATTGAGTTTATACAAGGCTCAAAAGTCAGAATATGGAACAGGTTTGTTTGTCGAAAAAGTAGAGGACAACAGCATTGCACAAACGGCAGGTATTGAAGTAGGCGACATATTGTTGGGCATCAATGGCAAGCCTCTTCAAAATCATTTGGATACCAAGCGACAGGTGAATCAATTAATCGAAAAAGACGACATTTTTTTCACTTTCGCTCGTAATGGCGAAGTAAAAACTACTCCCTCTGTCTTGGAGAGTGATAAAATTCGTGATCCTAATCACAACAAAAATCGCTTGTTCTTAGGCGTTTACTGCAAAGATGCTAAAACAGAGGAAGATGAACCTTCAAAAAAAGGTGTCCTGATTACCGATGTTATCAGTCACACGACCGCAGATGATGCAGGATTGCAGAAAGAGGACATTTTGGTGGGTATCGGCGACCAAATAATTTATAAGGTTAAAGACATCAAAAAAGCTCTAAGCAATCACAAAGACGGTGATAAAGTGGCCATTACTTTTTGGCGCAATGGCAAAGAATTTGTCAATTATGCACAATTGAAAGCAACAGAAGAAGAGGATGCAAGCGTAAATTGGAAGGTTTCGAGTGCAGCAGTGCGGATTCAAACCTATATTCAAGAGTTGAACAAATTGGATAGAAGCTTATCAGAACTGGACGAAATGTACAAAGATGGCGATAAAAATCGGGTCATTTTGGGCGTGTATCTATCTGAATTTGACAACCTTGAAGGAGGAGTAATGATTAACAAAATTACTGAAGGCGGTCCTGCGGACAAAGCAGGCTTGCTCAAAAATGACATTCTCACCTCCGTCAATAGCGTTCCCGTTCGCAACATTGCAGACCTACACGAAGCATTGGAGGATTATGTGCCGGGGGATGAAATCAGCATCGGTTTTAAGCGTAGAAAGGATGGAGGGGACGACCCTAAAACCATCGTAACCAATGACTATCAAAAAATAATCATTGCCAGCAATGTCAAAAAAGAATTTATTGCAGAAGCCGACGAAGTAGAAACGCTTGCCAAATTGATGAACCGAGAGGATATGCTGTGGGCTCACATCGAAAAACAATTAAACGATGTTTACAGTCTCATTATCGAAAAATGGCTGGTCGACATTCCTCTTCAAGAACGGGTTCGCCCCGAATTGTTAGAAAACACTTTGGCTGCTTTTTTGGAAGATGCGGGCATTGATATTCCCTACGAATACTGCTTGGCAAGCAATGATGAAATCATTTATTCTAAAAGTCCCGAACAATTTGTCTGTTCCCAAGCATCGGGCATCTATCGAAAAAAACTCTTCAATGATGCGGTTTACTCACAGCCAGGAGAACTCATTTTGCATTTTCCAGAACAAGACAAATACATTTTGCGTTCCTCTGCCATGATGTTGGGTTCGTCTATTCTCTTCAACCTCATCATCATCTTGACTTTTGCCTATACAATTCACACGATTTTGCGGCAGAAGAAACTCTCTGAAATGAAGACGGACTTCATCAACAACATGACGCATGAACTCAAAACGCCTATTTCGACCATCAAACTTGCTACGGAAATGCTAACGGATAAATCACTTCCCAAAACCTCCAATAGTATTGACCGCTATGCGACCATGATTCACGATGAAAACGAGCGTTTGGAATCACACGTTGAGAAAGTACTTCAATATGCACGTATTGAGAAAGACACCTTAAAACTCAACATTGTGCCCGTCAACATGCACGAAATTATCCGTGAAGCCATCCAAAAAATTGGCTTACAAGTAACCAAAAAAGGAGGCACCATTAACTGCTCCTTGGATGCGAATGAATCAGTCGTACAAGGCGACCAACTGCATCTAACCAATGTGGTTTACAACCTATTAGACAATGCCAACAAATATTCAGAAGGTGCGCCCGAAATTCACGTTTATACCCACAGCACACCCGAGGGATTATCGGTTGCAGTGACAGACAAGGGCATCGGTATGACCAAAGACACCATCAAGCGCATTTTCGATAAATTTTACCGAGTCCCAACAGGCAATATCCACAATGTCAAAGGGTTTGGGTTGGGATTGAGCTATGTAAAAAACATGGTGGAAGCCCATAATGGAACGGTAACTGCAAGAAGTAAAATACACAAAGGAAGTACAATAGAATTTACATTACCCATTGAGGCGTGAGGTGTCAGGTGCGAGGAGTCAAGTAAAAATAGATTACCTGACTCCTGACACCTGCTTCCTAACACCTCCTAAAAAACAAATAACAATGGCTGCACAAAATGCTAAAGCAACAAGATTATTACTGGTAGAAGACGACCCTAACTTAGGAGATATTTTGCAAGAATATTTAACATTGAAGGGCTTCAATACCACCCTTTGTCACAATGGTCTGGAAGGATACGAAGCCTTCAATAAATCCGACCATAAATTTGACATGGCCATTTTGGATGTGATGATGCCTGTAATGGATGGTTTTACCCTCGCCAAAAAAATCCGAAGTACCAACACCGATATTCCCATCATTTTCTTGACGGCGAAGTCCATGAAAGAAGACAAAGTAGAGGGCTTCAAATTGGGCGGTGACGACTATATGACCAAACCTTTCAGCATGGAAGAATTGCAGTTGAGAATCAGTGCCATTCTGAGAAGATCTAAAACGAAAGAAACTGCTCCTGTGAATGTTGAAGAATTTGAAATCGGTGAATATACCTTCAATCACGTCCAACAAATCCTGTCCTTCAAGTCAAAAAATCAAAAACTAACGACGAAAGAAAGTGCTTTGTTGAAGATGCTGGCAGAAAACAAAAACGATGTTTTGTCTCGCAGCCAAGCCCTCGAAAAAATCTGGGGGGACGACAACTATTTCACCGCCCGAAGTATGGATGTGTTCATCACCAAACTCCGCAAATACCTCAAGGATGATTCCAATGTCGAAATCATCAATGTGCATGGAAAAGGCTATAAGTTGGTGGATATGCCACGCTAAATTGAAACGATGGATGACAAAAAAAACGACTGACGGAGAATACTTCGTCAGTCGTTTTTTTTGGGGTAATGACTAAATCAAGAATCACATATCGCAATTCATACATCCAACCGTTTTATGCGGCAAATGAAAATCCGCAAACTCACTTTATTTGGATTTATGATATAGGATTACATGATTTGTGATGTGGGATTCCCAACCTAAATTCCTATTCTAAGTAAAAAAGAAAAAATAACTCATCGACCAATATTCCCCTTTTGAAAAGCCTGCCCCGATTTCTCGGTGGGGGATGGGGTATGTTAGCAAAAGAAAACGAGGAGTTATTTTTTTACCCTTACTAAGTCGTCACCTCCACCATCTTCGTAGGTGCAATATTGGCATTTCGCATCGCAATATTCCTTGCAGCCGTTTGCGCCAAAAGGTCAAACGCATCTGCTACGATTCGGTTTCGGTCGTTGGTATCCAATACAATCGGCAAACCTGAATCTCCGCCTTCTCGAATGGCTTCTACAATCGGAATTTGCCCAAGCAAAGGCACTTTGTATTTAGCAGCCAATTCTTTACCGCCATCTTTGCCGAAAATGTAATAGCGTTTGTTGGGTAATTCGGGAGGAGTGAAGTAGGCCATGTTTTCGACGATTCCCAAAACAGGTACGTTGATGTTGGGCATTTGGAACATGGTGACGGCTCGCACTACATCTGCTTTGGCGACCTCTTGTGGAGTTGTGACAACGATTGCAGCCGTTACAGGAACAGTTTGTACCAAAGTCAAATGAATGTCGCCAGTTCCTGGGGGAAGGTCAATCAACAAATAATCCAATTCACCCCATTCGGCATCGGTAATGAACTGCTTCAATGCCGAAGATGCAATGGGACCACGCCAAACAACGGCTTGACTGGCATCGGTCAAAAAACCAATTGACAGGGTTTTGATGCCGTATTTTTCGACAGGAATGATTTTTTGTTGACCATTGAAGGTGCCGACTTGTGGTTTCGTGCCTTCCAAATCCATCATGGTAGGAATGGATGGTCCGTAAATATCTGCATCAATCAAGCCCACTTTTGCGCCTTGTTTTGCCAAACCTACTGCCAAATTCACCGCTACCGTTGATTTACCCACACCGCCTTTGCCCGAAGCGATTGCCACGATATTCTTGACAAAAGGCAATACCATGCGGTTGTCTTTTCGGCGTGAAGTGACTTGTGAGGTTATTTCGACTTCTACGACTGCTTCTTTGTCAACGAAGTGCTTGATGGCGGTAATACAGGCATTTTTGATGTGTTCCTTCAATGGACAGGCGGGAGTTGTCAGTATCAACCGAAAACTGACTTTTTTTCCTTCAATTTCGATGTTGTCCACCATATTGAGTGTCACCAAATCTTTGCCCAAATCGGGGTCGTCAACGTAGCTTAGTGCTTTTATTACTGCTTGTTTTGTGATTGCCATTGTAGGATATTGATTCTAATGAGGTTTGTTTTCAAAAGGAAACAGGATATATCTATTTTAGTTTAGCATTACAAGTGCTAATCGTCAAAATTGATGTACTCTGTAAAGTGATGTCAAAGGTAGGGGAATCTGTGGCAAAATCAAAGTGGGAGGGAATGGTTGTTCTGGACTTTGAGTTGAAGGGAATGAAAGAATACACAATCGACAGTTTTTGATAGGGATTGACGAATTTGTATTTTTTTGTTAAATTTTTAGATTTTATAATGTTTGAACCTTCTAAAAAAGAAATTATTTTATAATCTTTGTACCTTGTAAAAGTAATCAAATTTATCAAAAATGGAAAAAGAAAAACTAACTGTTGGTGAAGTTGCAGAGTTATTGGGAGTAACTACAACAACTCTTAGAAATTGGGATAAATCGGGAAAATTGAAGCCTGAAAGAAATCCTGAAAACAAATATAGACTTTATGCTATTGAGGATGTGAAAAATGTCTTACACGAGAGCGGTGTTATGTACATTCCTTTTAAAGAACTTGAAAAAGAAGAAGTAAAAAAACAAAAGGCACTTAGTATAAAGGAAATAAGGTCTTTAATTAGAAGAATGAGTGCTGCTTTTAGAAATTCTTCTGGTGGAGGCTTGATGGAAAGATTTGAAGAAATAACCAAACTTCTTTTCACCAAATTGTATGATGAAAAAGAATCAAAAAGCTCTACTTCAATTTTTTCTAATAAAGACACAAGAACCTACGAAAATCTAAATGACCTATATAGGAAGGCAATTAGTCAATTTGACCAATTGCTGTTAAACGGTAGAGGTTCATTGGGTGATGATAAAATCGCTATTGAAAACATTGCAAATATTCTTTCTGAAGTAAGCCTATCCAAAGCAAAAACAGATTTAAAAGGAACTGCTTATGAAGAACTAATACGAAATACATTTGAGAAATCTGAAAACCAACAGTTTTTTACACCGAGGACTGTTGTTGAATTCATGATGAATTTAATTCCTATAGATGGAAAGTCTTTTACCTTATGTGACCCTGCCTGTGGAAGTGGTGGCTTTTTGATTGAAGCACTCAAAATGGGAGTAAAGCCCAAAGGCTTATATGGGATGGAGATTGACAAAAGAATGGCATGGGTAGCACAAATGAATTTGCAGATTCATGATGGGTTAGGGGCGACTGTTGCCTATTTAAAAGGTGACGGAGCACTTGGTTTTGAAAATGAATTAACTGATAAAGTTCCAATAGATGGCTTTGATGTAATCATTACAAACCCACCCTTTGGAAGTGATTTTACAAATCAAGATTCATTAGATAGGTTTACTTTGGGAAAAGGTCGTTCCAATAGAAGGAGAGGTGTATTATTTATTGAAAGATGTATTAATTGGATAAAAAAAGGAACTGGTTATTTAGCCATCATTTTAGATGATAGTATCTTAAATGGAAATTCAAATGAAGATGTTAGAAGTTTTATACTAAATAATTGTGACATTGAAGCGATTATAAGCTTGCCAGAATCGGCATTTAAACCTTATGCATCGGTGGCTACTTCTATTCTTTTGTTGAAAAGAAAATTTGAGGTCAATAACAGAGCTAATAAAAATATCTTTTTTGGCAAAGCAAAAACTGTGGGTAGAAAGCCGACTGGTGACCCATTATTTAAACGAGGGGAAGATGGTAAACTTGTTCTTGATAATAGTTTAGAGGATATATTAATTGCATGGAAAAGATTCAATAAAGACCAGAATATTCATAACCAACCTAATGGATCGTACTTTATTTGTGATTCCAAACAATTCCTCAAAAATATTAAGACTACAAATAGAATAGACTATCTATTTCATCATCCTTCAAGAGATGAAGCAGATAGATTTTTAAAGAATTCTAATTACCCCAATTACAAATTGAAAGACCTTGTAATTACTCGAAACGATTCTTTAGTTCCAAATGTAGTTGACCCTTTGAATATTTGGAGATATGTTGGTTTGGCAAATATTGAGGCTAAATCAGGTCAATTTGATGTAACTGAAGTTTTTGGTAATCAAGTAAAAAGTGCCATACGAAGATTTAAGAAAAATGATGTCGTCTTTTCAAAATTACGCCCAGAGCTACGCAAAGTTTTTGTGTCAAAAGAAGAAGAAGATGCTTATGTATCGAGCGAATGTTTTGTATTTAACATTGTTAATAATGAAACATTGAATGCAGATTTTCTTGCCTTTATTCTTAGGAGCGATATCGTTTATGGTCAAATTGTTTATCAAATAAGTGGAACTGGAAGACCAAGGATTAATTCTAAGGCTTTATTGAATTTGCGAATTCCTCTTCCTCCATTAAAAATACAAAAGGAAATAATTGAAAATCAAAAAGTGGCTCGTAAAAAATACTTAATGCACATTGAAAGAAGTAAAAAGGAAATTGAAATGGCAGAAAATGCCGTTTCTACTGCTGAAAATAATGCAAAAAATATAATTTGTTCTAATCTTATTTAAAGCGGTTATTTGGAGAGTATTCGTCTATGATTTTCAAGAATTCAAGAAAACGTTTTACAGCAGGAGAAAGGTCTTTGGCTTTTCTTCTGCTTCTATGAATTAGTCTCCACAATTTGCCATAATTTCCAGAGTCGGAAACAAAATTTTCAGGTTGACCTCTTTTAGGAACAAAAACCTGTCTTCCTTCAATTTTTCCACCAGCTATTTTTAGTCTTTTATCTCTCTCTTCAACAATATCTTTTGCAGGAATAATCAAGGAAGTGAAAATAAATGGGTATTCTCCAATCTCTACATTTTTGGATAGGATTTTTTTCCATTTCCAACCAATCAGTAATAATAAATCGCTTTCATTTTCAATGTCTAAAGTAGGCACACCAAATCTTGCCGCTTGTTCATCGGATTCAGCATCAACAGCTTTCATTTCAATTCTAAGCACGCTTGTTAGTGTATGGTCTCGCAGATAAAAATCAGGATATTCATGTGAAACTGCAAATGTAAAATAGAAATTCTCTCCATTATACTCTCTAATTATCTTATCAATTTCTGTGCTTAAAGCATATTCCAACATTGTACCTATTCTTGCCCTAAAGCTTGATAATTGTCTTGTATTTGTAGGTA
>JAUHXA010000045.1 GCA_030427245.1 Bacteroidia bacterium | reverse complement strand
TGGCAGGAGAATTGACCATGATTACTGTTCCCGATGTACCTTATGATGAGGTCAACGGCTTGACAGGAACCGTAGAAGTACGAGAAGTAGATGGAGGAGGAACGGGAGATTGTGTTGCCAACTCTACATATGTAGAACCGATTTCTTGCTTAGACTTAGATTGTTTGGGTTTTGCGGTTGTAGGACTTGCAAATGGTTGTGGAACGACAACAAACACTTACAATCTGGATGTAACTGTTACCAATCCTGGTTTCATAGCACTATTGGGGCCTGATATAGAAGGATTTGAATTGTTTGTGAATGGAACATCTTATGGCACTTACGATTATACAGGTGGCAATGATGCTTCAACAACCATCAACCTCACGAATGTACCTTTTGACGAGTCGGGAGATTTGTCGGGTACGGTCAGTGTAGAAGATGCAAATGGAGACAGTGGCTGTGTGGCTTCTTCTACTTTTGTAGAACCTGTTGCTTGTTTGGATTTAGAGTGTGCAGGGTTTGCAGTAGTAGGACTGGCTTTGGAATGTGGTACAGAAACAGGAGCGTATAATTTGGAATATACGGTCACACATCCTCAATTGTTGGACTTGATAGGACCTGCATCTCAAGGCTTTGAATTGTATGTAAATGGAGCTTTAATAGATACCTTCCAATATGCCAATGGAGTAGCTGGTTCAATAACAACTGGTACAGTGGAAAATGTGGCTTATGACCCTGCAGGAGGCTTGACAGGAACAATAGAAGCAAGAGATTTGGATGGAGATTGTGTAGCAAATTCTACTTATTTAGAACCCATTACTTGTATAGATTTGGACTGTATAGGTTTGGCAGCAGAAGCAGGAACGATAACTTGTGGTACATCTGTAAATACCTATGATTTAGAAGTATTGGTAACCAACCCGAATTTGGTTGGTCAATTGGGAAGTGATAGTCAAGGCTTTGAATTGTTCATCAATGGCAATTCTGTAGGAACGTATGAATACGATGGCCTATTGGGAGGCTTGATAACAAATATAACCGTAGAAGGTGTACCATTTGACTCAGCAGGAGGTTTGACCGGAACGATTGAAGTAGTAGATTTAGACGCAGATTGTACGGTGAATTCTACTTTCTTAGAACCTTTGGTATGTTTTGGCAATCAATGTGGCAGCTTTGCAGTAGTGGCATTAGCTGGTGATTGTGATGATGCGACCAATACTTATGATTTGACAATAACGGTAACGAACCCAAATATCTTGGACGTATTGGGAAGCACTTCGCAAGGCTTTGAGTTATTTGTAAACGATAATTCAGTAGGAACGTATGATTATGATTTGTTGAACGTTGCAACAATTGTGACTATTTCAGATTTAGCGGCAGATGAAACAGATGGTCTAACAGGAACTGTTGAAGCGATAGATTTAGATGCCGATTGTAATGCCTCTACGACATTTGTAGAACCCATCTTGTGTTTTGATTTAGATTGTACAGGTTTTGCCGTGACGGCACTTTCTACTGTTTGTAGCGCACTTCCTAATAGCTATAATTTGGAGGTAGCAGTGGTGAATCCAAACTTGTTGGGCTTATTAGGCAGCGATGCACAAGGCTTTGAATTGTATGTAAATGGAGTATTAATTGGAGAATACGAATACAATGGAACGACTGCGGGAACAGTAACGACTGTTTCTGTTTTGGATGTTCCTTATGATGTAACCGATGGTTTAACAGGTACGGTTCAAGTGATAGATTTAGATGGTGACTGCAATGCTTCCAATACCTATCTTGAACCCATTGCTTGTTTGGACTTAGACTGTACAGGTGTTGCCGTAGTTGCAACTGCTACAACTTGTGGTACTGTTGCGAATAGCTACAATGTAGATGTAGTGGTAACAAACCCGAATTTATTAAATTTGTTGGGCAGCGATGCAACAGGTTTTGAATTGTATATCAACGATGTATTGATAGATACTTTTGCTTATGATGGAATAGTTGGAGGTTTATTGACCACGATTACAGTTCCAGATGTACCGTATGACCAAGTAAATGGCTTGACAGGAACGGTAGAAATACGAGATGTTGATGGTGATTGTGTTGCCAACTCTACTTATTTAGAGCCAATCGCTTGTTTGGACTTAGGTTGTATAGGCTTCAATGTGGTAGCAACTGCGACTGAATGTGGTACGGAAGTAAACAGCTATAATGTAGATGTCATTGTGACAAATCCAGCCTTGTTGGGCGTATTAGGCAGTGCGAGTCAAGGTTTTGAATTGTATATCAATGATATATTGATAGGTGAATATGAATACGATGGAATCATAGCAGGAGAACTGACAATGATAAATGTACCGAATGTGCCTTACGATGCGGTAGGAGATTTGACAGGAACAGTGAGTGTGATAGATTTGGATGAAGATTGCACTGCTTCTTCAACATTTTTAGAACCTGTTGCTTGTTTGGATTTGGATTGTCTTGGTTTAGCAGTCGTAGGAGCGTCTTTAGAATGTGGAACAATACCAGGAACATATAATTTGGAATATACCGTAACGCATCCTAACCTCTTAGGTTTATTGGGTAGCGATGCGCAAGGTTTTGAGTTGTATGTCAATGGTGCATTGATTGATACTTTTTCTTATGCCAATGGTACAGCAGGATTGGTGACAATTGGTACAGTAGAAAATGTGGCTTATGACCCAGCAGGTGGATTAACAGGAACGATTGAAGTCAGAGATATTGACGGAGATTGTTCCGCCAACTCTACCTATGTAGAACCTGTATCGTGTATAGACTTAGATTGTGTTGGCTTAGCAGCGGTATCAGGATCAATAACCTGTGGAACAGCAGTCAATACGTATGACTTACAAGTATTGGTGACGAACCCAAATTTATTGGATCAATTAGGCAGCGATAGCCAAGGATTTGAATTGTTTATCAATGGCAATTCAGTAGGCACATACGAATACGATGGTCTTGTAGGAGGCTTGATAACAAGTATAGAAGTTGAGGGAGTTGAATTTGATTCCGCAGGTGGATTAACAGGAACTATAGAGGTAGTGGATTTAGACGCAGATTGTACGGTGAATTCTACCTTCTTAGAACCTTTGGCATGTTTTGGTAATCAGTGCGGCAGCTTTGCAGTAGTAGGAGCTCCTACGGATTGCAACCCTGTAACGAATACCTACGATTTAGTAGTTACAGTTACCAATCCAAACATTTTGGATGTCTTGGGTGCAACTTCTCAAGGTTTTGAATTGTATGTGAACAATTCGCTGGTAGGTACTTACGATTACAACCTTGTGGGAGCAGCTTCAATCGTAACTGTGACAGGTCTTTCCGCTGACGAAACCAATGGTCTGACAGGAAGTGTTATGGCAATTGATTTGGATGCAGATTGTACTGCGGGAGCGAGTTATGTAGAGCCTATTGCTTGTTTCGATTTGGATTGTACAGGATTCGCAGTTGTTGCTACAGCTACGACTTGTGGTACGGTGGCGAATAGTTACAATGTAGATGTAGTCGTGACCAATCCTAATTTACTAGGCCTATTGGGTAGTGATGCACAAGGCTTTGAATTGTATATCAACGGCAATTTGATTGGTGAATATGATTACGATGGAACAACTGCTGGTTTATTAACTACCATCACAGTTCCTGATGTTCCTTATGATGAAGTAAATGGATTGACTGGCACAGTAGAAGTTAGAGATATTGACGGTGATTGTGTTGCCAATTCTACTTATGTAGAACCAATTGTTTGTTTGGATTTAGATTGTTTGGGTTTCGCAGTTGTGGGCATAGCTACCGAATGTGGAACTGCAACAAATACCTATAATTTGGATGTAACTGTTACCAATCCTGGATTTTTGGGACTATTGGGGCCAGATGTAGAGGGTTTTGAATTGTTTGTCAATGGAACATCTTATGGTACTTATGATTATACAGGTGGCAATGGTGCAACAACGACCATCAACCTTACCAATGTTCCTTTTGATGAAGCAGGAGATTTGACAGGTACAGTTAGCGCAGAAGATGCCAATGGCGACAGTGGCTGTACTGCTGCTTCCACATTTGTTGAACCAGTAGTTTGCTTAGATTTGGATTGTGCAGGTTTTGCAGTAGTTGCAGCATCTTTGGAGTGTGGTACTATTCCCAATTCTTATGACTTAGAATACACTGTAACCCATCCCGATTTGTTGGGAACATTGGCAGTTTCACAAGGCTTTGAACTTTATGTCAATGGCGCATTGATTGATACTTTCCAATATTCCGATGGTATAGCAGGTTCTGTGACCATAGGTACAGTCGAAAATGTAGTATTTGATTCCAATGGCGGTTTGACAGGAACGATTGAAGTGAGGGATTTGGACGGAGATTGTGTGGCCAATTCTACCTACCTCGAACCCATTACCTGTATTGACTTAGACTGTATAGGTTTGGCGGCTGTTGCAGGTACGATTACCTGTGGCACAGAAGTTAATACTTACGACATCAATGTCTTAGTTACGAACCCCAACTTGGTGGATCAATTGGGTAGTGACAGTCAAGGCTTTGAGTTGTTCATTAACACTATTTCTTATGGTGTATATGAGTACAATGGTATTGCAGGCTTAATTACAGATGTGCTGGTACAAGGCGTAGAATTTGATTCAGCAGGAGGCTTGACAGGAACGATTGAAGTAGTGGATCAAGATGCTGACTGCAATGTTTCCTCTACTTTCCTAGAACCTTTGGTTTGTTTCGGTAATCCATGTGCGGGTTTTGCAGTATCAGCCATAGCAGGCGATTGTGATGATGCGACCAATACCTATGATTTGACGGTTACTGTAACCAACCCTGACGTTTTAGATGCTTTAGGTGGAACAAATCAAGGTTTTGAATTGACTGTTAATGGAACACTTTTAGGAACTTATGATTATGACTTGTTAAATTCAACAACAATAGTAACAGTCAATGTTGCCGCAGACCCTAATGATGGATTGACGGGTACGGTATCAGCCGAAGATTTGGATGTAGGATGTACTACAGACAATACTTATATCGAACCGATTGAATGTTTTGATTTGGATTGTACTGGATTTGCCGTTGTAGCTACAGCCACCGAATGTGGTACGGAAATCAATACCTATAATTTAGATGTGATTGTCACCAATCCCGCATTATTGGATTTATTGGGTAGTGAAGCAGAAGGCTTTGAATTATTCGTGAATGGCGAACTGGTTGGAGCTTATGATTATGAAGGTATTGCGGGCGCCTTAACAACTATTACCGTTGAGAATGTACCTTACGATGAAGTCAATGGGTTGACAGGTACAGTTGAGGTAAGAGATATAGATGGTGACTGTGTAGCAAACTCTACTTTCTTAGAACCTATTTCTTGTTTAGACTTAGACTGTACGGGTTACAACGTTGTGGCAACAGCTACGGAGTGTGGAACAGTCACCAACACTTACAATGTCGACATCACCATTACCAACCCTGGATTCTTAGGCTTGTTGGGTGATGATGCAGCAGGATACGAACTCTCTATCAATGGAACTTCTTATGGCATATTTGACTACGATGCAGGAATAACTACTGCTATTACCATCAACAATGTACCGTTTGATACAGTTGGAGATTTGACAGGTACTGTCAGCATACAAGACCAAAACAATACCGATTGTACTGCTTCAACAACTTTTGGAGAGCCGATTACTTGTTTAGACCTAAATTGTGTAGGTTTTGCAGTGACAGCTACTTCAACGGGTTGTGCCGATGCAGTAAACAGCTACGACTTAGAAGTAGTAGTGACCAACCCAGATTTGGTTGATTTATTGGGCAGTAATGCACAAGGATTTGAAATTTTTGTCAATGGCACCTCTTATGGTACTTTTGATTATCAGGGAGATGCAGGAGCATTCACGACAGTTACAGTCGAAGATGTCCCTTATGATTCTAATGGTGGTTTAACAGGCACTGTACAGGCAACCGATTTGGACGAAGAATGTACCGTGAATAGCACTTATATCGAGCCAATTGCATGTTTGGATTTAGATTGTACAGGGTTTGCAGTAGCTGCAGGAACGATTACTTGTGGCACAGCCATCAATACCTACGATTTGGAAGTGTTGGTGACCAATCCAAACTTGTTGGACTTATTAGGTAGTGATGCCCAAGGATTTGAATTGCTAATCAACGGCATTTCGGTAGGAACTTTTGATTACACTGGTATTGCAGGAGCAGTAACAAGTGTAACCATTGAAGGAGTAGAATTTGACGCAACAGGCGGACTAACAGGTACGATTGAAGCTACTGATTTAGATGGGGATTGTAACGCCAGTAGTACTTTTGTAGAACCATTGGTTTGTTTTGGAACATCCTGTGACAATTTTGGAGTAAGCGCAGAGCCAACGAGCGATTGTGATGGAACAACCAATACCTATGATTTACAAGTAACAGTGAATAATCCGGAAGTATTAGATGTTTTGGGTGCAGACAGTCAAGGCTTTGAATTGACTGTAAATGGCGAAATAATTGGAACATTTGACTACAATTTGGCAAGTACTTCAACAGTAATCACCGTAACAGCGACTTCAAGTGGAGGTGTAAACGGCTCAGTGAGTGTATTAGACTTAGATGCAGATTGTACAGCATCCGATACCTATACTGAACCCGATTGTCCATTCTGTACTGTCACAATAGATACGAATAGTGTAGAAACAGTATGTGCAAGTGATGGTACCTACGATTTGACATTTACCGTTAATTACAATGACTTGGTGGGTACAAATGGCTTCAATTACAGCATCAATGGCGGAACATTTGTCAATGTAGCTTACAATGGAAGTGGTTCACAAACGGTAACTGTTCCCGATTTAACAGGCGATGGCACCAGCGTAACGATTGACATTGAAGATGCAGACGATGCTAATTGCAGCGACAGTTATAGTTTTACTGCTCCTAACTGCCCAATTTGTAACATTAGCTTTACTGCTACCCAACAAGCTTGTCAAGGAAATGGTACGTACAACTTGTTGTTGAATGTAACATACAGTAATACACTTTCCTCCAATGGATTCTCATACAGTATCAATGGTGGAACAGCCGTGAACGTTGCTTATAATGGTAATGGTTCACAAACAGTAAGCGTACCTAACTTGATAGGTGATGGCAACAGTGTAACAGTGGTTGTAACCGATCAAGCAAACAGCGGATGTACCGCAACCCAAACTTATACCTCTCAAGTATGCCCCAATCTATGTGATTTTGATGCTTCTGTTAGTGTGATGCAAACAGGTGGAAATGCTTGTCAATCCGATGATACCCATACGATTAATTTGACAGTATCTTATGATCCGAATGTGGTAGGTACACAAGGCTTCAATTATAGCATTGATGGTGGTGCAATATTCAATGAGGCATATAATGGTAGTGGTTTGCAAGTTGTACAGATAACAGGATTGACTTCGGATGGTGAGAACTCAACCGTTTCAGTATCGGATGCTGAAAATGCTGATATCTGTAATGCAAGTGCAGATTACACAACTCCACTTTGCCCACCATGTTCAATCAGTGTATCTGGTGTCAATAGTACTTGCCAATTTGATGGCACTTACAACCTCAGTTTCACAGTGAACTACAATTCAACTGTAGGAGACAATGGCTTCAATTACAGCATCAATGGTGGAACAGCCGTAAACGTTGCTTACAATGGAAGTGGATCACAGACAGTCACAGTCACAGGATTGAATGGAAATGGTGCAGCTTCAACAATTTCGGTGAATGATGCAGATATGCCAATAGGTTGTTCAAGTGGAACAGTCAACTATTCTGCTCCTAATTGCCCAACTTGTGCATTAAGTGTATCGGGTATTAACAGCAATTGCCAATCAGATGGTACGTATAATTTGACCTTTACAGTCAATTACAATGCCGCAACAGGTAGCGCTGGCTTCAATTACATGGTCAATGGTGGCACACAAGTCAATGTTCCCTATAATGGTTCAGGTTCACAGACAGTGACCGTAACAGGCTTGGCTGGAAATGGTGGAAACGGCACTGTACAAGTGACAGATGCACAATTCCCATCTTGTGGAAGTGGCTCAGTGAGTTATCCCGCTCCAACTTGTCCACTATGCAATGTGACTGTAAGTGCCTCTCCTACTTCAGCAGATTGTAATAGCGATGGAACCTACAATTTGAGTTTCACAGTTGATTACAACGATTTGGTAGGTGACGAAGGCTTTACATACAGCATCAATGGCAGTGCTGCAACGACTGTCGCTTATGATGGTTCAGGTTCTCAAACTGTGACTGTAAATAATCTAAACGGAAACGGTACAACGACTTCTATCGTCATCAATGATGTTGAAAATCCAAGTTGTAGTGGTAGTACGAGTTTCGTAGCACCTACCTGCCCCTTGTGTGATATAACTATCAATGCAAGTCAAGGAGTTTGCCAAGGAGATGGCACTTATGATTTAGCATTGGTTGTCACATACAGCAATACAGCAGGTTCTTCAGGATTCACGTATTCTGTCAATGGTGGAACTCCAACAACAGTCAATTACAATGGAAGTGGTCAGCAAACATTGACCATTGAAAATCTTGTAGGCGATGGTTCAGAAGTAACAATTGATGTAACTGACGTATTGAATAATAACTGTACTGCAACATCGACTTACACTTCACAGGTATGTAATGTTATTTGTGATTTGGATACAGATATTGATATAGTAGGTACTTGTGAAGCAGATGATACTTTCTCTCTTACCTTTACAGTCACCTATGGTGATAATATTGGTGACAATGGCTTCAATTATACCATTGGCACGAGTAGTGCGGTCAATGTGTCCTACAATGGTTCTGGCAGTCAGACGATTACGGTAGATGGTATTGAAGGCACAGGAGAGCCTTTGAATGTGACAGTCACGGATGCCGATAATGCAGACTGTGCAGCTTCAAGCAGTTTTGAAGCTCCTCTTTGCCCTGCTTGTGATGTAAACATTGGCAGTGACATTACTGCAAGCTGTAATGACGACGGTACTTATGACCTCACATTTACAGTAAACTACAATGTCAATGTTGGTAACAATGGATTCGCTTACAGCATCAATGGACAAAACAATACAAGTGTCGCTTATGATGATACAGGCTCTCAAACAGTAGTCGTAACAGGTTTATTGGGCGACGGCAATGACATTATCATTGAAGTAAACGATGCAAACTTGACAGAGTGTGACGGAGACGTTGCCACATTTACTGCACCTATTTGCGATACTTGTGGTATAGTCGTAGCAGTTCCCGATATTGTTACAGAATGTAATGGAAGCGGAACATATGACGTAACTTTCACTGTTACTTACAATGATTTGGTAGGTACTAACGGCTTCAATTATAGCCTCAATGGTGGAACACCTGTCAATGTAGCTTATAATGGTTCTGGCTCACAAACCATAACCGTAGGCGGATTGATTGGCAATGGCAGCTTGGCAACTATTGAAGTGATAGATGCAGACGATGCTACTTGCACAAGTGGGGTCGTGAATTACCAATCCCCTGTTTGTGAATTGTGTACTTTAAGTATTGAAGCAAACGATATCACTACCGAATGTCAAGAAGATGGAACTTATACGCTTACCTTCATTCTGATTTACAATGATTTGGTAGGCACACAGGGATTTAGTTATAGCATCAATGGCGGGCCTTCAACAACTGTGGCTTATGACGGCAGCGGTGAGCAAACTGTAGTCGTGACAGGCTTAGAAGGAAATGGTGGAATGATGAGTATTGAAGCAGTTGATGTAGGAGATCCTGCTTGTAGTACAGGTTTTGTGAGCTTTGATGCCCCAATCTGTGATACTTGTTCGGTTCAGATAGTTCCAGACTCTTTCACTACCAATTGTAACAGCGATGGTACGTTTACCCTAACTTTTGAAGTTTCTTACAATGACCTTGTAGGTGATGGAGGTTTCAATTATACCATTGGAACTAATGCTCCTGTCAATGTAGCTTATAATGGTACGGGACAACAAACTGTAACGGTTACGGGATTGATAGGGGATGGTGCAACTGTAAACATTGCAGTAGAAGATGCAAGCATAACAAGTTGTGCGGGAGATTCAGTTGATTTCGACAAACCTACTTGTGGTGTTTGTAATTTGAGTTTATCAACTACTTCTTTGGCTTGTGAAGCGAATGGAACATTTGATGTAGCCTTAGAAGTGACTTATAGTAATACACTTACTTCAACAGGTTTCACTTATAGTGTCAATGGAAGTACACCAGTGAATGTATTCTATAACGGAACAGGCTCACAAACCGTAACCATTGAAGGCTTGGTAGGTGATGGCAATGATGTCACTATAGTTGTGACTGACAATGCTAATACAAGCTGTACCGCAACAACAACTTTTACAGCATCTGATTGTCCTGTTTTATGTGGTTTAGATGTTTCTGCAAACGTAGAGTCGGCAGCAATTGCTTGCCAACCAGATAATACCTACAGTGTTACTTTGACAGTTACGTACGATGATACAGCAGGAGCACAGGGTTTTAATTATACCATTAATGGTGGTACATCTACCAATGTATCTTATGATGGTACTGGTTCGCAGACTGTAGAAGTCAATGGTTTGGAGGGTGACGGAAGCGTAGTTAATGTGGTAGTTGAAGATGTAGAAAATACTTCTTGTAATGCTAGCACGAGCTATACTGCACCTTCCTGTCCAGCTTGTAACCTCAACATAGCACTGGTATCTCAAGACTGTCAATCCGACGGTACGAACACCATTACTTTTTCAGTCAGCTACAACGACAACGTAGGTAGCTTAGGCTTCAATTATGTTATCAATGGTGGTGTAGCAGTCAATGTACCTTATACAAGCGCCATTGGAGTTCAAACACTCGTCCTTGAAAATATGATTGGGGATGGTTCTGATATCAACATTGAAGTCACAGACGCTCAGTTTGATGATTGTGATGGCGCAAGTTTAGCCTTTGCTTCTGCTATTTGTGAAAGTTGTACACTGAATGTTTTGGCTACTGCATCTGAGGAAACTTGTTTAGGTGATGGCACTTATACACTTGAGTTGAATGTGATTTACAACAACTTGGTTGGTAGCTCTGGTTTCAACTATAGTATTAATGGAGGTTCTGCAGTAAGCGTAGATTATGATGGCAGTGGATTCCAAACCATTTTGGTGGAAGGAATGATTGGCAATGGTTCTACATTTAATGTTGCAGTAAGCGATGCAATCAACCCCGGTTGTGGCTCTTCTACAGTAGTTACTGCCCCTGACTGCGAATTGTGTAACCTTATCGTGAATAGCAATAATGTGACAACAGAATGTCAAGACGATGGGACTTATAACTTGAGTTTCTTGGTAAATTACAATGGTGCAACAGGTAGCAGTGGATTTGAATACAGTATTGAAGGAAGTACTCCAACAACCGTAATGTACAACGGCTCTGGCTCTCAAACTATTATAGTAGAAGGTCTAACAGGAGATGGTTCTTTGAACCAAACGATTGAAGTCAATGATATTCAATTCCCAGACTGTTCTGAAACGGTCAATTATACTGCTCCTGACTGTGAAGAAGAAGCAAATCCTTGTAGTCTATCTATGAATACCGTGATAGGTGATTGTGAAGATGGTAATTTTGACGTAACCATAGAAATTACCTACGAAAATCCTGACGGTTTGGGCTTTAATTACAGCGTGAACAATGGCGGAAAAGTTTTTGTAGAGTACGATGGCAGCGGTTTCCAATCAGTGACAATACCCAATTTGGTAGGAAATGGAACTGCAATGAACATTGAAGTAAGTGATTCCGCAAATCCAGATTGTAGTGCTGATGCCGCTTTCTTGACCCCTGACTGTACGGGTGAATGTAATATCAAATTAGTTGCTCAACGGTTCTGTAATGGAGATGGTACTTTTGATATGGCACTTGTAGTGACTTATCAAAATGTAGGTAATGCTGGATTTGAATATACATTAGATGGAGGTTCTCCAAATCATGTTATGTATGATGGATCGGGTGTTCAGGTAATACTAATCAATGATCTACCTCTTGAAGGCCCTGCTATTTTTATTCACGCTTATGATTTGGTGCAGCAATCCTGTGACAGATCATTTATTGTGACTCGTCCAACCTGTGATGTGGGAGAAGATGAATGTGATATCAATGTTACCGTTATTCCTGACGAAGATTGTGGTGTTGATAATACTTATGGTGCTTTGATAATTGTTGATTACGAAAATGTCACAGGCACGAGTTTCACTTATACAGTAGATGGAGAGGTAGAAGGTACAGTTGATTACGATGGCACTGGACAACAAACCATTAAGGTAGATGAATTGGTAGGAGATGGGGAGCTGATTACTGTTGAAGTTTTTGATACAGACAATCCTGCTTGTAGTAGCGAAGTGACTTACACTGCTCCAGACTGCGATGATGTTACAAATTGTAGCATAGATGTAAGTGCAGTAGTTGGGCTTTGTGAAACCGACGATACTTATGATGTTACTTTAATCGTTTCGTATGACAACGTGTTTGGTACAGGCTTCAATTATGCTCTAAGTAATTCAAATGGTTCGACACTTCCTATGGGAGTAGTGGCCTATGATGGCAGCGGTTTGCAGACTATCACCTTGTCTAATTTGGATGGCGATGGCAGCACGATTCAGGTTTTGGTAAGTGACAATTTGGAGACAACATGCTTCGACAATATCACTTACGATGCGCCGAATTGCCCCACAGACGTATCTACTGATTGTGCTATTACGATTAACAGTTTCACCACAGGAAGCTGCAACAGTGATGGTACATACAACCTTACCTTTGTGGTAAGTTACAACGATAACACGGGGAATAATGGCTTCAATTATAGCATCAATGGAAGTACTCCAACGAGTGTGCCTTATAGCAACAGCAGTAACCAAACAACGGTAAATGTTACCTTGGAAGGCGATGGACAACCTGTGACCTTGAATGTAGCGGACAACGATGATTCTACTTGTAATGATGAAGTTGTAGATGCCTTCAATGCTCCTGATTGTGGAGAGTGTACTTTGGATGCAGAAGTCATAGCCTCTAGTACTTGTGCGGAGGATGGAACTTACAGCATTGTATTGATAGTGACGTACGAAAACACAGTAGGAGACGAGTTTACTTACCAAATAGGTGAGGATACTGCGGGAACAGTTGCGTATGACAACACAGGACAACAAACTGTAAGTATCAGTGGACTGACTGCAAACGCAGGACAAGTATCTGTTCTCGTAACAGATGCAGGTGACGGTTCTTGTACAGCAATGACTACCTACACAGCTACGGTTTGTGAGGATGAAACAAACTGTGACTTGAACGTGAGTTTATTCCCTGCAACTATCTGTGATGAAAATGGAAACTACAGTGTGGCTGTATTGTTAGACTATGAAGATACAGGTAGCTCTGAAGGCTTCAATTATGTTTTCACGGACTTCAACGGTGAGGTAGTAGCAAGCGGCAGTGGTACATACGATGGAACAGGTTTACAGAGTTTTACCATTAGTGACATCACTACCTTTGAAACGTTGGATATAACTGCTATATTTACAGATTCTGACAATGCAAGTTGTACGACCACCTTTGATTATGTTGCTCCTGATTGTGCGGGCATCTTAGCTTGTAGTCTGAACAGCGCTGGTATCTGTACGCTTAGTCTGATACAAAAAGCAGCCGCAGCATTGGAGGTTTGTCCATTGGAAGGTGCACAAGCAGATGCTATTGGAGTAATCTTATTGGATACTTCTTATGAGTTAGGCTACATGCTTTACACAGACCAATTTGATCCATTTGGTTCTATATTGGCACTCAATCAATCTGGTCAATTCTTCAATGATGGTTCTATCCCTGGTGTACCATTGGATGAAATCATTTACATTACCTCTGTTTTGCTAAAAGCTCCATTTGGTAGTATTGTAGATGAAGCCGATGATTGTATTAAATTGGGAATTCCTGCTGAAGCGATTTTCTTAAGTAAGTGTAATGACTGTCCTAATTTGGCATCCGACGAAGTGATTTGCGCCAACTTAGGTGAGAATTACGAAGTAGCCGTATTTGTAGGTGGAGGTACAGGACCTTATTCTATCATGAGTGGAGGCACTTTGACCGAAGATGTTCCAGATGGCACTATTTTAGGATTCGGACCATTTAGTAGTTCTACCACTTATTCGGTAGTTGTGACGGATTCCAATGGTTGCGTCCAATTAATAAGCGGAGATGGCGATTTGTGTACGACATTGCCTGTTGAATTGATTGAATTTACGGGTGAGGTATTGGAGGAAGGAAATCTGCTTAAATGGATTACAGCTTCGGAAGTGAACAATGATTACTTCACACTCGAACATTCATTGGACGGAGAGAACTATGAGCCAATTACTAAAGTAGATGGTCAAGGAACAACGAGCGAAGTCCATGCTTACGACTTCTTGCATGAGAATGCACCGATGGGATTGAGTTATTATCGTTTGAGTCAAACCGACTTTGATGGTAAACGTTCTCCTTACAGTGTCATTACATTGTTTAGAAAAGCGACAGGCTTCAAATTGTTGAATATTCGTCCTATTCCAAGTGATAGTTGGGTTACTCTTACCTTCATGAACGGGGCAGACGAAGATGTTACATTGACCATTCACAGTGTGGACGGACGATTAATAGCTTCTCAAAACCTTTCTGCTAAGAACGGTGTGAATGAGCATACAATTGATATTTCGTTATATGCTTCAGGTATGTATCACCTTCAATTGGCAAACGGTCGAGAAGTAATCAATGCTAAGATTATGCGAGAATAATTTTAGCGGAAATATAAAGTGAGTGTTATTAAAATGGTCGGATTCAAATTTTGATTAAAAATAATGCTCACTTTTATAACAATAACATTGGCGTGTTAGTGAAAGTATGGGAAGGTTGTTATGAATCTTGAATTCATCGGCCTTCCTTTTTTATTTGGAAGAATGTAAACTTTTTTGCCTCAATTGTGTTTTATTTATGATACCACACAAAACATTCCAATAATAATTGGTTTCTTACTAATTAATTATACGTTAATATTTTATTTGTAAAGTTGTTTGTCATCTTATATCAAATAAAATTTGGTTTGTTATGTGATGTTTTATATAAATTACCTAAATTTTAATTGGCATGATTAAGGAAAAAACTCAAAAGTTATATCAAAAAGCAGTAGATATCATTCGTAAAAAAGGCTTTATAGATATCAAGGCAAATTCAGAAGAATTGGATTTGGAACAACCTACAGGATATGTTCAGCAACGTGAAGAAGATGTCTATACTCCTGATTTGACTGCTTTGCATTTGGGTCGAAAAAGCTATTTTGAGATAGCATTAAAGACTACTCAAGTAAGAAGATTGGTCAACAAATGGAAATTAATGAGCAGATTGGCAGAAGTGAGACATGGTAGTTTCTTTTTGTTAGTGCCAAGAGGTCATGTCAGATTTACCAATCAATTGATAGAAGATCACAATATAGATGCCAATTTGATAAAACTTTATTAACATAATTTTATCAAATTAGCAAATAAGCTAATTATTGATTTTAGAAGATTTACCCCTACTATACCACCTAATTTGTTAACCCAAACTCTTACTTTATCATGACTATTAAAGTCTCTCAATATATTTATGAAAACGCAGTACTAAAAACTTCAAAAATAAGGTTGTTATGTATAATATCAATCTTGTTTTTGGGATTTAGTGTTGTAAATGCCCAAAATGCCAACTCACAAGACACGAATCTTTTAAAACCTATGGTGTTAATTGGTGAAGATGTTCTTACCCTAAATCAGTACTGTAACAATAGGTTTGATTATTGTGTGTCTTATCCTGATGACTTATTTGATACAATTCTAAAACCTGCTAATAATGATGGACGTACATGGGTTAGTGAGGATGGAAATATGCACCTTACAGTTTATGGTACCAATAACCTTGATTGGTCCCTTAAAGATGAATACAGCCGATGGATAGATATATTAAAAAGCAACAACGAAAACGATTTGAGGCTGAAGACCAACGTGTTATTTGATGATTACTTTGAGTTAGCTGGAGTAATAGATGGAAATTATTACTACCATAAAACCTATCTAAATAAAGAAAAAGAGCAGTTTATTACACTTATATTTCGTTCAATGCGAAACCCCATTGAGAATAAGCACATAAAAGACTTGAGAGAAACAATTACGGATTCTTTCATTATCCAATAGAGAAATTCTTCGAAGAGAAAGCTTACAATTTTATCTCCTAAACGGCTGATTAACCAATATATTAATGTTGTTATAGATTATAGTAGCAGAATGCCAAATTTTGCGCTGCTACTATCTTCTTCAACAGATGTATACCTATATCCATTTTTTTTTAACTATCCAAAATATTCAATCATGAAACAGTATCCAAATAAATCAAATGTTCCCGAAACCCTAGCAGAAAAAATTGAAGATGCAATGGGGTTTAGGTCCAAAGTACAGTACATATCCTTAGGGATAAAACTAGGTGTTTTAACAGCTGTACTTACAGCCCTCTATTTTTTCATATTTAAAATGGTCACTTTTGACAACTACATCTTTATTCACCTCAGCAAATTTTTTGTGATTGGAGCTATTATGTTTCTTGGATTCATTTTGTTTAAACCACGGAAAAAACACCCATCTTTTTACCAAGGTGTAAGATTAGCAGGAACAATAACTGTTTCGGCAGCAATCAGTTTCCTCTTACTACAGGTTTTTCTTACTGTAGTGGGTGGTCCAGCCTATCTCGAACCTGAGTTGTTTGGTCAGGCAATTGCCGAAGGAGCAGACCGTACGATGATAGCTTATGTTATGTTCTTGATTTCTTTTATTGAAGTAGTTATATATGGCATGATTGCAGGAATTGCAAGTATTCTGTATTTCACTCGCCCATTGAAGACTTCTAAAAAGTCTTATAATGAAAATGAAGTAGAGGAAAATAATTTTGTACATAGCCACAAAATCGCATAAAAACTAAATTTTATTTACTCACTACAGCACCAACAACATTAATTTACAAAAAAAGCAACTTACTAAAATATGTTTGAGAATATTGGCGCAAATATCAATGTCGTAATAGAAAAAATTAATTTATGGATAGAAACCTTCTTGGCTATGCTACCTAATTTTGTAGTAGCCATTATCGTCTTGATTGGCTTCTATTTCTTAGCAAGAGTAGCACGAAACGTGACAGGGAGAGTGTTGAATAGATTATCAAATAATATAAGTGTTACCAAACTCATAGCAACAATTATATTTTTGGTAGTCTGTATTGCAGGAACTTTTGTTGCATTAGGTATCCTAAATTTAGACAAAACTGTGACCTCCCTATTAGCAGGTGCAGGTATTATAGGATTAGCACTTAGTTTTGCCTTTCAAGATACTGCTACTAATTTTATTTCTGGTATTATCATGGCTTTTCGCAAGACCTTAAAAGTGGGTGATTTGGTAGAAGTAGAAGACACTTTTGGAATAGTAGAGCGCATCAATTTGAGAGCTACTATAATTAGAACTCCACAAGGTCCAAGTGTAATGATTCCAAACAAAGAACTATTACAAGGACCTTTGAAAAACTATAACTCACAATCTACCAGACGAGTAGATTTGGAAGTAGGAGTGGGCTATGAATCTGATTTGCAGAAAGTAGAAGATGTCACGATTAAAGCCATAAGAGAATTGGATTTGGTCAAAAAGGAAAGAGGAGTAGAGCTGTATTACAAAGAATTTGGAGGTAGTTCTATCAATTTTGTTGTGCGTTTTTGGATTGATTTTCATAAACAAGCACAGTATTTGAAGGCACAAAGTGAGGCAATCAAAAAAATCAAGGTTGTATATGATGAAAACAACTTCAACATTCCGTTTCCTATTCGGACATTGGACTTTGGTATGGCGCAAGGGCAATTGCCTAAGCAACTTTTTGAGATAAAAAATATGAGTCATAATAAGAACGGTAAGCAAGATAAACAACAAATATCCAATAGTGTAGAAATAGATGTATAGTGCACCTAATAAAAGCCTTAAAAAGCTAAAAACATAATAATAGGGTTAGTTAAAAAATAGGGTTATAACCAGTATCTTTTAGGAGATGCTGGTTATTTTTTTTGAGAGGTAGTCAACAAAAGCTATATACTGACGTTTCTTTTTTACAATCATTTTTTACTTAAAAATCAGAAAAAATATGTTAAATTTATTGAGCATTAAAGGTATGAATCTTAAAACTATGTTGGCATTGGCTTTTGGGAATTACAGTCTACTGGGTATTATTCATCTAATTCTTTGGCTAATAGCTGCTGTCGAAATCATGAAAAGCGGTAAGGATACAGGAAATAAGTTGCTTTGGATATTGGTGATTCTATTTTTACCATTGGTTGGATTGATTTTATATTACTTAATAGGTAGATAAAATTACAAACCAAAACATTATGGAACAAACTAATAGGTTGAGTATACAGAGGATTGCCCATTTCCTACTTGCAATTACTCTTTTCTTCTACATTGTATGGGCGGCACAAGATATACTCATTCCATTGGGTTTTGCGATATTATTAGCCTTTATGCTTCAACCATTTGTTGTATTTTGGCAAAAACGAGGCTTAAACAGAGTCCTTGCCATTGCCGTGACTTTTGTGATGATGATGTGTGTAATCATAGGAGCAGTATTTTTATTGTTTACCCAAATGGCATCTATTGTAGCACATGCCGAAAACATACGCATTTCGACCGATGAATTATCAGGTCTTTATCTTTGGATAGAAGAAACTTTTCATTTTCCAAGAGAGAAGTCCCAGGCTTGGCTGAAACAGAATGTCATGGCAATGGGTGACGATATTTCTGCCTATTTTGGCATGTTGCTGTCCTCCTCCACAGCATTCATAGCCAATTTTATTGTTGTGTTGACCTATTGTTTTTTGATTCTACTCTACCGAACAGCCTTCAAAAACTATATCCTATCTCAGTTCTATCGGGACAGAAAAGAAGATGCTCTTCAGGTAATGCGACAAATACAAGAAATCGCTCAAAAATATCTGTATGGTTTGGGCTTGGTTATCGTCATACTCGGAACACTCAATACGCTTGGGCTGTGGGCAATAGGGCTGGAGTATTCCTATTTTTGGGGCTTTTTTGCTGCCTTTATGACCATCATCCCTTACATAGGTACATTCATTGGAGCAATCTTACCAATAATTTATAGCATCATTACTTCTTCTGGTGGATGGCAGCCTTTTATGGTGGTTATCATGTTTTTGGCTGTCCAACAAATAGAAGGAAACTTTATCACTCCAAAAGTAGTCGGTTCTTCAGTCAAAATCAATCCTCTTGCCGCCTTACTTGCCATGTTCATAGGTTGGTCTTTGTGGGGAGTATCAGGTGTGATTATGGCATTGCCCTTTGTTGCCATTTTCAAGGTGATATGTGACAACATAACCTTTCTCAACCCAATCGGAAAGCTATTGAGTAGTGACATTCACTACCATGAACAAATATTTTTTCAAAAATATAGAGGAGAAGAATATAGTTGGTCAAGTATGTTTAAGAAGAAGAAAATAGAAGTTTTAATCGAACCAAAAGAATCGAAAGAAAAATGATTATATTGTGCCTGTTTAATGCGTATTAGTAATCATGTTTTTATCTGCGATAAAAAGCGAAGATAACGAACTGTTCAGACCTTCAAACAAACAACATGGCAAACTTCGATTACATCATCATAGGAGCAGGTTCAGCAGGCTGCGTATTGGCGAATCGCCTCTCAGCAAATCCTTCCATCAAAGTATTATTGTTAGAAGCAGGCGGAGCCGACAAAGACCCACTCATTCACATTCCCAATGCTTATTCTCAACTCTTCAAAAAGAAATGCGATTGGGGTTTTTGGACAGAACCACAAACCCATGTTGACAATCGAAAAATCTACCTTCCACGAGGCAAAACCCTTGGAGGATGCAGTTCGACCAATGCCATGGCTTATGTACGAGGAAACAAAGAAGACTACAATGACTGGGCAAAACTGGGCAATGAAGGTTGGAGTTATGATGAAATATTGCCTTACTTTATCAAATCCGAACACAACGAACAACCCAACGAAGTAGAGGAGGGGCTACATGGAAAAAATGGTGAACTCAATGTCACCTTTGCCACCCGCTTCAAAACGCCTTACGAAGCCGCTTTTATTGAAGCTGCCAAGCAAGTCGGGATTCCCGAAACAAAGGACTTCAATGGTTCTCAGCAAAAAGGAATCAGCCCCCTTCAATACACCATCAAAAACGGCAAACGACACAGTGGCGCAGTAGCTTTTTTGAAACCCATCCTAAAACGCTCCAATCTCACCATCCGTACCAAAGCCCATGTCAAAGAAATCCTTATAGAAAACGACCGAGCCATCGGAGTAGAATACTTCAATGGTAAAAAAACGGAAAAGGTATATGCCAACAAAGAAGTCATTCTGTCGGCAGGTAGCTTCAATTCACCCCAAATATTGATGCTTTCGGGTATTGGAGATTCAAAAGAATTGATAAAACATGGAATCCCCTGCAAAAAGAACCTCAAAGGCGTAGGCAAAAACCTGCAAGACCACCTATTTTATGGCATTGCAGCCACTTCAAAACAACAAGAAGGACTCAATCACCACATCAAAATCTGGAATCAGCTGAAGGGGTTGGGGAGTTTTCTTTTCAAGAAATCAGGCGTATTCACCGTCAGTCCATTGGCTGCAATGGCATTTGTCAACATCGAAAATCCTCAATCAGACGACCGAGTAAACTTCCAATTCCATTTTTCGCCCATGCACGCAGGAAAAGGTTACGACTACGATATGTACGACGTTTTCACCTTGCCTCGCCATGACGGATTCACGATTCTACCCACTTTATTGCAGCCCAAAAGTAGAGGGTTTGTAGGTTTGCGCTCTGGCAATCCGCTGGATGCACCCATTATTCAACCCAATTTTTTGCAAGAAGAAGCCGACTTGAAGCAGTTGGTGGCAGGAGGGAAATTGGCATTGGAAATGATGCGGCAATCTGCATTTGACAACTATCGAGACAAAATCGTAGCACCACCAGATTTTAGCACAGATGCGGGAATCATTGACCACATCAAAAAATCTGTCGAAACAGTCTATCACCCTGTCGGGACCTGCAAAATGGGTAAGGATGAAATGGCAGTCGTAAACGACCAATTGCAAGTGCATGGTATTGAAGGACTTCGAGTCGTTGATGCTTCCATCATGCCCAATATTGTATCGGGCAATACGAATGCACCCGTTTTTATGATTGCAGAAAAAGCGGCGGATATGATTTTGGGGAAAGGAAAGCATAGACAAAAGAAACAGGACTTAAGACAAGATATTTTAAACAAGTAATTCAAAAAAATATACTTTGCAACCCATCTCTACCTGCCGAGGTTTCGACATAAGTTATCCGAGGAGAGAATAAACCCAAATATTTTTCGGAAAAAATCCCTTCTTGGGAGGGGCAAGGGGTGGGTTCGAATGTTATTTGAAAACACAAATAAACACAATGAAAAGCATCTTGGTAACAGGCGCAGGCGGGCAACTCGGAACAGCCCTACAAAAATTGAGTAGAACCATGCCCAATGCCCACTTTATCTTCACCCACCGAGCCGATTTAGACATCACCAACCCCGAAAATGTCCAGCGATATTTTGACGAATACGACATCGGAGCCGTCATCAACAGTGCTGCCTATACACAAGTCGACAAAGCCGAAACAGAGCAAAGTTTGGCGCATCAAATCAACATCACAGGAGTCGAAAACTTAGCCAAAGCCTGCGCCAAAGCAGATGCTTGGTTGCTCCACATTTCCACAGATTTCGTATTTGATGGAAAACACAACATTCCCTACAAAGAAAGCGACCTCACCGCACCAATAGGAGCGTATGGGCAGAGTAAACTACAAGGAGAAGAAGCGGCACTTCAAAACCACAATAAGTGCATGATATTCAGAACTTCTTGGTTGTATTCTACTACGGGCAGTAACTTTGTGAAAACCATGCTTCGATTGGGCAAAGAGCGAGATAAACTCAATGTAGTTTATGACCAAATTGGAAGTCCTACCTTTGCTGAGGATTTGGCGGTGACACTGCTGCAAGTCCTCCAACAACCCGATAAAATGAAAGGCTGCGAGGTTTTTCACTTCTCCAACAAAGGCGTGGCGAGTTGGTACGATTTTGCCGTAGCGATTATGCAACTCGCCAAAATAGAATGTGAGGTTCAACCCATCGAAACCAAAGATTATCCAACTCCCGCCCAAAGACCCAATTTCAGTGTATTGGACACCCAAAAAATCCGCAATACCTTTGGGATAGAAATTCCTTATTGGAGAGACAGTTTGGAGAATTGTTTGTATATGATGGAAGAAATAGAGTGATTTCAGAAGGATATTTTTTTGGTGTCCTGACACCACTCTTCAATGTCATTCTGCAAGAATCCTGTGTGGCATAATGACCAATTGTATTGATAGCCAGATTCTTTTGAAAATATTGAAAATCAATTATTACCCCAACAGAGAATAGAAGCTTCAATAGAGAATTATTTGCTCAGTCGTATCAATCAGTCTATCGCCATTTTCCCACTCCACAGCTACTTCAAAACGAAAAATTGAATCTAAAGTTGGGGTTTGATTTAATCGGAATAAAAAATCGTAACCGCCCCACCAACCATGGGCTAATTGCTCATTATAATACTCAACAAAAAAATCCATATCGTATGTTGTAGTATCCCATCTCATAAAGCTATCATTAGCTTTGAAATAACTACTTAAATTAGTACCTCGTAAATGCTCTTCGTCAAAATCCTCTAAGGACTTAATATGAATTGCTTTTAATTTTAAATCAGTAATCAAATCATTATCACATGAGTTAGCTACAGAAGTAGAGATTAGGGGATGCCAGTTTTTATAATTGTCAAATTTAGTCAGAAATTCCATCTCAAATAACCCATATATAGCATAGTCAAGGGCTAATATTTTTTCTATATTTTTAGCTTCCAAGTCTTGAATAAGACCTAAACTATCTTGATAACCTGAATTTTGTATGGATAAGCTAGAAAAGGTAAAAGAATCAAGAGTATTTTTACAACAACTCTCAAAAACTACAAGTGAAACAAACTGCAATGCGACCAAACAAAGAAAGACTTTTAAAGTTTTCATATCATGTATTTTAAAAAGAAAACGAAAGTATAAGCCAAAAGGTTGTCAAAGTGTTAAGAAATGCTAATAGAGGTTAAACTCTCCTAAAATCCATTTTTTCTGCAATAAGGTGCGTAATTTAATATTTAGTTTGGAAAAGAGAACATTGCCTAAGTCTCACTTCTCGCATCTCACCTCTCTCGTCCAAAATCTAATATTTTAACCAATCTTACACATTGCAGAAATGAAAACAATCTTCTACGTCCTAATCAGTCTATTTCTAAGCAGCTCCGTCCTCGTTGGGCAGACCGTTACACAGCCGCCAAGCGGTGCCAACCAAAAGAGTTCTGTCACACAGCACATTGGAGGATTGGCGTATGTAACCATCAATTACAGCAGCCCAGATGTCACCTCTCCACAGGGCGATGACCGAACAGGTAAAATTTGGGGACAGCTCGTTCCGTGGGGCTTACAAAACCTCAACTTTGGTAAAAGTAACGCCGAAAACCCTTCTCCGTGGCGAGCAGGAGCCAATGAAAACACGACCATCCATTTTTCGCACGACATGAATGTGCAAGGAAAACCCATAAAGTCAGGTACTTATGGTTTTCATGTGATTCCCAAAGAAACGGGAGCTTGGACTTTGATTTTTTCCAATAACTCCACTGCCTGGGGAAGTTACTTTTATGATGAATCAGAAGATGCCCTCCGAGTTGAAGCAACGCCTGAAGAAAGTGAATACCATGAATGGCTCACCTACGAATTCACCGACCGCCAACCGTCCAATTGTACTGTTGCTTTGAAGTGGGAAAAATTGGCGCTGCCTTTCAAAGTTGAAGTGCCAAATATCCACGATATGTATGTTGAAAATTTTAGAAAAGAGCTACAATCAGGGGCAGGTTTTACTTGGCAAGGGCAGCAAGCAGCCGCAGCTTATTGCTATCAAAACGATGTTAATTTGGAAGAAGCTTTGACTTGGGCAGAAAATGCAATCAGTATGCCTTTTGGAGGGCAAGCCAACTTCACTACGCTTAGTACCAAAGCCAATATTTTGAGGAAGTTGGGCAAAGAAGACGAAGCGGCAAAGACCATGAAATTAGCGATTGAACATCCTACGACAGGAATTTTTCAGATACACCAATATGGTCGTCAGTTGATTGGCGAAGGCAAAAAGAAAGAAGCCTTGGAGGTATTTGAATATAACATGAAAAAAAACGGTGATGTTTGGCCTGTGAGGGTTGGACTTGCCAGAGGCTACTCTGCTTTGGGTAAATATGATAAAGCCATCGAACACTGCAAAATAGCTTTGGAACGTGCGCCTGATAAGTTGAACAAAGATGGATTGACTACTTCTTTGGAGAAATTGGAGAAGAAAGAAGACATGAACTAATCATTTTGGAGACAAGAAGCAGGAAGTGAGAAGCGAGATTTACTTATTTATTTGAGTAGAGCGTTGAGTAATTTGATTGATAATAATTACGTTTCAGCCCTCATCGAATGAGTTTTAAAAGGTTAATTTTGCTTCTCACTTTTTTATTTCTTCAAGATTCGGTATATGCAGTTCAAAGACTTAATTATCAAGGAAACTCCACAATATTTAGCCATCAATAAACCCGCAGGGTTGATTGTAGAAAAAAATCCCTATGAAAGTCCTACCATTGAAGAAATGGCTTTGGAGTATCTGCAATCTTCAAAACCCAATGCTTATTTGGGCATCATACA
Source organism: Bacteroidia bacterium (assembly GCA_030427245.1). GTDB lineage: Bacteria > Bacteroidota > Bacteroidia > Chitinophagales > UBA2359 > JAUHXA01. Next base: position 35,645 of record JAUHXA010000045.1, on the reverse strand, counting down.
CCGCTTGGACAGAGTGACAAGCGGTGTATTGATTTTGGCAAAGAAAAAGAGTGCACTCAAAGCCTTCAATGAACAATTTAGCCGCCGACAAGTCCAAAAAACCTACCTGGCTTTGGTCGAAAACTCTCCTTCAAAAATGAAAGCAACGCTCACTCACTGGCTCGAAAAAGACTTCAAAAACAAACGAGCCATCATCCACAATAACCCTTCAAAAAATGCGGTCAAATGCCAACTTCGTTACCGCCTTCTACAAGAACACTCCAAAAGATATGTATTGGAAATTCAACCTCTAACGGGAAAATTCCACCAAATTCGAGGACAATTGGCTGCAATAGGTTGTCCCATTGTAGGAGATGAAAAATATGGTGCAGACTTCAATCCTAACTTTGGAAAAATAAAAATTGGACTTCATGCCCATAAATTGAAGTTTAGGGATACGACTAGTGGCGAATGGGAAAGCATTGAAGCGGGGGAGGAGTGGGATTTTTAAATTAAACGCATATTAAAATAACGTCATTTGAAAAATCAAAAGAGTTGGGTTTGAGAATCTTGTATTCAAGAGATACCTCTTTCTCCAATAAAAACTATTCACCAGTCGCCATCTCTACCCTAATCCCAACATCCAAAACCTCCTTCAATGGATTTCTCCTCATATTTTGCTCTATTTCAAATCGGTAGGTGCCTATTTCGGGGAAAACGGCATTGGATTGTATCAAAATTTGATGACTCACTAGACTACCTGAATGATTCCCATACCATTTCCCTTCCTTTGAAGCCAAAGGCAATTCCACTCTTCTCTCCAATTTTTCACCCGAAGGAAAAGTTGTGTAGAGCAATACCCAAAGATTGCTGTTGGCATATTGATTGGTATGCCGCAAATTGACATAAACATTGTATCGCAAATTGGTATCGGTGATACTTGCTTCAAAAGGGATTACATCCTCGTAATCCCAACTTTGATTGGCTATGTCTTTGTTTTCTTCAAAAATGCGGTTTTCATCACAAGCCACCAAAAAAACCGCAAAAGTCAAAATAGCTATGTACCTAAAAACGTAAATAGGTGATTTCAATGTCATTATTCGTCTGTTTTTTTGGGTCTGTTATTTCTTCTCCTCCGATTGTTGCGCTTTTTTGCAGTCCCCTCTTTGTTTTCCTGATTTGGGTTTGGATTCGGTTTAGGGTTTGGTTTTGAACTTCTTGCCTTGTTAACCTCAGAAGTGTTTTTTGTAGTATCCTTTGAAGAGGGATTGTTTGGTTTTCGCTTGGGTTTTGGTCTTGGTTTGGGCTTATTGGTTTTGGGTTGTGTGGTTTTGTTTGAAGGATTTTGTTGCCGATTTTTTGCAGTTGTTTTATTGGCATTACCTCCTCCCGACCGTCGTTTTCGATTTCTCCTACGCTTATTTTTTTCGATAGGAGCCAAAGAATCCAATTCAATTTCGCCTACTCCATCCTCAAAACCTATTTTGGGGATAAAAGCGGTGATAGTTTGAGCAGAGACCAGTGTTTCAGGAGCTTCCCCACGTGTATTCATTTCGATGATTTCATTCACTCTGTCAACACTCAGAGAGTGAACCGTATTGGTTTCTATAAGAGAATACCACATCTTTCGTTTGAAAATATCCGTTTTGATGAGTCTTGCCCTGCCTCGTTTGGTCTCAATGAAATCTGCATTTTTCGGAAAATCCTTCAAGGCTTCCATATACATATTCAACTCGTAATTCAGACAGCATTTGAGTCGTCCACATTGTCCCGAGAGTTTTGATTGATTGATTGCCAAGTTTTGATAACGAGCCGCCGTAGTAGAAACCGATTTGAATTTGGTCAGCCAAGTAGAACAACACAATTCTCTTCCACAAGAGCCAATTCCTCCAATACGACTTGCCTCTTGACGTGCGCCAATTTGCCGCATTTCTATCTTCACTCTAAATTCCCTTGCCAACATTTTGATCAATTCACGAAAATCAATGCGTTCATCAGCAGTGTAATAAAAAGTAGCCTTTCTTCCATCTCCTTGATATTCAACGTCTCCAACTTTCATTTGAAGGTCGAGTCGCCGAGAAATGACTCTTGCCATCAGCATGGTTTCGTATTCCTTCTTTTTCACTTCTTCAAAGCGATCCAAGTCACGCTCGGTCGCTACTCGCATGATACGAGGCAATTCGGCATCAATAGGCACATTTCGTTTCTTCATCTGCAAACGTACCAATTCACCACTCAAACTGATTCTACCTATATCGTAACCACCTGTTGCGGCTTCAACGACTATGTTGTCGCCCGTATAACAATCAACATTGTTGGAATTTCTATAAAAACTCTTTCTGCTTCCGTTTTTGAAACTTACTTCAACGGTTTTGAAGGGGTCTTGCTGTGCACTATAAGGCAAGTCCACCAGCCAATCATATACATTGAGTCTATTACAACCACCTGTACTACAATCGCCATTGCTTGCACAGCCAGCAGGTTTACCGTCTTTGGTTCTCGACCCACAGGAACTACATCCCATAATTCGTATCGTTTATAATAGAGTCGAAGATTGAAGAAAATATAGGTAGGGAATGATGGGGTTCGATAAAATTACCTCTTTGTTTTTCAGGTAATTAATGGATGGATTCTACTTCCAATGCTCAATTTGTCTATTCAGTTATGTCCATTGAAGACTCAAAAAAAAGAGCTGACTTCAACTGCTTCAAATTCCACTCAATCCATTTCATATAACGGAATATAAATAGAGCTATTTTTTATTAATCAACCCAATAACAATCAAATGTTTGATATTGGTGTTAAGGGACGATTAAGTTGGTGTTTTATATTAAAATAGTAGTTATCTGTTAATTTTACCGCATCATTCACTGTACTTTCTTCAACTATTCGATATCTGTTGTTAATAAAATAGTACATTCAACTTGACAATCATTTCCTCTGAATGTTTGAGGGTTCATATATATATAGATTCCGAAATCGGAAATTATTTTTGTTATTTGGAAGAGAAGGGGGAAAGTGGGATTCTAATCGTTATCTCTTTTCACACTTCTCTCATCTGACATCCTTATAGTGTTCCATAACCTGAATAGACAAATGTAGAAACAATATCTTTGGATTGGCATTTCGTTCGACATGATACGAAGCTTCGTCCAAAAGCTGTATCACGGATTCAAAATGCTCTAAAGTCATTTTTTCCATCAGTTGCTTCGCCAATTGAAGTTCCTGATTACTCAAAGCAGTCGTTTTCATTTGCCCTACTTGCAGTAGAAAAGACTGCCTAAGGAAATATAAGGCATATTTAATAAAATTTTTTTGATTTTCACGCCCCAATTTAGCAATTTCTTCCACCCACTGCAATAAAATGACCGATTGATTAGATAAACATGCCCCAATCCAGCTAATTAGAAGTTGTTGATTGTCATTTTCGCTGTTTGACAAGAGTTCCAACGCTTTGTTATAATTTCCTTCTGCAAGGATTGCAACCTGACGAGCCTTGTTTTCTGTCAAATTATGTTGGGCGACCAATGCTTCTGCAATCTCAGCATCCGAAAGTCGGTAAATCCGCAATTGTTGAGTTCTCGATAAAATCGTATTCAATATCAAATTGGAGTTTTCAGCTACGAATAGAAAAACTGTATTGTCGGGAGGCTCTTCAATGAGCTTCAACAAGCGATTCCCTTCTTTACCCAAATATTCGGGCATCCACATAATCAATACTTTGTAAGTCGACTCGTAAGCTCGCAAACTCAGCTTTCGGATAATTGCCTCACATTCTTCTCTGGTAATATTTCCCTGCTTATTTTCCGCTTTGATGTGCTGCAACCATTGATACACATTCATATAGGGCTGCTCCGCCACTGCCGTCCGCCACTCTGTCAAAAAATCCGTACTTTTCGCTTTGCTGCCCACGGTTGGGTACGAAAAATGGATATCGGGGTGCATCAATTTGTTGGCTTTGATACAGCTACGGCATATTCCACAAGCATCCTCTACCCCTTTGTTTCTGCATTGAAGATATTGAGCAAAAGCAATCGCCAAAGCTAAATTGCCACTGCCTTCGCTTCCCAAAAACATTTGGGCGTGACTCACCTGATTACTTTGTGCACTATTAAGCAAGTAATCTTTGATATCTTGTTGACCTATAACTCCTTTGAATTGCAAATTGGCTGTTTTAAAACGTTTTCTAAACCATCCCTTTCTTTAGCTGTTAAATAATGGATTAAAAAAAAGGATGGATAAAGATATGAAAGTTTCGGTTTTTAGAAAAGCTCACTTCAATGCTGCCCACCGATTACACAACCCAAAGTGGAGTGACGAAAAAAACAAAGCCATTTTTGGACTCTGCAACAACCCAAATTATCACGGACACAACTACGAATTGGAGGTGAAGGTAATCGGCGAGATTGACCCAGAAACGGGTTATGTGATTGATATAAAGGTATTGAAGGACATCATCAAGGAGGAAGTCGAAGACCGTTTTGACCACAAAAACCTCAACCTCGACACCGAAGACTTCAAAAACCTCAATCCTACGGCTGAAAATATTGTGGTGGTAATATGGAAACGCATTCGCACCCGATTGCCAGCGCATTTAGATTTGGCGGTACGGCTGTACGAAACGCCGAGGAATTTTGTGGAGTTTCCTGCTTGAACGTAATCTGAGTGATACATAAATCTTTGTGTTTTATTGAAATTAGGTGTGTTTTCAGAAAGTTGTAAATGTAAAAATAGAATGGCTAAACACGGAATAATCCACCACATTGAAATATATGTCAGTAATTTAGAAAAGACCATTGAATTCTGGAATTGGCTATTGACTAAGTTAGGATACGACAAATATCAAGAATGGGATAAAGGTATAAGTTATAAACTTTTGGACAGCTACTTAGTTTTTGTTCAAACAGAAGATAAATACCTCGATATAGAATACCATCGTAAAAGAACTGGACTTAATCATATTGCTTTTCATGTCGAATCACGCAAAGCAGTGGATGATTTTACGAATCAGTTGAAAGAAAAAAAAGTTACGATATTATACAGTGCTAAACACCCTTACGCTGGCGGCAAGAACTACTATGCTGTTTTTTTTGAAGACCCTGACAGAATAAAAGTAGAGCTAGTGGCATCTGATTAATGAATGAATCATGACCAACATCTCTAACAACAACTATACCGACCATGAATTCAAAACGCTGATTCGAGCAGTATTGAACAATCGAATACATTAGGTTGAGCGAATTGCAGGTTATCAATACTCGGAGAATGCTGCCTATGCACAGTCATTTGGGATACGAGGTAGATGTGGTTGGTTTTGAGTCGTTTTAGGAACAAAACTTTTGAACCCTAGATTCAAGTCACACATTTTTTAGATGAGTTCAAAAATAAAGCCTACAATTTTGTTTTTTTCCAAAAAATAGCACTTATTTACATTTTTAAATGACAAGTAAACAAACCCTATGTTCTCTACAAACACTTATGTCGAAAGACGACAAAAATTGGCTGAACAAGTCGGTTCTGGTATGATACTCCTACTTGGTAATGAGGAGGAAGGTATGAACTATGCCGACAATATTTATCACTTCCGACAAGATAGTACTTTTTTGTATTATTTCGGAATCAATCAAGCGGGTTTGGTCGGCATGATAGATATTGAAGGTGAACAATCGGCCTTGTTTGGTGATGAAGCAACGATGGACGATGTAGTATGGATGGGAAGTCAAATTTCTTTGAAAAACAAAGCAAAAAACGTAGGGGTTACCTGTGTTGCACCCCGAAGCCAGATTGCATCAACCCTTCAAAAAGCACAATCGAAAGGTCAAACCGTTCACTTTTTGCCACCTTACCGAGCCAAAAACACTTTGAAGCTCCATGAATGGCTGCAAATCCCTGTAAAAGAAATTAAAAATGAAACGTCCGTTCCTTTGATTAAAGCTATTGTAAACCAGCGCTCTATCAAAAGTGATGAGGAAATTGCAGAAATGGAAAAGGCGTTGAATGTCACCGCCGATTTGCATACAACTGTGATGGAGGTCACTCAAGCAGGTGTTTTAGAACGTGAAATAGTAGGAGCGATTCAAGGCATTGCGGTAAGAGAAGGGGGGCAGATGGCCTACCCCATCATTTTGACCGTCAATGGACAGACTTTGCACAATCATTATCATGGTAATAAGCTGCAAAAAGGGCAGTTGGTATTGGGGGATTTTGGAGTGGAATTGGAGTCGAGTTATGCAAGCGACATCACCCGTACTTTTCCTGTTGACACACACTTTACAGAACAACAAAAAGCCATTTACCAAATCGTGTTGGATGCTCAAATGGCTGCTATTGAAGCGATTCGCCCACGTATTTCCTACCAAGAAATTCATCTTTTGGCGATGGAAGTCATTGCAGAAGGTTTGAAAGCGGTTGGTCTTATGAAGGGAAGTGTGGAGGAAGCAGTTGCAGCAGGGGCAGTGGCACTGTTTATGCCTCACGGATTGGGTCATGCGATTGGTTTGGATGTGCATGACATGGAAGATTTGGGCGAAGATTTTGTGGGGTATGACGACACGATTCAAAGAAGTAAACTGTTTGGTTATAGTTCGCTTCGATTTGGTCGAAAACTGCAAGCAGGGCATGTGGTGACCGTTGAGCCTGGCATTTATTTTATTCCCGAATTGATAGACAAATGGCAGAAAGAAGGCAGATATACTGAGTTCATTAATTATGAAGCTTTGGAAAATTACCGTAATTTTGGAGGAATTCGCATTGAAGACAATGTGTTGGTGACCGCAACGGGTAGAAGGGTTTTGGGTAAACCGATTCCGAAAACCATTGAAGAAATTGAGGCGTTGAGGAAGACAGTGACTAGTTGATTGAAGGCTCCTGATTGATTTCTAATCATTGTATGAGCTTGGAACTGGAATCTATTACTGAAAGGAATTTTCTGCACTTGGCATATTTGCATTGAACGAGGTTCTTTTTTATAGCAGATTCGTGTTCAAGGCTGTAGGGCAAACGCATCACCAATAACTAATTTACTAATAACCAACAAGAATAGGTTACGAAAAGAATCTCACTTGGTATTGGAGATTCTTCATCCAATGCGGAATTCCTTTCTGTAGCAAATTTATGTTCAAGGCTGTAGAGCAAAACAGTCAGGTATCAAATAATAACCGAAAAGAATGACCTTCCAAGATTTAAATCTCAATCGTCCTTTATACTCCGCTTTAGAAGACCTCGGAATTATCGAACCTACCACCATTCAGCACAAAGTTTTTTCGCCCATCATGGCGGGAAAAGATGTGGTAGGAATCGCCCAAACAGGAACAGGAAAGACCTATGCTTACTTACTGCCAACCTTGAAGCTGTGGAAATTTTCCAACTCTCCTTCTCCTCAAATTCTCATCATTGTACCGACCAGAGAATTGGTCGCACAAGTAGTCGAAGAAGTCGAAAAACTCACCAAATACATGACTTTTCAAGTTGTAGGAGTCTATGGTGGAACGAATATTCGCACCCAAAAAATAGCGGTAAGTGGAGGAGCAGATGTCGTGGTCGGAACTCCAGGACGATTGGGAGATTTGATGAAAGATGGGGTATTGAAGACGAAGAAAATCAATCGGTTGATTATTGACGAGGTGGATGAAATGTTGAATTTGGGATTTAGAACCCAGCTAAGAGAAATCATTGAATTTTTGCCGAGAAGAAGGCAACACCTGATGTTTTCGGCTACAATGACCGAAGAAGTAGAGGCGGTGATTCACGAGTTTACCCTTTTATTTGAAAAAATTGAAGCGGCTCCTTCTGGCGCACCACTCGAAAACATCGAACAATACGCCTACGAAGTGCCCAACTTCAATTCCAAAGCCAACCTTTTGGAGATACTATTTAGAGACCATCCCGAAATGTCCAAGGTGTTGGTGTTTGCGAGTACCAAAAAGATGGCGGATGTTTTATATGAGCGACTGTTGCCCAATTTTGAAGAAGTCATGGGTTTGATTCACTCCTCCAAATCTCAAAACAATCGCTTTGATACGGTTGGTAAATTTGATGATGGAACATACCGATTTTTAATAGCTACGGACATTATAGCGAGGGGGTTAGATGTTTCAGAAGTGACACACATCATTAATTTTGATTTACCAGATGTTGCCGAAAAATACATTCACCGCATCGGTCGAACAGGACGAGCTGAGAAAAAAGGGGTAGCAATTTCGTTTGTGTCAGAAACCGAAGAAGCATATAAAAAAGAGATTGAAGAGTTGATGTCCTTGGAAATTCCTGTTCTTTCTAATCCCGCTGATTTGGTCTTATCTGACGAATTGATTGACCTCGAAAAGCCTGTTGAGTTCATTCCTTTCAATCACCACAAAATCAAAACAGCAAAACCTACGGGCAAGGCTTTTCACGAGAAAAAAGAAAAGAACAAAAAGACGAACAACAAGATTCGACGTGCCGAAAAAATGCACTTGAAGTATGGAAAGCCGCAAACAAGGGGGCAGAAAAAGAAGAAACGATAGAAATTCACACTCAGTAATGGTAAAAAATTACCCTGCATCAGTCCGATACTTGACCTGCAATCCCTTCAAAAAATTACGCAAATACTGGTCTTGACAAGCTCGATACTGTTTTTGTGTAGGTTTACGAAAAAAAGCACTCAATTCGTGCTTCCCAATCTTGACTTTCGCCAATTCAAATACCTTCAACATATCTTCTTCTCGTAGGTTCAACGCAATTTTTAATTTTCTAAGGATAATGTTGTTGTCCAAAACTTTTTCAGGTTTGGGTTGCGGACCTTCTCTTTTACCACGTTTGGCATTGATAAGCCCATTCAAAAAAATAGCCAAACTCTCATCCTTCAATTCTTGAAAAGCTTCATCGTCTTCTTTCTTCAACCAATCGCTGACTTCTGCACGGGTTGTTTCGTAATCGGCAAGGCGAAATAGTTCTATCATTTTGGAATCATTGAAGTCGAAAATATAACGGAGGCGGCGGAAAATGTCGTTGTTGGTCATTTGGTTATTTATTGTTTAGTACAAAGTCCGAAAAGGAGGCATTTCATTACAATGCAAAGATACACAAATGCTTCAAGTAGAGAAGTAGGCAATTCTTGATTTGCTTAATGCAATGTTTTTATATGTTTTGTTTTTTCTCAAAAAAAATCTTGCAAAGCAGTCACACCCAAGTAAGTAACCATGATTCATACTTAAATCTCAAAAAAACCTTGCCTCCTTCAATAGAATGTCCTAACTTTGGCAAAATTTAACCCTACCTTATCTAAAGGTTAAGAAAAAAACAGCAACACTATATGAAGCTTTGGCAAAAAGGCTTTGAAGTAAACAAAGAAATCGAAAAATTTACTGTCGGAAAAGACAAAGAATTGGATGTTTTCCTTGCTCCCCACGATGTTTTAGGCTCTCTTGCTCACATCAAAATGTTAGAGAGTATCGGACTCCTTTCCTCCAATGAATACCAAATTCTCTCCCAAGAACTTCAAAATATTTATCGTGAAATTCAAGCAGAACAGTTTGAAATAGAAGAAGGTGTGGAAGACGTTCACTCACAAGTGGAGGGAATGTTGACACAGCGATTGGGCGATATGGGCAAAAAAATCCATAGTGGGCGTTCTCGCAATGACCAAGTTTTGGTAGATTTGAAGCTGTTCACTCGGGATGCGATACAAGAAGTAGTCGAACACATTCAGCCGCTTTTTGAATTGCTTTTGCAGCAAAGTGAAAAATACAAAACGGTCTTGATGCCAGGCTATACGCATTATCAAGTAGCGATGCCTTCCTCTTTCGGATTGTGGTTTGCAGCTTATGCCGAAAGTTTGGTGGATGATATGCTACTATTACAGTCTGCTTATCGAATTTCTAACAAAAATCCATTGGGTTCTGCGGCGGGTTATGGTTCTTCTTTTCCTTTGAACCGTCAAATGACCACCGATTTATTAGGTTTTGAAGCCCTTAACTATAATGTTGTCTATGCCCAAATGGGACGGGGTAAAACGGAAAGAATTGTGGCTTCGGCTTTGGCTTCTGTTGCAGCGACTTTGGCAAAAATGGCGCAAGATGTTTGCTTATTTATGAGTCAAAATTTTGGCTTTGTAAGCCTTCCGAAAGATTTGACCACAGGTTCGAGTATCATGCCTCAGAAGAAGAATCCCGATGTATTTGAGTTGATTAGAGCCAAATGCAACAAAATCCAAGCATTGCCGAATGAGATTGCAATGATTACCACCAATTTACCAGTGGGTTATCACCGAGATTTGCAGGTTATCAAAGAAAGCTTTTTGCCTGTCTTTAAGGAAATGAAGGATTGCTTGGGAATTGCACACTATGCTTTGCAGCACATCATCGTCAAAGAAGGATTGGTCGAGGATGAGATGTACAAGTATATGTTCAGCGTAGAGGTGGTTAATCAATTGGTATTGGAAGGACTGCCTTTTAGAGATGCGTATAAAAAAATAGGTATAGACATTGAAGAGGGGAACTTCAAGCCCTCTTATGAATTGAAGCATACACATGAGGGAAGTATCGGTAATTTGTGCAATGATCAGATACGGCATTTGATGAAAGATGTGCTGGAGGAATTCAAGTTTGAGCGAGTTCGAGAAGCATTAGAGGCTTTGTTGACCACTGATGTTTCTGCTATTGACGCTCACCACGATGCAAAACATACTATTTCTTAAAAATATAATTGAGGCGTTCACTTTTCCAGTGAACGCCTTTTTTTTGAACCTTTTTTAAACAAACACTCTTATGACTACTTTAACAGCAACACAGAATTCAGCAAGAGTTCAAACCACACAAAGTATGCAAAAAGATTCTTTGGAGCCTTGGAATTTGCGAGACATCGTAACTCAAAAAATCATGGACAAAGGAGGTTGGGTCAATACACACAATCACTTAGATCGTGCTTATACTTTGAATGTGGAGACTTTCCCTTACACCAATGCCTATCTGAAAGACAAATGGTACATTGTGGACAAAATGAAAAGTGAATCAACGGTGGATCAGATTTATGCACGTATGGCGAAGGCAACCGAATATTTTTTGGAGCAGGGCGTACAGGCTTTGGGTACTTTCATTGACATTGACAGCATTATGGAAGACAAGTCTATCAAAGCGGCGATTCGTTTGAGAGACAACTACGGCAAAGAGATTGACATCAAATTTGTGAATCAAGTTTTGAAAGGGGTCATTGATCCGCAATCTCGTCAGTGGTTCGATTTGGGAGCGCAGTTTGTGGACATCATTGGTGGCTTACCTGCAAAGGACGACGGACACGAAGAAGAACACCTTGATATCTTGCTGACAACTGCAAAGAGTATGGGCAAAATGGCACATGTTCACATTGACCAATTCAACTCTCCTGACGAAAAGGAAACGGAACTATTGGCTCGCAAAACCATCGAACATGGAATGCAAGGTCGAGTTGTTGGAGTGCATGGCATTTCGATTGGCGCACATCCTCTGGCATACAGAAAAGAATTGTACAGCTTGATGCGAGAAGCGGATTTGATGATGATTGCTTGCCCAACTGCTTGGATTGATCACGATCGTACCGAGCGCCTTGTTCCGAGCCATAATTCTGTGACTCCAATTGACGAGTTGCTACCAGAAGGCATTACGGTTGGTTTGGGTGTGGACAATATTTCGGATGTTTACAAACCCTATTCTGATGGAAATATGTGGACGGAACTTCGGGTGGCTTTGGAGTCTTGTCACTTTTATGATATTGACCAGCTTGTGAACTTGGCTACAACGAATGGTTTGCGGGTGTTGGGGATTGAAAAATAATTTTTTTAGGGAAGTAGGAAGCGAGAAGTAAGAGGCAAGAGTTAACTTTAAACTTTATTCCTACTTCCTACTTCCTTCCTTCTTCCTTCAAAATCCTCTCCTTAGCCTCCGCAGAAGTTAACACAGGGATAATTTGAAAATCAGCCAAATCATTCCAATGACCAACCCATTCCTGCAATTTCTCCAAAGAATCACTCTCCATGATTTGGTAACAAACTTCAATAGATTCATCAATCCAACTGTTGATATAGTTCACACCTTCGGGCATCATTCGCCCTTTTTCTGCAAAACGTTGATAGAGAGTCTTGACTTTGCCATTGTGGTAGGTTTCGATGATGAGGTAGAGCATAGACTTAAATTTCATTCAAAGAGACAAATATAACTTATCTTTGAACGAAAATTGTCTACTTTTTTAAATATGAAAAAACATAAGTATTCGACTTTGCTTTGGTTGGGGATAATTGGTTGTTGTATGATGGCAGGCTTTCCTTCTTGCACCAACGAAGATGGCTGTACCAATGTGACGGCTTTGAATTACGATCCTGCTGCCGATCAAGATGATGGTTCTTGTTTATACGAACTTGCTGTACCGAGTATTTACACTTTTGAAAGAGGAGACAGTAATTCTGTTTTTTATGAAGTTGCAAGTGTCAGGCATTTGCTAATCAGTGATTTGGATTTGGTCATTGAAGGTTTGGGGCAAACAGGGGCAAGTTCGATTGAAGAAAATGAACTGTTGGATTATTACCAAACAGTTGGTTTGACCCAAGTGATTTTAACACCTTTAAATGGTTTTTTACCACTCCAAACTACTTTTGCAGAAATAGATGAAAGCTCCAGCTTAGCGGGGGGCATCAATAATAGTTTTGGTGCAGCCGATTCTATCGTGATTTGGTTGAATACCATTGAAGTAAATGCGCAAGATGCTTCAAAATTGGGAACTTCTGCTGTTTATACAGATTCAGACGGGCGAAACTTGAAGGAGTTGATTTATACGACACTTTTGGGGGCAGTGATTTACCACAATTTGGCCATACAGATCAATGCAGTCTTAGATGCAAGTAGCAGTAGTTTGGTGAATGGAACGAATTATACATCCAGAGAACACGCTTGGGATTTGGCAATGGGATATTTTGGGGCGGCTCGCAACTATGGACTTTGCAGCGATGTGGAATTGGCGAACAATGATTTTGCAGGAAAAGAGATAGCCGATGAGAATGGGAGTTCGGATGGTTTGTTGGATTGGACTTCAGAGTATTCTTTTGATTTTTCGAGAACGGCTGCTGCACGAGATTTGAGTGTATCGGATAGAGATTTTACCAGTCAAATTTTTTCGCTTTTATTGCAGGGGAGAACTGCGATTACCAACAAAAATAGGGTTGAAAGTGATTTGCTTTTTGAAGTGGCTGCGGATAGTTTGGATTTGGTTGTAGAACAATTGGTAGCGGCAAATTTGGTACATTTTATAAATTCTACTTTGCAGGAAATGCAAAAATTGGGCACAGTAAATGAAGATTTTGAAGCGTTGAATCGAGAATGGTCTGCAATGCTTGGCTTTGCTCAAATGCTGCAATACCGCAACACTTCGGGTGATACGCCTTTGGAAGACGAAATTCTGCAAACGATTTTGACTACAATTGGTAATGACCCGAATTACGCCATTGAAGAGAGTGGTGAATATGAGGATGATTTGGAGGAGGTGAAGGATTTACTGCAAGGGGTTTACGGGTTTTCGGAGGTGGAATTGGAGAATTGGTAAAACGTGCGTTAAGCCTATATTTCGTAGTTCTAAACATAAAATTTTGATAAATAAAAGTTTATGTTTTTGAATTTTAGTATTTTAACTATTCAAATGATTGTTTATCTGCGACATCTGAAATATCTGCGAAATTTGTGTTAAAAATTGGAGAAACGAGTTTTGGTATAATTGTTGTCGCTGTTCAGGATTAAAGCTATACCCAGTGAAACACAGACACATTTTCTTCTTTCTACCACTTTTATTGTGTGCTTACCTAGCTCATGCTCAGCAAGAATTGGTCATTGCAGGTATGGTTTTGAATGTTAAAAACTCAGAGCCGATTCCTTTTGCAAATATTGGAATTGAAGGTACAGCGATTGGTACGGTATCCAATAATCAAGGTTCTTATGAATTGCATTTCGACAAAAAACATTTGAGAGATGGAGTTTTGGTCGTTTCTTGTGTAGGATATGGCGCTTATCGGGTTCCGCTCACCTCTATTCGAACTCCTCAAAAACACTTTATAGAATTGAACCCCAAGGCCTACCTACTCAGCTCTATTACTGTACGGCCTCGTGAATTGTCTGCTTACGAAATCATGGAAATAGCGATTCGTCGCATTTCCATTAACTATGTGAATAAACCTTATCTATTGGATGGTTTTTATAGAGAATACTTCAAAGAAAACGGACATTATGCTGCCTTTGCAGAATCGGCAGTGAGTATTTACGATGCGGAGAATTACAATTTTCAGGACATAAAGGATAGAGAAACCATCAGAATCAATCAGTTGCGAGTTAGTGATATCTACAACAAAGGAGATTATGTACTGTATATCGATCTACACTATGCGCTTCGAGGAAATGTGATGCGAAATGTGGCGTATTGGAAAAAATACATCAAACGTGCCAGATATGAATTGGAATCACTGAGCATGGACAGCATCAGCTACTATGGAAACGATTTTGTGTACTGTGTTGGTTATCAAATGAAAAGTAAACGAAAGGGAACTTACGAAGGACGTTTTTATGTGCGAACCCGAGATTTTGCGATAGTGAGAGCCGAAATTACTGCACACAATCGCATAAAAGGAAGGCACTCAAATGGTTTGCCACAAAAATCAAAAACGGTCATGACCTACAAACAACATGAGGGTAAACTGTATTTGAGTTATATCAATGCGAGTCATGAAGTCAAATTCAAATCTAAGAAAGAAGAATACGATTTGCTGTTCTTTTCAGAGCTATTGGTTAATGACATTCAAACGGATAACTTTCAGCCTATTTTGCCGAATGAAATGATGGAAAGCAAGAGTATTTTTTACCAACCTCGCTATCGCACCTTTGACGAAGATTATTGGAAAAACTACAATTTGTTTGAAAGTTCAGAAGCCAATGACAGTATCATTTCTGATCTCGAACGTTACCGCCCCCTCGAAAAACAATACATGACCAATGGCAAAATGAAGATAAAACCTCGTCCAGCCGAAACAGAATACGAAATTCCTGTAAGCAATAGAACATATGGCATCCGAAAGCGGTTAAACACGAATGAACGCTAAGATAGAGTTTCGGAAAATTCGCACTTTTGCAGAAGTCATCAGCATTTCAGCCGTATTTGTGCAAAAAAACTTTGTAGGATTATTCAAGTCGGTCATGCTCATTGCCCTGCCTTTTATGTTGATTGCTTTGGCTATCAATGTATTGCTTACCATTGCAGTTATTCCCACCGATTTTTTGCTGCAAAACTCCACTCAAACTGCCAATTTGTTCTTTTTGGTATTTGTGTATCTTCTTTTATTTGGCCTATCTGTGATGGTATTTTTTGGTGTGATTTATTCCTATATTCTACTCTATATTCGCTACCCTGACGCGGGTAGGATTACGGTAAGGGCAGTTTATCGCAAGGTTTTTCACGATATATGGCTCTATGCAGTCACTACGGTTATGATGTCTTTGTTGATGGTCTCTCTATATTTCTTTTCGATATTATTGGGAACGGTTCATTTCCTATTAGGAGGCATTGCTTTTTGCGGATTGATCTATATGGCAGTTGGGCTGTCGTTTATTTTTATGGTTCGATTGGTCGAAAGGCGAGGATTCATAGGTGGATTTTACCGAAGTTTGTACCTTATTCGAGAACATTGGTGGCAGACTTTCTTGATGTATTTGGTAGCCTCTTGCATTACCTTTTCATTGGTCAGCCTTCCAGGATTTTTCCTGACCTTTTCACTTCGATTTATTGACTTATTTGAAACTGGTATTTATATTTATGCGATTGTGATGCAGACCCTTTTCTTTGCTTTTTATTTCTTTGTCTTTGCGACCAACCTGATTGTCACTGCTTTTCAGTACTTTGCATTGGTAGAATTGAAGGAGGGAGTAGGGATGATGCAAAGAGTAGAACGAATCGGAGGTTAGTAATGGATTTAGACTTTGGACGAAGGAGCAAAGAGGCAAGAAGTAAGATTTTAAATGCTTGATAATGAACAATTTTTGTTTAAATATTATCTTACTGTAAACTTGTGATTATCAATATTTTGTGTCTTGCCTCTTACATCCTGCTTCTTTCGTCCAAAGTCCAAAATGGATAGACAGTTCAGTTTTTCATGTTTTATTCACACATGCTCGTCAAAGACTCCTCTGCCTCCTCAAAACCTAAGCTTTTGGCCTTGTACATACTCGCACAAGCCTTCAAATTTTTCTCCAACAAAAAATACAAAATTCCCTGCAAAAAATACGCCTGACCATTTTTGGGTTCCAACGAAATCACCGTATCCAAATCCTGCAAAGCCCCTTTCGGATTGCCTTTTGCGAGGTGAATACTCCCTCTGTCCAAATATATATCCGCCATGTCAGGAGCTATTTGAATCGCCTGTGTGTAAGCCTCCAAAGCCTTGTCATTTTCTTTATTGCGTTGATACCAAGCTCCTTTGGCGTGGTAAGGATAGTAATTTTGGGGATTCAGACTGATGGCCCTATCCAAATCATCCAAATAACTTTCCGACATTTCAAGTTCATCTTTGACCGCTGCTCTGCCAATAAAATGGCTCGCATTGTTTGGGGCAAGTGTTACCGCTTGATTGTAGTCTGCCAAAGCTCCCTTCAAATCTCCCTTTCGAGATTTCAAATAAGCCCGCACAGCAAAAGATTTATCCGCTTTTTTATCCATCTGTATAACTTGATCCAAATCCTCAATCGCTCCTTCAATGTCTCCCAAAACCGACTTGACCGAGCTTCGATGAATATAAAACTCTTTTACATCTTTTTCCAATTCAATAGCTTTGGAAAAGTAAGCAAGCGCATCTTCGTTCTGCCATTCCAACATTCGGATATATCCCAACATGAAAAAAACTTGTGAATTTTTACTGTCCAAACTTCGAGCAATGGCAAGGTCGTTTTCTGCCTCTTGCAGCTTCAATAAATAAGCTCTTGCTTCTGCCCTTGCAATAAAAGGGGCAATCTCATTGCTATTATGCTCAATCGCTTCGCTAAAATACTGCTCGGCAACGGTATAGTTTTGTAAGAACATTTTGGTTTTGCCAGCCTGCAATAATAAGTCGTAGTGATGGAAGGTCAAAAAAGAAGAATGAGTAGGCAGATGCCCCAAAAAAATATCCAAAGATTTAGCGGCTCTATCGAAGTATTCTAATGAAAGGTAAATCTCGGCACTGCACAACTCTGCAAAGTGATTGTCGGGAAATTTTGAAGAAAAGTCACTCAACATCTGTTGAGCTTTGTCGAATTGATTTTGAGCAAAAGCACACATAATCAAACCAAGTTGAGCTTCTTGATTGTCTTTATTCAATTGTAGGACTACTTCAAAGTAAGTCACTGCATTCAAGGTATTGCCCAGTTGAAGTGCCGTAAAGCCTGCCAAAGCCATATCATCAGCCAATCGTTTTTGTAGAAGATGGTTATTTTGTTGGTGTGTCAAAGCTTGATGTGCTTTTTGCCACAAATTGAGATAGGATTGACTTCCAAGTTGTCGCACCCATTCTTTAGGGGAAAAGGCCAGAAGTCTGGGGTGGATAAAAAAGTCTGGATTTTGCTTCAATTGTAGAAGTATCAGTAAACCTCGGTTGTAGGGTTTTCGAGACAATTGAAGAAAATGTGAAGAAGGTTTGAGAAGAATCGCTTGTTCGTTTGTTTCTTTTTTTTGCAAGTGTTCTTCTAATAATTGAATAGATTCCTGATGTTGTTCCTGTATATACTTTTCATAAGCTCGTTCAAAAACAAGATAATCACTCTGTGCTACTAGTTGGATAGAGCAAATACAAAGAGCAAAACAAATACTTAAAATGGATAATTGTTTCATGGTCGACATTGTTTCTGTTCAAATCTTCAACATGATTTGGAGGTGGATGTCGTATAGTAAAGTTCGGCTTCAAAATTACAATTTTCGAGTGTGAATCCTAAAATTGAAGTTCACAATAAAGGTGGGAGAGGAGTGTGTCTTTAATGGCACTAATATAACACAAAAACCTTATTTTTTCAAGTTTTTGTCAAAACATAGGTCAAAATATTGCCTTCAATCTGTTGGTAATAAACTTTGGTCTGTAACTGAAAATCCCCTTTACAAATACTCGCCTCCAAATAACCTTCTGCTTCAATACCCGCATCTTCAATTTTGAAGTGACCATGAATCTGCAAATTTTCCTTGAAGCGAAGCTCTTTTTTTCCATAGAGTTTGTAAAGTGATTCTTTGGCACTCCAATATAAGGTCAGTAAAAATAGTTCGTCTCCTTCTATTTGAGCAGCTTCTTTTTCAGAAATAAACTTGTGCTTCATCCGCAATATTCGTGGGTGAATGGGTTCGATGTCAATGCCCAAATTTTGATGTGGATGTAAAATCACCGCTGCAAAATGCGAAGAATGAGTGATAGAAAGCTGGCGAGAATTTTGGTCGAGAGAAGGTTTTCCATAAGCGTCATAGATAATTTCCATCTGTTCATTATCAGGCAACAATTGTCGAATCAAAGTTCTTGTTGCTAACCATTCTTTTTGTCGGCGAACACTGCTTATTTCTTGAAAACGAATTTGTTGTAAAGTGTTAGGCGGCAGTCTTTGCTGCAAATCTCCCAGACTTTCTTCAATACGCCACAAACCTATGGTTGCATTTTGGGGCGTATGGATGGTTTGGAATAAGGGCATAGAGAACTGAAAATTAAAGTAAAAATCTTTTCAAAGGAGCATTTTTTAGAACAACATCGCCATATCTTCTCCCCAATCTATCTTCTTCAACACAAAGGCATCTTTGACCTTGTAAAAATAAAATTGAAGCCAGACAGGGTGCTGTTCGTATCTCAAGGCATAGGTAAATCGAAAAAGATCTTCACCAATTCCCTGAGTCTTTGCCAAATTGCTGCCTTGTAAGTGGCCGTATTTACTGGCAGAAGTTTCTAAAAAAGCAATCATTTCTGTTAACACACTTTCTTGAAGTGTGGTTTTTTCTCGCAAAAGTTTCATGGCCGTCATTGTTTGGGATTGCTCCAATTCAAACAGAACATCGTCACACAAACGACTAGCATCGTCTTTGTGAGTAAGTTGGGCATAACTTATCGAAAATGGAAGCGTTAGCAAAAGAAAGGATAGAATAAAAGTCAGCTTCATCTGTGTATTTTTATTTTTTGGAATGATTTTTTTTCTCTATTTTGGATATATATTTCAATACATCTGTTGATTTGACATAAAACTCTTAAGTATTTGAAAATTCAAGACTAAATATTCATCATTCAAAATTAAAATATGAGTAATCAACTAACAACAAACTGGGTCGTAGAAGGTATCATTGATTTTGAGCATAAAAAATATTTGTTGCTTGCCTATTTGCAGCATGTTAGTCAAAACTTTGATGCCCAAAAAGTGTACCCTTTTTTGTCAGACTTGATTTTTCATTATCAGAATTTGGTCATTTTTAAGGAACAGAAACAAAAGGTAAGCGGGCAATTTACCCAACGAATCCGAAAAATTGACTTAGACAATTTCCGAATTGAGTACGAAAAACTCATGCACGATGATGAATACATGGACGAAATAGAAACGATTTTGGCGTATGCGATTCCCAAAATCAAGGTACAAATGGAAAATGGGCGTGAATTATATGATTTTGTGGAAAACAAATTGGAGATAGAACCGATAGGGATTGTTCCTTTGCAGTCGGATGAAGGATATTTACTACTCAGTAATGGAAAAGATACCGACACACAGGTCTATAACTACCAATTGACGATTTTTGAAAATGCCACCGAAAAATACCGAGCGATTCGAACCCACTATTTACGCTCGTATATTCGCCAATTCACGAATACCTACGAGGCTATCAAACTGGACTTGATTAAGAACAATCGAGCTTTGCCCAATCCCGCAACCTTCTTAGTTAAAAGCGACTATGCTTTTCCACTGAAGGAAACACTGCTCCCAATTGCGAAACGTTCCTTGGTTAGGTTTATTAGTCAGAGTTATTTTTGATTCTCTCTATCAAAGTTTGCTTTGAGGGTATTCTACTTTATCACTCGTTCTAAATAATGCTCTCCAATCCCAAAAAACGCCTTTGTTTCTGCAATCTTCTTCAAAATGGCCTCTTTATCAATGTTGGGCTGTCGTTTTTTCACCCCAACCACCAGCACATTTTTAGGCGTATGAGCATCCGAAACGAACTCAAATACCTTGGTCGAATAACCAAAATAATTCAGAATTAAGGCTCTAATACCATCCGTTACCATCTCTGCTTGTCGCTCCAAAAAGATGCCATATTGGGTCAAAAAATCCACCTTATTTTGGACTTTGGTTTTTTCCATTTCCCTCCGAATCTGCTTGTGACAACAAGGCGCAACGACTATTAAATCCGCATCTCCTTCAATTCCTTTGATAATTGCATCGTCTGTAGCCGTATCACAAGCATGAAGGGCAATCAACACATCAATAGAGGGAGTTTGATACTCTTCAATCGTTCCTTCTTCAAAGGTCAGTTGTTCAAAGCCTGATGCCGCTGCAATCTCGTTGCACAAGTCCACCAAATCCTTGCGGAACTCAACGCCTGTAACTTTTGCCTTTTTTTTCAAAACGTTGTTGAGGTAATCGTACAAAGCAAAAGTCAAATACCCCTTACCTGCACCCATGTCGACCACGTTTATCAGCTCACTTTGAGGCAGTTCCTTCAATAGACTACTCAAAATTTCGATATAGTGATTGATTTGTTTGTATTTGTTTTGAGCCGCTTTATAGACTTTTCCAGAAGCATCCGTGATTCTAAGGGCTTGAAGGTAAGGCTTATTAGAGGCTTCAATTTTTCGGTTTTTTTGGCGGTCGTGAGCCAACGAAGGCAGGCTAGAAGCAGTGGGTTTTTGTTTTCTCAATGCCCATTTTCCTTTGTTGTTGCAGGTCAATTGCAAGTCAAATTCTAATGTGAAAAGGGTCATTACTCGAAAACCTTTGAAGGCGACTACTTCACCAATCAATTCTATTCCTTCTTCAAAATCGTAGTTTTTCACCATATCCCTTGTTTTGAAGCGATAAGTAAAACTCAGTTTGTCCTTTCGCTTGATAAGGGTTCGTTTGACTCGAATGTTTTTGAGGTCGGACTCTTCGCCTTTGTAGTTGCCTAAGGAGAGTTTGACAAAGGTGTTGTTGACGAGACTCATTAGGGTAGAGGAAAGTATTTCTTCAAGTTGGGGATTGGTCATAAATTGTTGTTTCTTGTTTTGCTCAAAAACTCAGGATAACCGAAAGAATCGAATTGCTTCAAAACAGATAAATCCAATTTCAAATAATCCATCACTGCCAAAAAATTATCTCGGCTATCTTTGTCAGTTCCAAAAGCTTCAATCCCAAAGGTATAAACAATTTGTTGAGCTGTACCTATTTTCAGTTCGGTAAATTCAACTCCACACCCTTCCTCCAAAAACTCCTTGTTGGTCGGATGTACTTCATTGAAGCTTAGGATTTCGTATTTTTTCTTGAAGCGTTTCTTTTCAATCGCTACCCAATCCTCCAATAGTTGAGAATCAACCGAATTGAGAATGTTTTGTGATTCGCTGGTACTCCATTTTTGCCAATGTTCGACGACTCCATATTTTTGAGGTTCGTCTTCCCGATATTTGACCTTGATTTCGTGGTTTCCCTGCCGTATTTTCACACCTGTATGAAAGGTGTCAGATAGAAGGTAATAGTCTGTTCGGTCGGATTCTCTCATTCCTTCACCTTGTTCAGGGAGGCTTTTGTAAATATTCCACAATGTTTCTCGATTGGAAGAGAACCAACGTATTTCGGTGCTTTTGAAGGGCATGTTTTAGAGGTTTTGAAGAGTTATTGAATGTCGAGAATCTCAAATATTTTGTAAATCTCGGCTTTTGCAGATTCGGGTTCTTGAAAGTCAAAATCGCCTAATTTTTCGGCATTTTCTATGGCTGTTTTTTGATGAGGTTTTTTATCGAAAAATTTATAATCATAGATTTTTTAATCAAAATTTGTAAGTCAGTTACAAAAATAGCTAAAACTAAATTAATACAATCGTTATCTACTTCAATACCTTTAAATCTGCTTTTATCAATTCTGAAACCAAATCCTCCAATTTAGAAGATTCAATCCAACAATTCCAATGGTCAATTAATGAACCTTCTTCAATGACAAAAACCTTGAAGAATTCCGAAACTACAAAACCACCATGCTTAAAACTTAATCCAATATAGTTATCGCTGATAATTGCGAAAATTATCAAACCAGAAGGTTCATGTTCTGATACGATGCAACTTGGATTCCAATCAGGGTAATCGAAGGTGTATATTTCACTGAAATAATCTTTAGTAAACGGTATAGTAGATTGGTTGAGCGAATCTGTCCTCCACTTTCGTTCATATTCAAATATTTGAGATTGTAGTTCTTGTGGAATACAATAAATCTCTCTACAAATGGTGAAATCGTTTTGTTTGAGGTCGGCTAAGAATTCTATGATGCGATTGTCTGTTCCAATTTGTGGTGGATTTCGTGTAATCGTACTTTGCAGTTTCTCTACATCGCTCATACAACCTGTTAGGAAGAAAGCAACAATGAAAAGTAGAATTGCAAAGTGTGATTTAGTAGGTATCAATTGAAGTAGAATATTTTGTATTCAAAGATAGAAAAACCGCTTCACATCTTTCGTATTCATTTTTTCTCGCAACAAATAAACTTACCTTTGCAGCAAATAATATTCATCAACTAAATGACCCTATTCCTGCAAATAATTTTTTGGTTGGCGGTTTATGCGCTCTTTCATTCTTATGTATTGTATCCTGTGCTATTGCGTTGGTTTACAAGAGGAGAAGAGAACAATCAAGAGGTGTATGAAAAGGATGAAAAAGAAGCATGGCCGAAACTGTATGTGTTGATGGCGGCTTACAATGAAGAAAAGGTCATCGAAAAAAAGCTCCAAAGTATTTTTGAAGGTGATTATCCTTCACACAAAGTCGAGGTTTGGATAGGTTCAGATAATTCCACGGATGCAACAAATGAAGTTCTCACCCAATTTGCAGAGAAATATACAAACTTGAATTGGCACAACTTTGAAGGAAGAAGCGGAAAGATTCGGATTGTCAATCAATTGTATGGTTTTATTGAAGGAAAATTGCAGCCCGATGATGTGTTGATTTTAACCGATGCCAATGTATTTTTCACTCCAACGACCTTTTATGAGCTTGCCAAACATTACAAAAATGCCAAAATGGGTGTTGTGGCTGCCAATATTTTGAATTTGGGAGTCAAGGATGCGGGTATTTCTTTTCAGGAGAAATGGTACATTCAGCGAGAGAACAGTGTGAAGTATTTGGAGGGAATATGGGGCGGTTGTATGATGGGGGCATTTGGGGCGGCTTATGCTTTGCGTGCCGATTTGTTTGAGCGAGTACCCGAAAATTTTATTGTAGATGATTTTTACCTCACTCTCAAAGCTATAGAAAAACAAACCTTGTCTATCAAAGAACCTGCTGCAATCTGCTATGAAGATGTGTCGGATGATATTTTGGAAGAGTTTCGACGCAAAAAACGCATTTCGGCGGGAAATTTTCAAAACTTAGCGACCTTTGCAGCAATGACACATCCGAGGGAAGGAAAAGTTGCGTTTTGTTTTTGGTCACACAAAGTACTGCGATGGTTGGGCCCTTTTTTAATGTTGATTGCCTTCGTTAGCAGCTTGTTATTGTCCTTACAAAACCATTTCTATGCGCTGATGTTATGCTTACAAGTGGCAATGTGTGGCATCCCTTTGTTGGACTATCTATTGAAGAAAATACATATTCACTCCAAAATACTGCGATTCATCACCTATTTTCAATTGATGAACATTGCACTATTGTTAGGATTTTTTAATTATATAAAAGGAATAAATAGCAATGTCTGGAAACCTACCAAACGAAACTGAACCTAAAACGTACCAACTTAATACGATTGAAGAGGCGATAGCCGATATCAAAGCGGGAAAACTGGTCATTGTAGTAGATGACGAAGACCGTGAAAACGAAGGTGATTTCATTACGGCAGCTCAAAATGTTACGCCTGAAATCATCAATTTCATGGCGACTTATGGACGGGGTTTGATTTGTGCGCCTTTGTTGGAAGACCGCTGTGATGAGCTTCAATTGCAGATGATGGTGCAGAACAATACAACTTCACATGGAACACCGTTCACAGTTTCGATTGATTTGATTGGAAATGGTTGTACCACAGGTATTTCGGCAACGGATAGAGCCAAAACCGTTCAAGCTCTTATAGACCCAAATACCAAGCCAGAACAGTTGGGTAAACCAGGTCATATTTTTCCATTGAAAGCGAAAAGAGGAGGAGTACTTCGACGGGCAGGACATACTGAGGCTACGATAGACTTGGCAAGATTGGCGGGTATGGAACCTGCAGGGGTCTTGGTCGAAATCATGAATCCTGATGGCACGATGGCTCGTATGTCCGAATTGCAGGAAATCGCAAAACGTTTTGACTTGAAAATCATTTCTATTGAAGATTTGATTTCCTATCGTTTGGTAAAAGACCGTTTGATTAAAAGAGAAGTACACAAAAAAATCAATACCCGTTATGGTGATTTTGATTTGATTGTATTTACCGAAAAAGAAGAACCGAGCAATATTCATTTGGCTTTTGTAAAAGGAAGTTGGCAGTCCGATGAAGCCGTTTTACTTAGAATTCACTCTTCGGCTTTGGGTAAAAACGTCTTGGATTCGCTTCAATATGGTATAGAAAGCCCGCTACATTTAGCTATGAAACGAGTGTCTGAGGAAGGTAAGGGATTGGTTTTGTATATGAATCACCAAAGTGTGGAAGACGATTTTTTGAATTTCTTGAAAAGCCAAGATGAAGATGGCATGAGCAAACAAACTCCTTCAAAGGATGCTTTAGGGCAGCGAGATTATGGCATTGGTGCACAAATACTTAGGGATTTGAACATACACAAAATGCGCTTTTTGACCAATAGTCCTAAGCGTAGAATCGGATTGATTGGCTACGGTTTGGAGATTGTCGAAAATGTACCTTTGGGCGGAAAATCGGAAGGAGATAAGGGAGATAGTCCTAAGGTGGCTTAATGCAAGTATTTGGGTAGTTTTATTGAACACAGAGACATAGGGTTTTTACTATCAAACAATTACAAAAATATGTTATCCCTTTTCTTATTTTTTTAAGAGAAGGGACATTTTTATTATGGTAATCAGAAACTTTTGAAGTTTATCTTTTTTAGTGTTTGATTTTCAGATAGTTCTTCACTTCAAAAATGAACTTCAAAAGTCTAATTTCTCATCCTACTTCTCCAAATGCCCTTCAATCCAAGCACGAAAATCCAAGTAATCCAAATGATCCCTAGTCAAAATCTCCTCCTCACTATCAAACAAATCCGCATACAGTTGTCGAAACATTGCAGGATGTTCATAGGATAAAGCCATGCAAATTTTGCTAAAAAAGCGCAATAGTATCTTTTCAAAGACCTCCAGTTTTCGCCTTTTTTTCAAAAAACGCCGATACGCTGCAATTGCATACTTCAATACGATGATGTTGTCCAATTCTAAATGAATCATCAATACCAAGAGTCGAGCATAAATCTGCAAATCCATTCGACTGTCCTCAAACGATTCGTTCACCAAACGGTTCAGCCAATCCAAAGCCTTTGAGTAGTCCTTTTGCATGAAATAGATGTAGGCAAATTGGTAGTAAAACTGCAAAATATACTCCTCCGAAATATTTTTGTATTCCCTGTGAATCAGGGTTTTCACTTCTTCAATCAATGCCACGCCCTTCTCGTATTGTCCCGAATCTCGGTACAGTTCCAGCTCAATATTGTAGGTACGCAGCAAAAGCTTTAAGCTGATTTTTTGTTTGTTTTTGATATTGAAGTCAGTTGGTACATTCCGAATTTTGCGAATCAAACTCGGCACTTCCTCCAATTGACGGGTTTGCAGCAGCATCCCAATTTTATTACCCAAAGCGGTCATATAGGCATTTGGTTCGTCTTGTATCCTTTCAGGTCGTTTTTCCAACAATTCAATCAAGCGCTCCAAATATTTTGCTGCCTGCTCGCCTTTTCCATTCAATATATTCCACACATACAGAATGTGATAGTGTAAAGTCACTGCATGAATTTGATTCGGTTCGGGAGGTGTGTTCAGCAAAGGATGATTCTCCGTAGCCATCCTTTTCGTTTCATCTTGAAAAAGGTCAATGACATGATAGGTGATAGACCAATATTCATTTAAATCTGTCAACTGCTTCAATACTTCCTTTTCTTCCTTCAAAATCTCCGTTACTGCCTCCTTACTTTTTTCATTGCCCAAACGCACCAACAACAATCTTCGCTTCCAAGTCAACACCTCTAATAAACCTGTGTACAATTCGTAAACCGTTCTAAAAAATATAGTATTTTATTTTCGTTAGGCTACTAACCTACATGGCACTAACGGCAGTGCCTCTATCCTGTCAAGAAATTCAGGATTACTTTTTCTACCTATATTATAAGCTGCATTTACATCCGCATTGATAAGGATGCCTTTGTTTGACCGAAACAAACCTCGTTTGATGCGCTTGCCTTTGTAAAACAGATGTTTTCTGACAGATTCTCCATCCAAACAACTGCATTTAGAAGTATAACTTTCTTCCATACAAACTACTTCAATCCCCTTCATTTTACCTTTGTAAATGAGCATCTGAATAAATTTGTCAAAAGGGATGCTTACAAAATTTTGATTATTGCGTTTGCCAATTTTGATGCTTTGCTTCCATCCTTGATTCTTACCAACATAGACTTTGGTAATCTCTTTTGAAGCGAGATAGTTCATCAGTAAAGTGCTGTGTTTGTGCAAATAATCACTTACTTTGTTGTCTCTATTGTGGTGTAATTTTTCAAGTCTTTTGGAGTGTGCTTTGCCCCCCACATAAGACATCAATTTGGCTTTTGTTTTGTTGAAGTATTGATTAATAGACTTCAAGGGTCTGCCATTGACTATCATAGGAGAGTCTCCTGTGTTGAAAACTACAGTCGCTAAATTATTGACACCTAAGTCAATGGCAGCTTCTTTGTGATTGGTTGTTTGAATTGGCGGGATTTCTACTTCATAGACCACTTCAATGATATACCGACCATACTTAGGGACAATACGAACCATCTTGACCTTTCTGCCTCGGCTATCTATCTGAATACCAATGGATGTCAGTTTGATAATTCCTGCTCGCATAGCTTTTCGGCTGATGGCTTCGGGAAAATAATAACAAGCGATGAATCTGCCGTATTTGGTGTCTTTATTTCGTTTTTTGTATTTAGGAAGTCGAGGTCTGCCTGTAAATTTGGAGAGGTCTTTTCCGTAGCTTTTCATGGCAGCAAAAAAGGACAACCAGTTTTTGTAGTGAAGCCGAACCACTTCCTTGGCTACTTGACTGGGCAACGCTCTAAAATCGGGCTGATTGGTTTTTCGCAACATTTTGAAAAACTCCTTCATAGAGTAAATTTTTCCTGTGGCGATATAGTGTTGCCGATTTTCATAAAGAACGAAGTTGTAGAGGTTTTTGCAAAGAAAGCAAATTTCATCACACAGTCTAAACCACTTGTGTCCTTTTCGGATGATATGTTTTTCGACTAAGTTCATTCTTCTTCCAACACTTTTAAAATAGCTGCCTTTTTTCTTTTGCTTCTTCTTTGTCCATATATTCTTGCAACAAAGGAAGTAATGATACTTACAAAATCTTGCATCAAATCTTCTTTGTCTTCAGTTGCTTCATTGATGATAACTAATTCTCTACCTTGCAATTGTAATAACTTCTCTATGTAATATGTTCCAAAACGAGCAAATCTATCTTTGTGTTCTACTATAATTCGCCCTACACTTTCATCTAAAAGCACTTTTTCAAGTTTGGGGCGTTTGTCGTTCAATCCACTAGCTATTTCTCTAACCACTCTATGAACAATCCACCCACGAGCAGCACAGAAAGCCAATAAACGTTCTTCTTGTCGTTTCAAATCTGTTTTTTGACCATGGGAAGATACCCGAACATAGACAACATTTTTATCGGGCTTGAAAGTAGAGGGCTGCTTAGGAACGATAATCGTACCTGTTTCCAATTGATAAGCTCCCGAAATTTTGCCTGCCTTGAATTGTTTCCATGCAGCTTGATAAGTAATGCCTTGAAGGTCTGCCCATTTGGATAATTTCATGCTCAAAAATACTGTATTTTATAATATAATACTATTTTTTGAACGATTATTTTTTACCCTCGCTATTTTTTCTGCCTTCTCCAAAGCGTAATGACAGTGATGATGTAAACCTTTGGCAAACATCCATTCCACATCCCGCAGTAAATCCTTCAACTCTGCATCTTTTGAAGGTTTTTGGTGAAAGGCTCTAAGGCTTTTGAGGAGGAAGTTTTGTAGGTAGTTTTTGGTGACATGCAATTGACGCACAAAGGCTTTACCCTTGAATTGCAGCTTGATTGTTTTTTCATCATACCTTTTCTGTCCTTCAATTGCTTCAAACAAATCCAGATAATTAGAAGACAAACTGTTTGCCTTTGCATATTGCCGAAAATGTCGTTTCTCGGCTTTGCTCATTGCAGCAATCAACTGAAATAACCCTCCTTTCTTCGCCATTGTTTTCTACGTTTTTTATTTATAGAATCATTACAATTTATTGATAATAAGCGAAAAGTAAAAATTTAAGCTTCAAGTTTTTACTACGTTTTTATTTTCTTTCATGCTAATTTATTTAGTAGTATGGCTTAGATTTGCAGTAGAAATCAAAACGATGGTTAGAATAAAACTATCTATTTTAACATTTTTCTTTAACAAAAAATTATTTTAACAATGGCAAATGCAATCAATTGGTTTGAAATTCCAGCCAACAACTACGAGAGAGCAATAGAATTTTACAGCACAGTTTTGGGTGCACCTTTACACAAACAAGAAATCATTGGAGCGAAAATGGCATTCCTACCAATGGAAGGTCAAGGTGTAGGCGGTGCAGTTTGTTGTGCTGAAGGCTACGAGCCTGGAAGTTCTGGTTCTTTGGTGTATCTCAATGGTGGTGAAGACTTAGCTGTTCCTTTGGCGAGGGTCGCTGCGGCAGGAGGTGAAGTGGTTGTACCGAAAACTAAAATCTCTGATGAAATCGGTTATTTCGCCATTTTTATGGATAGCGAAGGAAACAAAATGGCGTTTCATTCAGCAGGGTAGCAGGAGAGATAATCCATAAAAGATTTTACTACAATGCGTCTTTAGTTTCATGATGTTACTGCATCACAATCCGTGACTTAAAAATGGCTTGCTTCAATTTTGGAGGCAGGCCATTTTTGCTTTAAGGTTCTTTAACTTTCAATGATTTTGTAAAATGACTACTTTTATTTAGTATTAAGCTTCATTTCAAACTCATAGTAGAGAGGTTTCCTGAAAAATGAAATCTCTTACATCAAAACAATCGTAATAAAAAAATGCAAGGACTTCCTGATTTTAATAAACTTTGGAACTTTGGTAATCCCAAAGAAACAGAAGAAAAATTTCGTGAATTGTTGCCACAAGCTGAGGCTTTAAAAAATGAAACCTACAAGGCTGAATTGTTGACTCAAATTGCTCGTACACAAGGTTTACAGCGCAATTTTGAAGCAGCGCATGAAACCCTAAATGGTGTGGAGGAATGGCTTCAAAATCATACAGGTGAACACAGAATCAAAGTTCGCTATTTACTCGAAAGAGGGCGTGCCTTCAATTCTTCTCAACAGCAAGCCAAAGCAATACCCTTGTTTAAAGAGGCTTGGCAATTGGCAGAATCGGTAGGTGAAGATTACTATGCCGTTGATGCTCTACACATGGTGGCTTACGCAGAAATGGCTCGTCCCCAAGAAAAGTTGAAGTGGGAAGAAATGGCGGTGGCTTTGGCGGAGAAATCAGAGGATAAAAGGGCAAAATTGTGGTTGGGCTCACTTTACAACAATATGGGTTGGTCTTATCACGACAAAAAAGAGTACGAAAAAGCCTTAGAGATGTTTGAAAAAGCCTTGGAATGGCAGAAAGAGCATGGCAATGAGCGAAGTATTGGTATCGCTAAATGGTGTATCGCCAAAACTTACCGTTCTTTAGGGAGAGTAGAAGAAGCCTTGAAACTACAACAAAAAGCACTACAAGAGGCAGAAGGGGTAGATTCATCGGGCTATATTTGGGAAGAAATTGCAGAGTGTTTTTGGACTTTGAAGGATACGGACAAAGCCCGCCCTTTCTTCAAATTGGCGTATGAAAAATTGTCAAAAGACCCGTGGATGATGGCGAATGAGAAGGCAAGAATGGAGCGTATGAAAGAATTAGGAGAATAGAAAGTCTGATACGATATGTGATTTTTGAGGTTTGATTTTTAAATATCACCAATCAAACCTCAAAAATCATGTAATCACAAATCACTACGCCACCTGCTTCTGCAAATAAGGCAATTGACTTTTCAAGGCTTCAAAACCTCCAAACAACAAAGCAGTGTAAAACAAATTACCTGCTACTGTATTGCCAAAGAAAGGAATCCCTGCTGCAAAACAAGCCATCAAACCTCCAAAATTCATCGGATACATTGTGCCGCTTGCCCAAGTGCCAAAGTTGGAGAGCAGAAAAAACACCACAGAAGCTAAAAGGCTACTACCAATCAGAGTGGTCAAATTGATTTTTTTCAGGAAATGTCGACCAATTACGACAATCAAAACCATCGCTGCACAACTCCACAATAATGCAGGGCTGAACCACGAAAAGGAGTCAAAATAAGCTGAGTAGACTACATTGTTCAAAACCAAATCACTCACCCAAAACGCCAAAATAGGCACTAAAAATGCCAAATATTTGCGAGAAAAATAGGCTGCTCCAAAGAGTGCCATGCTACCAATGGGTGTGAAGTTGGGCGGGTGGGGGAGTAGGCGGCTCAATGCTGCCAAAAATACGAATGTACCCAATACGAACCACTTGCGTTGTGTTGCTTTTTTATCCATGATGAATTATTCTTTAGATGAGAGAAGTAGGAAGTGAGAGGAGAGATAATGAATAAAATGTGTTATTTTTCTTCTCACTCGTTTAAATTTTGTTGTACTACAAATTTACTAAAAAAGCATCAAATTTTGCTGTTTCTTGCCTTTTTCACTATTCTGAACATCGGATTTGGCGAGGTTGTTTGTCCTAATTTACCGTTCCGAACGTCGCCAAATCCCTTGGATGTTGGCGAGTTCTGCACTATTTTCCCCTACATCCTACATCCTACATCCTACATCCTACATCCTACATCTTACATCTTACATCTTACATCCTACATCCTACATCCTACATCTTACATCCTACATCTTACATCCTACATCCTACATCCTACATCTTACATCCTACATCCTACATCTTACATCTTACATCTTACATCTTTGTCCTAATTTACCGTTCCGAACGTCGCCAAATCCCTTGGATGTTGGCGAGTTCTGCACTATTTTCCCCTACATCCTACATCCTACATCCTACATCCTACATCCTACATCTCGCTTCCCACTTCCACAATCTCCATTTTCTCTCCAACGTACAACAAATACTTCTCCATCACCCGATAACCCATGCCCTCCAAAATATTTGCATAACGATTGACCTGTTTCCTGTGCTTAGCTTCTTTATTACCTGTTTTGTAGTCAATTACAATTACCTCATTGCCTTTAGCAAGCACACGGTCGGGAATGTAAATTTGACGATTTCGGAGGAGTCGGCGTTCTGCCAAAACCTCCCACTCGTTTGAAAACCAGTTTTGTACTTTGGCATTTTGAAAAGCTGTTTGGATACGTGTTCGGATAGTAGGTAAATCATCGGCTTGCACGATGCCTTGAATTTGGAGTTGGCGCATGACCTTCTCCAAATCGTTGGCGAAGACCATTTTCTCCAAAACGGTGTGTATTTTCTGCCCCATTTTGATGGCATCCGATTTTTCATTGTCAAATAGCATGAAAAACTTTTCGGAATCGGAGCGAATCGTGATTTTGTCTTGGTAATCGTTGCAGAGATAGGTCGTGAGGTTGAGGACTTGATTGGACTCTTCTTCTTTGTCGTCAGCATCTGCCAGATTTTCTTCAAAGCCTTGAGGCAGCGAGAACGAAGCCGTTGAATTGTCAAAATTTTGGTTGTATTCAAAATCATCGCTTTGAAGGCTTGCATCTAACAACTGATACACACTGTTCAAACTACCCCCTCGCTTGACCTCTTTCGTGAAAATATATAGGCGTTCGATAGGTCGAGTGAATGCTACATACAGCACATTGAGGTTGTCAATGTAGGTGAGTAGCAGTTCCTTTTCGTAGTCGTCTCGGAAATAAGAATTTTGCAGGTTGTTGCTGAATTTCAAGGGCAAAGGGCCCATTTCATCAAAAGGAGCTTGGTCACTTGAAGTCCAAATAATGGAGTTCATTTTGGGAGTCAAAGACCAATCGCAGTAGGGCATCAACACAATCGGAAACTCCAAACCTTTGGCCTTGTGAATCGTGATAATTGTCACTGCATCTTCACCCTTCGGTACGATGATAGACGTTTTATCGCTGTCTTCGTGGTCGTTCCACCAATCCAAAAAGTGATTGACATCCGCACTTTTGGTGCTGTTGTGTTCCAAAACCAAGTCTTGAAAACGCTGGATATAAGCATCGGCATGATCGTTGAGTTGGAGGACTTCAATGAGTAATTCTATGAGTTCGTACAAAGGTTTTTTGACCAAATCTGCAATGTCTTCGTGAAAACGAGGAGGCAATAATTGGCGAAAAAGACTCTGTACTTCTTCTTCGGCTTTCTGTTCCTTTTCATTTTCCGATTCGGTTTCGGTTTCGCTTTCTTTGATTTGGTGGTCGGTATAAATACTGTGGTCAATTTCGTCCGCTTTCCCTCTGACTTGCAGCCAATGCACTAAGATTTCGGTTTTAGCGATTACATTGCGGTGGTCGGATAAATAGCGTAAAATGCTCATTAAGAGCATCACTTTAGGTGAATTTTTCAAAAGCAAGGATTCAGAAGAAATCACCTTGATACCCGCAGCAGCCAGTTTTTCGGCAATGTCGCTGCCCTCCAAATTGGTTCGCACCAAAATGGCAATATCCCTCAAAGACTTGCCTTCTTTTTGCAGTTCTGCAATGGTCGACAACATTCGCTCTCCTGCGTCTTCTTTCCAGTTTCCAGATGGCAAAAACTCGACTTTCACAAATCCGCCGCCCATATTTTGGATGTCCTGCTTGACTCCTTCATAAGCGTTGGTCAGTTGTTGAGCTTCGGGAATTTGGAGCGTATTTGCCAATACGTTGGCCGCCGTTGCAAAAAAGGCATTGTTGAAGGCAACGATGTGTTCTCGACTTCGCCAATTGTGTGAGAGGTTTTGAACGGAATCTTTTTCCATAAAACCCGACAAAGCCTCTTTGATTCCCGACATTAAGAGTTTCATATTGCCGCCTCGCCAACGGTAAATGCTCTGTTTGATGTCGCCTACTGCCAGCGAAAAATTACCATCCGAAAGCGAATTGATGACCAAAGGCTTGAGGTTTTCCCATTGGTAATCAGAGGTGTCTTGAAATTCGTCAATCAAAATGTGTTTGAAAACCACACCTACTTTTTCAAATACAAAGGGCGTATCGTGGTCCGAAATCGCTGCCTTCAATACATTGTTGGTATCCGAAATGAGCATCATATTATTGTCCGTCCGATAGTCTCGCAACTTGTCTTTGAGGTCGTTCAAAATACCATAGACATAGATGTTCTTCAATACCTCGCTCGCAGAAGTGTACATCATCAGGTTTTTGTCGTGATAGTCAATTGCTTCCACCAAAATATCCTGCAAACTGCTGTGAACAGCTTGGTCAATGATTGCTTTTTTTGCAGCTTTTTGTGCTCGCCAAGCATCGGTATTGCCGTTGTAGATTTTTTCTAAAGTGACTCCTCTATTGTATTTTCCTTTTTGAATGTTTTCAAAAAAATTGGCAGTACCTGGCTTGAAGTCTGTGAGTTTCAATCCGTAACCTTCAATGATGTCCATCGCTTCTTTTCCCCAATCCTTCAATGTCTTCTCAAAACCTCGTTTGATAGTCCAAAGTTCATCAATGATTTTCTTTAATCTTTTGTAGCGCAACTCTCGAATGTTCTGCGCTTTTTTGTTTTTTGCAGCTTCTTTTTGTTTGGCATTTAAATTTCTAAGATTACTTTCATTTTCCTTACTTTCTTGCAAGCTATTTTCGCTTGTCGCTTTCTCATCTTCTTGCATCAAACGTTCCCAAACTTCCTCCCTAAAAATTTGCTGACCCAATTCCCGAATATTGCGCTCAATGTTCCAGCCTTTGTCCTCTTCAATTTGGGAAAATGCAAAGTTTTCGAGCCAATTGGTCAATCCCTCAATTTGACCAATATCGAGCATGAGGTGTGCGGTAATTTGGTCGAGAACGAAGGTTCTATCCATCTCAACTTCGTATCGAAGAGGCAGCTTCAACTCTTTGGCAAATACCCGCAAGACTCGCTGAAAAAAACTGTCTATCGTACTGACACTGAACTCGGAATAGCTGTGGAGAATGTTTTGAAGAGCAATTTGGGCATTTTTGGGAATGTCTGTTGACTTCAATTTTGGATTTTCCTTCGCCAATTGTTTTGCCAATCCTTCAAACTTTTCGTCTGCCAATAAGGAGAGGGCTTCAATGATTCGCCCCTTCATTTCGTCGGTTGCCTTGTTGGTGAAAGTAATCGCCAATATGTTCCTAAATTCGTGAGGGCGACGAATCAATAAGCTGACGTACTCTTTGACGAGTGTGTAGGTTTTACCTGAACCTGCCGAGGATTTGTAAATGGTAAGAGGCATTGAAGATTTTGAATGATGAAGAAATTTTTTGAAGAACAAAAATAGGATAAAAAGCAATGGTAGGGTAATAAAAAAACGCCTTGATGAAGGAAACTCCACAAGGCGTTTAGGGTTATTGTTCTATTAGGGTATAAGTTTTACATTAGTAGTGTCTTTAAAAGCTTAATCCTTTACTTTCATTAGTTTTTATGCTTTTATTGTTATTTGCATAGCTAAAATACACTAAAATATCTATTTTACTTTGGTTGATTAGAATGAAACGTAATAATTTGGGAGTGAAAGGGAATTAATTAGGAATGAGTGTGTTCTGTCCAACTGTTGACAAGGTTTCACTTGATTTGTCGAAGCAACCAATGTAGTGAAACTCCCGAGGTTTCGAAACAAATTGTGGCAATGGTTTTCAACCTTGCCAACAGGTGAGCGACTCCACCACTCCAACTGTTGCTAAAGTCTTCGACTGTTGGCAAAGTTTCCGTTCATACAAGCAAAACCAACCCCCTTTTCCTTCAATTCCTCCATTACTAAGAAAACACTTACTTTTTCTTATAAAATACCCAAACGGAAAAATTGAAGCAAAATCAACATGCCAACTCTTTTCTTCAAAACCATTCTGTTTTTATTAGTATCCTTATAATCAAGCACCAAAGGAAAAAAAATATTTGGAATTATTAATTGACTGTCTTTTTCAAATTTTTTTTTCAAATTTTCTGCAATTGGCAACCTCAAAAACGTCTACTAGGAGTAGTGATGGATTTCCTTAGGAATTTCAGCACGACATTTTTAAATCATTTTTCATCATTTTTTAAAAATTAGTATT
>JAUHXA010000044.1 GCA_030427245.1 Bacteroidia bacterium | reverse complement strand
AATCAAAATTCGTCTATCTTAATTCGCAAATCCACCAACTACGAGCCTTCAATGAAGAAACTGCAACCGCACTTTATTTGGATTTAGGATGTATGATTACATGATTTTTTAAGTTTGATTTGAAAACCAAGCAAATAAATCACAAATCAAAATTCAACTATCTTAATTCGCAAATCCAACAACTACGAGCCTCCAATGAAGAAACAGTAATCGCACTTTATTTGGATTTAAGATGTATGATTACATGATTTTTTAAGTTTGATTTGAAAACAGAGCAAAATCACAAATCAAAATTCGTCTATCTTAATTCGCAAATCCACCAGTAATGAGCCTTCAATGAAGAAACTGCAACCGCACTTTATGTGGATTTAGGATGTATGATTACATGATTTTTGAGGTTTGATTTGAAAACAGAGCAAAATCACAAATCAAAATTCGTCTATCTTAATTCGCAAATCCACCAGTAATGAGCCTTCAATGAAGAAACAGTAATCGCACTTTATTTGGATTTAGGATATACGATTACATGATTTTTTAAGTTTGATTTGAAAACCAAGCAAATAAATCACAAATCAAAATTCAACTATCGTAATTCGCAAATCCACCAGTAATGAGCCTTCAATGAAGAAGGTGCAGCACACTTTATTTGGATTTAGGATGTATGATTACATGATTTTTGAAGTTTGATTTGAAAACCAAGCAAATAAATCACAAATCAAAATTCAACTATCGTAATTCGCAAATCCACCAGTAATGAGCCTTCAATGAAGAAACTGCAAACTACAAAAGCGAATCCAACCACAAATCAATCCCTTTCGCTGCCATTTTCCCATCAAAACAAGCATTCACCACTTCCGCTCCACCATTCACAGCATCGCCGCCTGCAAAATATTTCGGATTAGTCGTTTGAAAAGTAGTCGAATTGACCTTGATTCGATTGCGACTATCCAATTCCAGCCCAGAGATTTGCTTCAAAAAACCCCCAAGTTTCGCTTGTCCCGTTGCTTTGATAACCATATCGCAAGGCACATCAAATTCACTTCCTTCAATGATTTCCAATCGACCATTTTGGTCAGTAGTTTTGACAAACCGAATCCCTTCCACTTTTCCATTCCCTAAAATCTCAACAGGCTGAATACCAAACCAACTTTGCACACCCGCACTGATTGCCGTTTCGTATTCAAACTTGTAAGCCCCCATTCGTTCCTTGTCCCTTCGATACGCCAAAATCACCGATTTCGCACCCATTCGAGCCGATTCAGAAGCTGCATCCATTGCTGTATTTCCACCGCCAATAACGACCACACGTTCAGGCACGTACAATTCGTGGTGTTTCATCCTCAAATCTTCAATCCACTCCACAGCCCCCACCACATTTTCCTTTTCCTCTCCCTTCAATAACAAACTCCGTGTCGGACCAGACCCCACTCCAATAAAAATTGCAGCATAGTCATTTTCCAAGTCCTTCAATGCTGCTTCATCAGAAATCGGATGATTGTAGTGGATAGAAAAACCCAATTGCTTTTGCAGGTATTCCACTTCGTCTAATGCTTCTTCATTGGTTATTTTGTAGGGTGCAATGCCGTAAACTGTTAATCCCGAAGGTTTTTCTTTCGCTTCAAAAATATCCACCTCATAACCCATCACCCGCAATTCGCACGCACAAGCAATCCCCGCAGGTCCCGCTCCAATAACCGCAACTTTTCGACCATTCGGTTCACCCGCCCTAAACAACTCAATATCTTCTCGCATCACCTTTTCGGTGGCATAATGCTGCAAGCGTCCGATTTGAATGGCAGGCACATCTTGCAGATTATACACACAAGCTCCCTCACAAAGCACACCCGTTGGACACACTTTTCCACAAGCATTTCCCAGCCAATTGGCATCAAAAATGGTTTTTGCAGCCCCCGTCACATTTCCCGTATTTATTTGCTTGATAAACAAAGGAATGTCAATTGCAGTTGGGCAAGCATTCATACAGGGAGCATCGTAACAAAAAAGACAACGTGAGCTTTCGTAAAAAGCTTCGGTCTGATTCATCAAAGGCTTTTTTTGCTTGAAATTCTTCTCAAATTCGGCTTCCGATAAAGGGCGTTTGTATTCAGACATTTTTTTTATCTTTTTTTAGTTAAGGGTTTTGTGAATTACATCTTCCTCTTGATGCTTGTGAATTTTACTGATTAAATCGTCCGTTATTCCTGCAATCAATTTTTCAAGGTGTGAGGAATATTCCAAATATTCCTTCCATAAAACCTTTTTTAAAAATTCTTCATTGATATTTACCATAACTGTGGTATATTTTTGTCGATGATACCTGTACGGTTTTACTCCATATTTTCTACAAATAGCGAGGAGTAATTTTTTCTGCCACACATTAGAAGTATATAAATTGTATTCTGTGGGGTTTTTATAAATTTCAAGTTCTGGATACTTCTTTAAAATCCTTTCTTTGGCAGACATAGCTGCATTCTTCTCCCCTGTTGTAGCTGCACCAAGTATTAGGTTCTCAATCTTTTTGATTCTATCAAGTAAGTCCTGCATTATTCAATTCTATTAATTTATAAATGACCCATTACGATGTGTCCTGTAAATCAAAAGTCCTAAATTATAAATCCGTCAATCTGCCATAAGTTTCAGGTCTTCTATCCCTAAAAAACTGCCAAGTAGAACGCACTTCATCAATCATATCCAAATCAAATTCTGCAATCAGCAATTCATCATCGTATTCGGAGGCTTCTGCAATTAGCTGTCCTCTTGGGTCGACAAAATAGGAAGTGCCATAAAAACGTCCCAAATCCCACGGTTTTTCTTCTCCCACTCGATTGATACAGCCCATAAAGTAGCCATTTGCAGCAGCATGAGCAGGCTGTTCGAGTTTCCACAAATATTGTGAAAGCCCCGCAACGGTTGCAGAAGGATTGTAAACGATTTCCGCACCATTCAAGCCCAAAATTCTCGCTCCATCGGGGAAGTGTCGGTCATAGCAGATATAGACTCCAATTTTGGCGTACTTTGTCTGAAAAACGGGATAACCCAAATTCCCTGGTTTGAAGAAAAACTTCTCCCAAAAACCTGTGGTATGTGGAATGTGGTTTTTGCGATATTTACCCAAATACGTTCCGTCCGCATCAATCACCGCTGCCGTATTGTACAACACTCCTGGCTGCTCTTTTTCAAATATCGGCACAATCATGACCATCTGATATTTTTTGGCATATTCTTGCATCATCTCAACGGTCTTTCCAGGGATAGATTCCGCTGAAGCATACCATTTTCGGTCTTGACCTGGGCAAAAATAAGGCGTATTGAAGATTTCCTGCAAACACAATATTTGCACTCCTTTTTTGCCTGCTTCGTCAATGTACGGCAAGTGCTTTTCAAGCATCGCCTGCTTGATTTCTTCAATACTTCCTTCTCCTTCGGTCATTGGAAGCGACATCTGAATAAGACCTGATTTTATTTTTCTCATAGTTGTACCTTTTCAATATTATAAATAAATAACAGTCGTATCTTCTCACTTTACTTGCTCATAACTGGTGGATTTATGAATTACGATAGTTGAATTTTGATTTTTGATTTAACTCTATTTCCAAATCAAACATCACAAATCATGTAATCGTACATCCTAAATCCAAATAAAGTGCGGCTTTAACTTCTTCATTGAAGGCTCTTTACTCGTGGATTTATGAATTGCGATAGACGATGTTTGATTTTTGATTGCGCTCTGTTTTCAAATCAAACTTCAAAAATCATGTAATCGTACATCCTAAATCCAAATAAAGTGCGGCTTTAACTTCTTCATTGAAGGCTTGTGACTGGTGGATTTGCGAATTACGATAGACGAATTTTGATTTTTGATTTCGCTCTGTTTTCAAATCAAACTTTATAAATCATGTAATCGTACATCCTAAATCCAAACAAAATGCAGTTACAATTTCTCGTTTTACACCTCAACGCTTTTTCCTGTTACTTCGACCTTCTTTTTCAGCTTTTCTATTGCTTTCAGCCGTTTTGACACTTGATACAAAAATCGAAATTAGTTCATTGTTTTCACGAAGCATTGAATCAAGTCGCCCCTTTTTAAACCAACTCTTTTTGTCCATTATTCGAAGACACACATAGGTTTCTCTCAATTCTTTGAGGCAAATCTTCTTTTTGTGAATAAAATCGGCTGTTGA
This sequence comes from Bacteroidia bacterium, assembly GCA_030427245.1. Lineage (GTDB taxonomy): Bacteria > Bacteroidota > Bacteroidia > Chitinophagales > UBA2359 > JAUHXA01. The sequence continues at coordinate 56,537 of JAUHXA010000044.1, read as the reverse complement.
CTCTGCTCCTCTTGCTTCTCCATAATTCAGTGCAGGTGAAGTTCCTGAACGATACAATTGTCCGCCAAGATGTTTCGCAGCAGGTAATTTTGGTAATGCTTCTGCTACAGTGATAATTCTTGAAGCAAAATTTATCAGTCGTTCCTCAAGTTCTTCTGGCGTCATTATTCTAAAATTATATTTTCAAAAAAAATATTACAAATCAAACTTCAAAAATCATGTAATCGTACATCTTAAATCCAAACAAAGTGCGGCTTCAAATTCTTCATTGAAGGCTCTTTACTGGTGGATTTATGAATTGCGATAGACGAAGTTTGATTTTTGATTTCGCTCTGTTTCCAAATCAAACTTCAAAAATCATGTAATCATACATCTTAAATCCAAACAAAGTGCGATTACTGTTTCTTCATTGAAGGCTCATTACTGGTGGATTTATGAATTGCGATAGACGAAGTTTGATTTTTGATTTCGCTCTGTTTCCAAATCAAACAACCAACGATGTTTTCCCTCTTTTCACAAACTGCCCATAACCAGCCTCCAACAAACATTTCTCCCCTTCAATCGCTACCTTACCTCTCAGCAAAACTGTTTCTGTTTTGCCCGTCAATTCCCATCCTTCATAAGCCGAATAATCCACATTCATGTGGTGCGTATCCACCGAAATCGTGTGTTTTTTGTTGGGGTCGAAAATGACTAAATCTGCATCAGCGCCAATCGCAATCGTTCCTTTTTTGGGGAACATTCCGAAAATTTTGGCGGCATTTGTTGAAGTGACTTCCACGTATTTGTTCAAAGAAATTTTTCCTGTGTTGACACCTTCCGTAAAGAGCAATTCCATGCGGTGTTCAATTGCAGGATGACCGTTGGGGATTTTCGAGAAATCGTCTTTTCCCATCAATTTTTGTTCCCATTTGAAGGGACAGTGGTCTGTTCCAACGACTTGCACCAAACCTTGATTGATGCCCGACCAAAGAGCGGTTTGGTCCTTTTTTTCCCGCAAAGGAGGACTCATTACCCATTTCGCACCTTCAAAATCTTTTTCATATAGTGAGGCATCCAAAACGAGGTATTGTGTGCAGGTTTCCACAAACACTTTTTGGTTGCGGCGAGTGGCGTTTCGGACAGCATTGAGTGCGCCTTCGCAGGTCATGTGTACGATGTAACCAGGGCAACCTGTGTAGTGAAGCATGTCCGCAAAACGTCCAGAGGCTTCGGCTTCGGTCACTTCGGGTTGTGAAAGGTAGTGGTAAAGTGGTGACAATTTGCCTTCCGAACGGTGTTTGGCAATCAAGGAATCAATCATGTCGCCATTTGTCGCATGAACCGTTACCAAGCCGCCATTTTCTTTGACCACCTTCATCAATTGCACCATCTGCCCATCGTCAATCATCAATGCGCCTTTGTATGCCATGAAAGTCTTGAAGGAAATGATGCCTTCGTCTTCAATCATTTGCACCACCTCTTTTGCTACATCGTCATTGAAGTCGGTGACAGCCATGTGGTATGAATAATCTCCAATCGCTTTCCCCTGCGATTTTTGCTGCCAAGTTCGGAGGGCATCATAAAGCGATTTTCCTTGCGTCTGCAAAATGAAATCAATGACCATCGTTGTGCCGCCATGCAAAGCCGCACGAGTACCTGTGGTATAATCGTCGCTCGAAGAAGTCCCCATAAACGGCATATCTAAGTGAACGTGTGGGTCAATTCCTCCAGGAAAAACGAGTTTCCCCGTTGCATCAATTACTTTGTCTGCTTTGTAGGACAGGTCTTTTCCAATGGCTACAATTTGTTCGCCTTCGGTGTAGATGTCCGCAATGAAATCGGACTCCGCCGTAACGACTCTTCCGTTTTTTATTAAAATTGACATATTGTTTATTTTTTAGACTTCAATATTTTGTGAAATTTTTATTGAATATAGAGGCACAGAGTTTTGGTTATCAAACATTTCCTTTCCCAGTAGAAGGTTAAACGTTTTTTGATTCAAAACCTAAACCTTATAGGTTTTTCTTTATATGAAATCAGATTATCAACAATAATGTATAAAATATCAAAATTTAAACCTATAAGGTTTTATCCAACAAATATTTTGTCCTTTACTCAGACTTCTCCCACTTCCCTCTTCCCACTTCTAAATTCACTTTTTCCGCATCAATACCCAATAAATACCAAAAGAAACTGCAAAACCAGAAAACCAAGACAGTTTGTAAAGTGCATCCAATGCAGGCACAAAATAACCAATCAAAGCAACTCCAACACCTGCAAAAAGCGCAATCATTGCAGCAGGATTGAAGCCCGATGAATAACTAAATGCACCGTTTTCTTTGTACAGTTCTGCAATGGCAATTTCTTTTTTTCGGATAACGTAATAGTCCGCCAACATGATGCCCAAAACAGGTCCCAACAATCCACTGATAAAAATAAGGATATTGCTGATTTCAGCCATCAAATACCACGGGCAAATAATGATTCCAATAATTCCTGTAATGATACCTCCTGTTCGGAAACTGATTTTTTTGGGGTTGAGATTGGAAAAAGCATTAGCGGGGGCGATAACATTGGCTGCAATGTTGGTACTTAAAGTAGCGATAATCATGAATATTTGGCTGAAAATCACCACTGCAGGGTTGTCAAATCTTGACAAAAGCGAAACAGGGTCCCAAGGCGCATCGTTGGATATCAAAATCCCTTCAAAGTTGATTACGGCAGCACAAGTGACAAATATTCCGACGAAAGAATACAGCATCATCGTCCCAGGAAGCCCAATAAACTGCCCCAAAACTTGCGCTTTTTGGGTAGCGGCATAGCGGGTAATGTCGGCAATACTCAGCGACATCGTAGCCCAAAAACCAACCATAATGGTCAGCCAAAGCAGGTAACTCCACAATTTGCCGCCTGTACTTGAAGTATTGGGAGTCGCTATTGTGGGAGTGACAGTAGAGGATTCAATGAAGGTATCGCCGACTGATTTTCTAAATTGAATGGTGGTATTTTCTTGGTTTGCAGTAAGGGGAATTTCATTTGCAGTAATCGGTGTCCACGTTCCAGCATCCATGCGATAGGCATCTGCTTTGATTTTTCCCGTTTTATCTTTAATGGGATGGAAAACCAATACATTTTGCCCATTTTTTTCTATGATTTCCGCAGCAGGAGTTGCCAATTGCTCACTTTGGTCCAAAACGATTTTGAAGCCTCCCGCCTGTGTTGCGCCCCAACCAATCAGGAATATTCCCATGATTATCAGGATGGGAGCAGCGTATTGCTCCAAAAATTTGATACTTTCTGTTCCTTTCCAAATAAAGTAGATGTTGATGCACCAGAAAACCGCAAACCCAAGAAATTTACCAACTGTCAAATCAATGGCTGCTTCTGTGCCTGTAAGCGAACAGAAAATGGCATAAACCGCCAATCCTCCAATCCACGTTTGAATCCCGAACCAGCCACAAGCAACAATTGCCCGAACAATGGAAGGGATGTGAATGCCTTTTGTGCCAAAGGAGGTTCTGCCAATAACGGGAAAAGGTACACCGTATTTTACGCCTGCGTGTCCATTTAATACCATCGGAATGGTGATGATTAAATTGGCTACTCCAATGATAATCAATGATTCGAGCCAAGTCATTCCTGCGCCTATCATATAGGAAGCGAGCAAATAGGTCGGAATACAGACTGCCATTCCAACCCATATTGCAGCCAAATGCCACATCGTCCATGTCCGTTTTTCGGGCGGAACGGGGGCAAGGTCTTCGCTGTATAATGGCGATTGGGAAAAGTCTTCGTTTAAGGTTACGATGTCTTTGTTTTGCATTGGCAATGCTGTTTATTGGGTGAATTGACTATCTATTTTTATTGTCTCTTTTTTTCTCAACTCTTTACGAAAACATCCCCCTAACCCCCTTCAAAGGGGGAATTTTCTGCGTTTGAATTCGGGTAATTACTTTAATTCTTCACTGAATTGTGTCATTCTCAACTCTTTACCAAAATATCTCCCTTCCCTTCTTTGAAGGGGTAGTTTTCTGAATTTTATTTAGAGTAATTATTTAGAAAATTCCACTGTATCACATTTCCTCTCAATTTTATACGGCATATTCTTATATCTTATTTGAATTTGAATTCATGCCCTCAAATAAAAATAAAGGCTGAGTTGTAGTACTTTCGATTTAGCTTTAAAAATAACGAATCTTTCCTAACCTCAGCCAAAATATAGTGCGGAAATTCCCCCTTCAAAGGGGGAATTTTCTGCACTTGATTTGGGGTAATCATTTTGATTTTTCATTGAATTGTCTTTTCTCAACTCTTTACGAAAACATCCCCCTAACCCCCTTCAAAGGGGGAATTTTCTGCACTTGATTTGGGGTAATCATTTTGATTTTTCACTGAATTGTGCTATTCTCAACTCTTTACGAAAACATCCCCCTAACCCCCTTCAAAGGGGGAATTTTCTGCACTTGATTTGGGGTCATTATTTCATCACCTCAAATTCTCACCCTGTATAATACCCATCCGCTACTCCAATCGCTTTAGAAATAATCTCCATTCCTTCGTCCACCTCTGCTTCGGTGATGTTCAATGGCGGAGCAATGAAAATGAAATTCCATTTGACGAAAGTAAACATGCCCAACTCACGGATTTTACCTGCAATTTCGTTGGTAATGGGAGAAGCGGTGTTCCATTCGACAAGTGGTTCTTTGGTTTTTCGGTCTTTAACCAATTCGATGCAACCTAACAATCCTGTATTTCGGAAATCGCCAATTGAAGGGTGTTTGGCAATGAGTTCGGCAACTTTGTGTTCAATATAGTGTCCCATTCGAGCCGCATTTTCGACCATATTTTCCTCTTTCATAATGCGAACATTTGCCAAGCCCGCAGCGCAAGAAACGGCATGTGCAGAGTAGGTCAAACCTATGACCAAAGCATTGTCCTCAAAATGTTGGGCGATGGTATCGGTGACAACTGTTCCGCCTAAGGGCAAATAACCAGAGGTCAAACCCTTGGCGATTGCCATAATGTCGGGTGTAACACCATGATGGTCAATCCCAAACCATTTACCTGTTCGTCCAAAACCACTCATCACCTCATCGTCAATCAACAAGATTCCATACTTATCTGCAATTTTTCGCAAGCCTTGCCAGTAGTTTGGCGGGTATTTGATGCAGCCCGAAGAACCCGATTCTCCTTCCATCAGAATAGCGGCAACGCTGTCGGGATTTTCAAATTTAATGACTCGCTCCAAATGCGCCAATGCCATTTCGCCACATTCTTCAATGCTGTTTGTTCCCCACGGACAACGGTAGAAATAGGGGTTTTCTATGTGGACAAAATTGGGGGCAGAATAGGCATCAACGGGAAATTTTCGGGGGTCGCCACCTGCCGAAATCGCTCCATAAGTTGCACCGTGATAGGAACGGTATTGGGTGATAATTTTGGGTCTGCCTGTATAAATTCGGGCGATTTTGATGGCATTTTCAATCGCTTCTGCACCTCCTAAAGTAAAAAAGGTTTTGGTTAAATTGCCTGGGGTAACTTCTGCAATCAATGCACCCAATTCACCTCGCACATCGGTTATCATGCCTGGATAGACAAAGCTGAGTTTTTGCATTTGCTCGGCTACGGCTTGTGTAATCCGTTGGTCGCCATGACCTATATTGACGTTCATCAATTGGGAAGAAAAGTCAATGTACCGTTTGCCGTCTGTATCCCAAAGATAGACACCCTTTGCTTTTTGGGCGTGAATGGGGTTTAATCCGCCTTGTTTGGACCAAGAGAATAAAGTGTGGTCGAGGTTTTTTTTGCGGATTTGTGTATTGGAGGTTTCTAAAGTTGTTATCATGGATTGAAGTTGTTTTTTTGATTTATCTTTTATCTCACCCTTCAAGTTTTGCGTCTCGTATTTGGTGGATTTGAGATGTATGATTTTTGAAGTTTGATTTGTGATTTATTTTTGCTCAATCATAATTTTTACATTCTTAAGTTTTGCCCCTCGTATTTGGTGGATTTGAGATGTATGATTACATGATTTACGAAGTTTGATTTGAAAACAAACAAAGCTAAATCACAAATCAAACAGAGATAAATCACAAATCAAACTTCATCTATCGCAATTCATAAATCCACCAAATACGAGCGTATAAAGTAAAAGAACCTAAATGCACTTTACTTGGATTTGAGATGTATGATTACATGATTTACGAAGTTTGATTTGAAAACAAACAAAGCTAAATCACAAATCAAACTTCATCTATCGCAATTCGCAAATCCACCAAATATGAGCCTTCAATGAAGGGAAAAACTGCACTTTATTTGGATTTAATCAGCTCATCCAGTTCGTTTTGTCTTCTGGATTCCACTTAGTCGTCGTCTTTTTATTTTGCGTCCAAAATTCAATCGAACTTTTGCCAGTAATGTCGCCTACTCCAAATTTGGATTCGTTCCAGCCGCCAAAAGAGAACGGTTCTCTCGGAACAGGAACACCGATATTCACTCCAATCATACCCGCACTTGCGCCTTCCATAATGCGTCTTGCCAATCCTCCACTTTGGGTGAAAACTGCGGCTGCATTGCCGTAATTGGAGCCGTTTTCGATGAGAATGGCTTCATCCACATCTTTGGCTCGAATGATGGAAATGACAGGACCAAAAATTTCTTCTTTTGCCACTTTCATATCGGGGGTCACATAATCAATGATGGTCGGTCCGACATAAAAACCACCTTCTTTTCCTTCAACGGTTGCGCCTCGACCATCCACCAAAATTTTTGCGCCTTGTTGTTCGGCTTCAGTGATGTAGGCTTCAATGCGTTCTTTGGCTTCTTTGCTGATAACCGAACCCAAGTTTTTGCCGGGAACAATGGATTTGGCTTCTTCAACCATAAGGTCAATGATGTGCTGTACTCGGTCAACGCCAACCATTACGGAGGCTGCCATGCACCGTTGCCCTGCACAACCTGACATGGAAGCGACCACATTGTCGGCAGTCATTTGGGGGTTGGCATCGGGAAGGACAATGAGGTGGTTTTTTGCGCCTCCCAAAGCGACACATCTTTGAAGATTGGAGGTAGCTCGTCGGTAAACGATTTTGGCTACATGCGTAGAACCTACAAAAGAAGTGGCTTTGATGTCGGGGTGGTCGCAGATGGCTTCAACGATTTCTTTACCGCCATTGACGAGATTGAAAACACCATCGGGAAGACCTGCTTCTTTTAGTAATTCCGCCATGCGAATGGTGCTGAGTGGCACTTTTTCGGAAGGTTTGAGAATGACTGTATTGCCCAGCACAATGGCATTTGGTACTGTCCAATGTGGCACCATATTGGGGAAATTGAAGGGAGTGATGCAGGCAACTACGCCAATCGGTTTTCGTTCGATTCGACATTCTACCCCTTTGCTTACTTCTTGTACTTCGTTGGTGACGATTTGCGGCATCGAAACGGCAAACTCGCACAATTCAATGCTTTTCAATACTTCTGCCAATGCTTCACCGTAGGTTTTGCCGTTTTCGATTTGCACCAATTTGGCGAGTTCATCTTGGTGCTTTTCCAGCAAATTGCGGTAGGTAAAAAATACTTGTACCCGTTCTTTGATGGTTTTTTCTGACCAAGTTTTGAAGGCTCTTTTTGCAGCCGCAACTGCATTGTCCAAATCTTCGGTCGTACTCATCGGAACGGAGGAAATCACTTTGCCATCCAATGGGCTGACGACATCCATTGTGCCGTTTCCGATGCCTTCAAATTTTCCGTCAATGAAATTGTTAACTTTGGGAAGGGTGAGCGTATCGTTCATATTGTTGGGGTTTTCAGTTTGTTTGGAATTAGGAATGCCAAATGAGGAAGAAGTTTTCAGGAAAATCTTTTGGAATTCATTTGGGGGATGTGAATATAATAAAATATTGTCAGATTGCAAAAGGAAAAATTCTTATTGATGGAGTGTTTGGGGTATGTCGCCTTAGTTGAATGTCGTTTAAAAACAGAACGTGCTTTGTGTTTTAGATACTCTTCAAATCCATCCCTCACGCTTCATTATGTGGGTTATGGAGGTGATAAAATTATGAAAGGTGCAGCTGCACCAAGTATTAACAGTCTGATGAAAATGCTTTTAAACTGATTCACAGAGATTCCCTTCACGCCAAAATTTTCGGTTTTGTGCATCGTAGGCTATCGGATTCCCCAACACATAATTATAATCACTCCAACTCGGAAAATCCGCCGTCAAAGGATCCAAACTCAAAACCCGCCCTGCATCCGCATCGTACAATCTCGCCCCTCGGTGGTCGAAGTTGGTCTCGAAGTCTCTTTGGTGTTGAGTTGTGAGGTTGTGCCGCTCAACCGTTGCCAAAGTTTGCAACTGTTGACAAGTTTTCGCTGAACTGTCCGAGTTGTTGAAAGAACGATATGTGTTTTTTTTGGTCAAACTCTACTTTTAAAATAATTTTCACATAAATACTTAAAAGGAAAATAATAGATGTATAAAGCTATAAAATATTTTGATTGCTGCAAAATCACTTCAATATTGATTTGTTATTTTAGGAAAATAGTCTAACTAATCACCTGTCAAAGTACACAAACAACAAATTCCCTTATATTTGCCCAAACCAACACCAACACAAGCAACATGACCACAAACACCTTATCCTTATCCGACTACAACATCACCGTTGGAGACTTTCAAGAAGCCCTGACCGAATCTCTCCAAAAAGGCGATTATTCACAGGTATTTATATTGGTAGATGAAAACACCAGAGAACATTGTTTGCCGCTGTTGCTGCAAAGAGTGCCGACATTGAAGGAGGCGAAAGTAATAGAAATACAAAGCGGAGAAATCCACAAGAACATTCAAACCTGTCAATATATATGGTCTGAATTGTTGAAGGCACAAGCAGATAGAAATGCTTTGATGTTGAATCTGGGAGGAGGAGTCATTGGTGATATGGGCGGTTTTGCCGCCGCAGCCTACAAGCGGGGCATACATTTTATACAGATTCCGACAACGCTTTTGGCGCAAGTAGATGCTTCGATTGGCGGAAAATTGGGCATTGATTTTGACAACTTGAAGAATGTGATTGGTTTTTTTCAGAATCCACAAGCCGTACTGATAGACCCCATTTTTTTAAAGACCCTTCCCGCCCGACAAATTCGCAACGGTTTTGCAGAAATCATCAAACACGCTTTGATTGCAGATGTCGACTACTTCAATGACTTATTGACCATCAACCGAGCCAACATTGAAGGAGTAGACTGGTCGGATATTATTATGCGGTCATTGCAGATAAAAAAAGCAGTTGTTGAAGCAGACCCGTTTGAGAAAGGGTGGCGTAAAATATTGAACTTTGGTCATACAGTCGGACATGCGATTGAGAGTTTTTCACTGACCCATGACTCTGATCCATTGCTGCATGGGGAAGCCATCATTTTGGGAATGATTGCCGAATTGAAATTATCTATGCAAATAAGCGACTTTCCTGAAGATGATTTTCAACAAATCAATGCTTTTTTGCGTCAACTATATGCAGAGTATGTAGTAGATTCTGCAAATGTAGAAGCGGTCATGAACTACCTACAAAACGATAAAAAACACAAGGGAAAGCAACTCAACTTTACCTTATTGGAAAAAATCGGAAAACCAGTTATCAATCAATACCTAAAAAAAGAGGATATTGTAAAATCTTTTTGAAGGAATTGTTTGTTGTAATTCATGCAAGGTGACGAATTTGCCGAAAGTTTTATTTTTTTTTGGCAAAACATGACTAAATTACAGGTGTTAATGCCATAACATCCATTTTTGAAAGCTAGGAATAGTTTTTGACACTAATAGCGTAATATGGAAGCAAAATTTTCACAAAAGGTAAAAGAGGTGATTTCTCTTAGTAGGGAAGAAGCCTTGAGACTTAGTCACGATTATTTGGGAATAGAACATTTGCTCTTGGGCATTTTGAGAGAAGGAGGCAGTTTGGCTATCAAAGTGCTGCGCTCTCTCGAAATTGACTTGACTATGCTCAGAAGATCCATTGAAGATGCTGTGAAAGGCAATCATTCGGGACGAATCGTAAATGCCAACGATATTCCACTGACTCGACAGGTGGAAAAGGTATTGAAAGTAACCGTTCTTGAAGCCAAAATGCTCAAGAGCGAAGTAATTGACACAGAACACTTAATGCTATCAATTTTGAAGAACAAAGAAAACATAGCTACGAGAATATTGCACCAGTTTGACGCTGACTACGAGGCGTTCAAAACAGAGTTGGATTATGTAAAACACGAAATCAAAGGAGAATACTCCAATGAATCTGATGACGAATTCGATGAAGAACGTCAGAGAGGCGGCGGAGGTGGAGGCGGAAGCTTCTCTTCTTCTGGTCGCAGCAGCAAATCCAGTGCAAAATCTCGTACACCCGTATTAGACAATTTTGGGCGAGACATCACCAAACTTGCCGAAGAAAACAAACTTGACCCTATTGTAGGGCGAGAAGTAGAAATAGAGCGAGTTTCGCAGATTCTCAGCCGTCGTAAAAAGAACAATCCAATTCTCATTGGAGAGCCGGGAGTGGGTAAGACCGCTATCGTTGAAGGTTTGGCGCTGCGAATCATTCAGCGAAAGGTTTCCAGAGTCTTGTTTGACAAACGAATCGTGATGCTTGATTTGGCTGCTTTGGTAGCTGGCACAAAGTATCGTGGTCAGTTTGAAGAGCGCATGAAAGCCATCATGAACGAACTCGAAAAGAACAGAGATGTGATTTTGTTCATTGACGAGATTCACACCATTGTAGGTGCAGGTGGCGCAACAGGTTCTTTGGATGCCTCCAATATCTTCAAACCCGCTTTGGCGCGTGGCGAACTGCAATGTATCGGTGCTTCAACATTGGATGAATACCGACAATACATTGAGAAAGATGGTGCATTGGATCGCCGTTTCCAAAAGGTAATCGTAGATCCTCCTTCCATTGAGGAATCCATCAACATCTTAGAAAACATCAAGGAAAAATACGAAGATTACCACAACGTCAATTACGACGATGAGGCCATCAAAGCGTGTGTGACTTTGAGTACCCGATACATTACCGACCGTTTTCTTCCAGACAAAGCGATTGACGTATTGGACGAAGTAGGTGCACGGGTTCACTTGAAAAACATTCACGTTCCAGAAGACATCGTGAAGTTGGAAGAGGAAATCGAAAACATCAAGCTGGAGAAGAATCGAGTGGTCAAAAGCCAGCGATATGAAGAAGCAGCTCGATTGCGAGACAGTGAGAAGAAAATGATTGACGAATTGAAGCGAGCAAAGCAGCGTTGGGAAGACGAAGCCAAAACGATGCGCTATCCTGTAGGCGAAGAAGAAATTGCAGAAGTCGTGGCCATGATGACGGGGATTCCTGTCAAGCGTGTGGCTCAAAGCGAAAGCAATCGTTTGCTGCACATGAAAGACGACCTAAAGAAGCAAATCATAGGTCAGGATGTCGCAGTCGAAAAGGTCACCAAGGCGATTCAAAGAAATAGAGTGGGATTGAAAGACCCCAAAAAACCGATTGGTTCTTTTATTTTCTTGGGGCCAACGGGTGTTGGTAAAACGGAATTGGCAAAAGCCTTGGCTCGTTACCTATTCGATACCGAAGATGCGCTGATTCGCATTGACATGAGTGAGTACATGGAGAAATTCTCTATTTCTCGCTTGATTGGTGCGCCTCCGGGCTACGTGGGTTACGAAGAAGGTGGACAACTGACCGAAAAAGTACGTCGCAAACCCTATTCGGTGATTCTTTTGGATGAAATCGAAAAGGCGCATCCCGATGTTTACAATATCTTATTGCAAGTATTGGATGATGGGCAATTGACGGACGGTTTGGGTAGAAAAATTGACTTCAAAAACTCTTTGATCATCATGACCTCCAATATTGGGGTGCGGCAATTGAAAGACTTTGGTTCGGGAGTCGGCTTCAACACTTCTGCAAAACAAGGTCAATTGGATAGCCTCACCAAAAACACGATTGGAAAGGCATTGAAACGTACTTTCTCTCCCGAGTTTTTGAACCGTATTGACGATGTGGTGATTTTCAACTCTTTGGGTAAACAAGAAATCTTTGAGATTATTGACATTGCTCTGAAAGATTTGTATAGACGAATCGAGTTGTTGGGTTATACCATGAAACTTAGCGACAAAGCCAAAGATTTCTTGGCAGAAAAAGGCTACGATCCTCAGTTTGGCGCACGTCCACTTCACCGAGCGATCCAACGCTATATCGAAGATCCTCTAGCAGAAGAAATTTTGGGTTCAAAATTGGTGAAAGGAGATATTTTGGTGATAGACTTGGATGATGACGAGAAAATCGTAATTCATGCTGAAAAGAAGACAGAGAACGTTTAATATTTTCTAATGTCGCCAAAAATTAGTATATTTGATTTTAGCTAGTGCGAAATAATAGATTTATTGGAAAGGCTGTATTGCGAAAGTAGTACAGCCTTTTTTAATTCCTACCTTCAAATACTAAGGCGCAAATTCAAAATTGTATTTGTATTTGAAACTTGAGTTTGAATTTTTGTAAAAAAAAAGGGACTATCTCTCGACAGCCCCCCTGTTACACGTTTACCATCAATAAACGTTCCATCAATATCATCACCAACGGCCAATCAAAATTTGACTTTCTGCCATTAGATGTTTATTTTTGTTTCTTTTTTTCCCGAAGGCGAAATGCCAATGACAATCATGTATGCCATAGCCAAATGGCGGAAAAAGGAAGTATGAATTTACTTTGCCAAAGGCATCGCTTTCGGGTTTTCTTTATAAATTTGAATTTTGGTCAATTCTATTGTTTTGGTTTTAGACTTCAAAAGCTTATACTATTCCCATCATTGATTGTGTTTGAAACAAATCACTTTACTCCATTTTTGATTGTATTCAATTTTTTATAAGGTAAACTGAATGAAGCATGGTTCATACACTACTAAACCACAAAACATTGTAGGATAATAAGTGTTAAAACTTTTTAGATTGATGGTAAGCTTCAATGCTTGAAACAGCATTTGAAGATGAGATGGTAAGTATAACAGTATTGTGATAGCGAAAGTAAACAATCCTTTGCAAGTTTTAAAATCTATATATTAATTTAACACTCATTAACGTTTCTTAACCAATGCCTGCGATACCCAAACACAAACGACAACTTCAAGAGGTAAGAAATATATTTATTGCTTTTTTGGAGAAAAATGGACAGCGAAAAACGCCAGAACGTTATGCTGTATTGGAGGAGATTTATGCCCGCAATGATCATTTTGATGCAGAGACCTTGTATATTCAAATGAAGAACAATCACCACAATATTAGTCGGGCAACGGTTTACAATACCTTGGAATTATTGGTGGCTTGTGATCTCGTAACGAAGCATCAATTTGGAAAAAATGTCACTCAATACGAAAAAGCGTATGGCTACAAACAACACGATCATCTGATTTGTGTAGACTGCAAAAAGGTCATGGAATTTTGTGACCCACGAATCCAACAAATCAAAAGCATGGTAGGAGAGTTGCTTAACTTTGAAGTGACCCATCATTCGCTGAACTTGTATGGAGAATGTACCAATGAATTGTGCGGGAATAGAGAGGAGGATAGAAATTAAGTAAAAAAGAAAAAATAACTTCCCGACCAATACTCCCCTTTTGAAAGGGGGTGGGGTATGTTAGCAAAAAAAGCGGGGAGTTATTTTTTTACCATTACTAATGGACTTTTTTTGGAGGAAAAAACCGATGTCACCTCGTATTTCAATAAATCCTTTCTTTTTTCAACCACTTTTTTATCAAATCTTTGTTATCGGACAACTTGCCAATGTCGTAAAACTTGGAGTAGTCAAAAGAACGTGCGCCCTGCATAGGAAGACGTGCAACTGTACCGGGCGGGAGAGGTGAGGCATGAATTAGATAGGTCTCTAACCCATCGTTGTATAGAAATCCAACGTGAAAAGAAAACCCAATGACATACAACCCTTTTCCTTTTTTCTGAACATAGTTCTTTACTTGTGAAGGAGTTGTGAGCCGTTTCATTTGGCTTCGATTGCAAAGGGTTTTGGTGATGTTTGCCGCACTTTGTTGAGCAAGTTTGACCCGATTGAGTTTAAGACCTGCATCTTCCAAAACAGTGGTAATGAAATAACTGCAAGCAATTTTTCCTTCCTGTGGATTTTTAGCCATACCTTCCTTGTCAAAGGTCGTTCCATACCAATAGTGAACCACATCAATTGCAATAGATTCCTCCAAAAATGTAGCGGCCGATTGAAGAACCTGTTGTCTTTGCGCCTCATTTGTGGCTTTCAGTAAATCATTCGCAAAAGCCTTACGTCTCTTTTCAATATCCGTCAGTGTCAAACTATATGCTTCTTTCGATGTAATAGATCTCCGTTCTAGTACCTTTGCTCCAGGCAATCCTGCACGACTTGCAGGGGCCAATTCATCTGCTTCTTTTTTATCTACATTCATATCAATGGGTTCTCCTGTAGATTCTGCCACAACCACAGGCTCTTGTGCTTTATATAGACTTTCAAAGTAGTAATTAGACGAATAAGGGTTTTGGGACTTTTCAGAGGAAACTGTTACCGTTTCTGTTTCCGATTCAGGAGAAGCTATTTGTTGGGACTCAATTGGGGCATTTTTTGTGATGACCTCTTTTTTTATTGGTCGCTTGTTGGTTAAATAAATGGTATCAATAGGAGAGATAGTCGTATGTTCTACAATGATTTTTTTGATTTGAAGTTTATTCCCCTGCATCAAGGAGTCATCCAAGATAACCTCATTGAAGCGAGTGATTTCTCGAATAACCAAAATACCGTCACCTATAGAAGTTGTATCTACGGTAATCAAACTGTCCAAAGAGGACATATTATAATCATAAGAAAAGTTTTCTGCCCGAATAAATGTAGAAAGGGTGAGCAAAGTAATCACAAACAATACAAAGCTATATTTTGACATTGCTGAAAAAATAATTTTATGGTTAAGTGTTGAATTGAAGTAAATAAGGGGGCCGCATGAATTGATATTTGAAATATGAGTGTGCTTCAATAAGGCAAACTAAAAAGCCATTAAGAAAATCCAAACAATTCTCTTATAAAGTATTGTTTGAGCTTGCATTTGAGTTTTTAATCCCGAGGTTTCGGGACAGGTTTTGAATTTGCCTAAGTTTTTACGAAAGTTGAGTGTATTGTTTGACTGATTTGTTTAGTGGAAGTTTGAAGGGGTAGGAGAGTTTGTTTTTTCCTTAAAAACTTCCTAAAAGTAAGATTTTTTATTGACTTGACCAAAATTTCTTTTGGAATGATAGTAGGGCTGGTTGAGTTAAAAAAATGCAAAGTTATTTTTTCGCCATCGCTTATCTAATGATTTTCATAAAAGAAATTGTATTTTTGATTTCTCAATTTCATAAATAACCACCTTTGCTACTATGTCAAGGCTTGCAATATTTCTACTCATTATTTGTTGTGTGGGCTTAAATTCTTGTGAATCAGACTCCAATACTGATGTGGATAAAACAACTTCTCTCATTGAGGAAGAGCAGAACAACCCTTCAAATACTTCCAAGTTGTTTACCTTCCTTTCATCCGAAAAAACGGGAATTTCATTTAATAATGAAATCCAACAAAGCAAAGACCTCAACATTATTTATTATGATTACCTCTTCAATGGAGGAGGAATCGCCGTTGCAGACTTCAATAGAGACGGACTACAAGATGCTTACTTCACTGGTAATTTTGTACCAAATAAATTGTATTTGAACAAAGGAGATTTTCGATTTGAAGACATCACTGACAGAGCAAAAGTAGATGGATGGTATGTACTGCCTGATGGCAAGAAACGAAGTACTTGGTCAAGTGGCGCAACGATAGTCGACATCAACAATGACGGATGGTTGGACATTTATGTATGCAAATCGGGACCCTATGAAAATGATGAGGCACGAAGAAATCTCCTATTTGTGAACGATGGTGAAAAAAGTGGAGGTTTGAAATTCACTGAAAAAGCCAAGGAATACGGTATTGATGATACAGGACATTCCACACAAGCCACCTTTTTTGATTACGATCGAGATGGGGATTTGGATTTGTACGTTCTGAACCATGCGGTCTATTTTACCAACATCAGCATGGGAGAAGCTTTTTTGAGAACAGAACAAGATCAAGAAGAATTACAAAAAGTAAGCAGTCATTTTTATGAGAATCAAGGCAACGGGAAATTTAGGGAAGCAACAAGAGATGTAGGTTTGCTGCGATATGGATACGGATTGGGAGTCGTGGCAAGCGACTTGAACAACGACGGTTGGACAGACCTATATGTTTCGTGTGATTTTTCTACGCCCGATTACCTATTCCTCAACAACCAAAACGGAACCTTTCGAGATGCCATAAAAGAAATGACAGGACACATTTCTTATTACGGAATGGGCTGCGACATTGCAGACATCAACAATGATACTTATCCCGAAATCAGTGTGGTAGATATGACCGCCGAAGATCGTTATCGTTCCAAAACCCTCATGCCTTCAATGGACAGCCGCTTATTTTGGGCATTGATCAACAGCCATAATTTGCACTATCAATACATGTTCAATACTTTTCAATTGAACAATGGCAATGGGACATTCAGTGAGATTTCTCAGCTAGCAGGCTTGCACAAATCGGATTGGAGCTGGGCAAATCTGATGGCGGATTTTGACAACGATGGTTACAAAGACATCTTGATTACGAATGGCTTCAAGCAAGACACGAAAGACAATGATTTTCTAAACCAAATTCAACAACGCAAGAGAGCTTTGGGGGTGAAAAAGATTCCTAAAGAAGAAGTCATGGACTGGGTGGTGAAAATGAAGTCCCACAAAACCAAAAATTTCATCTACAAAAACAATGGCGACCTCACATTCTCCAAAAAGATAAATGAATGGGGATTAGACAAAGCGAGTTTTTCTAATGGGGCAGCTTATGTGGACTTAGACAACGATGGGGATTTGGATTTGTTGATCAACAATATTGACGAACCTGCTTTTGTCTTACAAAACAATGCCGTAGAACAACAAAAAGGCAACTTTCTACGAATCCAACTCGAAGGAGCAGAAGGTAACAATATGGGTTTCAATGCCAAAGTAAAAGTCACCGTCAATGGCGAACAACAATACATCGAAAAGACACTCACAAGGGGCTATCAGTCCTCTTGCGACAATGTGTTGCATTTTGGTATAGGCAAGGCTGCAAAAGTGACCGCCATTGAAGTGATTTGGGGAAATGGTAAACAGCAATCTTTGTCTGACATTGCCGCCAATCAAACCCTTACTTTGAAGCAAAACGATGCCAATGAAACCCCTTCAACTCCAAAAATTCGCACCCAATTTTCGGACCTAACCACACAAGCCCACTTGGACTTCAAACATGAAGAAAACGACTACGATGATTTTGCCAAAGAAACATTGTTGCCCCAAAAGCAATCAAGGAATGGACCTTTTATTGGTATAGGAGATGTGAATGGAGACAATATGGAAGACTGTATGATAGGAGGAGCAAAAGGACAGGCAGCAGTTTTGTATTTGCAGAAGTCTAATGGTAGGTTTGCGAAAACAAAAGGAATGGCTTGGGAAGCTGATAAAGCTTGTGAGGATATGGGGATTGCATTTTTTGATGCAGATGGGGATGAAGATTTGGATATTTATGTGGTGAGTGGAGGCGGAGGAGAATTTGCAGTGGCAGATGCCAACTTGCAGGATAGACTTTACATCAATGATGGCAAAGGCAATTTCCAAAAAGCAAAAGAGGCTTTGCCGCAGATGTCAGTCAGTGGACAAGCTATTGCTGTCTACGATTTTGACAATGATGGAGATGAGGATATCTTTGTGGGAGGACGAGGAGTACCCAGCAAATATCCCTTTGCAGAAAGAAGTTTTTTGCTGCAAAACGAAGGTGGAAAATTTACGGATGTATCCAAAAAAGTTGCACCGGAATTGGTTAACATCGGTATGGTAAACGATGCGATTTGGTCTGATTTTGACGCAGACGGAACCAAAGATTTGATAGTAGTAGGAGAGTGGATGCCATTGCAGTTTTTTGAAAATAAAGGCGGAAAGCTTACCAATGTGAGTGCCGAAATGGGATTGAAGAATACAGAAGGTTGGTGGTTTTCGGTTGCCGAAGGAGACTTCAATAAGGATGGTCGCATGGATTATGTGGTCGGGAATTTGGGTTTAAACAGTAAGTTTAAAGCAGATGAATACAAACCTTTTGAAGTATTTGCAGATGATTTTGATGGTACTGGAACAACGGATATTGTTTTGGCGACCAATTACCAAGGCAATCGCTTCCCTGTTCGTGGACGAGAATGTACATCCGAACAAATGCCTTTTGTGGCTGAAAAGTTTCCCACTTTCCAAGAATTCGCATTGGCAGATATGGCCGCAATTTATGGGGAGGACAAACTGGAAAATGCCCTACATTTGACGGCAAAAGAACTGCGGTCTATGGTATTGTTGAGTAATGCTGAAGGTACTTTTTCTTTGAAATCATTACCTAATCATGCACAAATAGCTCCAAATACAGCGATTTTGGTAAAAGACATCAATCAAGATGGCAATTTGGATTTGCTTCTTGCTGGAAATATGTACGATACCGAAGTGGAAACAATGCGATATGATGCAGGAATTGGAACAACTTTGATGGGGGATGGAAAAGGAGAGTTTGATTTTATGCCTGTCAATTTGAGTGGTTTTATGGCAGATGGAAATGTGAAAGATTTGGCTGGACTGCAATTGAGTAGCAGTAAATGGGGCGTTTTGGTGACAGAAAATAATGGGAAGGTGAAGTTGTTTTCTGGGAGATAAACTAGAACCCAAAAAAGGGTTCTAAATGAATCTCTTTGGTCAAAAGGTATCGGATACCTAAGTTTTTCAAACCAAATGAAATCATCAAGAACCGAAAAAAGATTTTTGGAGGAAAAGGTCGGTTTGGGCTTTTGAAGTTTTTCTTTCTGGAAAAAGGGTGCTTATTTTAAAGCTCCTCAATCCTTTAGCTTTAACCTTTGAGATTTAAGGACAGACTTTCAAAAGTGTTTTTCCTAATACCGGCTAGCTTTCCAAAGAGCCTAAAAAAGAATGGCAAGGTAAAAAAAATGACGAATAAATGACAGGCAAAGCGTTTGGAGATAATAGGTTTTTTTACAAAATGAGAGTAGTTTTTTGTGTAGTTTATTTTTTTTTTTTGACTAAAATGAAAAGTAAAAACAAAAAAACAATATTAAATTAGTTGCAAGGCGACAAAAAAGGGAAGATTGTTGTTGTTATCTGATAATTAGAGATAAATAATGGTTTTTATTAACTAATATTTTTTATTTTATATGTTTATTGTGTTAATATAGGGGAGAGTAAAGGGTGTGGTGGCTTGTAGTCTTCTATCTGCATTATTGAATAATAAAACCCAATTGATTCTGAAATAAAATAATTGTTTTTATATTTGGTGGCAAAGTGTAGACATTTGTAGAACCTACTGTCTATCAAAAAAAATGCCAAAGATTAATTTTTTTAACATAATGTGTGATATAATTGAAATATTCACTCAATAAAACACTGTAATATGATAAGGACTTATACGAAAAGACTATTTGCATTAATTCTAATGCTATTTCTGTTTTATTGTAATTCTCCTAATTTGCTTGCTCAATGTGGAGCAGGCGAGACGGAAATTACAATTACTGTCACTCCTACAGGAACCTCTTTCCCCGGTGAGATTGGTTGGGAGTTATTAGACAATACGGGAACAAGTGTTGCCGGCCCTACTTGTGGGGATTATGATTGTGATCCATTTGCACCAATTGCTGCTGGATGTGAGGATTGTAACGACCCTGTTTCGGAATCAATTTGTATTTCGACAGGCACTCAATACACCTTCAATGCCTACGACTCTTTTGGAGATGGTTGGGATGGAGCATTTGTTGATTTGGAGATCACTTCAGGGCCCAACGATGGTTGTGTATTCAAACACATGGAGCCAGATTTTATTGGTGATGGTGAGTTGAGTGTAACACTTCCTGCGGGTGTGTGTAATGCGACCAATACTTGTTCTACTGGTTCTGGCAACAGTGGTAACGGTGATTTGGAAGGGCAATATGTTTTTACACTGAATGTATTAACAGGTTGTACGGATCCAGCCGCTACCAACTATGTGTCTTGTGCCGTTGTAGACGATGGTACTTGCCTGCTTCCTGCAACAAACGACGAATGTGTTGATGCCATTGCAATACCAGTAGAAGTCGGAGGAACTTGTACGACTCCCAATACAGGAGGAAATATTGGCGCTTCTATTTCTACGGGATTCCCTACTCCTGGTTGTGCGGGTTATACCGCTGCTGGTCCTGACCCTGATGTGTGGTTTTCAGTTACTGTGCCTCCTTCTGGGAGTGTCGGTTTGTCAATGGACGCTTTTCCTGGTGGTCCTACGGATATGGGGATGGCTGCTTACTCAGGCGGCTGTGATGGATTGACACTTATAGAGTGTGACGACGACGATGGTCCTGGCTTGTTTCCTTCCATTACTTTGTCGGGTTTGACTCCTGGCGAAACCATTTACTTATTGGTATGGGAATTTGGTGGCAATGCTGAGGGATTGTTCAATATGATAGCCTTTGAGCCTCCGTCGGGTAGTAGTTGTGAGGATCCTATTGTGATATCACAGCCTTTCCTGCCTTATGTCGAAAACAATGCTAATGGCGGCGGAGAGGGTACAACGGAATGTTATGGAGATAATTATGCGTTTGGGTGTGCGAATATACCTTTTCCTGCTAACGGCGTAGAAGAAAAGGTATATGAATTTACACCTACTTCAAATATTGACATGGAGATAGCGATTACTGACATTCTTACAGCTGGTTTTGATTTAGCCGTTTATGAAGGATGCCCTGATGTGGGGACTTGCATTGCAGGAGATGAGTTTTTTGGAAATGGAGGACTACCGAGTGTCGAATTGACAGGAGGTGTCACTTATTATATTTTAGTATCGGGAGATGGTTTTCCAACTACACCCTTTTTATTCGATTTAGAAATTAGCGAAAACGTTCCATTGACTTGTCCTGAAGGAGAAGTTGGTGTTGCCGTTGAGATTATTCTGGGATTTAGCCCACAAGATGCGGGTTGGGAAATAGTAGGGACTGACCTAAATGCAAATTGTGGAAGTGCCTCAAGTGGATTGTTTGAAGCATGTCTTCCCGAAGGCGTCTATACCTTCAATGCTTTCGATAGTTTCGGTGACGGATGGGGATTTGGAAGTAGTTATGTTGTTGAAATAATAACAGGTCCTGATGCAGGGTGTATTATAGGTTTTGCGGACAATCCTAACAATGGGTCTCTTGGTGGTAATATAGTAGAACCTACGGACATTACCTGTGTAGATGATATTGGTTTTGGCCCTGATTTAGAAGATACATTTACCTTCGATTTGGCCAATCCTAGTTGTATTTCAGGTTTTGATTGTGCTACGGCTACGGTCGTTGATCCTCTTGACTTGCCATATGTTGAAGTTCCAGGTGGAGGTCTGGGAACAACTTGTGGGTACGGAGAAGATTACGATTCAGGACCTTGTAATGACAACTCTAATTCTGGTGATGAAGATAAAATTTATACAATTACGCCAGTTGAAGACATGGTTGTAAACATATTTTTGGACATCGTAACAACCTTTGATGATCCTGGTTTGTATATTTACGATGATTGTCCCGACCAAGCGACTGCAAACTGTATTGAGTATGCTGAAGGTATTAATACCGATTTGGAAATATTAGAATTGGTATTATTAGCTGGAACGACTTATTATATACAAGTAGATGAGATAAATTCTTGTTATGATTTTACGCTGACAATTGAACAAATTCCTTGTGGTTCGGAAGCAGGAACTCCTGTAGCACCGAATCAACAAGTATGTGTAGAATTTGATGAGGATCAGTTGCCTTTGGTTGTTCCTGATCCTGCTGTACCGTTTGTAAGTTCTGAAGCAGTAGCAGTGAATCCTCCTGCAGATGCTTTATTGGTTGGAGCAAGTGATTTGGCTTACAATTATATTGTAACAGATTTGTCCAATGCTAGTAGTTATGTGGGTGTTTCTGAAGATGGGGCTTTTCCTTTGCCAAACATCATCGGAACCAATTACTGTTTTACGGGTATCGTTTACGACCCTATAAGCGTACAAGCCATATTGTGTGACCCTGCCAATGCTGGTTTTTGGGCTGCAAAAGGAATTGGTTGTGGCGCTACTTTACAAGAATTTATTGCGGCTATTGACCCGACTGCTGGAGTCTCTCCATATAATGTATCTACTATCAATGATGCATTGAATAGCTTGTGTAACTTGTTGCCTGGCGAATGTGCTTTGTGTTACGAAACCGTCACTCCAGACAAAACTTACTGTGTGGGTGTTTATAACTGTGCTGCAATTGCTTGTGGAACAGTCGCACCTACCTTTACTTTGGGGGGTGCTGAACCTATTTGTGAAGACGATGATTTGGACTTAGATGCCAACTATGTATTGGTAGATAAAGAAGTAGAAGGTATCAACTTCATTCTTACTTGGTTTGAAAATGGTGTTCAAATTGCACAAACTGGTGCAGGTGAGGATGGCATTTATGGTACAGAAGACGAGGTATTGGTAGAACAATACACGCATCCTGCTGATCACGATTCAGGTAACTGCACGACTTCTATTTCATCTAATGAATACGAAGTGCAATTGTCTTGTATCGGAAAGGCATCTGACAACAGCAGTTACAGTGATATCGTAACTGGGTATTTTGCACCTCCTACGAATGCAACAGAGTTTATCTTCAATTTTGCAACTGTGCCTTTACAATCAATTGCTCAAAACGTTAAAATTGTGGTAGAAGGACAGGCGATAAGTGGAGCAGAAGCTGCTGATGCAAGAGTGGATATATTCTCTCCTGATGGAAGTGATGCTGACAATGCTCCTGATTATGTGACGACTCTTTCGGGTGCTGGCGGAACAGCTGCTGCATGGACGATTGATGAGGTATTGACTGATCTTTCCAATGTTGAAATTGTAGCAGGTGTATGGACCGTTGCTGTATATGATGGTGATTTTGTTGAGAATGGCGGTTTCCCATTTCCTGAAGGGATTGTTACCTCCGTTACGATGTCTATTGATTGGATTACAAATGAACCTCCTGTTCTTGCTCAAGATATATTGACGAGTGATACGACAGTAGATATCTACGACAGTGCACAAGAGGGAGATGATTTTATATTACCTGAAGGTTGTGCGGGTGAAATTACTCAATTGTGTTCTAACGTGACTATTGAATATTCGTTGGATGGCGGTGATTCTTGGTCTGAGACAGCTCCTGATGATTTGGAGATTGGCGATGTAGACCGAGTGGTAACTTACCGAGTATCTGTTGATGGCGTACCTGAGGCATGTGCAACGGAAGGCTCTTATGTCCAAACGTGTCCTTGTCTTGCCGATGCTTGTAGCATCATTACAGGTGATTATTCTTTTGTAGCATGTGTTGACGATCCGATTGTATTGGATATTTTCTCTGGTCAATTCTCTGTATTGGAAAGCACCATTGAAGGAGACTTCTTGGCTACAGGTTTGAACCATATTCGTTGTAATGGCGGTTCTACTTTTGGTAATTATCCTTATGAGTCATTTTCTTTCCAAGTGAGTCAAACAGGTGCTTATACAATTACTACAGATTGGGAAAACGCAGATGGATTTTTGAACCTTTATGAGATTGAGTTTATTCCAAGCACTACTGCTCAGTCGTGTACTAATATGATTGCTTTTGATGATGACTTTAACGGAACAGGTGGTTCTCAGATTCCAGGCGTGACTTTGACTGCAGGTGTAGACTACATCTTGGTTCACACTACATGGTCTGGATTTACAGCTGCTGGAAGTGGTGTTTATGAGACTGTTTTTGAAGGGCCTGGTGATCTTTTGACTGTGAGTACAGACTGTGCGGATCCCAATGTATATAGCTTAGAGTACATTATCACCAATTTAGATACAGATATGATTGTTGCTACGGGTACGGATCTTACGGGATTCCCTAAAGGCCTCTATTCTGTATGTGGTTTCTCTTATGTTACTGGAGTTACCGATCCTGCCACATTGATAGGAACATCTTATACTGCTTTGATAGAAGATACCAACTCTAACGGAGGTATCTGTGCAGACGTAGAAACGGCTCCGACTTGTGTGACCATAGCGATTACCGAAGATTGCAACACAGGAAACTGTCCTAACTTTATTGCGGCTTTGCCGGCAGAAGAAGAGTTGTGTCAAGGGGAACCAGGTGTATTTGAAGTATTGCTTACGAATACAGAAAAGTGGTTGGTGTCTAACAATAATGACAATAACTGGGAGTTCAATTCAAACGGATTTCCGTCTGGTACATCTACTTTTACCATCTTTACTTTACCGAGTAACATTGCAGCTTATTTTACGGGTACCAATGGTGTTGGTAATGCGGACAATGCTGCATTGACTTCTCCTGTTATTGATTTGAGTGATTTTACAGATGTTACGTTGAGTTTTGACATTAACTTCCAACAATCTGGTTTCGGCACTTTCCTTGACGACCAATTGGAGATACAGTTCTTCAATGCAACAACAGGCATGTGGGATACTCAGGAAACACTTACACAGGATACTCCTCCAAGTTGTTTCTTCCCTAATGTGTGTGGAACAACCCTTACTTACAATATCACAGACCCTGCTTATTTGACAGAAGGGTTCCAACTACAATATGTCTATTCAGACAATGGAGATACTTTCTCTCAAGGGGTAGGTATAGATAATATTGAAATTGTAGACAACAATGCGGCCGCTCCTGAAGAAGCCCAAATATTCTTTGATGACTTTGAAGGAGGCAATGTGACGTATGCAGTGACTTGGACGGATCCAGATGGCAATACTTTTGACGGTTTGGAAGTAGAAATTCCATTGTCCCTTACTGGTAACCTTGGTAACACCTGTTTATCAGAGACAAAAGACGTGGCTTATTCTGTTGTTTGTTTGGACAATGGAGAAGTTGTAGAGGAAGGAACTGTGACAGTTGAAGTATTCCCAACATTGACAGAAGGTATTCATTTTGATTTACCAGAACAGCAAGGTTGTGAATTGGAAATTGAAACCAACTGTGGAGCGCAAGGAAACATTCAGGTCTTGTATTCTGCAACTGGAGAGGCTAATAGCTTTGAGCCTGAAGTTCCTGCTGCACTTACACCGGGTGGTGCTCAAACCATTTTCTATCAAGTAAATACCCTCAAATCACCTGCGAAGTGTGCTGCAACGGGTGTTTATACGGCTAGTTGTCCTGTAGAATGTCCTGCTATCATAAGTTCAGATATTGCATTAGAGGCATGTGGAAACAACCTTACTTTGTTCAGTGTAGAAGCTGATATTCCATTTGCAGAATCAGCAGTTAATAGCTACAATGGTACAACAGTTAGCCGACCATTATGGGCACGTCCTATTGGTGTCGGTCCTAATGTGACCTCTGAAGATGTACGTTTTGACATATTCTCTTTCAGAGCGTCAGTAAATGGGAACTATACTTTTAGTGTAGACTTCAATAATTTTAATGGATACTTGCATCTTTATGAAGGTGCGTTTGACCCAACTGCACCTTTCTCAGGCTTGATTGCTGCGGAAGATGGTACAGGTACAAGTGCTTCAATAGTAGGTACCCTATCAGCAAGTAAAACTTATTACTTGGTGGTAAGTGGTAATACACCAACTGATGTAGGTAGCTTCACTATGGATATTTCTGGTGCTTTGAACTCCGTGATTCACAGAGTACCAACAATTGAAACAACTTGGTCTTACAATAACCAACAATATACGAGTGGATTCCCAACACCGCTTAGAATGAGAGTATTAGATGCAGCTTGTGGTAAAGAAACACAAGCAGTCTATCACTCTGTAAATTGTACTTCTCTTGGTGCAGGTATTTACTGGGATATTGCCAGAGTTGATGTATTCTCTCAATTGGAAGTAAATGTAGATTTTGCTGTTCCTGATACTTATCAAGATCAAAACAAAGGTTGTAGTTCTGCTTTGATCAATACGCAGTGTCCTAGTGAATTAATAGAATTTGCTTACTCTACCAATCCTAATGGACCATTTTCTTCAACACCACCTGCTTTGGCTGATGGTACAGGTATTGTGGTTTATTATACAGCAAACCTTATTGATGGTCCTGTTGGATGTGGCATTACAGGTGATAGCTATATTGTAGCTTGTCCAGATTGCCCTACCTTCAATGAGGCAACCGCTTCTATTACTAATATGTGTACGGATACGGATGTGACATTTGAATCGGATATTGAAGATGGATTGTTGCAAGTACAAGGTACAATTTCAAGCATTTCTGGAACGAATGTAGGTGGATCATTGGTCAACTTAGGTCAGATATTTGGGACAAGTCCTTATAGTATCTTCATCTTTACAGTGCCTGTATCTAACGTTTATATTATCGATCAAACCCAAGATTTTGATGGAGTTCTTAACCTGTATGAAGACGGTTTTGATGCCAATAGTCCTAATACGAATCTTGTCTTCCAGAATGACAATGGTCCTGGAGGAATTGGAACTTCTCAGATGGCAGTTAATTTAACTGCAGGTACTACTTATTACTTAGTGACTGCGGGTCATGCCGATCCTTTGGGATTCTTTAGTGATGGAAGTGGATTTGAAGGAAACTTCACAACTACTTTCACTCCTGGTGTATCTCCATTCTTGCAAGTGTATGATTTACAGTGGTTGTATGGTTTCCAAGGTTCTAATGCTGGCGAAACTACCTTCACGATTATCAATGAGCAATCTTGTGGTGTTGCTAAGCAGAACGTTAGCTTGGAAGTAGTTTGTAGAGGTAGTCAAGAGTTACTTGCGGATACAACGATTGAATTAACGGTTTATCCAGTTCTTTCTCCATTGGCGAACTACTTCATACCTGACCCATCAGGTATCGCACCTGGGCTTCCTGGTACAGATCAATGTTCGGTAGATCTCATCTTCGACTTGTGCTTGGATACAGATACCGAATTGGATATAGAATACTCTTTGGATGGAGTTAACTTCTTTGAGTTGATGGAAGATGATTTGAATACAGCAGATGTAGATGAGTCTTATACCATAGACGACTTATTCGATGCTCAAACTCCTGTGAATAATCCAGGTACAGACTTCGACTTGGGCGACAAAGACGATGCAACCTTAGAAACAGGCGAGGGAGCCTTGATTTTCTATCAAATTGATAGACCTGGCGCACCAACAGCTTGTAAAACAGGTTCAGGTTCGTTCCGACAAGTATGTGTTGATTTTGATGGTTCGGATGGAGGAACAGAATGTCCTACTTACAACTTTAGTACAGTGAACGGTGTAAGTACACCAGAAATTGGAGAGGCATGTTCAAATACTACGGCAACCTTCTCTATTAATATTGACTTTGATATCATTCCAGGATTGGGTATTCCAAACTATACAACTCAATGGTTTGGACCAAATGGTGAACAACCAAATCCATTGCAAAGAACACTTTTGTCACAGTCTTACCCTGTTCAAAGCAATGCTTTCTGTGAGATTGCAAAAGATTCTGCAACGGTTATCTTGGATTGTGTTAGTAGTTTCCCAACTGGTGCTGCTGCTTTCTTCCCACAAACTATTAATATCGTGGTAGATATTCATCCATTACCACCTGCAAATCCTGCTGACTTCTTGGTTTTCTCTACTGATGGATGTAAAGGAATCATTATCGAAGATGCAGAAGGTGTAGGATGTGATTTGGTTGGTATTGTTGAATTAGATGTTCCAACTTTCCCACTACAAGTAAATGATGAAGGCACAGCCCTCTATGAATTGACTTGGGATGGTGGTCCTTGTTGTGCGCCTGGTGTAGAACTCAATCGAATTTCTGATGGTAGTTTTGAAGCTACACCTCCAGGTATTGACTTACCTAACTGGAGTCTACAATACGTCAGTTCAGATGCGCCGACACTTCCTTCAAGTGGTCAGACTTTCTTACCTCACTGTGATAACTTGACCTGTAATGGTGGTGGTTCTGTATTGAATCCTGCGACTAATGTAGGTCCGAATAGTCCTGGTTTGAGTGTTACCAAACCTTTCAACAACTGGGGATACTTGTGGTTTGGAGGTATCAATGCGAATGCAGCCTTTAGTGATGTTGAGTATGAAGAGTTTGCTACTCAGGGCATACGTGTACCTGTAAATGCAAATGTAATTGAATTTAGCTACTTGAATAACTCTTGTTCTACCGCTGGTCCTGAGTTTGATTTTATCGAATTGACTATAGATGGAGAACAAGTATGGTTGCAAACAACAGATCCTGCTGCTGCGGATGAAGACAGTGCTCCTTGTAGCGGTGGATATAGTTTAGTTCAAATAGATGTAACTCCTTGGGCAGATGGATTCCAGCACGTATTTAGTTTCCACGGTCATTTCTACGGAAATGGTGGCAATACCAACTTTGGTATTGACGATGTTGAAATAAATACAGATTGTGACTATAGCAACCCAGAAGCTTTGGTAGAGGTAGATTACAGTTGTCTTTGTGGTCAGCCGCTTGATCCACTTTATGGTCATAATGAAATAGGTTGTGGTTCAGTAACATATATGTTGCCAACAAGCATTCCTGTTGATAATGATGAGTTGTCTGTATTTACTTGGACTGATTTCATTACTGGTGAAGTTGTTCCAGCTGGAGTTGAATTTACAATGGAACATCCTGGCGGATGTGCAGGTGTTCAAGCAAGAACATTTGTAGTAGAGGTTACCTGTTCTGAAGATCCTGACTTCGTTGCATTTGGCGGGTCTTATATAGTAACTGTTTATCCTCCTCTTGAGGAAGGGGATTTTGAGTTGCCTGCTCCAAACAGCTGTTCTCCTGAAATAACTATTACAGACGGTTGTGGTGAGGATACTCCATTTGTGGCGTTCTACTCTACAGACAATGTAAGTTTCTCTACTACTGTTCCTGATGACTTAGAGCAAGGTACTTCTGCTGAATTCTTCTACAGAGTTGCTGCAAGAGGTGACGGACTTCCTCCATTTGATACAGATTGTGTAGCTGAAGGTCAATTCACTATTACGTGTACTCAATGTCCATTCCCTGAACTTGTTACTGGTATTTCCGGTGAGAGATGTGCTGGTGAGTTGGATGCAAGTGCCGAAATTAATTTGGAAGGTACATTTATCGCTCCAACTTCGGTTGAATGGTTTATCAATGGTGAGAGTACAGGTATTACAGGTACTACTTTTGATGATAAGTTGCCAGAAGTCGATGGTTGTTCATCGGTTACATATGAGCTGACTGCACGTGTTGTGTGTTCATTGGATGATGCAACAATTGTAGTTCCTGCAGGTAGCGCTACTGTCTATGGATTGCCTGTCGTACGTGAAGACTTTATGCTACCAGATTTCTGCTCTGCTTCTTTACAAGATGTTTGTGAAGGTGTAAGCGTAAGTTATAGTGTGAATGGTCTTCCTGTAGATGGAGAGCCAACAGATGTTGCCAATGGTGCAATTGTGGCTTATACTATCGGTGTAGAAGGTGCTCCAACAGGATGTGCTTCAACTGGATTCTACTTCTACAACTGTCCTGAATGTGCCGAGACTGAATTGGCGGCAGGAATTGGTGGTGAGTTCTGTGCATCAGATGTTGATGTATTGGCTGCGGTAGCTGTTTCAGGAGGTGTGAATTCTACGACCACTTGTGAATGGTTTATCAATGGTGAATCCACAGGGTTTGTTGGATTCGTTTACCAGTCTACTATATCTTCTTCTGATATTGTTGAGCCAACTGCTTACAACTTGACATCTGTATGTTCTTGTACGGTTCAGGATGAGGATGAAATCATCGAATTTGCTGATGCAACTACGGTTGATGCAGGTACTGTGTTTGTATTCCCTGCGCCTCAATTGAGTGCGGTGAGTTCTGAAGCACAATCTATCTGTTCTGGTGAATCTACGGAACTTTCTGTAAGTGTTGTCAATGCGGATCCTTCCGATATTGTATGGACAAACAGTGCAGGTGATGTTGTTGGATCTGGTACGACTATCAATACAGGTGAAATCGAAAATGCTTCAAATTGTAGTGGTCAATTAGAGACTTACACCGCTTCTATTGCGGGTGGTACGGTTCCAAGTTGTGATAACGAGGTTAGTGCTGCTTTTGAAGTGAATGTGCTTCCTGATGCGGGTACGAATATTGCAGTTATCCAAGATGGTTGTACGGTATCTATATTGGGTGTTTGTGAAGGATTTACAATTGTTCACAGAGCTAATGGTGGTCCTCTTCAGGTAGGAAATACTTATACTGCTACTGCACCTGCTCCTGGCGAGATATCACAAGTAGATGTTGAGTTCATCGTAACGAGTACAAACGGTTGTGGTAACTTGGCTATTCCTGCTGCGTTTGAGTGTTTCGGTCAAGAATTGGGTAGTATCAGTGGTATTGCATTCCGTGATTTAGATCAAAACGGTATCTGGCAATCAACTGAAGAAGGTCCTGGTTTGGCGGCTGAAATAGAGCCTGGTATTCCTAACCTTTTGGTACGCTTATTCAAAGTGGCAGAAACTGGTGAAGAAATCAATGTAGGCACTAAGTTCACAAATGCTCAAGGTGTTTACGTTTTTGATGGCTTGGATGTAGGTACTTACTATGTATTGTTTGATATTCCACAAGGATTCATCGTTTCTCCTGCTGATCAAATTGCTGACGAAAACTTCGATAGTGATGTGGATGCAGGCGGTCGTACTGATAATTTTGTTATCAATGAAGGTGATGATTTGTCAGGTGTGAACGCAGGTATGTACTTTGAAGGATGTGCGGGTAATGCGGGTGTAATGCCTAGTGAAGCTCTTGCGCTTTGTGCAGGCGATCAAGTTGCAGCCGTAGCGGCAAGTGGATTTAATGTTCCTGATGGATATGCTCAGATTTACGTCTTACACGATGGTTCTGGTGCGACATTAGGTAATGTTGTTGCTGTGAATGAAAACAATGGCGCATTTACTGCTGAACAAGCAGGTGGTTTTGGAACATTCTACATCTCTTCTGTAGTAGGTCCTGACAATGACAGCGATGGATTACCTGATTTGGATGATCCATGTACACAAGTAGCAAGCGGTACTGCCGTTACTATATTGGATGGTCTTGTATTGGGAAGTGCTATTGAAGACAAAGTTTCTGATAGTTATACCCTTGTATTGAATGTAACTGGAGGTAACAGTAGTACTTATTCTTTGACTGTGATAGTGACAGATACGGATGGTAACATCGTGTATCAAGAAGTATTGCCTTACACTGAAGGAGATGATGCTATTAGAATTGAAGGCTTACCTATCAATACTACTTACTCTGTAGTGGCGAATGATGGTAGTGACTGTGAGGATATGGTAGAAGGATTTGTAGAAGTCACTGTTGCTATCGAATTGCTTGACTTCTCTGGTGAGGTTCAAGAAAACGGTAACATGTTGAATTGGATTACTGCAAGTGAAATCAACAACGACTTCTTTACACTTTACCATTCAACGGATAAAGTGAACTTCAAGGCAGTCAGTGTTGTGGACGGTGCTGGAAACAGTTCTGCTGCAAATAGCTACAACTTCTTACACAGAGAAGCTCCAAATGGCGTAAGCTACTACCGCTTAGACCAAACCGACTTTGACGGAACTACTACTTCGTCTAATGTTATCAGTTTGATTCGTGGCGAGGGAGGCTTCGGTATCATTGAAGTATTGCCTGTACCTGCAAGAGACTATGTGAACCTTACCTTTACCAGCAAAGAAAATGCTGAAGTAACTGGTCAGTTGCATAGTGTAAATGGTAAAGTATTGGCTACTTTCAAAGTGAACGCAAACAGCGGTTTGAATACCATCAAGGTAGATGTGAGCAGATACCCAATCGGTGTCTATCTATTGACTATCAACAATGGTAATGAACAGCTTAGTACGAAGGTTATTAAAGAATAATAATGACCGTGACTGAATAATAAAAGATGTGTTAGGTTGATAGAATCTAACACATCTCATCTAAGAGCCCTCACAACTATTTATTGGTTTTGAGGGCTTTTTATTTTATAGAAATCGTCTTTTTAGGACAATTTTGATAAATTAACCCATCTGGACATATTGTTTTGAAGTATGAATGCGTTAGTGTTATGATTATTGACTTAATAAAATGGAAGCTTTTTGAAAATAAGCAACCATTTGAATCGTCTATTCGTTGAAAAAAATAGAATCAACACAAGTTCATGGATATTGCTTTGAAACTTTACAAACAACAGGCACTTAGTAAAAGTCAAGAACTACTTGCAGGGTGTATTCGAGGAGAAAGAATATACCAAAAGGAGCTGTACCAAAAGTATTATGGTAGGATGATGGCGGTATGTATGCGATACACCAATAACAGAGAGGAAGCCAGGGATATTCTGAATGAAGGATTTATGAAAGTATTCAAAAACTTGGCAAAGTATCAGCCGAATCACTCACTTGAAGCATGGATCAAACGAATCATGATCAACACATCTATTGATCACTACCGCAAAAACAAGAAACTCCGAAACAATGTAGATATCGAATATGCTTCTACTACGCCTGCTAAAGGAAATGTTGATATTGTTAGTCAGTTGTCTGCTGAAGAAATTTTGAAATTGGTTCAGCGATTAACGCCCGCCTATCGAACTGTTTTTAATCTATATGTCATTGAGGGGTATAATCACCGAGAAATTGGAGAAAAACTAGGAGTCAGTGAAGGTACGTCAAAATCCAATTTGGCGAAGGCGAGAGGTAAATTGCGTGCAATGATACAAAAAGAACTCAAAGAATATTCAAGGTGATTTGATTAGTTTTTAGTAAATTTAACAATAATTAGACGAACGATTCATCATAATGAGGGACGAATTAAATCAATACGAAATGATGGAGGAAAAACTTCGACGTGAACTCTTGAAGTACGAAGCCTCCTTTGAGCCTGACGACTGGACACTGATGGAGGAAAAGCTGGACAATGCAGATGTTTCTTACTTCGCTTTTTCACGCCATCCTTATTTCAGATTAGCTGCAGCAGCACTTTTTTTACTGACTTCCTTGTATGGAGTCGAATCCTTAATCAGCACTTATTTTTCGCCTGCCTATGAAAATACTTCTTACACGAATACGCTTTCAGTAGAGGATAACACCAACGACAATACTTATACAATTGCAGAAGGTTCAAAAGTTGTGGGAGTTCAAGATGTCTTAAACAACAAAAATGAACATTCCTCTAAAACCTCTTCTACTTCAATAAGTAAGCAGGGAAGTGGACCTAACAGTGATGGTCTTTCCAATTTTTCTATGTTGGCTTCAAATAACAGTAGTCGGAATCAATATGCAAAAAAGAGTAAAGGAAATAATTATTCTGAGGCATCTGATTTGGGGAATTTCCATGAGTCTGCCGACAACTTTATAAGTTTGGCGGCTCATTCAGAAAGGAGAATGTCGAGGATACCCTTAGCCATTCCTTACAATGAAACATTAGTAAAAGTTGAGAATTTTACTACACGTTCGAGTCGGAGGATGCCTGGTAAAAGAACTGTAAAAACAACTATCAGAACCTCCAAAACATCCATTCCCACAGTTGTAGGAAAAGATAAAGGGAGTGTGAGTATAGGAGTGTTTGGTTCAGCTGATTTAAACTTTGTAGATTTCAGTACTGCCATGCAAAGTGGAACTTCATCAGGTGTTGAATTGAAGATTAAACCCAAAAAAGAAGGAAAAATTGCCATTGTAACGGGAGTAGGTTATTCTCGTAAAAAATTCAAAACAACAGATGTTCCGAACAATCCTTTAATGAGTTTTTTGAATGTTGAAGGTTTTGGAAATGAGACAGACAAAAACGTTACCAGCACTTTTACCTCCGAAATGGAAGTAGTAGAAGTGCCTCTTTTACTGCAATATGAATTGGGCAAAGAATCCAAGAAAGTGAAGCCATACATCGAAGCTGGAGCAACGGTATATGTGCCTGTAAATCAGCAATACACTTATCAATCAACCAGCAATTGGGACCAAACTTATGCTGCCTCAATCCCTCCAAATCAAGAAAATATTGAAGGTGCGGGATATATTTCAGAAGCAAATGTAGGTTTGGAAATTCGAGGAGAACATACAAGTGGTTCTCAAAAGCCTTATCTGGGAATTGCAAATGTCAATACTGGTGTGAATGTTCGATTGTCCAATCGTGTGAACGTTCATGTAGAAGGGCAAATAAAAACAAGTCTGGTTAAGCACAAATTGGATCGTTCTATTCCCGAAGCAGAACTGAATGTAGGATCGAAGATCAGTGAAAATAAATTCAACAATCGCAAAGGGTTACATACGCTTGGCTTACAACTGGGAGTTAGTTGTGCATTGTAAAAAACAAAAAATACGCTTCTAAATGCAGCTTTTTTATGCTCCTCAAATCACCCGAAACAATTTTGTGCTGGATGAAATAGAGTCAAGACACTGTGTGCAAGTATTGAGAAGAAAAGTTGGAGATACACTTCAAATAGTAGATGGGGAAGGAGGGATGTACAAAGCAGTTATCACAAATGCACATCCCAAAAAGTGTGCGTTCAGCATTGAAGAAACCCTTACTTTTTCAAGCCAACCTTTTCAAATTCACATTGCGATTGCTCCTACCAAAAATATCAATCGCTTTGAGTGGTTCTTAGAAAAAACAACTGAAATAGGCATTACCCAAATTACGCCTCTCCTTACTCAACGCTCAGAACGCAAAAAACTGCGAACCGACCGCTTGCAGAAAATCCTCATAACGGCTATGAAACAATCTGTTAAAGCACATTTACCGCAATTGAATGAACTGATTCCTTTTAAGAAATTCATTGTCCAGAAAGCAGAAAACTCCAAATTAGATACAGGTAGCACTGCTCCAAATGAACTTTTCAGAGGGATTGCCCACTTAGCCGACAACAATCTTCCGCTTTCCAAAGTTTATACAAAAGGCGAAAATGCCCTAATATTAATTGGGCCAGAAGGCGATTTTACCTCCGAAGAAATTAACTTTGCGCTGCAACATGGTTTTGAAGGAGTAAGTTTGGGAGAAAGCCGCTTACGTACTGAGACAGCAGGTATTGTAGCTTGTCACACCCTGCACTTGGTCAATCAATAACGCCATACTTTATTGCCTTTTCTTGTTCATTCGTTATCCAAATCCTTTTTAATGGGAAACGTCCATGATTAAATAATCATTATTACACAAAAGGCAATCAAAAATAAACAAATGAAACGTCCATGATTAAATCATTATTAAAACACAAAGGGAAATGATTATTTAATTCATGGTAAGTTCCATCTGACCTTCAAAAAGAAAAATAAACAGATGAAAAAAATAGTATTGTTAACCTTATTGATGAGCTTATTTATGGGAGAACTTTTAGCCCAAAAAGGAAGTTCAGGAACCATTTCCATTGGTTTATTGAAGTACAATGGGGGAGGAGATTGGTATTCCAATCCGACTTCCTTACCCAATCTGATTGAATATTGTAATGACAAATTGCAGATGGACATTGCAGAAGATCCTGTAACCGTTGAAGTTGGTAGCCCCGAAATATTCAATATTCCGCTTTTGCACATGACAGGGCATGGAAATGTAGTATTCTCCGACGATGAAGCTGAAAATTTACGTACCTATTTGGAAGGTGGTGGGTTTTTGCATATTGACGATAACTATGGAATGGATCCTTTTGTCCGACCGAGTATGAAGAAAGTCTTTCCCGAATTGGAATTTGTAGAAATTCCCTTTTCGCATCAGATTTACAAAGAACCTTATGTTTTTACGAATGGAGTTCCGAAAATCCATGAACACGACAGCAAAGTTCCACAAGCTTTTGGATTGTTCTTTGAAGGACGTATGGTTTGTTTCTATACCTTTGAAGTAGATTTGGGAGATGGTTGGGAAGACCCAGCGGTTCACAACGACCCACCTGAAGTTCGTACAAAAGCTTTGCAAATGGGAGCCAATTTAGTGCAATTTGCATTTACACAATAGAAACAAACAGTAGGAAACTACATTGCAACAATATTGCTACTCGATTCTTACAACTATCGAATACTAAAAGCGTAAACGGTCTTTCGTTTGCCACCTGAATAAATACCTTCAATTTGGACTCTATCCCCTTTTTTCAGCTTTTGATAAGCTTCATGCAGTTGTTTGTCATTGAGCACATCCTCTCCATTGAATTTTAGGATGATGAAGTCGGGTTTCATTTCGGTATTGTCCTTTAACACACCGTCAAAAAGGCGAGTCACTCGAATGCCATTTTTCAAGCCCATTCGCTTGAGTTCCACCACTTCCAACTGTTCAAATTCTGCTCCAAAACTTTTTCTGATTTCGGATTGAGAATGGGTATTCTTGATGATACCTGTTTGGTGATTGATGCTTTTTAGAACTACTTGAACATACTGTTCCACACCACTTCTAATGTAGGTAAGAGAAATTGGATCGCCAGGACGATAACGAGCCAAGCGCTCATCCAGTTCTGGTGCAGAATTTACTTTTCTACCATGTACTTCAATAATAATATCTCCTTTTCGCAAGCCAGCATCATAAGCAGCACTGTGCTTGATGACTTGTTCTATATAGATGCCTGCCATGTTTTTTAAGTGCATGGTTTTTGCCAATTCGCTGTCTATATTTTTGATGGTTACGCCCAAATAAGCTCTTTGTACGGTACCATGTGTCCGCAAATCATCTACCACTTTGCGAACAATATTAACGGGAATAGCAAAAGAATAGCCTGCGTAAGTCCCAGATTGATAAGGAGTAGCAATAGCCGTATTCAGAGCTATCAAATGCCCTTGCGTATTGACCAAGGCTCCTCCGCTATTTCCAGAATTGATGACAGCATCAGTCTGTATAAAAGACTCAATGGCAAAATCTGCCTCCAAAATATCAATGCTTCGAGCTTTAGCACTCACAATGCCTGCCGTAACGGTTGAAGTAAGATTAAAAGGATTGCCCACAGCCAAGACCCATTCGCCGACTTCAACTCTATCTGAATCACCATATTTGATGGCAGGCAAGTTGTACGCATTAATTTTGATAAGAGCAATATCTGTACTAGCGTCTACACCAACTAACTGAGCAGTGTATTTTTCTTTGTTAGAAAGATTTACCTGAATTTCGTCACTTCCTTCAATGACATGATAATTAGTAACAATATAACCATCGCTTGATACAATCACTCCCGAGCCTGATGATATCTCATCTCTGCTGTTCCAAGTTCTGTTGTTTGATTCATCACTCTTAAGGCCTGGAAATTCGCTTAGGTCTTGGTGGGAGTTATTTTTTATCTTTGTGATGGAAACAACCGTAGGACTAGAAATTTTTGAAGCTCTAATAAAGTCCTCTGAATAATTGCTATAATAAGTTCGTTGCAGAGTTGGAGAACTATTATAATTTATTTTTTTTATAAATCCTGTAGAGGTAAAGGAGTTATATGCCTGATTATCAATTTGAAATAGCATCCAATGGATACAAATGCAAAACGTTAATACAGAGCTAATTACTGACACTATTACAGTGAGTACAATTCTATTCATGGTAAGAGTCTTTAACATGGTCTTAAAGCAATGGGAAAAAGTGGCTTGGGAAAAATATGGGTAGTATGATAGTAATTTCGAATCCTATGGGAGGAAATTGTAGAAATAGCTTTACTATTAGTTTTTTTCTTACTAAGCTTATATGTCAAAATGTATGCCACAATAACAGATTTCTGAATTTATTTATTATCAAATTATCCTAAACATGAAAAACTCAAATTCACCAGAAGATATCGAATATAAGAGTGGAAATATTTTTGGTTGGCGGATTTCTTTTATCTCTTTGGGCATCATCTTAGTGACTTTGGTAGCGGTTATTGTCTCCGAAAATCATAAGAGTAAAATCCAAATGCAAGTTCCTTCAACAATGGTAGATAGCATTGGAATCGAACAAATTGACAGCCTTAAATGATCTAAAATCAAATCAAAATGAACATTTCTTTTTGCAAATATCATGGTACAGGAAATGACTTTGTCATGTTAGACAATCGTGAGTTGAAGATGAAAACCGATTTACCCGATTTCTACGAAAAACTCTGTCACAGACGATTTGGAATAGGAGCAGATGGAGTTATTTTTCTGCAAAACCACCCCGATTTTGATTTTGAAATGGTCTACCTCAATGCCGATGGTCGTCCGACTTCAATGTGTGGCAACGGGGGGAGATGTATTGTAGCTTTTGCAAATCATCTGGGCATTGAAGGTGATGAAAATGGAATATTTACTTTTTTGGCGATTGATGGAATTCACCATGCTACCATTGATGAAAAAGGATTGGTTTCACTGCAAATGAAGAACGTAACTGCCCTTCAACAAGTGAACAGCGATTGGGTATTAGATACAGGTTCACCACATTACATTCAGTTTGTAGAAGATGTATCTGCCGTAGATGTTTTCACAGATGGACGGACGATTAGAAACAGTGAAAGGTTCAGAAAAGAGGGGATTAATGTTAATTTCGTGCAAGAAACGGCCGAGAATATTCAAGTAGCTACTTATGAAAGAGGAGTCGAAGACGAAACTTTTTCTTGTGGAACAGGAGTTGTTGCTGCAAGTATTGCCGCAATTGCTCAAAATAAATTGGAAGTAGGAAATCACAGTCTTAATATTCAAACAAAAGGAGGAAATCTAAAGGTATCTTTTGAACAGACATCAAAAGGACATTTCCGCAATGTATGGTTAACCGGACCTGCTGAATATGTTTTTGAAGGACAATTTTCTTTAGTCTAAACCAGCAAATTTCTGTCACATTTCATTCATGATTCCTTATAGATAAAAATTAAAACATGATTAAGTTCTACAAAAAAAAAGCGAACAGTCCACTTGAAGAACTTGCCAAAGCTCAAAAAGGCTGTTGGATAAATATTTATCCTCCCTACAACAATGAGGAATTGAGAAAACTGAGCGAATCATTGGACATTCCTTTGGACTTTTTTATTGATTCTTTGGATATAGACGAGCGTTCGAGATTTGAGCAAGAAGATGGGGTTCAACTTATTATGTGGAATATCCCGATTCGCAATGAATCAGAAGAGGCAAATGAGGCACATTACATCACCGTTCCTGTAGGAATTATGGAAGTCGACAATTACATACTCACTATCAGCGGCTTTAAAAACCCAGTGATTGATCATTTTCTTGAAAAAAACGTTAAAACCTTTGATACAACCGTTCACAATCACTTTGTCCTATTGTTGTTTGATCGAACCAATCATTTTTTCCTTCAATACTTAAAAAGCCTCAATCGCCGTCGAAACGAATACGAAAAAGAACTCTACAATTCGAGCCGAAATCGAGAATTGTCTAACTTACTCGACATCCAAAAAAGTTTGGTTTATTTTATGACTACCTTGAGGGACAACGAGTTATTGTTAATGAGAATCAAGCGCATTGATTTTTTGAAGGTGCGCCAAAACGAGGATATGGATGATTTTTTTGAAGACATCATTATTGATACAAGTCAGGCACAGGACATGGCACAAATCTACTCCGATATTCTCAACGGAACCATGGATGCGCTTGCTTCCATTATTTCCAATAACCTGAATACAGTCATGAAACGGCTAACTTCCATCACCCTCATCCTCATGGTGCCTACTTTGGTAGCAAGTTTTTATGGAATGAATGTACCAGTTTGGGGGCAAGAAAAGCCTTTTGCTTTTCCCTTGATCATCATCTTTTCTATTTTAATGAGTTTTGCATTGACATGGTTTTTTAGGAGAATGAAGTTGTTCTAAGTAAAGCCCAAAAGTAAATTTATACATCAGATTTTAAAAGGTTAATTTTTCACTAATCACTTCAATAGTTTGAAAAAAAACGCCAATATTCAGTTTCAATATGTGGTGATTTTTGTAGGTATCGTACTCTTGATAGCAAAATTTATTGCCTACTTTTTGACCCAGTCCAATGCCATCTTGACGGACGCTTTAGAGTCAATCATCAATGTGTTGGCAGGACTATTCACCTTAGTAAGCCTATATTTTGCCGCCCAACCCAAAGATCGCAATCACCCCTATGGTCATGGAAAAATCGAATTTTTATCAGCCGCTTTTGAAGGGAGTTTGATTCTGTTAGTGGGAATCGGAATGATGGTAAAGATGGGCTACAATGTATTTTATCCTGTTGAAATCAAAGAATTGGATATAGGAATTGCCCTTACTGCAATGGCAGGAGTTATTAACTATGGAATGGGGTGGATGTTGGTGAGACAAGGCAAAAAAGGAAGTTCTTTGGCACTACAAGCAAGTGGGACACACCTTCAATCAGATGCCTATTCAACAGTAGGTTTGGTGCTGGGTTTGGGATTGATGAAATGGACTCAAATCTATTGGATAGATCACTTGATAACCTTGGTTTTAGGAGGAGTCATTGCCGTAACGGGTTTTCAAATTTTGCGGAAAGCATTAGCAGGTATAATGGATGAATACGATAGGGATTTGCTGCAATCTTTGGTACAGTTTCTCCACAAAAACCGAGAAGACAACTGGATAGATATTCACAACCTACGGATTATACAGTATGGAGAAGCCATTCATATTGATTGTCATTTGACCTTGCCTTGGTATTTTGATTTGAAAAAAGTCCATTATGAAGTCAGTCATTTGGAGGAAATAGTCAGAAGCGATACTTCGAGAAGTGTCGAACTGTTTGTCCATACCGATCCCTGTGAGCCACCTCTTGCGTGCGAAATTTGTAGCAAACATGACTGCCATCTCCGACAGGGTATTTTTAAAGGAAAAGTGGAATGGACACTTGATAATGTTTTAGAGAATAAAAAGCATTGTAAGACTAAAAAGTGAAACAATTTTTTATAGGTGAAACTTTCTATGTAAACCAAACTCACTAGCAATTCAAACCATCCCTAAATTTTAGTACGATTTGAATTTAAGCTTTTACCAATCTCGAATATTTAAATAAGATATAAATGAAATTTCAATAAAAAAAGCTATATTTGTCAAACATAATATGTTTTAAAGGTTTAATCTGTCCTGCAAAATCAAATCAACTCTTATGTCGGCAAATAATACCTCAACTCCTTCGCCTCCAAGTAAAATCAAAAAATTTGGCACCTTTCTCGGTGTTTATACGCCGAGTGTACTGACCATTTTAGGTCTGATAATGTATTTGCGTTTTGGATGGGTTTTGGGAAATGTCGGCTTAGGCTTGACGATAGTAATTGTTTTAATGGCAAGTTCGATTACCTTCATAACCAGTCTAAGCGCTTCCGCCATTGCGACCAACATGCGAGTAGGAGCAGGAGGTGAATACTTCTTGATTTCGAGGAGTTTGGGCTTGGAGTTAGGAGGAGCTATAGGAATTCCATTGTACCTGTGTCGGACTTTGAGTATCACCTTTTATTGTTTTGGATTGGCAGAAGCCTTGGTTTTGTTTTGGCCTCCTGAATGGGGCGTTATGCCTGGCTATATGATACAATTGTTGGCAGCAGGCACGATTGTTTTTATCACCTTGTTGTCTGGCAAAAGTGCCAATTTGGTGCTGAAAATGCAAATCCCGATTTTTATTGCCGTTGTTTTATCCGTTGTAGCTCTTGCCATAGGTGTATTGACAAACGGATTGACCACGCCCGAAATGACTCCAACCTATCGCACTGCACCTGAAGGCTTTTGGTATGTATTTGCCGTATTTTTTCCTGCCGTCACAGGCTTTACCGCAGGAATCGGAATGAGTGGTGACCTTGCCAATCCTCAAAAATCCATTCCTACAGGAACACTTTTGGCAGTGCTAACAGGAGCAGGGTTGTATATATTGATTCCAATTTTGTTGAGTATATCTATCATAATGAGCCCAGAAGCCCTCGCCAATTCAGGCGTTGAAACGTGGACGCAAATTGCTTTTTTGGGAGCTTGGATTGTCTATCCAGCCATATTGGGAGCCATCTTATCCTCTGCATTTGGTAGTATTTTAGGCGGTCCAAGAGTTTTACAAGCCTTATCAAATGACGGTTTAGCACCCAAATATTTTAGTAAATTGAGTCCCACGGGACAACCTACTAGGGCGACTTGGATAAGTGGTTTGTTGGCATTAGCGGCTGTAGGTTTGGGAGGGCTAAATGATGTAGCTAAGTTGGTCAGTATCTTGTTTTTGACCCTCTATGTAATGGTCAATTTGAGTGCCGTAGTCGAGCAGTTGGTGGGGGATCCTTCCTACCGACCGACCATCAAAGTGCCTTGGTGGATTTCAATTTTGGGGGCAATTGGCGCTATAATGGTGATGTTTTTGGTCAGTCCAACAGCTTGTGTGGTTGCTTTGGTCTTGGTCAGTTCTCTTTATTTTTTCTTGAAAACCAAATCTATAGAAAAAACCTTTGGAGATGTGAGAGGCGGATTGTGGCAGGTGATGGCACGCTATTCTTTGCTTCAACTGCAAAAACAGGGCATTGCTATTCGCAATTGGCGACCAAGATTGTTGTTATTTGTAAGAGATACTACAGAACGCCTTGAATTGGTTCAGTTGGCAAGTTGGTTTGGCCAAAATCGAGGCATGGTGACTGCTTGTCAGTTTATTGTGGCAGATTCTTATGAAGATAATTTATCCTTAGCCTTGGAAACTCAAGAAAAGATGCGAAAAACCATTCAGAATGCAAACCTGGAAGCTTTTAGTGAGGTCAATATAGTACAAGATTTTGAAGAAGGCGCAATCAAAATGGCACTGGCAAATGGTATTGTGGGCCTAAAACCCAATACGATTATGTTTGGTTGGTCTCCCGATATAAAAGGTTTGACTACACACTTGAGTATCCTAAGAGCCGTTTCTAAAATGGGGAAAAGCGGTTTGATCGCTCGCTTCAATCAGCCTTTGAATACGAATAAGAAAGACAGGAAAATAGATATTTGGTGGGGTGGTCAGCAAAACAATGGCGATTTGATGCTTTTATTGGCGTATTTGCTCAGGATTAACCCCGAATGGGAGAAGGCAACTTTGACAATCCGTTCCATTGTTGGCAGCACAGAAGAGCAGACCGAACGGTTGAGTGCTTTGAAAAAAGTGGTTTCACAGGCTCGTATCAGAGCTAAAATTGAAGTCAAGGTGAGAATTGCAGAGAGAAGCACTGCTATAATTATGCAGCAATACAGTGGCGAGTCAGATGTGGTTTTTATTGGTATGGGGATTCCCGAAATAGAGCAAGCCGAAAAATATGCTTCGACTTTGGATGAACTGTCTAAGAACCTGAAAACTACGGTATTTGTACACAATGCGGCAATGAATAGTGGAGTGCCTGTATTGTTGAAGTTATAAAGAGATTTCAGAAATTAGGTATTGTATTACACAATCGGAACGCCATTTTCATCTGTTGTCAAAACCTCGCTCATATAGTCAAAAAAGGGTCGCATTGCTTTGAACCCTTCGGACAACTTCAATGCAAAATCCTCCGAAAGAACTTCCTTATCCGTAAAAGTCTGAGATACCAAAAATTGTTTGTAGCGCAAAAGGTCGACAGAAGGATGGTCTTTGGCGTAACCTCTTGGGGAAGACTTCAACTGTTCTCCCTGCAAAGTACCAAATGCCCTTTTGAAATCTTCGGATTGGATAATGGTTCGGAGTGGCTCAGGATCAGCCGCAAATTCTTGTCGAAGTCGCTTCAAATCTGCTGTACTGGGTTGCCAAAATCCCCCTCCAATAAATGAATTATTGGGTTCAATGTGAAAGTAATAACCTCCTCTCAACAGTTTCGTTGCTCTTGTAAAATTGCCGCTCAACGAGTTTTTGTAGGGGGTTTTATCTTTGGAGAATCGCACATCTCGATAAATGCGGTAAAGTTTCGTGCTTTCAATTTTGTCATGTTTTTGCATTTCATGCAGTAAGATTTCTGCAAAGGCTTTCATATTGGCTTTGGCAGCTTCAAAGCGTTTTTTGTTTTCTTTGAACCATTCACGATTATTGTTTTCTGAAAGATCTCTGAGGAATTGAAGAGTGGAAGGAGAGATGTGTGTTGTTTGCATTGAAGTTGGTTTTTATCTAAAAAAAACAACAAAATAGATAAAATATTAGCAATTTCAAAAAAAAATGCCTTAAACCCCCAAACCCGACTTTTCACTTGGATACAAAATTCCTTTTTTGAGCTGAAACAAACCCGTATAAGGGTCGTTATTGAAGTCCAAAAAACTGTCTAAGTCTGCAAACTCAATATTCGGTCGAGAAAGCGCAAAATGTAAACCCGCCGAAATACCCAATTGACATTCATCCAAACAACCCACCATCACCTCATAACCTGCTGATTTAGCGACCGAATTGATGTGAAAACCTTCTTGAAGTCCGCCTACTTTCATGAGCTTGATGTTTATCATATTGACCCGACTGTTTTTTGCCAAACGGAAGGTATCCTTCAAGGTTTTTAGACTTTCATCCGCCATCACCGACTGAGAAATTGCAGCACTCAAGGTCGTATAATCTTCCTCTTGATTTGTGGTCATGGGTTGTTCAATAATATCTATGTCGAGATTTTCCACTTTTGAAGCAAAATAGATTGTCTCCTCCAATGTATAACCTTGATTACCATCAAAACGCAGTATAATTTGAGGGTATTTTTTTTTGATGGCGGTCAATTTGGAAATATCTTCTTCGATATTTAAGCCGCCCTTGATTTTGAGGATGTAAAAACCCTGTTCCACAAAGTCGTCCGCTTTTCGGAGGGTTTCCTTCAATGGCAAAATACCGATGGTTACGCTGGTTGGAATACTCTTGCGAAAAGCTCCCAAATACTGATACAAGGGGACTCCTGCAAATTTGGACACCAAATCAAACAAGGCCATGTCCACCATGTTCAAGGCAGAAGATTTAAGTAGCTTCTGTGATTTGAAGTCGTGAACAATGCGGGTAAAGTCAAAAGGGTTTGCGCCTTTCAAAGCAGGAAGAAGCACGTTTTCAAAATTGGC
Source organism: Bacteroidia bacterium (assembly GCA_030427245.1). Classification (GTDB taxonomy): domain Bacteria; phylum Bacteroidota; class Bacteroidia; order Chitinophagales; family UBA2359; genus JAUHXA01. The sequence continues at coordinate 11,542 of JAUHXA010000044.1, read as the reverse complement.
TTCTATCTCTTCGGGTGTTTCGTGCGTGACAGGTATATCAGGTGCGGCACATCCAAAACCTTCAATTTCAGCTATATCTGTCTTGAGCCGCAAAACGAAATTGCAGGAGGTTGAGATGGTTTCGTAAGCAATCGTATAGGGTTCTGTTAATTGAAGGTCGTAGCGCTCCAATGAAAGGTCTGTAATTTTCATTTGTGTTTTTTGTGAAAAAGTTTTAATTCTACAATTTCTCGATTAATAGCTCGATCAATTCTGTTACCCCGTACTTCAATACATCATAGCAAGGTAAGCCTGTTTCTTGCGTAATCGCATCACAAGCAGGCAAAATTTCAGCTTCGGTCATGTCTTCGTGATTGAGGGTAATAGCGATTACGTCCTTACCCGAAATGACTTTGATGGCATTGATTTGCTCTTGAATTGAGTGCAGTCGGTAGCCTGGAAAACCATCGTATTCCATTCTTTTGGGAGCGTGCTGCAACACCACATAATCGGGTCTGCCTGCCGCCAAAATCTCAAACCCTCCAGGATAAGCTGGATTCATCAAACTGCCTTGCCCTTCAATAACAATCAAATGGGGCTTTTCCAATCGCCATGCGCTGACTACGGCGTGTTCGATTTCACCCGACACAAAATCGTTGATACAACTGTCCATAATCATCGAATACTTTGCACCTTGCATCCAGGCTGTTTGTCCTGTACCCACCATTTCGGCTTTGTAACCTGCATTTCTCATTCCATGCACTAAGAGCCAAGAAGTTGTCCGTTTCCCGATGGCAGAATCCGTACCCAAAACTGCTATTTTAAGACATTTGACTCTCTCAATATCTCCCGTAAAAAAGTGCAATTTGTCCCTATCTGGCGTTTTGCGGACATCTCTGATTTCACAGTTGTGCGATTTTGCCAATTCGACTAATTGTGGATCGTTAGTCAAAAAATCGTGCAAACCAGAATCTATATGTAAACCCCGCTTGAGGGCTTCTTTGATAACCGCTTTTGCTTCCTTCGGCAATCTTCCACCATCTGGAGCCAAGCCAATCACAAAATGAGTTGGTTGTTTACCCGCTTCTATTGCTTGATTGTAAGCCTCTTCAAAGCTAGCAAAAGCTGTAATACCGTTCTTTTTGCCATCCAAAACTTCGCCTGTATCTTGACCAGCATATTTGGGGTCAATCAAAGCGACAACTTCATACCTCTCGGTGAATCTCACCAAACCATGTGCCGTTTTACCATTGGGCGTATTGAAGGCTCCTTCACAATAGACAATTGCTTGTCCGTCTATTCGTTGTTTCATTTTTTTGTTGATTGTTTAATTTGTTTATAGACTTTTGAATTTTTTCTTCATGAAAAATAAGAATTATTTTATGCCCTTTCACCCAAAACTTCAAAAGTCATTATAATCCATGATCAGCTGTTTTTAGCTGTTAAAATCGCCACATACCGATCAGGTTCTAAAGCCTTGTTTTCGTGCATTTTGAGTAAGCCAATAAGTCCTGCGGTTGAAGCGGGTAAAATGTTAATGGATTCTTTCTTTGAAAGATACTTAGACATCGAACTCATGGATCGGTCACTCACATTGAAGGCACTTCCTTTGCTTTCCCTAATGGCTTCCAATGCTTCCTCTCCGTCAAAGCTGTGCCAATTGATAAGCGGTTCGTTGAGTTTGGTTTCCTTAATCATATCGGGATTCAAGTCCACACAATGCGCCAATTCTCTATTGAAGGAGTAAACAATTGGGTTTTTTCCGGCCGAAGAGGCACCGAGCATGTGTGGTATGCGTGAAGTTTTTCCTCGTTTGTAGAGCGATACAAAACCTCGATAAATGCCTGCTAACAATGTCCCATTGGAGATAGGCACGGCACAGATTTTTGGTGCATCCCTGAGTTGGTCATAAATTTCAAAAGCAATTTGGCTGTACGCAAAAATTTGAAGAGAAGTGTTCATCCCTCCAGGGTTGGCATCGTACCACTCGTTTTTCTTGGCAAGTACACTGCTTTGTGTCACATTGTCTTCGTAGCTGCCTTCCAATCTGATAATTTCACAACCCAACTGCTCCATTTCAGTAATCCGAACAGTGTGATAAGACTTGGGTATGAAAATTTTGCATTGGATTCCTGCAAGGTTGGCTGCAAGGGCTACTGCCGAACCGTAATTGCCGCAGGTCGCCAAACTGATAATTTCGTATTGTCTTCGCAATGCGTCATAAACTTGTGCAAATGCAATTCGGTCTTTTTGTGTACCCGTAGGATTGTCACCCTCCGTTTTAAGATAGAGTTGTCGAATATCGTATTCTCGCTCCGAAATTTTGGCTCTTGACATCCCAGTGTCACCCACTTCAATGTTCAAAATATCCTCAAAAGCTACCAACCGTTCTCGCAAACTTAGGCTTGTATCTTTTACTAGCTCACTCAAAGTTCTTGTTTCTTTGGATACTTTGATTTCATTGGTATTGATTAGGTCTCTTATGTTCATGTATTATGGTTTTGTTGATTCTACTATCATCTTTCTAATCAGGGTGATTTGCCCTAAATGATAATAACAATGTTCAATCATTCCTTCAATATTTCTTCGATAAGTTCCGTATTTCTCATCCACAAAAGGTTCATCTAATTTTTCTTTTGACAGATTTTCAATTTGATTTGCGAATTTCTCTGAATTTGTCAACAAGTCGTTCTTCAGATTTTCCCACTCTTCTTTTGAACCTATTTGGGGACAATCGAAACTGTATTTATCCCTTATTTCAAGCTTCCCCCCTTCAAAAACAACCAGAACTCCTGCTATGTAATAATTCACATGATAGGTCAGTGCAGCAATCGTATTCAAAGACCCAATTTTGTGTATTGCTTGCAGCCAAGTTGTTTGGGACAATTGGTCTGTGTAGTTGGTATTGGCAATCCATAGGCCATTTAAAAGGACTTCTCTAAAACGATTTGCAAGTTGATTTGAATTTTCCATTTGAATAGGTCAATTTGACAAATAATAGTAATAAATTGAAATTATTTATATTTTACCTTCAATTGTTTAATCTAAGATAAATTACATTCTGATTATACAGCGAAGATAGTTTTTTTATCAATCATACAAACCTATTTTGTGCATAAAATGTATAGTTATGCCCTCTGGATCCTCTAACTCTAAATTGTCTACGAGGATTTCAACCGTAGATATAACTTTGAACTGCCCAATTCTATCCTCTTACAAATTTCAGGTTGTTTTTAATTTTTCATTTCAATTTATTCCTATATTTGCGGCATGAAAGGCGAATTAAAGATATACAATAGTTTAACAAGACAGAAAGAGGTTTTTGTACCCCAAAATCCACCACACGTAGGTATGTATGTATGTGGTCCAACGGTTTACAGTGATGCTCACTTGGGTAACTGTCGTACCTTTATGTTTTTTGATGTGGTCTATCGGTATTTAAAACATTTGGGATACAAAGTGCGATATGTTCGCAACATCACTGATGTAGGGCACCTCGAAGATGAACTTGCAGGAGAAGGCGAAGATAAAATCGCAAAAAAAGCCAGATTAGAACAGCTTGAGCCCATGGAAATCGTACAGAATTATACCAACGGTTTTCGCCATGTCATGCGCCAAATGAACACAATCCCTCCAAGTATTGAACCGACAGCAACGGGACATATTTTGGAACAAATTGAATTGGTTCAAAAAATTATAGATGCGGGTTATGGCTATGAATCCAATGGTTCGATTTACTTCGATGTCTTAAAATACGCGGAAAAATACCCTTATGGCGAATTGTCAGGCAAGGTCTTAGAGGATCTTCAAAACAACAGCCGTGAACTTTCAGGACAAGGCGAAAAACGCAATCCTGTCGATTTTTCTATTTGGAAAAAAGCCTCTCCCGAACACATCATGCGATGGAATTCACCTTGGGGTGAAGGTTTTCCAGGATGGCATTTGGAATGTACCGTCATGAGTACCAAATACCTTGGTGAAACTTTTGACATACATGGTGGCGGAATGGATTTGCAGTTTCCACATCATGAGTGTGAAATTGCTCAATCAGTAGCCGGCATTGGTTGTGTGCCCGTGAAATACTGGATTCACACGAATATGTTGACTGTTGAAGGAAAAAAAATGAGTAAATCTCTGGGCAATTCCTTTTTGCCCCACGAACTTTTTGCAGGGAGTCACCCAAGTTTAGAGCAAGGTTATTCTCCCATGACCGTCCGCTTTTTCTTCCTACAAGCACATTACCGCAGCACAGTTGACTTTTCCAATGAAGCGCTAAAGGCTGCCGAGAAAGGCTACAAACGCTTGATGAATGCTCAAAGTTTGCTTTCAAAACTCAACTACACAAATGTAGGAACGGTAGATGTCGAATTGGATAATCAAATCAACGAGGCGTGTGAAAACTGCTACAAACACATTGATGACGACTTCAATACAGCAATGACTTTGGCAGATTTGTTCGAACTCTCCAACAAAATAAATGCCTTCTCTAACAAACAATTGCCTTTGGCTTCCATCAGTGAAGCTACCTTCAATCGCTTACAAACCACTTTCCATGCTTTTGTAACGGATGTATTGGGCTTAAAAGACGAAGCTTCTGACAATTCTAATGACGGTTTGATGGATGGAGTGATGGATTTGCTTTTGAATATCCGTAAAGAGGCAAGGGCGAACAAAGATTGGGCGACTTCTGACAAGATTCGAGATGAATTAAAGGAAATTGGTTTACTGGTAAAAGACAGTAAAGAGGGAAGTAGTTGGAGTGTTTTGTAAGACAATATACCTTTTTGGAAATTGGCAGTGAAAAAAACAAGGGATACCTATTCGATATCCCTTGCCAAATAATTCATATTCAAAAGTAAATACTTTGAATTTACTTCACCACAACCAATCTTTTCACAACCGTTACACCTTCTGCGACCATTTGTACGATATAACTACCTGCAATTAATTCCTGCGTGGACAACTCCAATGAATGAACACCACTTTTGTAAGGTCTATTCACAAGCGTTTGTACCAATTTACCCGTTTGGTCAAAAAGTAAAATGCGGAGAGAAGAAGGAGCGGATAGTTGGTATTTCAAAGTGGCGGAACTACTCGTAATATTGGGTTGAATCAATAAGTTGTCTTTCAATGTAATGGAGGGATTGTTGATATCCACAGCAATACCGTTGGGTGTATTGTTCACATAAGTAAATACAATCGGACTACCATTGAAAGTCCCATTCGTTGGTGCTGTTATTGAGCCTGAATAGGAAGCACAGAAACCAAAGGATTTGCTACCTCCCACAGGAATATTAGCGTTCCAACTCAAATTGCTCGCCGTATAGTTGTTGCCACCCGTATTACTCCAATTCGCATTCCAAAGATTGTTGATGTTTGCATTGAGGGAAAAACCCACAGTCCAGCCATTAATCGTTGCATTTGTATTGTTGAAGATTTCTACCGTAGCGCAATAGCCTGTATTCCAGGAATTATTAACCGTAAAAACAATTTCCACACCTCCACTGCTTGTTGGTTCAGTTACGGTTATGGTTGAGGTTGTGGTATCTGTTCCTCCACCATTGCTAACTGTTAAGGCAACCGTATAAGTACCAACGCTTGTAAAAGTATGACTTGGATTACTACCTGTTGCAGTGCTACCATCTCCAAAATCCCAAGAATAAGTCAATGTTGCACCTGTCGGATTTGTGGAACAATTGGCATTGAAGGCAACTGTCAAAGGTGCTGTTCCCGATGTTGGTGTAGCGGTGAAGCAAGCGGTTGGAGTAGCAGAAATTACGGTTATCGTTGAAGTAGATGTATCTGTTCCTCCACTATTACTGACCGTCAAAGTGACCATATAAGTACCAACACTTGTAAAAATATGACTTGGATTACTACCTGTTGCAGTGCTGCCATCTCCAAAATCCCAATCGTAAGTCAATGTTGCACCTGACGGGCTTGTCGAACAATTGGCATTGAAAGCAACTGTCAAAGGTGCTGTTCCGGATGTTGGAGTGGCAGAGAAACAAGCGGTTGGCGCAGACGAGTTTACTTGTATAGTGAAAGTAGTGGTGTCTGTTCCTCCATTTCCATCATTGACGGTTAAAGTAACAGTGTAAGTACCAACACTTGTAAAAGTATGACTTGGATTACTACCTGTTGCGGTGCTGCCATCTCCAAAATCCCAATAATAGGTCAAGCCATCGCCATCTGCGTCACTCGAACCCGAAGCATCAAAAACAACACTTAAAGGGGCCGTTCCTGATATTGGAGTAGCAGTTGCTGCTGCAATTGGGGGTGTATTGCCTCCGCCTGTTGCACCATTCGGCTCGCTTCCCCAAGCCAAGACCCCATTGCAGTAAACCGTCACTTTGTCCCACGTTTGGAAAGTAGAAGCATTCATATTGTAAGAATGGTCGTCCGTTTCATCGTAATTAGACCAGTTCGTTTTGGCAAAACGGGTTTGAATTTCTCCACTATTGCCACCAGCCAAAATTGAACCTGCATTTGCAGTGAAACCTACTTCAAAGTAGTGGTCTGCACTCGTAGCAGGACTTGCCATTTCTACAAAATTAGTGGTGATTTTATTGCTGCCCATTTGAGCATAATCAATCCAAGCGTTTTGGGCTTGTGTACCTTCTTTGGTGTACCAATACCGAATTGTTATTTCGTTGAGGTTGATAGGAGAAGTGCCATTGTTTTCGACAATAAAATGCGGGCGAATTTGATTGTCCATAGCACCCGAACTACTGTTGTCGAAAGTGCGGTATTTTAGGCTTACACTGCAAGTGGTCAAACTGACGGTGATGTTGGTAGTTTTGGTAGCTGTTCCTCCGTTGCCATCATTGACAGTCAAAGTAACCGTATATACCCCTTCACTTGGATAGGTGTGATTTGCGGTAATGCCTGTTCCTGATGTGCCATCACCAAAATTCCAACTATACGTCAAATTGTCGCCATTGGCATCCGTTGAACTTGATGCGTCAAAAGTGACATACAAAGGCGGTTGTCCAAACGTGGGTGTAGCAGTAAAATTGGCAGTTGGAGCTGTATTCGTGACGGTAATGTTGACGGTTTCAGAGTCTGTTCCGCCATTTCCATCATTGACGGTCAGCGTTGCTGTATAGATTCCAATAGTAGTGTAGGTATGGTTGATATTTGCTCCTGCTCCCGAATTTCCATCTCCAAAATCCCAAGAATAGGTCAAAACATCTCCATTTGGGTCAGTTGAACCAGAAGCATCAAATGCCACTGTCAGTGGTGCGCCTCCATTGGTAGGATTGGCCACCAAATTGGCGGTTGGAGGCTGAGGAGTGGCATCTATGACCGTGATATTGACGGTTTCGATGTCTGTTCCGCCATTTCCATCATTGACGGTTAGCGTTACTTGATAAATGCCTGGATTGGTAAATGTATGGTTGGCAGTTATGCCTATTGCAGAATTTCCATCTCCAAAATCCCAATGGTAGGTTAAAACATCTCCATTGACATCACTCGAAGCCGAAGCGTCAAAGGCTACTAATAAAGGCGCATCTCCCGAAGTAGGAGTCGCCGCAATATGGGCGACGGGCGGGCTGTTTTGATTGCCGCCTGTGGGAAGTTCACCGCACAACAATTGACCATTATTGTAGAATGGAATCCGAGGATTGGTTTGTAAAGTATTGTTTAGTGGGCTGTTTTCGGCAATGTAATACGACCAGTCATTGGTTGCGTCCCAAGCCGAAGAGGGCGCATTGTTGGGTAACGCAATCCGCAATTGTGCTTCTTTGTGTGATTCCGATTGCCCGCCAGGATAGATGTTTGTATTTGGAAAACAAACTTCTACATAATAAACGCTTCCATCCCAAAGGATCAAAGGTGAGGAAGTGGTACCACTAGGAGCTGTGTTGATGGTAATGCTGTAATCTGTTGAAGTATATCCTGCTGCAATTCCTTCACTGATGTCCACAAAATAACGGTAACAAACTTGGTTGGTTTCCATTGCAGGCCAAGCAGAATGATTGGTTGCCCAAACAGCTATTTCTGTAAAAGTGCTACTCGAAGCATTGATTTTTGCTTCATTGAAGTATTCCTCACAAACATCATATACTTCTGGCTGTGGAAAATCCTCCAATGCAGAACCTCCAAATTTTCCCAACAAATTGGCAATTGCACCAGTGAAACCTGCATTGTAATCACAGGCAACTTCATTGGCAATGTAATCGGTTCTACTGTCCGTATATTGGTCATTGGCTGAACTGGGACCACCGACCAATGCACCATACAAAATATGTCGATTGTCGGCAGGAGTATTAATGCTATTCGACCAAGAACCATGTGCTGTTCGATGGTGAGGATTGATGGGCGGATTGTTTCCAAAGCCACAAACATAGCTTCGATTGTTCGGGTTGTCGCCCAAAGTATAGTTGATTTGAGTGGTTCCAAAGTCCAAGTAGGTTTGGCTTTTGGTGGGATTAGAACTGGCAATCAGGTCGCTGTATAGTAAGGCTACAAAAGCTGTGTTAGCCGCATATCGCAAAGAACCCCAAGTATCTAAGTGAGCTTGTCCTCCTGGTGAATAGTTGATTTGCTGCCCATTGTAGCCTGTTGTCCAATAATCCAACCAGCGTTCGGTATCGTCTTTGTAGCTTTGTTCTCCTGTCAATTGCGCCATCAATGCATAGCAACCATAAGCTTTGTCGTCCCAAGCCAATGTCCATTTGTAGGATGGAACATTGCTCCCTTGTTCGGTGTTTAAATTGGCATACTCTGTTTCTGCTTTGGTGAGCCAAGCAGGATCATTTGTGGCACGGTACAACCAAATTGCTCCCCAAACCAATTCGTCTTGATAACCACTCCAAGAATTGTAAAAAGAAGAGGCATCGGTTATGGCATCGGAATATTTGCCTTTATAGGTGTCTGCAAAAGTATATAAGGCAATGGCATTGTCCAACAACAAGGCACTGTAAGTTGGGTCGCTGTCTGCAAAAATCATACTTGCAGCCGCCAAAGCTGCCGCAGTTTCTCCCGTTAAATCTGACCCAGGATTTGCTGCATCCACAAAATAAGCGGGACGGTTCATTTGCATGACTTCGGCAGGTCCCCACCAGGCATGGTCGGCACTTCCATTGCCAACTTGTCCATAAAATTTGTTGGTCGAACCATCGTTGTTTCGGATATGACACTTCAAAAAATAATCACAAACAAACTTCAAATTGTCTTGCAGAATGTCCCATTGTTCAATTGAATTGTAAGCAGCCTCGTCTTCAATGCCACTCCACGCCAACATGGTGGCAGAGAACGCCATCGGAAAACCAAATTTCACATGATCGCCTGCATCGTACCAACCTCCTGTCAAATCTACACTACCGTCACTGTCACCCAATGCGGAATCACCTCGCCAATGTACTCGATTGTCCGCAGATAGTGGGCCTGACTGCTGTGCTTCGTAAAAAAACAGAGATTTCTGCAACACTTCTCCATAATTGTAATCGGCTGTTGGAGGAGGATCATTGGAAATTGTCACATTTACGCTGACATTGGTGGTCATTCCATCATTGTCCGTTGCAGTGACTTCAATGGTATAAGTGCCAATTGCAGCAGGTGACCAAGTAGCTTGATAAGTGTTCCCGTTCGTATTGGAGGAGGAGATAGGCGAACCATCTAATGTTACCACAACATTGGTAATGCTTCCATCATTGTCTGAAGCAGTTGCAGTGATGGTGACATCGTTGCCCAATTGAAGAGTCGCACCATCGGCAGGATTGCTAATTGAAACGATTGGGGCTTGAGGACCAGGAGGCGCAACATTGAAGGGATTCCAAAAATTACCTGTCAAATTGAATAGAGAAAGCACTCGCAAGGTATTTCCGAAATAATAAGGCGGAGAATCCATCGTAGCAACGGTTTCGGTGTAAACGCTATTCAGCAAGGATTGGTAGCTGCTGTTTGCACCCATCAAAGCGACTGCCCAAGTCGAAACGAAAGCAGGGCTGTGGTAGGCACCTCCTGTACCATTTTGGGGAAGTGGACCACGCAGGTTGCTTGCACCTACGCCTTGCATCCATGCAGCCATTTTATTACAAAGAACTGCTGCATCAGCATCACCATACCATGCAACGGCAGTACCCATTCGCCAAGGATTGCGGCAAGCATCCCAACCGTATTCATTCGCTCCATTGCAGCTGTTTGGAGTGCCATTGGGGTCAGACCAATTACTGACCAAGCCTGTTGTTGGGTGAGCATTGGCATTGAGTAAGGTATAACTTGCATCTCTACAATTGTCCCAAAAAGTAGCTTGGGATGTTAAAAATTCCCCAAATACTTGGTAGAAAGCGGGCGATTGATACGAAGGATTTCTGCAATTGTTGCCAAAGCCCCAGTTGTCGCCGTTGTTGGTTTGGTAAGGTCCCGTAGCATTTGTAGGTTGAATTTCATGTTCTTTGATGGCATTGATGAGGTCGGTTGCATCTGCTTCATAATCATGGGGTGAAGTGGAGTTAGGCCATTGGTGATTGGCAACTAAAAGTGCCATAGCCGCATCTAATTCGGCATCTGTCGCACCACCTGAGCCAATGACTCCCGAACATCCATTTATTTTCCAATTCATGACACCATTACCATCCATGAAATTTTTGTAGTAGTCCCACAGTCCATCAAATAGGGCTTTGTCTGCGGCATAAGCAGCTAGCAACATTCCATAGGCAATGCCTTCTGATACAGTTTCGGAAGGATTGTCGAATTTGACACGAAAACGTTCGGGGGTACCGCCGCAAGACTCTACATAGGTTGATTTCCAACTGTTGTAGGCATTGGCAGCGTCTTGCGCTTGACTGTAAGTTCCACCAGTTGGTAAGTTAGTGGGCATCATTGTGGTTTCTGCATACGTGATGTTGCTACCAAATGGAGTCGCTGCACCATTGGGTGTGTTGATTTGTGCATTTAATGTGGAAGAAAATAGAACCGAAGTGAAAATTAGACATAGAAATACACTGAAAGTTGGACTTTTACACATTGGGGTAATTATTTTGTATGTGAATAAAGGGGAATTATTGTCTATTTAGAAGGAACCTGAAAAGCATCCTATATAATTAAATGAAGGTATTATGAAGGAATACGTTACTTCACTTTTAGACAAAAAAATACAATATAATGGAGATATTGTGGGGGAGTATATCACTTCATTATGTTGGTGAAAATAAGGATTTTTTTTGAGAAAAACGATTTTTTTTTAATGTGTGACCTCGAAAAAATGCTGTTTAATGGCAAGTATTTATTCCTGATTTGAAAAAAATATTAGAGAAGGGAAAGTAAATCAAGCGTCAATATCACGTTTTTGGACATATTTATGAGATTTATGGAAGAGTGAAAATTGGAGAAATAAATTTTATCAATCCCTATCAGTTGGATTCTTATTGGGGTTTGGTGTATCCTGTTGTTGTTTTTGAAGTGGAAGGGGATTCATCTTTTCCAGAAGAGAGTGTTAATTAAAGTGTGTCTGCAAAATAAACAATAGATTTGAGCTATGACATTAAAAAAGAAAAATACAGCATTGAAAAAAGCTATATCAGGGGATGGTTTTGACTTTGATGAATATCAAAAA
>JAUHXA010000043.1 GCA_030427245.1 Bacteroidia bacterium | reverse complement strand
TTCAGAAAAACTTTAGGTTATCACTTATGTGGAGGTGTTTTCGGTATAGCTATATTCATTATTATGGATTCATCAATTGGGCTTGATGAGGGGTAAATCATTTTTTTCAAATAGCAGTTGTAGGCTCAGTAATAGATTCTTAAATGGGGCTTTTTAAAGAATGTTGTCTATTGAAGCGGTTTTGGATGGATGAGGGGTAAGGCAAATTCAAATTAAAAACTCAAATGCAAATTCAAACAATACCTTGTAAGCGAGCAAAGTAAATTGCAGAAATGCCTAATTTAATATTTTAGTTTGCCTAAGTCATTTTCCAAATAGCAGTTGTAGTTTCGGTAGTAGATTCTTAAATGGGGCTTTTTAAAGAATGTTGTCTATTGAAGCGGTTTTGGATGGATGAGGGGTAAGTCATTTTCCAAATAGCAGTTGTAGGCTCGGTAGTAGATTCTTAAATGGGGCTTTTTAAAGAATGCTGTCTATTGAAGTGGTTGGGGCTTGATGAGAGATACTCATTCGATTAGAAATATTTCATTGGTCTTGAATTTTATATTGGTTAAAAAATGTTGTTTCCTCTTCTATTTATAGAGTTGCATGTTTTTTACAAAACATTAACACCTTTTTTAGTTATGACGAAATAATGACAATAACAAGTAAAAAATAGAGCGTTGAAATCACTCAATGAAAATTACATTCAATTATTTTGTAAAAATAACTGATTTTTTATACTAAAAACTTAATGGGTGGGCTTGAAAAAATCCTGCTTATTAATTTTTCTAACTTCTCTACTTAAAACTACGCAGTAATAAGAAGAAGGTTACAGTTTAGTTAAAAGAATATTCAACATTAGTTGAAAATAACATTTTTTTAATTTACATGCATATACAAAAATATTTTTCTTGAAGAAATTACTGAATTAATTTATAAGGACTTATCTAATAAATAAAAATATTATTTTTTCAAATTAGTATTGTGAAACACAACAAAAAAATCTATGCCTCCTCAATATATGATAAAATATAATAAAAAAAAATCTTTTCCATATTTATTCTATTTTAGTTAAGAAAACATCTACCAAACGTTCATATTATTTAAATCTCACACATCATACTTAGTTTTTTTAATGAAAATTGTACAGTGATTTTTTCTTGCCTTCTAATAGACGAATCTATTGAAGCGAATTGAAGGTTTTTTTGAAAAAAAAATAAAAATTAATACGAAAAGATTCTATTTGTTTTATTGATAGCAACATAACCTTAAAAAGCATACCCTAAAGTAGGAAGTTTTTTTTACAAAAGATGTAATTGTTAATCCCTTGGTCTCGATAAGTTGCTGAAAACTTTATATGATTGCTAATGTCTCCTTCATTGGGTAATTGTTTTCACTTCACTATTTTCTCTTGTTTACTCGTTAATAGCAGAAACCTAAAAATGTTACCCTATAAAAATGTTTTTTTAAAATTTATTTTTTTTTCATAAAAAATCAGTACCTCTACGAGAGAAAACACGGAGTCTAATCACAAGCTTAAATGGTCAGACATAATTCAGTATAATTAGTCCACCATCAACTCTCTACTGATTTGCTTTTCTCCGATTGAAGCATCGCAAAATACACACCTATTGTCAAACCTCCTTTTTCGAGCAGCCATCTACCATTAAAGGTCAAAAATTCGCAGGGTCAAATTTTTGATTGAAATATTATCTGTATTTTGCTGCAATCCTCCATTTACCTAAGTCAAATTAATTGCTAAATTTCATGTCCTTATTTAAACGCCTAGCAGGGCAAACTGCCATTTATGGATTGAGCAGCATTGTTGGTCGCTTACTCAATTATTTGTTGGTGCCGATTTACACCCGTGTTTTTTTGAAAGCAGAATACGGAGTTGTGACGGAAATGTATGGTTATGTGGGTTTTTTGATGATCGTGTTTACCTACGGCATGGAAACCTCTTTCTTTCGCTATGTGAAAGAAAAGGCTTATTCACACAAGGTGTTTAGTACGGCGGTTATTTCGCTTTTGGTGTCGAGTGTGGTGTTGATGGTGTTTTTTATTGGAATGGCTCAACCGATTGCCAATGCGATTCAATATCCCGACCATTCGGAGTATGTCATTTGGTTTGCTTTGGTTTTGGGTTTTGATGCGATTGCTTCGATTCCCTTCGCCAACTTACGCTATGAGGAGCGCCCGATTCGGTTTGCAGTGATTAAGATGGTGAATATTTTTACCAATATGGGCTTGGTATTGTTTTTTGTGGTTTTAGCTCCTAAGATTGCAGATAAGGTTACTTTTATTCAAGCTATTTACAGCCCCGACATACGGATAGGATATATTTTCATTGCCAATCTGGCTGCAAGCGCTTTGACCTTGTTGCTGCTTTTACCGGAATTCCGAAAAATACGATGGGAGTTTGACAAAGCCTTGTGGAAGAAGATGTTTTGGTATGCCATGCCTTTGATGGTAGCGGGTTTTGCAGGGATTGTGAACGAAATGTTGGACCGAATTTTATTGAAGTATTTATTGCCTTTTGATTTGGAAACCAATCAAGCGCATTTGGGCGTGTATGGTGCGTGTTACAAATTGTCCATTTTGATGACCCTATTCACTCAAGCGTTTCGCTATGCTGCCGAACCTTTCTTTTTTGCCCAATCAAATCAAGCCAATGCTAAAACGGTGTATGCGGTGGTGATGCGCTACTTTGTGGCGGCAGGCGTTTTGATTTTTTTGGGGGTGACTTTCTTTATAGATATTTTCAAACTTTTTATTGGGGAGAATTTTCGGGAAGGATTGTTCATTGTTCCCATTTTACTGCTCGCCAATTTGTGTTTGGGCATTTACTACAATCTCTCGATTTGGTACAAACTGACGGATAAAACCCGCATTGGAGCGGTGATTGCAGTAATGGGTGCAAGCATTACCATTGTACTGAACATTCTATTGATTCCTTCAATCGGTTATTTGGGTTCTGCTTGGGCAACGCTGATTTGCTACGCTTCAATGGTGGTGATTTCCTATTTTTGGAGTCGAAAATACTACCTTATTCCCTACGAAATTTGGCGCATTTTGCAGTATGTGATGTTGGGAATTTTGTTGTTTTTTGTGGACAAGGAACTTACTGCAATGTTGTCAAACGGTGTCGTTTTGTACGTATTGAAGGCGGGAGTCTTGTTGGGATATTTGGGCTTTGTGTATTGGAGGGAGAAGTCGGGGATGGGGATTGGTTGAGTTTTTCTATTTAAAACAATGTCCGCCATCACCAATTGAAAATGACGGACATTGTTATGCAAATTTTACTTTGTCTTCACTAATTTCAAAACATCTCGCTCTAATTTTCCTTCCTTGCTATGATAAGACAATTCACAAAAATAAACTCCTGATTTCAAAACATCTTCGTCAATTTCTGCTTGATGTTTATTACCCTGTATAAAATCAGATTTTGAAGCATCCAATATCAATCGAGCAGTTAGATCATAGATTTTCAATTGAATATTAGATACATCATTGGACAAATAGTATTCAATCGTCATACTGCTATTCGTTGGGTTTGGATAGGCTTTCAGCCAAGTCATAGATTGATTTTCCCATTTTGTATGCCCTCCATTACCTCCTCCATTTGAATCGCATCCATAAACTTTCAAAAAGTTGATATACGTTTGATTATTGGAACTATTGGGTAAACCAGGGCTTAAAAAACTCAAATCTTGCGAAAAATCGAAATGATTCATATCTCGGTAATTGTTTCCATTAAAGTATAAGATATAATCATCATTCGCTTGTGGTACAATCATCAAACCATCTTCGCCGCCTATAATAGGTGTTTCTCCATACGAAATACCGTGAAAGTAAGTTCCGTTAGGGCTTCTTGTTTGGATGGCATCTGAGTCCTCTAAAGATAGAACATCCCAATTAGAAAAATTGTGGTAATTGGGAGGAGTGTAGGAGGAGAACCCAAAATTGGTTCCTCCTACATTGAGGGAGTATGGAATAAATGGATGGAATTCCAATCCATTGTCTGTAATCGGCAATACATAAGCATCATCATTGCCCATACTATTGTCGGGGTCATCTGCAAAATTGAGCGTATTAGAAGGATACAGGTTCACTACATCGTGAATGACAATCAAAGAACCTGAAGGAACTGCTGCCCATCTTGGAATGTCTTTGAAACGAATATGCCCTGTTGAAACATTGGCATTGTCGAAACTGTTGGCAAAGCCTTGATTCCCCATACCATTGTTGTCATCAACTATAAAATTGCGAATATCTACTGGCTCACAATTGCTGTTTCCTTTGACCAATAACTCTATATACGGTACATTGTTTGCTCCTCCCAAATAAACTTCATTGACAATCAAGCCTTCTTCGGCATCACAAATTTTACCTCCATGATGGCGAATAATTTCTATGTCAATCGTGTTTGAAAAAGAACATCCATTGGCAAAAGTGGCGGTAACAGTATAGGTAACAATTTGGTCTGTATTGCTTGTATTGTTCAACTGTTGGTTGATAATCGTCGAGTGATTGGTGCTTTGTCCGTTTACAGGTAAAGTAGTCGTCACTCCATTTGGCAAATTAGCTGTCCAAGTATAAGTAACTTGTGTTCCTTCATTCGCCGTTCCGTCTATTTCAATGCTAAAAGGTTCATCGGGACATATTGAAGTCACAGAGGAAGATAGTTCTAAATTTGGATGGGGCAAAACTGTAACTCCTACTATCTGTTGGTGGCATAAGTCTCCATAGTAAGCTGTAATATCATACGTTACTGAACCTCCGTTGGGTAAAGCAAAGTGATAGGGTACTTCAAAGGCTTGTTGAATTTGTGTAGTAGGATTAGAGGAACTACCTGATAAACTGGAAGGAGTCACCCAACCGCTTACATCTGTCTCCCAACTGTAACTATCTGCTCCTGTCAAGTCAATTACAGCGGTTTCTCCTGAGCAAATTGTTTGATTGATAGGATTGGCTGGAGGTGTTTGAATATTGGGTTCAAGTACAATAACGGGAACTTCCAATTGTGCAGTAACAGTTAATGATCCGTCAGAGAGAAAAGGTACAGTATAAGTATGATACCCACCTTCAAGTTGCTCTAATATATTGTTTCCATAAACGGTGATTGTGGATGCTCCGCAGTCATTTTCGGGAAAAAACTCCACCTGTCCATAGGTAATTATATTTCCTTCACAATCTACTTCTACGGGTGTAACGGTATAAGGATAATCAACACAACAGGCTTGTGTTACTTCTATGGGTTGACTTTCTATAAGGCACTTGCCATTCATGTAATCAAGTGTAAAAGTATAGATGCCAGGTTCAGTTACTTCAATTTGAATTATATCATTGACATAACTACTATTTTGTACGTCTATTTCTTCTCCATCTTTTTCCCATGTAGAAGTTAGGGAAAGAGAAGGTGTTCCAAATGAATAACCAGTTATCAATGCTACTGGTAGTTCTACAGTTAATGTATAAGTAAGGTCATTGCAAGGTAAGTTTACTTCTTTTTCGATGTTTAGGGGTGTAGAAAAATCGTAAATAATAAATTCATTGCTTACAGAAGTACAGCCATCATCAGATATGGTACTCACTTGATAAGTTCCTGCTCCACAAATTTCCAAGGTATTGTTTTCAAAACCCTCATTACTAAATACCTGTCCACTTTCCAAGTGTAGCCATTCATACCCTTTTATTCGGTTGTTTTCAAACCCTTCATCTGTGAGAACAGCTACTGTGGTACATACACCTTCACAAACAAAGTTGGTGTCGTCATAATTTATTACTGAAATAGCACTAGGGCAGGGATCAATACAATTGTTTTCTTCATAATTTTCCCAATCACAGTGATTCAAATTCATTTTACTCATCCATTCTTGATACCAGTCGTATTCAGGGAATTGGTCATAATTTCCTTCACTAATATCACACGCATTTCCAAATATCTGCCCTCCAGTATAATAAGCTTCATCACAAGTTCTAAAATAAATTTGATAGTAATAATCTATAGTTGGTTCTAAGATACAATTGCCATCTTCATCATAACCATTCCACCAAAACAATGCAGGTAAGCCCTCTTCAAAACCACATGGACTGGATTGGGATTGAATCCAACGGACTTGCTGACCAGCCGCCATGTGTTCATACACTATGAAATAGGCTTCAACAGCGTTTGTAACTGCAAAAATAATAGGATATTCATTCCCCGCAATAGGAAGTGGAATTCCTCCATCGGCTAAATAATCTAAATCAAATAATCCTTGAAGACCTACTTGTAAACCAGAATTTTCATCTACACTTGCAATGGCATTGTGTCCTACTCGATAAAAGGCGTTTTCCGTGATATACCCATTATAGAGATTCGCAAAATCTTCGTATAGATACATACTTAACTCAGGTCTTGGAGGAGAAGGGCGACAGGCAATATCGCAGTATTCTATGAGGTTAAGGTCGTCAATCATCATATATTGAAATTGGCAGCCTTCAAGTGAGTTAAACTGACATTTTTCACCTATACTCAATACCTCTTCATTAACCATTTCAATGCCTATCCAATCATAATTACCATCAGGGGATATGAATTCAAATTTAATTTCATGCCATTTCCCATACTCATACCCTTCTGTAGACCAAGGTATAATGTAAGTTACTATATCTTCTTCATTTTTTAATGTTCTATAATCATCTGAACAGTATTGTTCAACTTGATCGTTTAAAATACCTCCGTTTGATTTATAAGTCATTTTACTCTTCGAAAACCTTAATAAAAGTTTTATTGTGGTATTTGCAGGATTACTTGAAAGTCGAATACCAGCACCAGGAGGCCCGTACTCACCTCTTATCTGCATACTAAATTGGTAACGTCTTCTAAATTTAAGCGGTTTGTCTAACTTTTGTTCAATAAGTTCATAACAACTTATCCCTGCCATTCCTATACCTGTTGCTGCCTTAAAATTAATAGCAGAGTTAGGCCAATTTCCGATTTGGGGATTTTGATTAGGACCTCCAAAATAGTGGTCTGGCGAATGAAAATTAAATATAATAGGCGGCTCATCTTGATCGCTAACATTACACTTATTTTGAACCAGTTGATAATCAGCTTCCCAGGCTTTAGCAAAGTATTCAAATTGATGATTTTCAGTTGGAGGGAAAAGTAAAACTTCTTCAAAACTCCCATTCTTAATTAGATTCTGAGCGATAATCGCATTAAGATGTAGAACTATGCAAAAACAAAATAATAATAAGTGGATTACTTTTTTCATAAGCCGAAATTATTTTATAATGTGAATGATTTTTTCACTAACATTTACAATGTTTTTTAGTAAAAACTACGCATCTAAACAGAATTTTATAAATTATTTGTATTTGACTATTTGTAAGTTAACTGTCTTTTTATTTTCTTATTTAATATATAAAGAAGTAAACGAATAGAAGGATTTCATAGAGAAGATAATACGGTTCATCGAAGATTTTAGTGGAGCAAACTGAGGAATCCCGAGGAGTCGGAACAAGTTATAAATTCCTCTTTCTCATTCATCTTTTAAAGCATTGAAAATTAGTCTATAAAAATGACGAGAATAGGGAATTTATATTCCAGGGTTCACATCACCACTAAAAGTATCAAAGAACCGATAATACTTTTCAAAAATACTATGAGGAATCTCTGTAAAGAATAGGCTAATTTAATTGATGAGTTAAACTAAAAGAAGTACCTATTATATTATAATGTTCTCTAAAATCATCACTTCTGATATCATTAATAGAATGTTGATAATCTGCTGAAATATTTACAGTTAAGCGATTTGAAATTTTAAAAAAATATCCCAATTTAACTAAAAAATTTACAAAATTATCTGTATAGTTTTTTCTCCAATTTGGTTCTTTTTTTAGTAAATGATTATACTGAAATCCAATACCTCCTATAAAGTTGTAATTTTCAGTTATTTGAAAACTCGTCCAAATAGGGATAGTTAAGTAACTTGCCTTTCTTCTTTGATTTATTATACATAATTTACCTTCTGCTCCACTTATTGGTTTAATTGAATCACAGAAATACAATCCATCTTGTTGCCCTATTAATATTCCTACATTGAAATTATTATTCTTATTTTTAGGAGAATAAATGTATTGAATACCCATCATGTAACCTAAGTCATTCTTCGTTTGAATTGCATTTAAATTCAATTGAGGCTGCACTAAAAAGCCAATCTGACTTTGTGCTTTTGCAGAAAAATAACAGATTATCAAACCTATAAAAAATAATAAATTTTTCATATTGCAACTATTCTTTAATTACCTTCCAATGTTTAACTATATTCTTACCAATTAACTTCACTATATACACACCTTCAGAAAAATTGGATATATAAAACTCATGAGAGGTGTCTTTTGAGGAATTCTTTATTTCCCTTCTTAAAATAGTCTGCCCTTTTAAATCAAAAATCTCGACAATCCAATTGTTATATGCTGGCACATTTAAAGAGAATCGCCCCTTATTTGGATTCGGAAATAAATTGAAAGCAAAATCACCAAAATTTTTCGATATAGAAGTATTTATATCTTTATTAATGCTGATATTATCCAAAAAAACAATAGTAACCGATGTATCTATGGCCATGCCACTTGAGCCATAAAAAGCAATTCTAATATCTTTTCCTACAAAACTGGATAAATCAATTGTTTCTCTTTGTTGTTCTTGATTCAATATAGAACTCTGGTTGTAAGTATGAATGGGCTGAAACGAATACCCACAATCTTCCGACACACTGATTTGCAAGACATCATCCGAACCGAATACAGGATTTATTTCAGAGTTGGGTCCAAAGTTTTGAAAATTAATATCATAACTCACATAAGTAGAATCCGTTGCATGAAACAAAGGACTGATCATCCATTCGTGAACAGTATTTGAAGATATAAATAACTCCGCCTCTCCAGAGAAAAAAGGATTGGACTTCCAACGACTTTCCCCTTCTATAGATGGTTGTTCAAAACCTTTGGCTTCTGCCCATCCTTCATATAACACTTCTAGATTAGAACCGTTATAATCTTCAAAATCCAGCGGTTGAAGAGGAATAGATTGAACAGTATATTTTTTCGTAAAATGAAGTGTATCGTTAAAAGCATCTCCATCTTCTTCAATAGAGAGATAGGCTTGGATGTGATAATTGCCTTCTGTAAATTCCCAATCAGGCTTAGGAATGGCAATTTTCTTTATTTCATTAGCTGCAATTGCTCCATTTAATACTATGTCTTCAATAACAGTCGTTTCTCCAGTTTCTATATACTGATATTCAACAGATATAGTTGCTTTTTTATCTTCCAAACTTAGTACCTCTCGCCCCACATTCTTAACCACAATTGTATCAAACACATACTCTGTATTACAAACAATTGCCGCTTCATTCGCAAACTCCAATAATTCCAAATCCACAGGAAATACATTTCTTACAGAGATATTGTCCACAAATAAATCTATATCTTCATCATCAGATACAGTTCCATCTGTTACATAAAAAGCCAAAATAACATCCTGCTGAGCATAAGGTGACAAATCAATCAATTCTGATTGTCCCATAGCACTAATATTGGAGGAGGCATCATAACTTAAAATAGGTTGAAAAGAAAGCCCACAATCAGTGGATATTCTCACTTGAAATTGGTCGTCTGAACCAAATTGAGCAACATCCATACTACTGTAATCTGTCAGTGCCAAATCGAATGTTAATTGAGTATAGGCTGTTGCACTAATTTTTGGGCTGACAATCCAATGATGTTCATTTCGCTGATACAGATTAATTGTTGCAGCAAAGCCATTTTTGTGTTCTAAGTCATTGGCAAAAAAACCTATTTCAAAATCATTACTCTCTACAGGTATAGGTTGGTTTTCACCTTCACCTAAAGACCATTTTGGATAAGAAACTAAGAAATTCTCAACAACAGGGAAATCCAACAAAGGCAAGGGCAATCTTTCAGAAGCCTCGTGAACAATCGTTTGTTGGACAACATCATTGGTCACATTTCCATCTATGTTCATATTGAGATGGGTTTCGAGGAGATAGTTTCCATAAGTAGAAAAATCCGCTGATTCTGTCACCGTTACTGTTCGACTATTGCCTACTGTCAAAACACCACTGTTTAAGACCGTTTGAAAGCTTTGTTCTTTTGTTCCTGTAATCGTTGAGGTAATTGTCAATGGATTTTGTGCAAACACCAAGGAGTTTTCTCCATCATTTGTAATGGTCGCCACAATCGGTTCTTGACTCGAATAACAGTCTTGTTCGGCATTTACCTCAACGGTGTTCAATGCCACGTCAAAATCATTGGGTGTATAAACCTTCACATTGTCAATCATCCACCAATACGACCGATATCCTTGATAACGAAACCGAACTTTGGCAGTTCCCTCCGAAAATGCCAAAGCGGAACTGATGTCTATTTTTTCCGACACCACAGTGCTTTCTTCGGGATTGTCGCTGTAACCTATGTGTTCATCAGTCGAAGAAAAAACTGTTCGCCAAAGAAAGCCGTCAAACACTTCCACCAAAGCAGCATCTCCTTCACAGCAATAGCGAAATTGATGGTCAAAAGTCAAGGTCAACTGTTCTGCCCCATCAATATCAAAAACGGGAGATTCTATAGCCGCATCTTCTTCCACTCCACCAATTATTTTCCACCAATCGCTGTCGAATGTGGCAAAAATACCTTCAATAGGAGCGTGAACGATGCGCTCTCCTCTATTATTGAACTTCCAAATTTTCAATGTATTCGCATCTCCAACTATATATTGTGTCCATCCTATAGGAGGCACATCTTCGGAATTGGTAGAATAAGCTGTTTCAAAATCTTCTTCAAGATAAGTTTGAGCGATTGAGGATAAGTTTGCGTGCAATAGCAGAATCGCTACAAAAAAGTATAAGTATATCTTTTTCATATCAATGGTTTATGGGTAAAACAAGGGTCATAAGATACTATTTTCTCTACAAGAAATAGCTATCTTTCAAAATTAATAATCAAGACTCAATAAGGAACGTTGTTATTCGGGGATATTTGCAGAATCAAAAAACTTTCGGGAAAAATTAGCTTTGTTCGAGTTTAAATATAGGTGTATTATTACAAGAATAGCTGCAATCTAACAAAAAATACGCATAGTTCCAAAAAATAATTTTTTTTTTTTACAATATAGTGACAGTTATAGAGCCAATTGTTGAAGGCTGGGGTATTTGGGTTTTGTGTATTGGAGGGAGAAGTCGGGAGTAGTGATTTAAACATAAGCCTTTCCAATTCGTTATCCAAAAAGACATAATTTTTAAGAGAACGGGGAAATGTATAACTTGTACCGATTGCTCGGTATTCTCCATTCTCTTAAAAATTCAGACAAAATCCTTCAACAAATTCAAATTGTATATATGAAAATTGGCATAGTCTGTTATCCTACTTACGGCGGTAGCGGTGTGGTGGCTACCGAATTGGGTAAGGCATTGGCTGACAAAGGGCATCAAGTTCACTTTATCGCCTACAAACAACCTGCAAGATTGAGTCACTTCCATGAAAATGTGTATTTCCATGAAGTGAGTTTCTCTAATTATCCGCTTTTTGCTTTTCCTCCTTACGAAACGGCTTTGGCAAGTAAATTGGTAGATGTGGTGAAATTTCAAAATTTGGATATTCTGCATGTTCACTATGCGATTCCTCATGCTTCGGCTGCTTATTTAGCCAAAAAAATCTTACGAGAGCAAGGCATAGAAATCCCTGTGGTCACGACTTTGCACGGTACAGACATCACTCTTGTTGGCAAAGATGTGACCTTTTCGCCTGTGGTAAGTTTTTCTATCAATCAATCAGATGGTGTAACGGCAGTGTCAGAAAGCCTTCGACAAGAAACTTTTGACTATTTTGACATCAATACCGACATTGAAGTAATCCCCAATTTCATTGATTTAGATGCCTTTCAAAAACTCGACAAGGACCACTTCAAAAAGGCGATTGCACCGCAAGGTGAACGAATCATCATGCATATTTCTAACTTTAGGAAGGTCAAGCGCATACAGGATGTGCTTGATGTTTTTCATCGAATACATCAAATTATGCCTGCAAAACTACTGCTGGTAGGAGATGGCCCCGAACGAAAGAATGCAGAGGCACAATGCAGAGATTTGCGTATCTGTCACGATACTCGATTTTTGGGCAAGCAAGATGCAGTCGGTGAGCTATTGGCAGTAGCGGATTTGTTTTTGCTGCCTTCTCAGAATGAAAGCTTTGGGTTGGTGGCATTGGAGGCAATGGCTTGTGAGGTGCCTGTTATTTCGTCCAATGCAGGAGGGATTCCCGAAATCAATTTGCAAGGTGAAACAGGGTTTTTGAGTGAAATTGGAGATGTGGAAAACATGGCAAAGAATGCGATTTACCTCCTCAGCAATGAAGATAAACTGCAGGAGTTCCGTAAAAATGCGCTGGAACAAGCTCGTCGTTTTGACATTGAGGCGATTCTGCCCATTTATGAAAGTCATTATGAACGGACGATTGAGAAAGTGAAAGCGAAAAGCGGAATGACTGTCTAAACGAAAACTTTGCCGACGGTTGGAAACCTTGGCAACAGTTGAAGTAAAAAAGAAAAGCCAATAGAAAAAATAATTCCTATTGGCTTTTTTTAAATTGTACTTGAATTTTCCTATTCTCCTTGCCCCAAAGAATAAGCTCGTTCACCATCCATATAGAACAACTGCTCCAACTTCACAAAATTGAAGCGAGAATCGGTAATGCGTTGAAGAAGGTCAATCACATCTTGGTTTTTGATGGTTTTGACGACCTTTAGTCCCATTGTACCGCCTTTGTCAATCACCGAATCTTTGGAAACGAAGCGGCACAGCCAATAATCAGAACAAAAAGTCGAAGGCATACCGTTTGGATAAACCCGCACTCCACGGTTGGTGATGATCTTCAATTGCATCAAATCACCCGCCAACTCTTTCAATTGATCACCCAAGACATTCGGGTCACGCTCACCTTCTGCCCAATCAATGAATACATCCACACCGACCATTTCTTTTTTGACAGGCTTGTAAGGAGCGATTTTCACTTCAATCGGTTTGCTGTCCTTATTGAGAGTTACGGGAAGTATTTTCTTGGGCTTTTTACCCAAACGTGCTATCAATGCTTCGGTAAACTCTTGTGTATTGGCTAGTTTGGTACTTTTGTTGGTGTGGAAAATATCGCCTGTATGGATGCCATCCTCCAATGTTCGTAAGAGTGCATTTTGGATTTTTTCGGCAACCTCAGCTTTACCCAATTGCACCAACATCAAGCAAGCACCATTTATCAAACCAGAAGGATTTGCGATTCCTTTTCCTGCAATATCGGGCGCAGAACCATGAATCGCTTCAAACATTGCAAAGTTGTCGCCCACATTGGAAGAACCTCCCAAGCCTACAGACCCCGCTACTTGTGCGGTAATGTCGGAAATAATGTCGCCATACAAATTCAACGTCACAACCACATCAAATCGCTCAGGAGCAGCGGCCAACATAGCCGATCCAATATCAATGATGTAGTGTTCGCTTTCGATGTCTGGATATTCTTTGGCTACTTCATCAAAGATTTTGTGAAACAAACCATCGGTATGCTTCATGATGTTGTCTTTGGTCATACAAGTTACCTTCTCTCGGTTGTGCGCTCTTGCGTATTCAAAGGCATAGCGAACGATTTTTTCGCTACCTGGTCGAGAAATCCATTTGAGGCACTGAACAACTTCCGCAGTCTGTTGGTGTTCGATTCCTGCATACAAATCCTCTTCGTTTTCACGGACAATCACCAAATCCATTGAAGGAAAATTACTCGGTACAAAAGGCGTATAGGCTCTACTTGGACGCACATTGGCATACAATCCCAACGTTTTTCGGATAGTTACGTTTAGACTTTTGTAGCCGCCACCTTGTGGAGTCGTAATGGGAGCTTTCAGAAAAATTTTGTTTTTTTGCAGAGTTGCCCAGCTTTCAGGAGCTATACCTGTTTGGTTTCCTTGCAGATAAACTTCTTTTCCGATTTTGATGGTATCGTATTGAAGATTCGCTCCCGCCGCATCCAAAACGGAAAGGGTAGCTTTCATTATTTCGGGACCGATGCCGTCACCGTAAGCAACTGTTATTGGTGTCTTCATGTATATTGTTTTGTATTTTTGAGAGTGCAAAATTAGTTATTTAACTTGTAAAATGTCTATCCTTGAACAGGAAGAATTAATTAAAAGAAAGCTTGTACAGCACATTATACTTACTTTACACTAAGTAAGGGTAAAAAAATAACTCCTCGTTTTCTTTTGCTAACATACCCCATCCCCTTTCAAAAGGGGAATATTGGTCGATGAGTTATTTTTTCTTTTTTACTAAAGTGAGCTGTTTTTCTATTACACCTTCTTGTTCAAGGATAAGAAGTAAAGAAGATAAAAATGAATAAACTACTTTTTTTAACTGCAATCTGTTGTATCTGTATGATGTATGCTTGTGGCTCTACCAAAAAAACGAGCAAAAGTAAAAATCTAAAAAAATACAATCAGGCCTATCTGTACACCGAAACTTCAAAAGTTCCACATATTCATCTCAAAGTTCACCACGTTTCTAAAGACAGTGCAGATATTTACTTGGGTTTTCCTGTGGACAAATTGAAGTTGGATAGCTCTAAAAATGCACAATTGAAGGTGACTTATGAATTGTACAAGGATTTGAACGGCAAAAGTATTTTGTATAGTTTGGTGGCTCAGTTTGAAGTAAATAAAGCACAGCAATTGTCGGATTTTGCAACTCTCAAAAATCGCATAGCCGTAAAAGATGGTCAAGATTATTTATTGAAAATCATCGTTTTGGATGGCGTAGCATTGAAAAATTACTATTTGGAGGGTTTGGTCAAAAAAAATTCAGCCTTCAATGAGCAAAGTTTTCTGGTGACAAACGCCTACAACAATCAGGTTTTGTTTGACAGCTATGAGAAAAAAAATAGCCGTATTCGAGTACAGTACAGAAATGAATCTGAACCGACTTTGCAGGTGAAATACTATCCGCCTTTTCGAGAATTGGCTTTGCCGACTTTCAAAACAGAACGAAAACGCCCCTATATTTACGAAATGGACAGCACCTTCAATACAACAGATGGCATATTCACCATCAATCAGTTGGGAACTTACACCGTTCAAATCAAAGAGGCAAGGGGAACAGGTTTGGTTTTGGTGAGTGTTGACAATCGTTTTCCCAAATTGGCAGATGCCAAAGATTTGGTCGAGGCATTGCGGTACATCACCAAAAGCGAGGAATTTGAAAAAATGATTTGGGCAGACGATTCCAAAGCTGCAGTTGACAGTTTTTGGTTGGACAGGGCTGGGAGTTTTGACCGAGGTAAAGTCTTGGTTAAGGAGTTTTATGGGCGAGTACAGCGAGCGAATCAGTTTTTTACGACCTACAAAGAAGGCTGGAAAACGGATAGAGGAGTCGTGTTTGTGATTTATGGTGAACCTGATGTGGTCTACAAAACAGCGACGTCCGAACAGTGGATTTACGAAGCCTCTACTTCTCAGCAGCGGATTAGTTTTACCTTCAAACAGGGAATACACCCCTTTTACGAGTCCGAACCTCAATTGATTCGCCACCCTTCTTATGAAGACAGTTGGCATCAGTCGGTGTATGAATGGCGTAAGGGCTTGATTAGAAAGACGAGTAGGTGATTGTTCGATTTTGTCAACGATTCAAGTGACGAAGCAGAAATACTTCGTAATTTCACATCACCAAAAAAATTCAATAAACTTTAAAATCATCATTCCATGCGTATTCTCCTTTTCCTAACTGCAATACTCTGTTTCCATCTCTCTTTTTCTCAATCTCCTGCAAAAGAGTCCATTGACCAATACCTTCAAAAAGACTATTCTTATCTCGAAAGCCTCTACAAACACTTTCACCAAAACCCCGAACTGTCGTTTTTGGAAGAAAAAACGGCTGCAAGGTTGACGAAAGAATTGAAGGAAATTGGTTTTGAAGTGACCGAAAAAGTGGGCGGACATGGCATTGTGGGCGTTTTGAAGAATGGTGAAGGTCCAACGATTTTGGTACGAGCGGATATGGATGCCTTGCCGATTCAGGAAGAAACGGGTTTAGATTATGCGAGTCAAGTGAAAATGACCGACATCACAGGTGACGAAGTTTCGGTAATGCACGCTTGTGGTCACGATATGCATATTACGGTTTGGACGGGAGCTGCAAGGGCTTTGGCAAAGATGAAAGACCAATGGAAAGGGACAATCGTATTCATCGGACAACCTGCCGAAGAGCGTGGAAGTGGGGCAAGGAATATGCTGAAAGAAGGACTGTTTGAAAAATTCCCTGTGCCCGACTATGGCGTGGCTTTACACGTTCATGCAAATATGCCTGCGGGAAGTATTGGTTATTGTCCCGAATTTTCGATGGCGAATGTTGATATGATGAACATCAAGATATTTGGAGAAGGTGGGCATGGTGCATATCCACACACAACGATTGACCCTGTGGTGTTGGCAGCCAAAATCATTGTGGATATTCAGACAATTGTGAGTCGCGAAGTTTCACCGCTTGACCCTGCTGTGGTGACGGTTGGTTCGATTCACGGTGGCACGAAAGGGAATGTGATTCCCAACGAAGTAGAACTAAAACTAACCTTGCGCTCTTATACGGATGAAGTGCGACAGACATTGATTGACAAAATAAAATTGAAGTGCAAAGCGGCTGCAATGGCGGCCGGACTGTCGGAAGATAAATATCCAGAAGTGACTTTGAGAGATGAATTTACCCCTGCGCTTTACAATGACCCCAAATTGACGAGTCGTATTGCGGAGGTATTTGTGGAGAATTTTGGCAAGGATAAAGTGCATCGTCAAGCTCCTGTGATGGGTGGTGAGGATTTTGGAAGATATGGAAAAACAGACGACAAGGTGCCGATTTTTATGTACCGTTTGGGAACAATCAACCCCAAGCGTTTTGAAGAATATCAAGCCGAAGGTAAACAATTGCCTTCGCTACACTCGTCTAAGTTTGCACCTGATGTTGAGCCAAGTATTAAAACTGGGGTGAGGAGTATGGTTTTGGCGGTATTGGAGTTGTTGGATTAAAAGGGAAGTGATTGGAGAGTTCATGTGATTTCAGCGGAAAAACCATTGAAGTAACCGACTCTTTAAGTCTGTTTTTTATTCCCTTTTCCTATTCATAGCCCATAAATTAATTCATGGGCTATGAATAGGGTTTACAATCAGAAAGCTAAATATCGAATCTGAATAATTCAAAGATATGAAATCACTACAACCCTACTCGTATCTTCCCATCTACCAATATTTCGGCTTCCTTCACTACCTTATAGCTGTATTCTCCTTTTGCCAATGCGCTGCGACTCAATGCCAAAACATTGGAGCTAAGGTCGGTTTTTTCAAAAACTACTTCCCCTTTTTTGTCGTACATTTCGAGCGTTGCATCTTCCAAAGATACCGCAAACTTCAACACAGCTTGGTCTTCAAGTGGATTGGGATATATGTGGAAATTGGTGTGGCAATTCACATCATCGCTGTCCATACACTTGCCGTCAATAAAAGACACGACCGAAAAAACTATCAAACTGTGGAGCGCAAAAACAATTGCAAAAATCTCTTTCATCTTGTTAAAAAACTAAGTCGTTATAAAATCCATTCAAAATGTCATTAACCAAATCCTACTGCAAATCTCTGAATTTTCTTTCAGAAAAAAGAAAACAAAAATTGAGGATTGTTAAGTGTTTTTTAGACATTTTTTTTTGCAAAAACCAAAACAAACAGCTAATAATCAAACTTATACAACAAGTCAAAAAACACAAATTTGTTACTCGTTTTCTCCAAAAAACAAGTATAAAACTTAGGGTAGAAAGGTCAATAACAGGTCAAAAACAGGTCACAATCATAAAAAAATGCAAGCCCAAAATATTTTGAACTTGCATTTTAAAAACGTTTTCTTAAGAAAATCTTTGTATTCTATGGCAAAGAAGATATTGAGGAATATACAGACTTGTACAGACCTTTAAGTAGTTTATACTCTTTGCATAGGTAGTACTGTAAGCTGCTTGATGTAAAGCACTCCAAAATTCATTAGCAACAGAGCAAGAATGATTAAACCCCATTGAGACAAAGTAGGAACTTCAATGAAAGGGTCACAACTAGTCGCACTTGAAGGAGGAGGACCTGTTAGCCAAGGACATGCTACTACATTTTCATCTACACCAGATCCACTACCAGGTTCTGCACCCGATGGTCCCGAACGTTTACCCCACCAGTTCAAAGTACCATCCACACTATTTGTAGTACTAGTATTGCTTATGCCAGCTATAACATTATTGCTCACGTCGTTATTGTTGGCAACCACAGTACTGGCATCGCTAGCATCAAAACCAACGGCAATCCCACATTGATTATTTGTAATAATATTCCCTGTAATAGTGGCCATAGTACCTGCGCCCAAAAAAGTACCTACAATTATGCCTGCGGATTTGGAACCATCGGAAGAAGCAAAGCCTAAATTATTCGTAATAGTATTGTCAGAGACCGTAATCTGAGCACCATTATTAATATCAAGTGCATAATCTAAATGATCCCCTGCGCCTTTGCCTGTGTAGGTATTATTTGAATAAACAGAGCCGCTCACAGATGCACCAAAATAGTGGGTACCTATTCTCCCTATTTCATCAAAGATCGAATTAGAGACATTTACAGGCCCTGAGCCAAAAATAGCAATGCCTGTCCCTTGATAAGTTGGGCCACTCTCATTATATTTGATATTGGTAAAACGAACATTGTCTACACTACCTCCAGAACCAATATGGCGAATTCCTTGCCATATAAGAAAACCGCTTCCATCCAGTGTCAAATCACTCAAAGTTAAGCTAATGCCTGCATTGACCAGCCACCAACCACGACTATCTGCTGATGTTCCAGTATTTTGATCTGTTTGAAGAATTGTTGATGCTATTCCAGCTCCTCGAATGATAAGATTTTTATCAATCACAATCTGCCCTGCTTCTGTGAATGTACCTGCAACAATGTTCAATTCATCCCCAGCAGTAGCATTTGTAATAGCGTCTTGTAAGTTGGGATGTGAAGTAGTTTGTGTAATATTGTTGACTACTTGTGCATTAGAACTTATAGAGAATAAGCAAAATACAGTAAGACAAAACAAGAATGTAAAGTTTCTCATTAACTTGATTTTTTGGTTAAATAATTAGTACCCAGCAAATATCCATTGCATGGTATTACAAATTTAAAGAAAATAAAATAAAGTTTGCGCTAAGCAATTGCTTTATAATAAAAAACAAAATGTTATTAACTTCATGTATTAAAAATTATTAATTTTTTATTTTGAAAATCAACAATTAATGCTTTAAAAATTTTACAAATACATTCTTAATTTATTGATTATGATGAACAAATATCTCTCAGTTTCAGTCCTGAAACTGATTAGTGAGAAAAATTTCCCCAAAATCCTTATTTTCGGCAATCATAAAACCATTCAAAAAGTATGAAAAGCATCTTCCTCCTATTGATATTGAATGTTCTTGGTTTTTCCTTTCTTCAAGGACAAAACGAACTCAGCCTCGAATATTACTTACCCGAAGGCATGAGCTACAACGAGAACATTCCAACCCCCGAATCCATCTTGGGACATCCTGTCGGCAAATGGCATATTAGCCACGACAAAATGGTGTGGTACCTGCAAACGCTTGCAGCAGCATCGGACAGAATCAGCATTGAAACTTACGCTCGAAGTTATGAAGACCGTCCACTTTTATTGCTGACTATTTCCAGCCCTCAAAACCACCAAAACATAGAAGCGATTAGAGAGGCACATATAAAAAACACCAATCCTGCGACTGCAAAAGAGGTAAAAATTGAAGAAATGCCTGTGGTCGTGTATCAAGGATTTAGCATTCATGGCAATGAAGCAAGTGGTGGAAATGCAGCTTTGATTTTGGCGTATCATTTGGCGGCGGGAGAAGGAAAAGCGATGGACGATTTACTCCAAAATACGGTTATTCTGCTCGACCCCTGCTTCAATCCCGATGGATTTCACCGTTTTTCGAGTTGGGTGAATATGCACAAAAGTAAAAATCCGATTGCACAACCTGACAGCCGAGAACTGAACGAACCTAATCCCAATGGTCGCACGAATCACTATTGGTTTGACCTGAATAGAGATTGGCTTTTGACCCAACATCCAGAAAGTCAGGGGCGAATTGAAGTATTTCACCGTTGGAAACCCAACATATTGACCGATCATCATGAAATGGGCAGCAATGCGACTTTCTTTTTTCAGCCTGGAATTCCTTCAAGGGTAAACCCCAATATCCCTACAAAGAACCAAGAACTGACTTACAAAATCGGTGAATTTCATGCCAAAGCTCTCGACAAAATCGGCTCACTCTATTACACCCAAGAATCTTATGATGATTTTTATGTGGGCAAGGGGTCGACCTATCCTGATGTAAATGGCTGTATTGGTATTTTGTTTGAGCAGGCGAGTTCGAGGGGGCATTTGCAGCAAACCGAGAATGGCGTGTTGAGTTTTCCGTTCACGATTCGCAATCAATTTCAAACAGGACTTTCGACTTTGGAAGCAGCCTACAATTTGCGAACCGACCTATTGAAGTTTCAACAATCTTTCTACAAAAATGCTTTGCAGCAAGCGGACAAAGACAATGTAAAAGCCTATGTGGTGAAGACGGATAAGGACAATGGCCGAGTGAGGCATTTCATGGATTGGCTCAACCGCCACCATATTGAAGCCTATTATTCTAAAGAAAAAATCACGAGTGAAGGGAAAAGTTTTCCCGAAAAAAGTTTGGTCATTCCCACCCATCAACTACAATATACATTGATCAAAGCCAGTTTTGAAAAATATACTACCTTCAATGACAGCCTGTTTTACGATGTGTCGAGTTGGACAATGCCTTTGGCCTTCAATTTGGACTATGCGGCATTGGATAAGCGGGCTTTGGGGCGAAATGCGATGGGTGAAAAAATGCAAAATTCACTTGCCACGATGCCCAAACGAAAAATTATTGGAGACGAAAGTGATTATGCTTACGTTTTTAGATGGGATGAATATTATGCTCCAAGAATGTTGTATAATTTGTTGAAAAAAGAAATCATTGCCAAAGTCGCCTCCCAACCTTTTGGTATCGAGACGGCTGCGGGTTTTCAAGACTTTGGTTACGGAACAATTATGATTCCTGTCGGCAACAATCAGGAACAGTTTATAGATAAGGCAACCTTGAAGTCCTTTTTAGAATCAGAAAGCTCCAAAAATGGCGTTGAAGTCTATGCCTTGCCGACGGGGCTTACGCCATCAGGCGCGGATTTGGGCAGCCGGACTTTTGAGCGTTTGCGATTGCCAAAGATATTGATGATTGTGGGCAAAGGTGTTTCGGCTTACGATGCAGGTGAAATATGGCATTTGCTTGACCAACGTTTGGATATTGAAGTTACCTTGATTGACTCTGATGACTTCAATCGTGTGGATTTGGATAGTTACAATACTTTGGTGCTTTCACATGGGAGTTACGGACTTATCAATACACTTGACCTTCAACACTGGCTCAAAAAAGGAAATACTTTGATAACCATGAGAGGGGCATCAAAATGGGCAAGCGACCAAAATATCTCTAATGCCACCTTCAAAGAAAATACGCCTGATGAGAATAACACTGTCCGCAAACCCTATATTGAGGTAGGACGAGAGCTAGGGGCGCAAGTCATTGGAGGGGCAATTTTTGAAGCCAATTTGGATTTGACTCATCCTTTGGGATATGGTTATTCTACTGCTAATTTGCCTGTTTTTCGACGAGGTACGCAGTTTATGGAAGCAACCCGAAATGACTATGCAATGCCGCTTCAATATACGAGCAACCCTTTGATAAGCGGCTATGTTTCAAGGCCTAACCTTAAAGATCTGGAGAATAGCGCTGCCATTGTAGTAAATGGCATTGGTAGGGGGCGAGTGATTGCTATGGCGGATAATCCCAATTTCAGGGCTTTTTGGTACGGGACAAATAAGCTATTTTTGAACGGTATTTTCTTTGGTCATACGATCGGAGGAGCGACTTTGGAGAACAGGGCAAAAGAGAAAAAATAATTATCAACACAAACACTTAAACACAAACAAACAATGCCAATATATCACAAACTCGGAACGATTCCACCCAAACGACATACCCAATTTCGCAAACCTAATGGAGATTTGTATTACGAGCAACTCTTTGGAACAGTAGGTTTTGATGGAATGGCATCCCTACTCTACCATGTTCACCGTCCAACGATGGTGAAAGAAGTACTCGGTAGCAAGGATGTCACACCCAAAATTGCAGTGGAAAAAAACATTCACTCTCGCAAACTGATTGGCTTCAATGCGCCACCCAAAGACGATTTTTTGGAAGCTCGTGAACCTCTTTTGGTGAACGGTGACGTACATATTGGTGTGGCGGCTCCTCGACATTCAGTTCGAGATTACTTTTACAAAAATGCCGATGCCGATGAAATGTTGTTCATTCACAAAGGCACAGGAACTCTGCGAACACTCTTAGGGAATATCCCTTTTGAATATGGGGATTATCTGATTATTCCCCGTGGAATGATTTACCAAATAGACTTCGATACCGAAGACAATCGCATCTTATACGCTGAATCCTTTCACCCGATTTACACTCCAAAGCGTTATCGCAATTGGTTTGGACAATTGTTGGAACATTCGCCATTTTGTGAGCGAGACTATATTCTACCTCAAAACTTAGAGACACACGATGAAGAAGGTGAGTTTTTGATGAAGGTCAAGAAACAAGGAGTTTTGCATGAGTTGATCTATGCTTCTCATCCTTTTGATGTGGTGGGTTGGGATGGCTACAACTTCCCTTATGGTTTTTCGATTCACAATTTTGAACCCATCACAGGACGAGTACATCAGCCGCCTCCTGTTCATCAAACCTTCGAAACCTCCGCTTTTGTGATTTGTTCATTTTGCCCAAGATTGTACGATTACCACCCACAATCTATTCCTGCGCCTTACAATCACTCCAATATAGACTCGGATGAAGTCTTGTATTATGTCGACGGAGATTTTATGAGTCGCAATAATATTGGCCCAGGCTATATTTCCTTGCACCCTGGAGGAATTCCACATGGACCCCACCCAGGAGCTTACGAACGCAGTATTGGCCAGACAGTTACAGAAGAATTGGCGGTGATGATAGACACTTTCAAGCCCTTGCAGATTACCGAAAATGCCTTGAAACTGGACGATGGAAAGTATTATCAGTCTTGGATTTAGTCACAGCAGTTTCATTTTGGCTTTAAATTTGCGTTAGATTAGTG
Organism: Bacteroidia bacterium; assembly: GCA_030427245.1. Classification (GTDB taxonomy): domain Bacteria; phylum Bacteroidota; class Bacteroidia; order Chitinophagales; family UBA2359; genus JAUHXA01. The sequence continues at coordinate 38,227 of JAUHXA010000043.1, read as the reverse complement.
CAAGATAAAATAGACTTATCATCCATCACCTACATACACACAAATCAATAGAAACCCAGTGTTATCACATTTAATCCACATAGGCGTAAAGCCCGAATTGAGTCTTTTAGAAATCAAGAGAATAAAACTATTGAATCAGATAGTTCTCTTGTATGTAATAGGTGTGTCTACGAAACTCTTAATTGAACTCTATGTTTGGGATTTACTTGGATTGAGTATTGCTGCTTCTATCATACTTCTTTTTTCTACAGCCACCGTATTGAATTACTTCGGAAAACTAGTTGCTGCAAGGATTTATTTCTCCTTTATCTTCATTGCAGTTCTTAATGCTTTGATCCTATTTTATGGGCGTAATTTTGGAAGCGAGTTCGCATTTTTTCCGTTGGGGATGGTTATTATCCTATTTTTTGAGCGCAACATAACCAAACTTTTATGGATTTTATTCATTGCAGCCTCTTATATCTCCTCTTGTTTGTATGTTAAGTTCAACGAACCTATTTTTTTAGAAAACTTGAGTGATTCGGTTTATTACTTCATGTTTACGGTTTCTTTTTTGGGTGTGTTTGTGATGTCCTATATGTTTATCAATGAAAACAGAGAGTTTGAAATACAAACCAGTGAATTGTTGGAAACACTGAAAAACAAGAATAAACATTTGGAAACGGCCAATAATGAACTGGAAAAATTTGCCTATGTTGCCTCTCATGATTTGAAGACTCCGCTTCGCAACATCCACAGTTTTTTGACCCTTATTCAGCGAAAAGTCAGTCAGGGAAAAACCTCTGAAATAGATGAGTATTTGGAGTTTGCAAGTACCAATGCCCATCGAATGCATGAATTGATACAAGACATTCTGGAATTTTCTCAATTTAGCTCCAAAAAGACTTCTTTTCAAAATAAAGACTTGAATCAAATCCTGAAAGATGCTTTATCCAACTTGCAGGAAATCATCAAAGAAAAACAGGTAGTCGTAACTAAGGCGAATTTACCGACTTTTTACTGCAATGACTCACAAATGCTTTCTTTGTTCCAAAACCTCATCGAAAACGGAATCAAATACAACAACTCGGATTCCCCCAAAATAGATATTACTTGCAGTGAATCAGCCAAAACTTACGAAATAGGCATTTCCGATAATGGAATTGGGATAGAAGCCGAATATCAAGATAAGATTTTTGAAATGTTCTATCGGCTTCACAATCAAGGAGAATATACAGGATCAGGCATTGGTTTGGCTACCTGCCGAAAAATAGTAAGTCACCACGAAGGTACTTTGACTCTTGAATCTACACCCAATAAAGGAACTACATTCTGCATTAGACTGCCTAAAACTAATACTAAAACAGCTTCACAGACAAAGAGAATTACAGTTTTGTAGAATAATATTTTCACCCACCTATCTCCCGAAGATTGTATCGTAGGCTTTCCTTTAACAATGTTTAGAGAAGGGTTAGGTTTAGGAATATTTGGAGTAGGGACGGGTTTAATCTTCCTCTTCCATTGCACACTCGACCAACCTGGTGCTCCAATTTGTCCTACTTCAATTTTGCCATGTTGGTTGTGTAGGTATTGGTCGGTTTTCCATCGGTTTTGAATTTGTTTGTATTCTTGTGCTTCAAGTTCAAAGGAGAGAAAGAAAAAACTACTGAGCAGCATCCATAGGGAGATGTTTACTAAATGTTTCATGATAAAAAAAATTGAGATTAGAAATAAGGTTTAAACTTGGCTGATAATCTGTTCTTCAACCGTGCTGTGCTTGCTACCTTAAACCAAATCCCAAATCCGTTTTGGACAAATCGGACAAACTTTTTTATTTTTTTAAAACTTCTTCTATCAAGAGTAACATTGTTTTTGTTATTTTCAATAGTCCTGCAAAAACTCTATATGCTCCAAATGTTTACCTGATACTTTTTCAAACAATTCATACACCAATCCATCCTTCAGTCCCACTTTGGGTACAATAATTTGGTCGCTTCCCGCATCTTGCAGCACCTTGATATAGATTTCCGAAGCAGGAATAATGACATCTGCTCTGTCAGGATTCATTTTCAACATAGACATTCGCTGATCGTACGTAAACTCGTTTACATACGCACGAAGCCCTTTGAGTTCGGTGAGAGGAAGGGTAGAATTTGGGGCTTTGTTAGCGAGTTTGTAGAGTTTATTGATGTTTCCACCTGTACCAATACCCACAACATTTTTGGTTTTTGTCAGTTCCACACTTTTAATCCAGTCCTTTATTTGGCGAAAAACAGCCATTCTATTTTCACGAGAAAGCTTGCGAACAGAGCCAATTTGAAAAGACTCACTTTTCTTTAATACTTTTCCTTCAAAAATATTCAACTCTGTACTACCGCCGCCAACGTCAATGTGAATATAGTGTTTGTCTTGAAGGTAAGGAACAATAGCTTTGTTGAGAATACGAGCTTCATCCTCTCCCGAAATCACCTCAATTTTAAGTCCCGTTTGGTTCTTGATATACGTGACCACCTCCTCCCCATTTCCTGCTTCTCTCATAGCAGAAGTAGCGACAGCGCTGTATCCTTCCACTTCATACAAGTCTATCAACAATTTGAAGGTCCACATCAATTTGGTGAACTTGTCCAAAACAGGAATTGAAATACGCCCCTTCTTAAATACATCGTGTCCCAAACGCAAAGGGAAACGCAAATATTCTAACTTCTTGAAACTCACCAAATCATTATCGTCAAATACCCGAACAATGTGTAACCTAATTGCATTTGAACCAATATCTATTGCAGCTAATTTCATATTTCAGATAAATTAAACTCTTGTTTTACTGTTCATTGTGAAAACTAACTCCTGACTCCTACTGAAACAAACTCCACCGACTGAACCACCCACTTTTTCGCTCAGAAGTAAAAAAGCCTAAAATCATCAACAAAACTGCAAAACCAATAAAATACTGAAATTGATCTGCATAATCGGTGAACACATAATCTTCAAAATCTCGTTTTTCGATGTTGTTCAGTTCGTCAATAACCGATGCGATTTCATTTCGTGCACCCTTGATTAAAAAATACTTACCACCTGTCTTATCAGCGATTTCCTTCAATACTTCCTCATTCAACTTCGACACAACCAACTGACCATTTCTGTCCTGTTTGTAACCCACCTTTCGACCCTGCATATAGACAGGAATCGAACTTCCCTCAGTAGACCCTACGCCCAGTGCAAAAACTTTGATACCTTCATTTGCAGCCTCTTCCGCTTTTGCAATCGCACCTTCTTCGTGATTTTCTCCATCCGAAATAATAATCAAAGCCCGATTTTTCTCACTTTCTTCTTCAAAAGATTCTCTAGACAATTCAATCGCTTCTCCAATTGCAGTCCCCTGTGTTGGCACAATATCTGTATTGATGGTCTGCAAAAAAAGTTTGGCAGCCGCATAGTCCACCGTCAAAGGCATTTGAAGATAAGCATGACCTGCAAAAACAATGATGCCAATACGGTCATTGCTCATGCCATCTATCAATCTCGACAGCAACTGCTTGGCTCTATCCAAACGAGTAGGCTGCACATCTTCTGCCATCATGCTCTTCGATACATCAATCGCTACCATTACATCAATCCCTTTTCGCTGTACCTTTTCGAGCTTAGAACCCAATTGAGGATTGGCTAAAGCAATGATAATGAATACCAAAGCGAACATATACAAGAAGGTCTTGACTGCCTGTTTGCGCTCCGAAAAATCGGGAATCAAACGGCTCACTAAGCCTGCATCCCCAAATCGTTCAATCGCTTTTCTGCGCCATTGTCTATTCATCCAATACAACAAAAAGAGTATTGGAATCAGCAACAAACCCCATAAATACTGTTCATTTTCAAATTGAAACATAGTCTTGTTAAATGAAAATTAAAATGAGTATAAAAATTAAATTCAAAATTAGTGGAATTTTAAATTATATAAAGCCGATTTTGTTGGTTATTTTTGGCTATTCTTTCAAAAATTGCATTTACAATATGAAACGTCCATGATTAAATAAGTGATAGCAAAAAAATAACTTGAACATTTTTCAGATAACATCTCCTTTGCCCTCTTCAAAGAGGGAATTAGGGTGTCCAAGTTATTTTTTCCTTGTTACTAATCATTAAAACAAAAAGGGAAATGATTATTTAATTCATGGTAAGTTCCATATGACCTTCAAAAAACAAAAATACACAGATGAAACGAATCCTTCTTTTTACCATAGTGAGTAGCCTTGTTTTTGCTTTGTGGTCTTGTGGCGACAACACACCTCCAAAAGAAACTACCACTCCTAAAACCGAAGTGACAGCAAAAGCTGAAACCACACCCAATCCTGATTTGGGTAAAAAAATCTACAAACAATACTGTGCGCTTTGTCATGGAGCAGATGGCAAGTTGGGTGTAAATGGAGCAGGTGATTTGACCGCCTCCGCACTTCCCGAAACAGAGGTGATTACCCGCATCCAAAAAGGAAAAGGCCTGATGACTCCTTTTGAAGAAATATTGAGTGAAACACAAATCAAGGCAGTAGCAGATTATGTGATAGCGATGAGAGGGGAATAAAAATGTGATTCTTACAAAATGGCAAAAAAGAGTGTGTCATATTGGAAATATCTTGTGATTAACATCCATAAAGGTGATTTTTGCTCAACTGTTAATAGAGTACTAAAAACCGAAAAAAAAACAGTCTGCTCCCAGACCTATTTTTTGGAAACAAATAACCAATAACCAATAACCAATCAAAACAAAATCTACTTTGAAAACCTCGATGGGCTGCGATTTTTTGCCTTTTTAGGGGTTTTTCTCCACCATTCTTTTCACACCGAATTGGAATGGGTAAAAGAAAGCACCTACTATCAATGGGCGGATTTTTTGTTCAAAAATGGCGATATGGGGGTGAATTTCTTTTTCGTCTTGTCGGGCTTTCTGATTACCTACCTCCTCATCAACGAGAAGGAAAAATACCAAAAAATCAACATTCGATATTTTTATATCCGTCGAATCCTCCGAATTTGGCCTTTGTATTATGCCGCCTTATTGATTGGTTTAGTAGGATTTCCACTATTGAAGTCTGCAATGGGCGCAGTTTCTACCGAAACCGCCAACCCTTTTTTGTATGCCTTTTTTCTTGGCAATTTCAGCGATATGTGGAACGGTCTACCCGATGCAACAATATTGGGTGTATTGTGGTCGGTATCTATCGAAGAACAGTTTTATTTATTCTGGCCTCTGCTGTTGAGTCTCCTCCCTCAGCGACATTACCTCAAGGCTTTCACCGTATTGATAGCAGGTTCGGTGATTTTTCGTTCCTTTCACTATGAGGATTATTGGGTGATGTATTACCACACTTTCAGCGTCATATCGGATATGTGTGTGGGCGGAGTAATTGCTTATTGCAGTTATTACCTGCCCAAGTTTAGAGCCTTTTTTGAAGGACTTTCAAAAGAAAAAATTGTAGCTATTTACCTCATTGGCTTCATTTTCATCCTATTCGAGAAAAGCATCTTCACCCTTCCTTTTCTGCAAATCATCTCTCGGCTACTCTATTCCCTGTTTTTTGCCTTCATCTTATTGGAGCAAAATTACAGCCGTCATTCCTTCTTCAAAATAAAAAACTGGAAACGCATTACATCTTGGGGAAGAATGACCTATGGTTTGTATTGTCTGCATTTCTTGGGCATTTTGGCAGCTTTGATTCTCTCCAAAAAAATGGGATGGAATCAAAGTATTGCGGGGGTTTTACTAATAGAAACCACATTGGCTTTTGGAATAACTTGGGTCATTGCTTGGTTCAGTTACCGATTTTTTGAAATGCCTTTTTTGAAGTTGAAGGAACGGTTTACTTTTTTTGGAAAGGGCTGATAATCACTTTTTTTTCGGAAATCGCCTGTTTTTTTGGAAGCGATTTTGTAAACTGCAATTATTATCCGTTATCCGTTATCCAGTCCCCCGTAATCGCCAAAGTCAGCCCCTCATGTTGAATATTCACAAACAAAGTGCTACCATCGGGTGAAAAAGTAGCCCCAGACAATTCGGAGTTGTAACCAATATTCTGACCAATCACATAGTATTCGCCTTTAGGAGTAATGCCCACAATTCGGGGAGGCGAATCGGTATCTTCACACAAAATAATGTCGCCCCAAGGAGCAATAGTCAGATTATCAGAATTTTGAAGCAATCCAATATCGTTAGGCTCGGCAAACAATTCTATCGTACCCGATTGCTTTTTTTCTTCGGGTGTGCCTTCGTGTTCACTCGGTTTGTAGCGAAAAATTTGTCCCTTTTTGATGCGTCCTCCATTCGTACACGAAATATACACCTCCTCATTTCCCCACCAAATTCCTTCAGCTCTTGCAAAGCGGGTTGCTCCTTCTTTGAAGCCCTCATAACGCAATTCATCGTAAGGAGAATCAGCCTCTTTCATATCTATCCAAGTAACTTCCATCGGCTGACCAACTGGAAAAGGAGCGGATTTCAGTTCAGACCAATTTCGGGTGTCTATACTTTTGCCGTCCCGAATTGCCAACGCTTGCAGTTTTCCGCCTTTCGCCAATTCACCAGGCACATTTGGAATGAAGCGGTAAAAAAGCCCATCCCAACGGTCTTCGGTCAAATACACAATCTTGGTTTTGGGGTCGACTGCAATGGCTTCGTGATTGAAGCGTCCCATGTCCTTCAAGGGAATCGCCTCCACCAAACCTACTTTTTCGCTGGCAGGCACTTCAAAACAATAACCGTGGTCTTTTCCGACCAAACCGCCAACCTGACCCGCTCGAACCACGGTTTCTTCACAAGTAACCCAACTGCCCCACGGCGTAGGACCTCCAGCACAGTTTCGATAAGTGCCCCCCAAACTGAGGTATTGGGTTTCTACTTTTTGGGTTTTGGGATTGTAAACCATCGTTGTTGTGCCACCAAGTCCAGGAAAGTCATCCTTACCAATATCGTAGAGTTTACTGCGGTCAATTTTTGCCATTAGTTCGTTTTTCTTCCCAAAAGCCGTATTGCCCAATTTTACTTCCGCCTTTTCGATATTTACTTCATGATTTCGCACAATGATCACTCGCCCTTCTTTCCCTTCAAAGGTCGCCATCCCATCAAATCGTCCAGGCACCAACAAACCATCGTCCATTTTACTACCTTTGGTCGAGATGATTTTATAAGAAAAACCCTTCGGCAGATTGAAAATCCCTGCAATGTCTTCTCTCAAAGCACCATACTTTGATTTGGAAGAGTCGTAGGTTGAAGTAGGAGTAGTACAAGTGGATTGTAGTAAGAAACTCTGCAATCCCATGAAACCCAAACTCGTCAATCCCATCTGTTTTATAAATTGCCGTCTTTTTTGCATTCTATTTTTATTTTACCAAGCATTGTCCAAATCAGCACTAAACATACAAAATTAAAGGCCATTTCCAAATCAATAGGTCTAAAATAATAGTCTTATGTTCTGTTCAATAGCCAAAAACTTTCCCTTACGAAAGACAACTGAAGTAAGCGATTCGTTTAGAAAGAATCCTAAAAAATTAAGAGAAAACCAACTTTGAAGTACCTTTTTATATTCATTCCTAACTCAAAGGAGGATATTTCCCTTCATTCGCATAGCGTTGAAGTGCATCTACGACCATCGGACGGTCAGCTTGATAGGTCACGCCATACCATTGTTCGGTGCTGGTCAAAACGGAGAGTTTGATTTTTTCTTCTTGAATCAAAGTATTGACAGATAGAGGGATGTAAAATTCTGCTTTGGGGTTGTCCGCATTTTCTTTGGCGAATTCGATGAATTGCATTCTCATTTCTTCAAAAATGGAGTGGTGTAATCCCCAAAAATTCATCGAAACAACTGCATTGTCCTCCAATAATTCGGGATTTTCCCCTTCTAAATAATAGATATTTCCATCGTCCAAACGTTGGATTTTGGTGCGTTCCACAACGGTTTCCAAATAGTTGTTTTCGTCCGCTTTGCAGATACCTCTCGAAACTGTACCGTAAGGCGAAATGGTGTTTTTCAATTGAAAGCCCACCATTGCGTAGTGGTCAGGAGCAGCTTTAGTGGTCAGAAAATCAGCAATTTGCTGAAATGAATCCGCACCATAATAATCATCCGCATTGATAACTGCAAAAGGTTCGTTTATCAAATCTGCCGCCACCAAAGTCGCATGAGCCGTTCCCCAAGGTTTGCTTCTTTCGGGCATATTGTCGAGCCCTTCAATGGGTGTATTGACCTCTTGATAAGCATAAGCAATGTCAATTTTGCCCTCCCAACGCTTGCCAAACTGCTCTTTGAAGGCTTCTTCAAAACTGTGGCGAATCACAAACACGACTTTTCCAAAACCTGCACGAATCGCATCGTAAATTGAATAGTCTATAATCGTTTCGCCCGAAGGTCCTACGCCATCTATCTGCTTCAATCCTCCGTAACGACTGCCCATTCCTGCCGCCAAAATCAATAATGTTGGTTTCATCTGTTTATTTTTGTTTTTCAACTGTTTCAAAATTTCACAACACAAAGTTCTCTACTTTTCTTCAATTATCAGGTGTTTGAAGCCAAAAAGAAAAAACCTACAAATTTTTCAAATATTGATTCACTCTATTATTCGCAGAAAGAGGCAAAAAATCACAGATAAAATGAATTTTCACAAAAAAATCCCGATTTTCACCTTCATTTTAAATTTTCATTGACATATTGCAGTATGAACTTAACTGGACTTGATTGGATATTTATAGGCGGCTTTTTTGTCGTTTCTTTGGTCATTGGACTTTGGGTCACCAAACGAGCAGGCAAAGACTCCAAAGAATTTTTTCTGTCGGGGCGAAATATGCCGTGGTGGCTCTTGGGTATTTCGATGGTTGCTACGACTTTTTCGGCAGATACGCCCAACTTGGTGACGGATATAGTTCGCAAAAACGGTATTGCAGGAAACTGGGTTTGGTGGGCATTTTTATTGACAGGAATGTTGACCGTTTTTGTGTATGCAAAGCTGTGGCGACGCTCCAAAATCATGACCGACTTAGAGTTTTACGAGCTTCGATACAGCGGTAAAATGGCAGCATTTTTGAGGGGATTTCGAGCCATTTATTTGGGCGTGTTCTTCAATGTCTTGATTATGGCAAGTGTCTGTCTGGCAGCCATTAAGATTGGAGGCGTATTGCTGGGTTTGACTCCTTTGCAGACGCTTTTGATAGCCTCCGTAGTGACGGTGATTTATTCTGCTTTGGGCGGCTTGAGAGGTGTCATCATCACCGATTTTGTGCAGTTTGGTATGGCAATGATTGGCGCAGTTTGGGCGGCTTATGTGGTCGTCAATTTGCCAGAAGTGAATGGCTTAACCAATCTCTTGAATCATCCAAATCTGTCTGGAAAATTGAATTTGATGCCCGATTTTAGTGATGTCAATCTCATACTACCTTTGTTCATTATTCCTTTGGCTGTTCAGTGGTGGAGCGTTTGGTATCCTGGTGCAGAACCTGGTGGTGGCGGATACATTGCCCAGCGAATGTTGGCAGCAAAAGACGAAAACAATGCAATGGGCGCAACTCTCCTCTTCAATGTGGCACACTATGCACTGCGTCCGTGGCCTTGGATTTTGATAGCTTTGGCTTCTTTGGTTGTATTTCCTATGAGTTTGACGGATAATTATGACCAAGTCCCTGTGTCGAAAGAAGCACCTCAATTTTTGGCAGAAAATACCATTGCAGCAGACATTGATATTTTGGTGGATGCCATTGATTATCACAATGAACAAACAGATGATGCCGCTCTGCAAACTCAATATCAAACGCTTAGAAGTATTGTCGATATTAACCGCAGAGACCCGCAAATTTTGTCTTTGGCGTATATTTTCAAAGAACGAAACAAAGGCATATCCGATAAAAGTAAATGGACAAATCCCTTGAATGACCAAGAAGTCGTTTACCTTCAATTGGCAAATCCAAACATTGAAGTCAACAAACTCGGCAATGACCTAGCGTATTCTGCCATGCTGCCCTTCTTGCCTGCGGGCTTGTTGGGTTTGGTAGTCGCTTCCTTGATTGCAGCCTTTATGTCCACGATTTCAACGCATCTCAATTGGGGTTCTTCTTATGTGGTCAATGATTTTTACAAGCGATTTTACAAGCCCGAAGCTTCCGAAAAAGAGTTGGTGATGATTGGACGGATTTCAACGGTGGTGTTGATGCTTTTTGCGGCTTTGTTTGCTTTGGCTTTGAGCAATGCTTTGCAAGCCTTCAATATTCTCTTGCAAATCGGTGCAGGAACGGGCTTGATTTACATTCTTCGATGGTTTTGGTGGCGCATCAATGCATACAGTGAGGTGGCTGCAATGGTGGTGTCTTTCTTTGTAGCCGTCTTTTTTGAAATGACGGATTTGGGCTTGTTGGATTACCAAAAGCTGATTTTGGGTATTGTGATAACAACTATTGCATGGTTGTCTGCAACCTTTGCTACACCTCCTACTGATAAGGAAAAGTTGGTGAGTTTTTACCGTCTTATCAAACCTGCAAAGGCGGGTTGGACTCCTGTGGTGAATGAAGCGATTGCGGCTGGAACATTGAAGGAATCGGAGGTAAAAGCGGGGCAATTACCTTTGGAAATTGGAGGTATGATTATCGGCTGTTTTACGGTCTATGCTACGCTTTTCGGAACGGGTTACTGGATTTATGGGGAGACGATGAGTGCGGTTATTTCGACGGTTGTGGCAGTTGTTGGGGCATTTTTGTTGTTTAAGATTTGGGGGAAGGTGAACAAGAACCTGTAGATTGAAAAGGAATGATTTCACATGAGATACAGCCTTGAACATGAATCTGCTACTGAAAAGAATTTTTCTTACTGGATACATTTTATTCATAAGTACAATAGGAATCGTCTGCTATAAAAAAGAATCTCGTATAGCGTAGTAGTATATCAAGTAGTCAGACCGACCAAGTACAACAAATTCCTTTCTATAGAAAATTCCTGTTCAATGCTCACAAACCAAAAAAATATGCTTCAAAAACTTCTCCCCACTTTCCTTGCTGCAATTTTTATAGCGATTTTCGCTCAAATCACCATCCCTCTCCCCTACATCCCAATCACAGGACAAAGTTTTGCGGTTTTGTTGGTGGCGTATTTATTGGGCTGGAATCGGGGAATGATTGCCGTTTTGTTGTATTTATTTGCAGGAGCGATTGGCTTGCCTGTTTTTGCAGAAGGTGCTTCGGGTATTGCCAAATTGAAGGGCAATAGTGGTGGATTTTTGTATGGTTTTGTGGTTGCTGCTTTTGTAGTGGGCTATCTGTCTGAAAAACTCGAAAGCTCCAGCTTCAATAGCGCACTGCAAATCATGACTTTAGGAACAGGGGTTATTCTATTTTTTGGAGTGACACACCTAAGTATTCACATTGGCTTTCAGAAAGCACTGCAATATGGTTTGTATCCTTTTATTGCAGGGGCGGTGGTGAAGATTGTGTTGGGGGCTGCGGTTGGAAATTATTTGAAGAAGCGCAAAACTTTGTCAACGGTCGCAGACCTTGACAACAGTTGAAGCAAAAACTGAACACAGAGGCTCGGAGGCACAGAGGATTTAGGCTGTACTTGATGTAGAATTGGAACGCTGAGGTGGAGAGACACAGAGGTTTATTTTAAAGAGAAGGAACTTTAGAAAACCTTACTTTTGTGATATTTGAAATTCCAACAGCTAATATAGTTTCTAAATCAAGCCAAAATTTTATGAATAGCTCGAATTCCTTTCAGCATTGTTTGCATCCAACATTGACAAAACTATTGGTCAAACGCCTACGTGAGCGAATCTCCATTAACTTAGTCGGGAAAGTAGAGCATGGTAGGAGTCGGATACTGGAAGATATTCAGCAATGTGATGTAGGAGAAGTGAAGGTAGTATTGGCGGTTACTTTCTTCAATCAAACTTTCGGAATCTTCAATCAGATTTTCAAAAAATAATGTATCACTCATTCCCCCTAGGCGGCTTACCATCGTTTTTCTTTTTATATTCTTCAATGTATTCTTTCTCAATCTCCAATGCCTTTTCTCGCCCTTCAATATCTTTCAACAAAATACGAGCAAAAAATCGCAACCACCCCGCCACTTTGTTGAACAAAGTCACTTGCCGATTGGCACGACTCGAACTACCATCTTTCATCAAAGGTTCGCCACTGATGCCGTATTTATAGGTGTCTTCAATTTTTTTATCTACAATTTCGTAGAGGTGGTGAAGGCTGTCATTTTCCTTAGAATTGCCGTGTTTGGGAAGTTTCGGTTTCATAGTATCAGAGTGGTCGGTTCCTCCTTTCCCCAAGCGGTATAATTGCTGTAGGTTTCGTAGCTTTTTTGAGGAAGGTAGCTGTAATCCGATTTGCCTGTTTTGAGTTGGTAGGCTTTTTCGGCGACATACAGCAAGGCTTCAAAGTCGGAATCTTTGGGCATTTGGGAAGAGTTGGTCAATACCTCTTGGAAAACAGCGAACCCACAGGCAACGACATAACAACGGGCATACAAAAAATAGTCGACCGAAAAATAAGTGCCTTCTCGATAGGCGTGTTCTCCCAATTCTTGTGCATATTCCAAGCCATCCAATTGATAGAGTTTGTTCGCCAAAATTTCTTCAAATTGGTAAATATCCGCCAATGAGCGTTTTGCCAAAGCTGCTACCACAGGCGCAATCACTTCATCGGTACTGTCTTGCTGCCAATCCAATTTCTCTATCAATTGCCAAAACAAATCCTCATTCATCACCTGCAATGCAGTTGCACTCGCATTATCAGCCACAATAGCGGGATTTACTTCAATAGAAATTCCCGTATCGCTGTCAGAAAACAACACCTTCAATTGCTCCAAAAAATCGGGAGTCAATTCCTCTAACTTCAATTTGAAACTTGCTTGCATGTCTGAAATAATTTTAACGATGGCAAAGATAGAATTATTTGTATAAAAATACACAACAACCTCTCTTTTTTAGTAAAAAGGCTTATAAATCCTCTAAATCGTACTTTTGAGTATAAGTGATTTCCATTTTAATTTCAAAACCACTGTCCTCCAAAATCTTTTTAATCTTTCTTTCTGAAAGGGATTTTTTATACAAATAGTTCCTTTTTGCGCTTTCTGCTTCTTTTTTTTGTTCAGGTGTTAAAATCGGGTAAACATATCTGATGAAGAACTTAAAAGCGTCTTCCAAATTATCAAAACTTTGCATGAGACAATGTAGGTTTTTGTTAGTCTATAAATATACTTATTTTGTGGAAAAATACGAAAATTGGAGAGAATTGCAGTAGAAATAACTCCAATGATTTTGTATTTTGTTGAATCAAGCTAAAATTTTCTCACTTTTAGTATAGCTTTAAACACATATTATGACATCCAAATTCCTCCACAAAGGCCCTATCCCCCTCGACACCCTTCAAAAAATCAGCAGCGCAAGAACCAATTTCAACATTGGTTCAGAAGCCTTTTTTTTAGGAATCATTCGAGCCGACAAATCGGAAAATCAAAAAGTCACAAGCATTGACTATACTGCCTATACTCCGATGGCAAACAAGGTTTTCCAAGAAATTCACGATGAAATATTGAAGGAATACGGTATTCTCAAATTGGTAATTTTACATTCGGTTGGGATGGTCAAAATTGGGGAGGCTTCAATGCTTGTCTATGTGCAATCGAAACACCGAAGGGCAGCTTTTGAGGCATTGCAGCAGACGGTGGAGTTGATTAAGGAAAAAGCACCTGTTTGGAAACAGGAATTTTATGAGGATGATAGCTATCTTTGGGTGAATGCCGATTGAAACTTCAAATTCAAAGTACAAGTTCAAATTCAAGTTTTCATTTTTATTTTCATTCTAATTTTCATTCCATTAATGGTTGATATTACACACAAAAAACCCACTCTTCGATACGCCAAAGCGGAAGCGATTGTGAAGGTGAGCAAGGCAGAAACGATTGAAGCGATTGAGAACAAAACTGTTCCGAAAGGGGATGTTTTAGAGGCTGGGCGCATTGCAGGTTTGTTTGGGGTCAAAAAAACGGCGGAGTTGATTCCCGATTGCCACCCTTTGCCGATTGAATGGACACAGGTGAGCTACCGCATTGAAGGGCTGCAAATCTTTATCTGTATTGAAGTCAAAACGGTTTACAAAACAGGCGTTGAAGTAGAAGCAATGCATGGCGCTTCGATTATTGCGCTGACGCTGTATGATATGTTGAAGCCGATTGACAAAGGCATCGAAATCAGTACGATTCGATTGTTGGAGAAGCGAGGCGGAAAGTCGGATATTGCAGTCAAATAATTGATTTTAAAGCGCAAACTCACCAAACCATTCTTCCACCAAATCTTGTTCAAAACTGCTTCCTTCAATATGTTTGAACTCATTGTGATGAGAACAATATTGATAGTCTTTCGCCATTTCGAGGTGATTCATTGCAATGTGTTGAATAGCAGATAAAGTATGGTCAACTTCTTCATTGGTCATAGTTGGGTGTATCGAAAAACGAATCCAACCTGGTTTGACCGATAAATCTCCTGTATCAATGACATCGGTAATGGACTTAGAAGTCTGACGGTCAATATGCAAGAGGTAATGCCCATAAGTTCCTGCACACGCACAACCACCTCTGGTTTGAACGCCAAAATGATCATTGAGCAGTTTGACCCCCAAATTGTAGTGCAAATCGTCAATGTAAAAAGAAACAACCCCCAAGCGGTCCTCGTGTTCTTCAGCAAGAATGTGCAGGTTTTTGATGGGCTTTAAGGCTGCAAAAATCCTTTCAAGGAGTTCGTGTTCTCGCTGCAAAATCTTTTCGACTCCCATTTTTTCCTTCAATTGCACACATAGAGCCGTTTTGATGGTCTGCAAAAAAGGAGGCGTTCCGCCATCTTCACGCGCTTCAATGTCTTCAAAATACTGGCGTTCACCCCACGGATTTGTCCATGCCACTGTTCCTCCTCCTGGATGATCGGGAATTTTATTGGCGTACAACTGCTTATCGAAAATCAACACACCAGAAGTACCAGGACCTCCCAAAAATTTGTGAGGAGAAAAGTAAACCGCATCCAGTTTTTCTTCTGCATCTTCGGGGTGCATATTGATATCAATATAGGGGCCAGAACAGGCAAAATCAACAAAACACCAACCTTCGTGTTGATGCATTATTTTGGCAATTTGGTGATAAGGAGTCTGTAAACCTGTCACATTGGAGCAGGAGGTAATCGCTGCAATCTTTACCCTTCGGTCTTTGTATTGTTGCAGCAAATCTTTTAAACAAGATAAGTCTACACAACCATCCTTTGTCGGTTCGATTCGCTCTACATCTGCAATTGTTTCGAGCCAAGAAGTGTGATTCGAGTGGTGCTCTTTGTGAGTCACAAATACAACAGGTCGCTCACTATCAGGAATATTCACATATTTTTGCAGCTTCTCACAAACTTTCAAACCCAAAATTCGCTGAAATTTATTGACCGCCCCTGTCATGCCCGAACCCGCCATGATCAGCACGTCGTTTTGGTCTGCACCTACATGTTTTTTGATGATTTTTTTGGCGCGGTTATAAGCCAAGGTCATGGCCGTACCTGTTACCGTAGTTTCCGTATGTGTATTCGCCACAAAACGCCCCATCTGTTTAGAAATCTTTTCTTCAATCGGTGCATACAAACGCCCACTTGCCGTCCAATCAGCATATATCAACTTTTTTTCGCCATAAGGCGTAGAAAACGTTTCATCATATCCAACGATGTTTTCTCGAAAAGTCTGAAAATAACTTTCTAAAGAAGTGGCTTTTTGAGATGCTGAAGCAACAGCTTTTTGAGGAAAATTTTTCATAAACCTTTGTATATTTTATTGGAACATCAAATTTATCGCTTTGCCAACTTTTCCTTTCATTTGAATCGTCATTTTTTGGAAATAACTACAATAAGTAACCACACTAAGACAAATCTTATATGTTCCATTGTGAATAAAAAAATCTCTCCATCGGTAACATTCTCCAAAATGCCCACATTAAAAGGTGACAAAACAAAATAACATTTTTTTACTTTTTAAAACCTTTTTACCATGAAAACATTCGCATTTTCAATCCGTCAATTAACAATTTTCACCTTTTTATTCAGTATGATTTTTGTAAGCACCGCCGTTTTTGCCCAACAAATTGGGAAACCACAGATTCCACCTCCCAAAAATGTCTTTGACAAAAACCGCTACAAAATCCCTATTCCTGGCAGTAAAGGAACAATCAAACCACCTGTTCAAAGTTCAAGAGCGGATTTGGTCATCGAAAAAATAGTCCTCAATCCTATTGTCTGCTATGCTACCTCCAATCCCGAACCACTCAACGTCGAAGTAACCATCCGAAATCGAAGCAGAACCACCAAAGCACTCGGCACAAACGATGAACCGCAAGAAGGTTATATGATTGACATCATTTTCTCAACCGACCAAGTTGCCCCCATCCAATATGCCCGACTGCCCCAACCTTATGCTTTTCAAGAAGACATGTTGGCTATTGGCGGACGAATCAGCAATACCAGCACTTTGCTTCCTGGTCAAAGTAGAACCTACAAATTGACCACTCGTGTACCAACAGTCAATCGCAAAATTTGTAGTAATCACTATTTGTATGTAGGAGCAGTAGCAGATTCAGGAAATAAAGTTGCAGAGACAAGCGAAAGCAATAATACAGCATTTCAAGTTTTTAGGGTGTATTGCAAATAATCGCATAATCTGTTTGTTTTTAAAAACGTTAACTTTGAACATTTCAAAAATAACCAAAGTTTTCGGAAATATATGAAGTCAATTTATACCCTTTTCCTACTATTTTCTTGCTCCCTCACTCTTTCCCCAAAGCTCTTTGCCAATCATGCCATGGCGGTTGATTTGACTTATGCTTGTCTTGACGAAGCAGAACAAACCTACACTGTTACACTTGATTTTTATTTTGATTGTGGCAGTGTCATTATCCAACAACCTGCCGCAAGTGTTCCTGTCAATATTTTCTCGACAAGTTGTGGGCAAGCATTAGAAGTTGAACTAACCAGAGATACCAATATTGAAGGGGAAGAAGTGTCTCAGCTATGTGACGATATTCTCGATAATGGTCAGAGCAATTGCGAAAACGGTGATTTTCCCGGCGTAAAAAAATACATCTTTCAAGGAACGGTAAAACTGCCTCAAAAATGTGAAGATTGGATATTCAGTTACCGCCTCAACGAATTGGAATTTAGAAGCGCAACGATTACCAACCTCGTTTCTCCCGAATTACAAAAAATATATGTCCAAGCCACTTTGGACAATACTCAAGGCTGCAATTCTGCTCCAAGTTTTGCGAGTATTCCCGTAGGCTACTATTGCACCCAAACCTCGACTTTTACACAGGGCGCAATCGAAACCGATGGCGATGAATTGCAGTTTAGTCTCATTCAACCGCTCAACAATTTTGGTGCCCCCATTCCTTACACCAACGGAGCTACGCCCAACAATCCTTTTCTTACCGACTCTTTCAGCTTCGATAATACGACAGGCGAAATTCAATTTGAAACCAATTTAGCGCAGTTTCCAGTCGTTGCCGTTTTGGTGGAAGAATATCGAAATGGAAAGGTGATTGGTTCGGTGATTCGAGACATGCAGTTTGTTGTTTTGGATTGTGAAAACCAAGGCGTTGAAGCCGTTACCCTTCCACAAATACCCGATGGAGAAAGCAGTTTTACGGTTTGTGCGGGTCAAAATGTACATTTGGATTTTGAGTTTGGAGATGCAGACATCGAAGACGAAATAAGCGTGACTGTTCGAAATATTGCAGACTTCAATGGGGCAAGTTTTATTCAGACTTCCACTACATTGAATCCTGCCACAGGTGATTTTGACTGGTTTCCGACCATTGCAGACGAAGGCTTACACATTCTCGAAATTGAAGTAAGCGACAATCGCTGTCCCATCTCATCGGGTTTGGTGTATGCTTATACCATTGAAGTTGTGGGCGAACCCGTTGCAGGTCCTGATTTGAGTTATTGCGAAGCAGGTGGTCCACTGTTGGTAGAAATTGAAGGAGGCGGAGAGTTTACGTGGTTTCCCACCGACCACCTTACCTTCTTGAATACCGAAAACAGTTTGGTCGAGATTCAGCCCAATGGTATAACCGAGGGAACCGTATTGACCTACGCTGTCACCAATGAATGTGGTCTTGTTGATGAACTGAACGTAACAGTCGTGCAAGATGTCTTGTTGGATTTCAGTGAAGATGTCACGATTTGTCAAGGTGACTTTGCAGCCATGTTTGCCCTGCCGATTATTGGCGATCCGTCTTTTTATACCTACACTTGGTCACCTGCCGACGAAGTCGACAATCCTACGGCAGCGGCAGTCATTGCGAATCCAACCGAAAATACGACCTACTCGGTCAGCGTTCGCTCCAATGAGTCGGGCTGTACGGTGAACCATGATTTCAATATTGGCGTATCCTCTTTTACGGGCGAGGTCAATGTCTCTGCGGAAGATACCGACCTTTGCTTGGGAGAAAGCACACAATTGACTGCAACAGGAATCTTCAATGCCGCATTGAACTGTGGTATTGAAGCAGATATAGAAAATTGTGGCGGAGAAGCTGCAATTTATGAATTGGGTGTCGGGGAAGGTTCTGATGTGACTTACACCCCCTATCATGGCGACAAAAAAGGCAACCGTTTGCAGATTTTGTACAAACAAGAGGACTTGGCTGCCATTGGTATGCAAAGTGGTTTTATCAACTCCATTGCCTTCAATGTCACCAACTTACTTTCCAATGGAAATCTCACCTATCACGAAATGAGCATCAAAATGGGTTGCACAGATGTGGAAGTCATCAATGATTTTCAGTTGGGACTGCAAGAGGTCTATTTTGCCAACGAATTTAATACAGCAGACGATTGGAATGTCCATGAATTTTTCAGATCCTACAAATGGGATGGTGTCTCCAATCTATTAGTCGAAATTTGCTACAATGATGCTACGGTTTCGAGTGGTAATGCCTTGTTTGACCAAATCGCCTATACCACAGTAGACTATGCCTGTGTTTTCAGAGCCTTCAGTTCATCTGGAGGTGGCTGCAATTTGGGATTGGGACCAAACATCAACAACGGCTTCAAACGCCCCGACATTCAATTCAATGTGTGCCCTCCACAACCCGAAATTCCTCCAAAAATCAGTTGGATGCCAACAGAAACTTTGGACGATCCAAATATTGCCAATCCGATAGCAACACCTATTGAGACTACAACCTACACCGTTACTTTTGACGACAATGGCTGTTCTGGTTCGGCGGAAATCACCATCAATGTGCCAAGTGCTGCTGACTTTACGATTCGTCCAGATACGAGCATTTGCGAAGCCCAAAACGTTCAACTCTATTTGGAAGGTGACTTACCTCCAACAGCTACTTTTGAGTGGTCGCCAATTGAAGGGCTGAACAACCCTATTATTGAGAACCCCATTGCAACCGTCACTGAAACAACTACTTATCAAGTAATCGTTTCACTCAACGATGCCTGCAATAGCCAAATTACGCAAGAAGTAACCATTACCGTTGGCGGCTTAGGCAATGCGACTATCAGCGAAGAAGAAACAATTTGTGGAGGTGAAACAGCGGATTTATTGGCAGCCGGCGGAACGACTTACCAATGGTCACCTCCCGAAACCTTGACTTGTTCGGACTGTCCCAATCCCACTGCAAACCCTACGAGTTCCACTGTTTATCAGGTTACTATCACCAATGATTCGGGTTGTAGTGCAATGTTGACAACTGCCATTGAAGTAGGAGGCTTGGAAAATGCGAATGTTTCGGAAGGAGGAACGATTTGTCCAGGAGAAATTTTTGCTTTGTCTGCAACAGGTGGCACTTCTTATGAGTGGTCACCTTCCACAGATTTGTCCTGCAAGGACTGTCCTAACCCAGAAGCAAACCCAACTGCTACAACGACTTACCAAGTATTGATTTCAGATGATTCGGGTTGTAGTACGACTTTAGAAACAACCATTGAAGTCAGTGATGCGCCTACAATTACTTTCATTTCACCCAATCAAAGCGCAGTCAAGGGCGAAGAACTTCAATTGGAGGTGACAGGGGATTTTGACAGTGTTACATGGTCTTCGACAACAGGTGTAATAGATTTTGAAGTGGAAAATCCTCTGATTATCGTTCAAGAAAATATCACCTTTCTCGTAGAAGTAACCGATGCAAATGGCTGTTCGACTACTGCAATGGTCAGTATTGAAGCCCTTGATACTCCTGAAAGAGAACCTTGCACGGGAATTGTTGTGCCTACGGCTTTCAGTCCAAATGAGGACGGCATCAACGACCGTTTTTTCCCACATCCTGGAAGTTTTGACCAATTACTGCAATTCACCATTTACAACCGTTGGGGCAAAGAAGTTTTTTCTACTACAACGGCTGCCGAAGGCTGGGATGGTATTCTGAAAAACGAGGTGCAGGATATGGGAGCTTATGCCTATATCGTAGAGGCGGTTTGTGGAGAGGAAACACTGCGAAAACAAGGATGGGTGATGTTGATACGGTAGATTTGAAGCTCATTAACTGGCATTTTTGGGGAAACCAAAAGCAGCGCATTTGATTTAAAGTCAAAATTTTTACCGAACGGTTGTTTGATTAATAAAAACAGCTTTGTCCTGACATTTTATTTCCAACAAATTGTTTTTCAATAAACTATAATCAAACCCAAACAAAGCTTCAATCAAAAAAGGGATTCTCACATCATTTCCCTGTCTAAAAATTAATTCTATCCCTACCAAACATTTGATAGATTCAAGAAAATATAGTAACTTGCTGTGGTTATTATTTCTTTTCACTTCAAAAAAATGAACCAACAGCATGGAGGTGCTTCAAAAAACCAAGCAAGTATTAAAGGGAGGCCAATTTTTGGTTAAAGAGTCGGCCGCCCATGAAGTTTTCACACCAGAAGACTTCAACGAAGACCAATTGATGTTTGCAGATATGGCGCGTGAATTTGTCGAAAAACGAGTTTTACCCAATACCGCAAAAATTGACAAACAAGTAGAGGGATTAGTGCCTCAATTGTTAGAAGAAGCAGGAGAATTGGGAATCTTAGGAGCAGCGATTCCTGAGGAATACGGTGGAATTGAAGCCGAATTGAATACAGAAGTGATTTTGACAGACATATTGGGTGTTGCCAATTCGTTTAGCGTAGCAGTTTCGGCACATACAGGAATCGGCACGCTGCCTGTCTTGTATTTCGGAACAGAAGCCCAAAAACAAAAATATTTGCCCGGTTTGGCAAGCGGCAAAATCAAAGCAGCATACTGCCTCACCGAGCCTGGTTCAGGTTCGGATGCTTTGGCTGCTCGCACCAAAGCGACATTGACCGAAGATGGCAAGCACTATATTTTGGAAGGTCAAAAAATGTGGATTACCAATGCAGGTTTTGCAGATTTGTTCACCGTTTTCGCTAAGATTGATGGAAAACATTTTACAGGTTTTTTGGTAGAAGCGGGTGCTGAAAACCTCCGATTGGGCGCAGAAGAAGACAAATTGGGTATCAAGGGTTCTTCAACTCGTCAAGTATTTTTGGAAGGGGTGAAAGTGCCTGTCGAAAATCTATTGGGTGAAATTGGAGAAGGGCATAAAATTGCCTTCAATGTATTGAACATCGGGCGTTACAAATTAAGCGTTGCTGTCAATGGCGGAGCAAAAGGTGTGACAAATGTTGCTATCAAATACGCCAATGAACGTTCACAATTCGGTACAGCTATTGCGAATTTTGGAGCAATCAAGCACAAATTGGCAGAGCAGGCCATCAAATGTTTTGTGACTGATGCAGCGAATTATCGCACCTCCAACTTGATGCAGGAAATGATTGAAGATTTGGTAACGAATCAAGGCGTGGACAAGGTTCAAGCGAAATTGTTGGCGGCTGAAGAATATGCGATTGAGTGTGCGATGTTGAAGGTTTTGGGTTCTGAAACTTTGGATTACTGTGCGGACGAAAATGTTCAAATTCACGGTGGTAATGGTTTTTCGGAAGAATATCCCGCTGCAAAAGCTTATCGAGATTCTCGTATCAACCGCATTTTTGAAGGGACGAATGAAATCAACCGTTTGTTGGTTGTTGGTCAATTGATGAAACGTGCAATGAGCGGCTCTATTGACCTGTGGACGGCTGCCATGAATGTGCAGAAAGAATTGATGTCAGGAACGGCTGGCAAAGGAAAAATTCAAGAGGGCGTTTTGGAAGTAGAAAAAGAGGCGATTCGCAATGCCAAAAAAGCGGTGTTGATGACCTTGGGTGCTGCGGCTCAAAAGTTGAAGAGTCAATTAACGGACGAACAAGAGATTGTAATGAACATTTCGGATATGATGATTGACCTTTTTGCGGCTGAATCTGCTCTTCTTCGAGTGGAAAAAATGGTGGACATGAGAGGGACAGATACTTGTGCGGAACAAATTGCGATGGCGAAAGTCTATACCTACGATGCAATGGAGAACATTCGCAAAAATGGTAAACGAGCAATTTGTGGTTTTGCAGAAGGGAATGAGTTGAAAATGATGTTGATAGGTCTCAAACAATTGACCAAATTAATGCCTTTCAATACAATTGCCGCTCGCCGAGTTATTGCAGATAAATTGATTGAAGCAAATGAATATTGTTTTTAATTGTTTGATTGTCAAGCAAAAATTGAACAAATAAAACGAAAGGAGGGCAGACTGAATATCTGTCCTCCTTTTTTTGTAAGGATTAAATCTTTAAAATTCATTCGATAAGGACATTCAAGATTTTGGTTAATAACTACTTATGTTGTAGCCTCATCAGATGAATAAGCAAAGCGAAATTTGTAAACTTATTTTTGAAGTATTCCTTGGGATTAAGGATATAGGTTTATATAAGCTTCTGGCAATTCAAACTCATACAATATTCCACTGAAAGCCAACAAAATAACAATGGCAGTAATTGCTCCAAAGGTCATTGAAGCATAGACAAATCGGTGAGCCGTTTTCAAATTTTGGCTTTTCGCTACATACTTGCTGAGTCCGCAGGCGATGTGCGTAAAAAACGAGGTGACTGCCAAGAAATAATAAGGCACAAAGAAAAGTATATAAGGGAAGATATTCACCGTAGCTGCTCCAAAGTAAAAATTGGTGTCTATCTGAAAAAACCAATTCCCTCCAATTGTGGCAGTTGTATGGGCGACCAAGAAAAATGCCAAGTACAAACCCGAATACGCCTGCAATTTGGCAATACTGCTGTGTAAGTGTTTGCGGTTTTTTCTGTAAAGTTGGACTCCTGTAAATGCTTGAATGATAATGGATATGACCAATAAGACTTCAATGACAGGATAGTAATAGACTACTCGCAGAGTGTTCATTACTGCAATGTGCAATTCGATGCTGTGGGCAGCCAATACATGATTGAAGATATGTGCAAGGCTGAAAACTCCAATGCCGATTGCACTGATACGATGGATTTTTTGAAGGTTGGTTTTGTTGTTCATTTTGTCTTTTTTTTGATTTCGGGCATAAGACAAAACAGGAGGTGAATTTGTGACAGAAATGGGTGTGGAAATTCAAAATTATTCTCTAGCATCAAGGTGACATTTTTTTCTACCTTGAAACGAATAAGCTGCAAACCAATTATTTAGAAAAAGGTGTAATCTTGATGCGGTCGCCTTGAGATTACACCTTTTCTTGAAAATTTATTGATAACCAACGATTTTTGAGTTTTAAAAAGATGTCACCTCAAGGCTTGCAGAATAAGCAAAACTCACAAACCCTTTTTAAACTACCAACTTCAATTTATCGGGATTCCGAATCGCATAGATACTTTGAATCTCACTCTCCTCCCATTCAAAAGCAAAAACGGCAATAACTTCACGAGTTTCAGAATGTCGAATAATAGCTCCCAAAGATTGATTGACCATTGCAGCTTCCATCAAATATTCTCCACTTCCTTTTCTGATGATGCCCTTCAAAAACTTAGCCACGACCATTTTACCATACAAAGGATTTAAAGCCGCAGTCACTTTACCGCCACCGTCACTGTAAAACACAATGTCATCCTTCAAAAACTGGAGCAAATCGTCCATTTCTCCTTCTTGGGCAGCTTTGGCAAACAATTGAAGTAGATCCTGTTGCTGTTTTTTATCGACTTCAAAACGTTTTTTATCCGTTTGCAGTTTTTGTGATGCTCGGCGATACAGTTGTCGGCAATGGTCGGGGCGTTTTTCAAACATTTCTGCTAATTCGGAGTAGTCAAAATCAAAACTTTCTTTACAAAGATAAATCGCTCGCTCCAATGGAGTTAGGTTTTCTAAAAGTCTTAGGATGCCATAAGAAAGGTTGATTTTGGAATCCAAATGCTGTAATGTAGGATGGTCAACCAAAGGTTCGGGAAGCCACGTTCCTTTATAGACTTCTCTCTCTTTTTGTTGTTTTTGGAGGTAATTGATACAGCGATTACTGATGATTTTGCAGAGGTAAGCTTTGGGATGGGTGATTTGTTGGATATCCAATTGAAGCCATTTCTCAAATGTATCTTGAAGGATGTCTTCGCTATCCGCTACATTTCCTGTCATTCGATAAGCAATGGAAAATAATAAGGGGCGAAATTCATTGAAGGTAGCGGCAATAGACTTCATAAAACAAATTCAGCTTCAAAATTCAAATGCAAGTTCAAAATTGAATTGGAGAGAGTACTTTGAGTTCGAGTATTTTAAAATCCTTCTTTAGATCCACCACCCAATCCAGCAGGTTGATTTCCATCTGTCGAGGCGGGAGGTAGATAGTCGCCATGCGCTTTGAATTCGTCCAAAATCTCTCGAATGCGTTGGTCATAGCTACCATCATAGGTATCGGCCGTTTCGCTGATGATGTCTTGTAAATGCGCTCTCAATGCTCTGGTATTTTCAACCACTGCACTTGCAACTTCTCTTTCTATCGTGCTTTTGTACTTGAAGAGATGGTACATAATCGGCATTTTACCCACTTCCATTTTTTCGGAAAGCGACATTTCTGGATAGTATTCTTCGTAAAGGTTTTTAGAAAACTTATAAAATTTTTTGTCGGCTTCTTCCCATGCCTCTACACTATAGGTGAGATAGTTTTTGGAGGTATTGTTGATAAAAGCCTCATAAGCATGAATATAGTCGTTTTTTGTACTGGTGTCTGAGCTCAAAAACTGATAGCCTCCAAAATAAAACATAGCTCCCAACATCACGACTACCACCGTCAGACCAACCACCAAAACAATCGGAGATTTGCCTTTAGAGGATTTGTTTTGAGGGTCGACTCCTCCAAACATTGGATTGTTGCCTCTACTTCCACCTCCTGACCGACCACCAACACCACTGTTTTTCTTCCCTCCAAGTTTATTAAGAAACTGTTTCATTGTTTGCTGAAATTGTTGAATCAAAAACGCAAAATTAGCGAAAATGCTAACTTGTTTTTATTGTATAAACGTATTTTAACACTTTATGTTTTATTTTTAAGCTGCCTCTATTTTGCAGTCTATTTTACCTTCTTTACTTGAATTTGAAGTTTATTCGTTATTATTCAGCATCAAGGTGACATCTTTTTCTGTCTTGAAACAAACGTGTTATAAGTCAAATATTTAGAAAAGGTGTAATCTTGATGCAGTTGCCTTGAGATTACACCTTTTCTTGATACATGATTGATAATCAACCAATTTTGATTTTTGAAAAGATGTCACCTCAAGGCTTGCTGAATAGTAACGTTTATTCAATATCTGCTTCAACAACGGGTGCAGGCTCTTGATTTTCCATTTCTCGCTGCAAAGTTGCCCATTCAGGTACTCGCTTACCAAACAACAATACAATGAGCAATAAAATTCCCAATCCTGCGCCAAAACTAACCATTGAAGGAAGCTGCATATACATGCTCAATGTTATCATGACCGAACTAACCGTCCCAACAGTCAAGGCATAAGGCATTTGGGTACGGACGTGATCAATATGATTGCACTGTGATGCGAGCGAACTCAAAATCGTAGTATCGGAAATCGGAGAACAATGATCACCCAATACTGACCCCGCCAATACGCTGGAAGTCACAGCATAAAATATTTGCATGGTCAAATCTATCGGATTTCCTGCTGCTTGACTGATTGCCCAAGCCAAAGGCAAAGCAATCGGATACAAAATCGCCATCGTACTCCAACTCGAACCTGTCGAAAAGGCTATCAAAGCTGCCAATAAGAATATCAAAACTGGTAAAAACAGTGGATTCAAATTTCCGACCAGTAAGCTGGTAAGAAAATCGGCAGTATGCAAGTCTTTCGTAATCTGTGCCAATGACCATGCCAATACCAATACTATGATTGCTCCCATCATAGCTTTGATGCCAACCATCATGGTTTCCATAGTTGCTCGCAGACTCATGATTCCTTGAAACAGCGTCAATGCAATGGCAGTTGTGACAGCTAAAGTAGAACTCCAAATCAAGGCATCGTAAGAATTGGAATTTCCAATAATAATCGGCAATTTAGCAAGCAAGGTGAGATCTTCTGGACCATTTGCATTCAATTTAAGTTTGGTAATTTCAGCAGTCCAATCGGTTGCCGCCATGCCTGTGTACCACAGCCCCACAAATGTTCCGATAATTATAACTAAGACAGGTAAAATGGCATTGATGGCTCGATGAGGGGCATTTTTTATAGGGTCCATTTTTTCTACTTCAATTTCCTCCTCTTCCTTTTCCAATCCCGTATCGAATACTTTACCAGTAGTTCTCGCCCGCATTTCGGCAGTGTGCATAGGGCCAAAATCACGGTTGCTGATGGCCAAGAACAAGATGAATACTAAGGTAAAGATTGGATAAAAGGAATATTGAAGTGAATTGAGAAAAATGCTATATGGACTTTCACTGATGCCCAAAGTACCTGTCACATCTCCAATATAACTCAATTCTGCGCCTATCCATGTAGTAATCAATGCAATTGCCGCTACAGGAGCAGCCGTACTATCTACAATATATGCCAGTTTTTCTCTCGACACCCGAAACTTGTCCGTCAAAGAACGCATCGTATTTCCCACTACTAAAGTATTGGCGTAATCGTCAAAAAAGATGGCAACGCCCATCAGCCAAGTCACCAACTGCGAGCTTCGAGCCGAATTAGACAACTTCGACAAACCATTGACCACGCCCGCCATACCTCCATTTCGAGAAATAATCGCCACCATGCCGCCTATCAGAAGCGAAAAAACAATGATGGCAATGTGGTCACCATCTGTCAGCGTGTGAAAAATATATTCATCTACGGTATGCAGAAAACTCCAAAAAAAAGCCTCTACGTCAAAACCATATAACATCCATACGCCAATCCAAATCCCCAAAAACAATGATGTGATAACCTCCTTGAAAATCAAGGCCAATAATATCGCAATCAAAGGCGGCAAAATAGAAACCCAAGTGGGAATTACCCATTTGCTGACTGCGCCATTTTTTTCTTTGAATTGGAAAAAACGCACTTGCTCCTTCTCACTTCCTTCAGGGCGATACTTCAAATAGACACTTTTAGGCATTTCCTCCAAACTAACATTGGCTTTCCCTGCCGTAAAATTCAAGGTTTTGTCCTCACCGTCAATCATAAAATTATAACGCCCTGTCACCAATTCGTTTAGCTGCCGATATTTGGCATCCAAAGCCGTCACTTCTAAAGAGTACCCCTCCTCTTTGGGTTGAATATTTGCATCAAAATACGCAATATTGTGTTTGACAGGAATCACCACATCTCCTGCAACCCCCAAACTATCTCCCGAAACGGTCATCAGACTGTCCAACTCCACTGCACTTAGTTGCGTTTGATTTGTTGTATCTTGGGCTAAGAGTGGTAAACTACAAAAAAGCCACAATAGACTGATTGCGAAAAGTTCAAAAGTAAAGTGTAAACTACTTTTGAAGGATAGATAATTATTTTTAGGTTTGTATGCGTTCATCGTAGCTTTGTTTTTTAAGCAAGTATTCATAGTCTCATTTCAAATTAACCCAATATTAATTCTAATGTCAAAAGGTATGAAAAAAAATGGAATCTACCCCAATACAAAGATAAATTATATTTTTCATCGGTTTATTTTTTGCTTGTTGTTCATGTCATTGCTGCAAAACGTAGCGGCGCAAAATCTTGATTTCGTTCGCCAAAATGAAGTGGTTGTTGAAGTAGATAACCACACATTGCAGTATCCGTGGACAGGTGGATTCAACAATCCCCAATTTTCGGAAGCAGATTTGAATAATGATGGCATTATGGACTTGTTCGTTTTTGACCGAGCTTCCAATACATCTATGACCTTTGTTTATACAGGTTCAGGTGGCGAGAATGGTTATGAATACGCTCCCGAATTGGAGGAAAATTTCCCCCAATTGGAAAACTGGGCATTGTTGGTTGATTACAATTGCGACGACATTCCAGATATTTTTACTTCCAATCAAAATGGTATTCGCGTTTATAAAGGCCGCTATGACGATAATTCAAAAATTGACTTTCAATTTGTTATAGACAAATTAACACATGACGTGGTAGTTGAAATATTCGTTTCGGAATTTGACATTCCTGCCATAATAGATGTCAACAACGATGGCGACATGGACATTTTGACCTTCAATGTAGCAGGTGGATTCATCGAATATTTTGAAAATTTTTCGGCTGAAAACAACTTTGAGTGTGGCGACTTGAGCGACTATCAAATGTTCTCCAGATGTTGGGGAAATCTTTACGAAAGTGGTATTGACAAATCACTGACCTTAGACACCTGTAATGAAGGAGGGAAAAAGAAAGAATGGACTCTTGAAGAATTGGAGAAAAATGGTGTTCACCCAGGTTCGACTTTGTTGGCGATTGATATGGACGGAGATGCCGATAAAGAAATCATCTTGGGGGATATTTCCTTCAATACCATGGTGATGGCGATGAACGGTGGAACACCCAACTTGGCGAAGATGACCAGCCAAGACACCATTTTTCCTGCCAATTCTACACCGATAGACATGAAAACCTTCCCTGCCGCTTTTTCGATAGATGTCAATCGGGACGGAACGAAAGATATGTTGGTTTCACCCAATGCTGCGGCACAATCTAATCACTTTGAGTGTGTTTGGTACTACGAAAACACAGGTACTGACGACCAACCCAATTTCAGTTTGCGAACCGATACCTTGATGGTCGAAAATACAATAGACGTTGCGGCTTATTCTCATCCCACCTTTTTTGACCACAATAACGATGGCTTGTTAGACTTGGTGATTGGCAATGAAGGTTATGAAGTTCGGGTCAATGAATTTTCGAGCTATTTGAAGCCCAGTTTGGCTTTGTACGAAAATGTGGGAACGGCTACCGAACCTGCCTTCAAATTGGTTAGTCGAGACTATATGCAGATTGGCACACAGTTGTTTACCACTCAATTCGATCCCAATGTAGAAAGTGCTGCTTTTTATCATTCAACTTTTGGCGATTTGGACAATGACGGCGATGCCGACTTGCTTATTGGTGACAACATGGGTTATGTCCATTATTTTGAAAACCAACCAACGGGGGAAGGCATTGCAAAGTTTGTGAAAAAAGCAGAACGCATGAATGATGCTACGGGTGCTGCCCTCGATGTGAAACAACATGCGACACCTCAATTGGTGGATGTAAATGGAGATGGATTGTTGGACATGATTTCGGGAAACCATACAGGTCGAGTGTATTACTATAAAAATACGGGTTCGCTGCAATCTCCCATTTTTTCTCTTCAAAGCAATCAATGGGGTGGAGTGTTGGTGCGTCAAGGCACAACCGCTGCGGGTTTTGCAGTGCCACATCTATTCAAATTGCAGGATGGCAACTTTCGGTTATTGGTTGGCAATGATGCAGGAAGTTTGTTTTTGTATGAGGACATTGAAGCCCATATTGACGGAGGCGTTTTCAGTTTGATTACCGAACAAATTGTGCCGCTTTCGGGAGCAACTGAGATCAGCCCAACTACGGCAGATGTGGACAATGACGGGCGTTTGGATATGCTACTCGGCAACCTTCGAGGGGGCATTTTGTGGTACGAAACAGAAACCGTTGTAGGCATTGAAGAACCTTTTTATGAAAAAAATCTCATCAGTTTTTATCCCAATCCTGCTACCTCTACCCTTTATTTTGACTTCAAAAAAAATCCCGTTTCTTTCTTCAATTTGCCTCTTGAAGTACGGATTTACAATACCTTGGGGCAGTCGGTTTTGACTTCAATCGTAGAACGTGAACAACCCGAATTATCCATTGAAGCTTTGTCGAGTGGGTTGTACTTGGTCGAAATGAGAATTGGAGGTGAATGGATTGGCGGGAAAAAGTTAGTGGTGAAATAGATCCTGAGACTTTCTTAAATTTTGGAAAATAGGCCAGAAATGATTATTTTGAAGAAAGAGGACTTTTCCACGAAACTTCCATTTTTTTAACTTCAAATACGAATCTTTATGCCTACCGTTGAAGAATACAGTCTTTTTCTGAATGGAATCCTCAAGACAGCCAATGATAGAGTTGCTGCAAATGGTCAATTGAATGTAGAGGACGTACAAACACTGTTTAAGATTGCCAAATTTAAGGATGGAAATATTGATGAGGCTGCTGCGACAGATCTTAAAACGGTTTACACCTCCTATTACGCCAAATTGACTAAAAGGGCGATTCATGGCCTCGAAATGTTCATCGTTACCTATGACATCAATGCCTATATGAGAAAAGAAGGTGGTGCTTGGTCTCAATGGTATGTCGGAATCACTACAAATGAAATGATAGAGAATCAGCTATTTACTCAACATCGAGTCCATAAAGAGAGAGGTTTTTGGATATATCGAACGGTGACAATGACCACAACCGTTCAATCCATTTATCAATACTACAAAGAAAACGGTACACAGGGAGGTATTCATGGTACAGGTAATACTGCTTTGAAAATATACGCTTTCAAATTGGCGGCAACTCCCAAAAAAGAAAACCCTTTCTCCAAAGTCTCCTTGAACCGCCCACAAAGAACGGTCAATCCAAATAGAAAAGTACACGATTTAGATCCACACAATTACCGACAGTGCCCCTCTTGCTCAGGTTCTGGTTTGCTCACTTGTTCTTCCTGTGGCGGAACGGGAGGTCGCTCAGAATCAAGAGTGGATTACGATTGGGACAACAATCCTGTCTATCGCACCGAATGGGTTTCATGTTATTCTTGCAGTGGTGGGCAGCAAACTTGTACAACTTGCGGCGGTTCTGGAACAGTCAATAAATAGTCAAGAGTGCCGAGTTAACTTTTCAATAACATTCATTTAACGTTGTGAATATACCCTTCCAATACCTTTGTTTTTTTGGTGTATAAAAAAGTACGGAGATTCCTCAACCTGTATTAATACAAATAATATTATAGGTTGCCTAATATTTATTTATCTTCACACTCCAAATGACACATGTTTTAATATTTTGCTTTATTGCAATCTAACGTTCAATTTGAATAGTATGGATTTGTCTTTAGTGATTATGTGGTTGGGTTTTTTGATGGCGGCTTATTCGGTTGTCGGTAACGATGTCATACAGACTCTTGGCACATTTTTAAGCTCCAATGAAAAACGCCCTTGGTATGTATTGTGGGCTTTTGCAGGAACGATTCTGTCAATTGTATTGATAAATGGATGGATACACAGTGACATCGCTTACGGGCGGTTGTCGAAAATTGATATTCCTGCTACACTCGAATGGTGGTATCTATTGCCGCCTGTCGTTTTACTAATTATTACCCGATTTGGGATTCCTGTTAGTACAACCTTCTTAATTCTCACCTTGTTTTCGATGAATAAAATTGAGGGAGATGTAGGAGCGATTCTAACTAGTGTTTTTGACACAAAGGCTGTTTTGGGTAAAATGATCATGAAATCCTTGCTGGGTTATGTAGTCGCTTTTTCAGCTGCAATGGTAATCTACCTAATGGTTACCAATATATTAGAAAAGCGATTTATGGAGAATCCCATCAAAGAAAAAAATCGAAATTATTGGGTAACGGCTCAATGGTGTTCCACCGGTTTTTTGTGGTGGCAATGGCTGACACAAGATTTAGCCAATATTTATGTGTATTTGTTAGGAGGCGGCAATCTCGCTCCTCTTCCCTTTTTCTTCTCCTTGTTTGCCATTCTCGCTTTGTTGGGCTACATTTTTTACAGCAAAGGTGGTGCAGTTCAAAAGATTGTGAAGGCCAAAACCAATACAACCGACATTCGCTCTGCTACTTTTGTTGATTTGATTTACGGCATCGTTTTGATGATTTTCAAAGATTGGAGTGCTATTCCTATGAGTACGACTTGGGTATTCATTGGTTTGTTGGCAGGTCGTGAAATTGCTATACGCATTCGATTGGAGAAAAGATTGAGCAGAGCAACTACCAGTGATATAGGCAGAGATTTATTCAAAGTCTTTTCGGGTCTGGTTATCAGCGTAGTTTTGGTAGTGATTATCAAGGTGATTGGAGGATAAAGGTAAAGTCACATACAAGCTGCAAATCCAAACCCAAAGTAGGTTTGAAAAATTTACCAGAATAATAATTTTCTTATATTTTTTCGTGGGTTTTGTCCTAAAAAAACACTCCTTTTCGTCTATGAGAGGTAGAAGTGATTGGGCATACAGAAACTATTTTTGCAAGAAAGCATTTTTCTTGTTATATTCATCTTCTGCTTGCACCACTTCCTTCCTATTTTACCTTAATTCATAGTTGAAAATTATTTTCTTCAAAACCTCAAACATCATGAAAAACGTATTAATTATTCTCACTCTCCTCTTTGCCACACATTTTTTCAATGACCTACAAGCACAAGCCAAAATAGGATTGGTCAATACAACAGGAGGAGACGGCATCAATGAAGGAGATATAGTTCACAAGCTTCACCTTCACTATTTCAAAGCATTGTCAAAAGACGATTGTGAAAAGGCCATTACTCTCACAGGTAAAATCCAGATCGTTGATATACCTGAAGTGGGCTCAACCCCTACTCCTCCCAACCAATTTGGCGTGAAAAATCGAGGAAAAAAATACGGTAAAAGTACCTCTACCAATTCTTCACATTCCGCTTCTTCTACTTTATCAGCAGGTGATAATGATACTCCTTACACCCTCTATAATATTCCTCCTACCACAGGAAGTAATATCACCTTTGACAATTCAGAACAAGAACACCTTACTAAATTTGGCAGTCGCTTTTATGTCATTTTTACTTTTGAAGATAAAGATAAATGCACCCGAAATGGAAAACAACCCATTGACCTCAATCCAGAAATAGAGGCCTATGAAACACTGAAATTGTATGTCAATACTTCAAAGGATGAAGTTAGATTGGCCACCAATGGTGAATTGACAGGTGCAGTATTGGCGGGTATCAATGAATATTTTGTAGTGAAAGGAAACCTCAAAGCACCTCCAAATGTAGAAGTAGGAGAAATTAGATTGAAGATTTTGAGAAAAAACAAAAATCCAGGACCTGGCAACTTTAAAGGCAATGGCGGATAACCTCCTTAAACAAACACTACAGCAACTCAAAAAGGCAACGGTCTTAACCAAAGCTGCTCACTACCAACAAGCTATTGACGTGTTGGAAGGAGCAGCTTTGGTATTTCAGCAAGAAAAAAAATGGGATTTCTATCTGCAAACCCTCAACGAACTCGGTAAAAACTACAATTATTTGGCAGATGCCGAAAAAGCTATTGGAACGCTAAAAACTGCCTTGAAAATAGCTGACACCCATCACCTTCAAAATACACACTATCCAATCTCCACTTTCAATAGTTTGGGCTATGCTTATGGGCTGCAAAATAAATTGGACGCAGAAATGAGAGCTTACCAATCTGCTTTAGGCGTGAGAGTAACAGAAGAATCTCCAGTCCAAAAAGAAGCATTGGCGCTCACCTACTCCAATATAGGGAGCTGTCACATACAACAAAGAAACTATAGACTTGCCATTGAATCTCACAAAAAGGCATTACAACTTCATCTCGAAGTTGGCACCAAAACCTCCAATGAACTTGCGATTTGCTACAACAATTTGGGAACTTGTTACAGCTATCTGGGAGATTACGACCAAGCATTGCCACACTTTCAAAAAACGCTGAATATTTGGCTAAACGTTTTGCCCGAAGGACATCCACATTTGGTTTATGCCTACAACAATATTGCGAGTTGCCATCACTTCAAGCACCAACATGAATTGGCTATCAAGCAGTTTGAAAAAGCATACACCATCACCTCCAAACACTTTGTAACAAATCACAACCTCAATGCCACCATATTATCGAACTTAGGGAACTGCTACAACGCCCTTCAACAATTCGCCAAAGCTATTGATTACTACCAACAAAGCATTGATATCCAAAGCAACAAAACGTCTGAGACTGCTGCTTTCCCTGCGGTCGTCTATGAAAACTACTGCAATTTGGGCAACTGTCATGCTATGCAGCAAAAATTTGAAGCAGCTTTTGATTATTTCCAACAAGCCTTCAAGGGATATCAAGTCGTTTTTGGCGACCAACACCCCAAACTTGCCGAAGTTTTGAATTTTTGGGGCGATGCTCATTTGCAAAAAGGAGAAGAGAAAGAGGCCATTGACCATTTACATCGAAGCCTCAACATTTTACTACCCAGTTTTCAATCAACCGATGTTTATCAATATCCACAAATCCCTTCCAATTATTTTTCCAAACAACTGCTATTTGCCCTCAATCGAAAATCCCTGTCTTTCTATCGTTTGTACCAAAAAAACCAATCTATTCAAAGCTTGAAAGCGGCTTTTGAAGGCTATCAAACTTTGGTGCAATTCGTTGAAGTGAAACGACAGCAATACAAAGCTTTCGACTCCAAACTAAACTTGGGTGAACAGTTGGTCAATATTTATGAAAAAGCGATAGAAGTGGCTTCAATGGTTTACCACCAAATCCATGCGGCAAAAAGCCTTCCTACGGCCTTCAATTTCACCGAAAAAGCCAAAGCCGTTTTGCTGATGGAAGAACTGCAAGAGGCGGATGCGAGAGCAAATATTCCCAAAAGTATTCGGATAGAAGAAGAAAGTTTGAAGCAAAGGCTACTGGAATTGGAGAAAAAAATCGAAGAAGGCAGAGCAAAAAACGAAACTGCAAAACTAAAAGAATTACAAAACCAACATTTTGATAAACACCAAGAATACTTACAGTTCATCGAACAATTAGAAAAAAACCATCCCGATTACTACCAATTGAAGTACCAAACCCAAACAGCAGATATTGCAGTTCTGCAAGCCCACCTGCAAGCCATCGAAGGGAATAAAAAAACCATTTTAGACACAAAAAAAATCGTTCTATCTTACTATGTGGGTGAGCAATTTATTTTCATTTTTCAAATAACAGCCAATAATTATCAGGTCCATCAAATCAAAAAACCTATACACTTTGAAGAATTGGTAACAGATTTTTTAGATGCCATTAATGCCGTTGACATAGATGATTTTGTAGAAATTGCAGAAGAATTGTATCTCCTGTTATTGCAGCCTCTTCAACTACAACTATACACAACTGACGGTGAAAACACACCGCAATTAACCATTCTGCGGCATGGAATTCTGAATTATTTACCTTTCGATGCTCTGCTTTTGATGGATGAAAAAGAAGAAATCGAAGAGGATTTCACCGAACTGCCCTATTTGATTCGTTTCTTTTCTATTGGTTATCATTATTCTGCAACACTTTTGTTATATCAAGCTTCAAAAAAAGTCAAGAATGTTTTTTTGGAAGATTCCTTTTTGGGTATTGCGCCCGTTTCCTTCAATGGCAAAGAACAAGCACAGGCAGATATGGCTTTGGTGAGTCGAGGCGGCAAAACAAAGGTTTTGC
The DNA here is from genome assembly GCA_030427245.1 of Bacteroidia bacterium. Lineage (GTDB taxonomy): Bacteria > Bacteroidota > Bacteroidia > Chitinophagales > UBA2359 > JAUHXA01. Next base: position 2,395 of record JAUHXA010000043.1, on the reverse strand, counting down.
GGTCTAATCGGGAAGGAGAAAAAGCGTTGGACAATTTGCCGAGTACCGAGAATGAGGTAAAAGCCGTTTTTGAGTTGTTTCAAAGTCGAGCATTGGAGGCAAAGATATTTTTGTATGCCTCTGCCTCCAAACAAAACCTATTTTTGGAAGCTCCAAAGTTCAAATATATCCTGATTTCAACACATGGTTTGACCAACAATGAAAACACCAAACTTTCGGGTATTTACTTAGCTAAAACCCAAAAAGAATCTTCAACGGATGCTACCCATAATGACTTCTTACTCTACACCTCCGAAACCTATCACCTTCGCCTTCAAGCAGATTTGGTAATTTTGAGCAGTTGCAGCAGTGGAGTAGGAGAATTGTACAGTGCCGAAGGAATGATGGCATTGCAGCGAGGATTTTTGTATGCGGGAGCGAACAACATCATTTTTACCCAATTCGACATTCCCGACGAATCGAGTAGTGCTTTGGTCAAAAAACTGTTTGAATATATCCTGGAGGATTTGCCCCGAAAACACAGCGGCAACAACTATGCTGCTGCCCTCCGAAAAGCAAAAATGGATTTACTTGTTTTGGAGGATTATACGCCGCAAGATTGGGCGGGTTTTTTGTTGATTGGAGAATAACTTAAGATGAAAGAGGAGAGATGTGAGAAACGAGATTTTTACTTTAAAAAATTGATTAGTATATCTCACATCCCTGCTCTGTCTTCCCCATTCTAAAAAATCATCCCTTAAAATGCTTCAACATAATCACTTCCTTTGCCGTCAAAAAACGCCACTTTCCACGAGTCAAATTTTTCTTGGTCAAACCACCATAAATCACTCTATCCAACTTGTTGATTTCGTAGCCAAAATACTCAAAGATTCGCCGAACAATCCGATTTCGACCACTGTGGATTTGCACACCAATTTCCTTTTTATTCTCACTTATATACGAAAGTCCATCCACTAATATTTCACCATCCTCCAACGTGATCCCTGTTGCGATTTGATTAAAATGACTTTTTTGCAACGGTTTATCTAAGAAAACATGGTAAATTTTTCGGACTTCGGTTTTGGGATGAGAAAGGTGTTGGGCAAGTGCGCCATCGTTGGTGAGGAGCAATAAACCAACCGTATTTCTATCCAGACGACCGACAGGATACAAACGATCGACATCTACTCCAGCCACCAAATCCATCACCGTTTTTCTACCTTGAGGATCGTTGGTCGTGGTAATCATGTCTTTGGGCTTGTTGAGCAAAATGTAGGTTTTATTTTGAGGCTCTACCTTTCTACCCTTGAACTGCACAACATCACCCGCCTGTACTCGGAATCCCATTTCGATTACGACTTTTCCATTAACCGTTACCCATCCATCTTTAATGAGTTCATCCGCTTTTCGCCGAGCAGCAACACCCGAATTTGCCAAATATTTATTAAGGCGAATACCCGTTTTTTTCAGTTCTACGGTGGTAGGATTGTCTATAGAGAGTTGAGGTGGTTTTTTCTTCCGAAAAATCACCCTTCGTTTGCTTCTTGATTTGGGATTGTCCTTATCCCTGTCATTACTTCTTCCTCTGCCTTCTCTTTTGCTTCTGAATTTGGGTTTCCCTTCCTCCTCATTACCTTTTTTCTCGTCTTCTCGTTTGTCGTCCTCTGATTTGGACTTGTTGCTTCTAAATTTATTGTATTTTTTCTGCATAGCTTGAATCTACGTTATTTTAGGAAGATAACAAAATGAGGTGGGAATGGGTTTGTGAATTGTGGGTTTAGTAGGGAAATTGTTATCCATATAGATGCTTTTTTTATGGAAAAATCCCCTCTTCCCTTCTTAAAACTCAATAGACCTCTTTTACGACAAAAACACAAAAATTCGCCTTGCCAATGTCACAGAAAAGTCAATTAATAAAATCGTTGAATAAAATGTCACAAAGAGGTAAAAGGTTTTTCAGAATCAATTAATTCACACAACTCACTATAATACAACATGTATACACAAGCAAATGCAGGCACATGTATTTTCAAAAGGCAAATTTAAAGAGAAGCGTTTCCCAAGTTTTGGCACACCATTCTGAGGAAAGAAGTAGTGTTTTAGCATGGTTTTTGTCTATTACTGTATGCAAGCCCAGTTTTTAATCTTCCTTGCTAATTCTAAACGATTTAACCAATACAGTGATGAAACGTTCATGATTAAATAATTATTTAAACACATAGGAAAATGATTGTTTAATTCACGGTAAGTTCCATCTGACCTTCAAAAAGAAAAAATAAACAGATGAAAAACTTATGTTTCGGTAACTTGATTCTGAGAAAAAAACATTTGGATATGATGTGCTAAATTCAGGTAAACCTTCGGCTCAATATCCAAAAGTTTCAATATTTTAATGTGAATCGGTTGAAGTTCAGTC
>JAUHXA010000042.1 GCA_030427245.1 Bacteroidia bacterium | reverse complement strand
TAAATTCAGTAATTCTTTTTGATTATCTTTGGTCACGGGATATTAATTTGAAGTTGTTTTATGAATTAGGAATCACAAAATACAACTTCTTTTTCTATCCCTTTTTTAGTTTTGTCCTGTACTGAGGTTTTAATTGATTCATAATGAGTGTAATTATCTGTAAAAATTGGAAATAATGTTTCTAAATCATTGACCATGAATGTCAGTAACAAACTCAATGCAAGTAAACCTCTAAACAATGAATAAGAATAATAAGATATTTTATTAATATAAAATAAATCCACAATGTATGTTATTTTTTTAATCATGTCTTACTATTTTTACATAATTTTTTGGATAAGATAATTTAGCTTTATATTTATGCCATGCCCATGCTGTGCGTTCTTGGTTTGTAATTACAATACTATCATTAAGCATAGGATATTTAAATAGAGGTTTTTTTGAAACAAATGAACCTTCTTTATATTCGTTAGTATTTTGATAATCTTTTACCCATAAACTATCCTCAATATTTGGAGCTACAGCACCTATTTCCATTATCAATCTTGAAGGGAGTCTTGATAATCCAAATAAATAAAAGGGGCTTGAATGGGGATGAATTAAACTTTCTCCTGTAGAATAATCATAAACTTGAACAACAACATCTCTAGGGTTTTTAGTGAAGAAACCCCATCCTTGTGGAATTATTTCACTAATAGACAAATTTGGATTATGGAATAAAGGAGTATAAAAAGTGTTACTTACCATAACAAATAATACAATACTGCTTAATGAAAATGAAAGAAGAATAGCAAGTATTTTATGTTTTAGCATAAAAATATTCTTTATATGAGATTTATAAGTTCTCTGGTGTTTTTTTATTTTGGTAACATGATTTATTCTGATTATCAAAATTTAAAAAAAGATATATGGAATCATGAAACATCTTACAAAAATTATCAGAGAACCTATTATTGAATATTTGGTTTTAAAGAAATAGCTTTATATTTTCTTAAATGCTTCCGTTATTGACAAAATCAATAAATCATGTGTTGTATTCATTTTTCCATCAGGGCATGCATTTATTTCTTTATTAGTAACTACCTAGGTACTTTAAGAAAATGATTGTCAATAATAAACAATCATGCAAATATTAAATAAAAATTATGCAAATGTAATTAATTCGCTGTTTATCAAATGTTTATAAAATTTACGGTTAATTAATAAAAAATGCATGTGTTTGATTTTCAACATTATTAGTACCTAAGTAATTACCTTTATTATTTGGTGAGGGGGTACAAGTTCCTCCGCCTCCGCCTCCGCTGCCACCGTCTCTTTCATAGGTTACATCAATTTTAACTGCATATGTAAGGACTGCAACAGCAGCAGCGTTAATTACAAGACCAGCATTTACTACAGCTGCTATATTAAGAGCTGCAACATAAGATATTGTTGCAATAACAGTAACTCCATAAAAGAAAACTATTGCTGCACATAAAGCATGATTTCCTGAACCAGATGCTCCAAAGCTTTTCATTGTATTTTCGCTATTGCGATATTTATTATCTTTATTTATGTAAGATTCAATTTCCTTATTTAATCTTTCTATATCTACTTCGCCTTCCTTATTAGTAAATTTTTCTATGTCGATATTTTTGATAATTTCTTCTGAATAAATAAAGTATTCTAATAGTTCTTCATCTGAATACAATGCTTTACGAAAAATATCTCCTGCTCTTATTAAGGCAGTCCTAACTGTTAAAGGGTTGCCTGATTCCATTGCGTCCTTATAATAAGTAAAAAAGGTATTATCTAATTCGTGAATTTTAATTAGAAAACTATCTTGTATTTCTCTTAATTGTTTGAATTCTTCATCAAAATTAGGTGATTTACGCAATTCAGCAATGTAATTTTCTTTGTATTCTTTCATAGGTGTTACTTTATCTATCAAATCAGAATCTAAGAAAAAGATAGCTTTAAAATACTCTTCTCCAGAAAGCTCAACCTCAATATCTTTACTTTGTTTTTTGTGGGAACTTCGAAAAGGTTCACTGAATTTATCATTAGAGGATAATTGGTCTTTCTCACAACTAGCAAAAGTTGCAACTAACAGAAAAAGAAATATGTATTTTTTCATTTTAATATTTTGATTAATTTTTAAATTAAAAACTAAAAAACCAAGTCCTTCAAAAAATCTTGTCGACAATCATTCTATTGAACTTGCTGCAAATCTAAACCATCTTCTCCAAACTACCTCGTTCAAAATTGTTCATTTTCAATCATTTTCGTTCAAAACTGTTCATATACGTTCACCCACTAATGCGATTGTAAAATTTATCATAAATCAATTTTTGATAAGCAGGGATAACCATACCTTTAGGCAAAGAAATGCCCTGTCTTTGAAGCCAACGTTTGAAGGTGCTGTAAGACATATCTAATTCATAAGCTATTTGTTGTCTTGTTTTTGATTTCTGAGCTTTGTCTTGTTGCATGAATAAAAAATTTAGTGGTTGAAAAATAAATAAAATATTGGTAACAATTACACAATTACACAATTACACAATTACACAATCATTATCTAAAGTAACGAAGAAATCAAAAGAGGTAAACCGTTTTTGTAGAATAAACTAAGATTTGTTATGGAAAATGCCGATTTAATGACAAATAATTAAGCGTATGCACCTAAAATCAACAAAAGACTAAAATTATAGTAACAATTCATCAGTCAATGTTGTAACACTAAATAGTATTGTTATTAAATTATTTAGTGGTTTAATTGAAGAGTTGGATAGGAAAAATGTTGGATATGTTTTTTGAAGACAAAGGGGGCGTTTATAGAATGGGAATTTTTTGGGCATTTTTCAGATTGCACTGTTCAAGCATTCAAGGCTGAGTGTTCAATTTTGATACCAAAGTTTTTGGGAGGGGTTTAGTGGTAGGATAAAGGTAGGGAAATTTTAGTAAATCAAAACTTCAAACAAACCGCACTCGGCACTTCCTCAACCTCTCCCGTAGCTGTCAGTTTGCCTGTTCGTTCATCAATCGCAAACACAACAACCGTACTCGAATCTTGATTGGCGACTAACAAAAAACGACCATCAGGAGAAATGACAAAATTGCGGGGTGTTTTTCCTTGAGTAGAAGTTCGTTCCAAGAAAGTCAATTCACCCGTTTGTTCGTCAATTCCAAAGACTACAATATCGTTGAGTTCGCCCCGATTGGAAGCATACAAAAAATTACCCGATGGGTGAATGTGAATGTCTGCGCTCGAAATAGCTCCACTGTATTTCATGGGATAAGTATCGTAGGTATTTGCCAAGGTCAATTGTCCCGTTTCTGCATCGTAGTTCCACTTGTCAATTGTTCCGTTCAATTCATTGAGGCTATAAATGTAGGGAACCCGAGGGTGAAACTCAATATGTCGAGGCCCTGCGCCTGTTTCTGCTCCTGCTGCGCCTTTCGATATCAACTTGCCCTGCTCTAAATCCATTTCATAAACATACAAAAGGTTCAAACCCAAATCTGCTGCCAAAGCATAACGATTGTTCAAGTCGGGCGCAATAAAATGGGCGTGAGCCGAACGAGGGCGAATATTCTTTGAGCCCTTGTCTTTGTGATATTCGATAGAAGTTGCTTTCTCCAAAGCTCCATTCGCTGCAATCGGCAACATTGCTACATTTCCCGTGGTATAGTTGGCAACCAAAGCATATTTACCCGTTTGTTCCACGCTGATATAGCAGGGCGCATAACCCTCGGCTGCAACATGGTTGATTTCGGTGAGCTTTTTCGTGTTTTCATCAATCGAATAAGCGTGAACCGAAGCACTTTCACCATCGCCTGTTTCGCTGACCGCATAGAGGTATTTGCGTTTGGGATGAAGGGTGAGGTAAGAAGGATTGTTGATGCCACCGATTTCGCTATGGTAAGAAAGTTCCCCCGTTTTTGTATTCATTTGATACACATAAATGCCTTTTGCTTTACCGTCCACATGCCCTTCTTTTCGGGTGTAAGTACCGATGTATAAAGGAATCAAAGTCTCGCTCTCTTTCGATGCACCTATCACCGTTTCTGCCTCTCTTGAAGCCGTATTATCATTAGAAGTTTTTTGTGGAGTTTGGCATTGAAGGAAGAAAAGCAAGAAGGTGAAAGAGAACAAGCTGGTTTTGAAGTAAAAAAACGGCATAAGAAATTGATTTTGAAGTATGAAGAAAAACGATTGAAGAAGGAAATAGGGCTTAGCAATGTAAATGTAAGGATTGTCCACAAAATGTTTTGTATTTTTAGCCGTACATTCCAATCAAATTTAGACAATATACCATGTCAAGAAATCAAAAAATACTTTTAGCCGTTGTCGCTTTGTTACTTATCATTCAATTCATTCCCATGCAAAAAATCTATGAGGAGGTGAACGATAAGGACATTATGAGCAGCATGAACGTCCCTTCTGAAGTGGGTGAAATTCTCAAAAAAGCGTGTTATGATTGCCATTCCAATCAAACGGTTTACCCTTGGTACACCAACATTCAGCCGCTTGGTTTTTGGATAAACGGACACATCAAAGAAGGCAAAAAACACCTCAATTTTTCGAATTGGTCGAGCTATGACGCAGAAAAACAAGCCCATAAACTCGAAGAGGTTTGTGAAGAAATCGAAGAAGGACACATGCCTTTGAAATCCTACACTTGGCTACACGAAGGAACGAGACTCACTAGCGAACAAGTAGAGTTGATTTGTAACTGGACGAAAGCAGTTGTTGGTGGCGAATAGTGAAAGTTGCTACTACAAAAAAATAAATTTGGAAGAAGGAGCAAAGAGGCAAGAAGCAGGATTGAAATATTTGATAATGAACAATTTGCGGTCAAAGCCTTGGTTTGATTAAGTGTTTGATTTACAGTAATTTATATCTTGCTTCTTACGTCCTACTTCTTTCGTCCAAAATTTAAAGAGGTTTGGCCTTTTGGCTCAAGTCATACCTCAAATATCGTACATCCTACATCTTAAATCCACCCGATAAGAGAACGGTTACACACGCATCACTAGGTGGATTTAAGATTACATGATTTATGAGGTTCGATTTAGAAAACACAACAAGAAGAAAATGACCTTTCTGAGTCAACCCTACTTCTTCTCACCAATCAACCTTGCAATATCCTCCAAAATACCATCCTGTCCAGGTCGTTTGGCATTCGCCTCTGCAATGCGCCCTTTTTTGTCGAGTAGCATGTATCGGGGAATACTACGGATATTGAAGTACTGACAAACCTTTGACTGCCAACCGCCAGGAGATAAAACGTGATAGCCTTCAATGCCCATTTTGTCAATTGCATTTTTCCAAACCTTTTCGCCATTGTCAATAGAAATGTATAGGAACTCGACTTTCTTCTTTTGTTTTTTACTCAATTTTTTCTTCAATTCTTTGGCAAAAGGAAACTGCTTTCGGCAAGGACCACACCAACTCGCCCAAAAGTCAATATAAACCACTTTACCTTTGAATTTGTCGAGTGTAATCTCCTGACCTTCCATATTTGTCAGCGTAAAAGGAGCTTTTTTGTCAATACTCACGGCACCCCCTTTGTTATCGTGTGCCTTTTTCATGCTTTTTGCCTTTGCTGCTTTTTCTTTCGTTGCAGCCGCCAAAGCCTTGTCACTCATTTTCTCCCCATACTTGCCCTTAATCATTGCGGCATAAGGCTTTCCGTCTTCCTCGCTTCGTACCGAATCGTATATTTTTCTAATAAGCTCACCCTCTGCATCTTTGCCATTGTCGTTCACAAAAGCCGTCATCACATACGCCCATGATTCACCCCGAATACTTTCTTTCCCCCAGTTGTATTTGGCGGTCAAAGAAGGTGTAACCCCTGCGAACTTCTTGAAATCGTTGGCTTTGGACGCATAGTAGGTGAGGTAATAGACCAAAAAACGACGATAGTGTTCACTCACCAAAGCTTTGTGATTGTTTGCCATTTTGGGAGTCACATTGTCCAACATCACAGTCGGTAAGTTTTCAACCGATGTATTTTTAGAATTATTGCCTCTCACGATAGGATACGCAAACAAAGTATTGTAGTAGTTGTAGGTAATCGTATGGTCTAAATATTTTTCAAAATCATCAGACCATTCACTTTTGTTCGCCTCTTTGGTCATTTTTTGCTGTGCCAATCGCTTGTCGAAAAGGTCCATTTCCATTGCATCAATTTGGGCGGTCAACACGTTTTTCTCCATAGAAGGAATGTCCAAATCGGCTGCAAACTTTTCGTTGAATTCCTTCAAAAACACATTGTGTGCAGCTCCTTTTCCTTCAAAAGCAGCCGTTGTAGTCAAATTCCCTTTTTCGAAATTTACCTTCAATTCATCTCCCGATTCTACAAAAAGCGGCAATTTCTGCTCATTGTATTGAAGGTAAACGACCTGCGGAAAATCTGCCTCTACTTCAAAACGAAATGCGCCATCGTTCACATCGGATTTCAAAGTTTTTTCATATCCATCAACATATTGTGGATTTAACTCCAATTGAATGGTTTCTACATCGGCATCGCTGATGTTTCCCAAAATTACTGCTTTTTCTTGTGCAAAAATGGACACAAAACCTACTTGAAGTATCAAGCAAAAAAATACTAATTTATTCATTGTATGGTGTTTTATTCAGAATTGAAGCTACAAAATTAATAATAAATCAAAACTAAAATGCAAATCAAAATCAAAAAAAGCAGTTGATTGTCAGCAACTAACAATTTGATAGAGAATGATTGACTATCGAGGAGAGTACTTGCAGTAAAAATCATTGGATTAACAGCCTGTGAAGGTTCTTTGTTTTTACCAATCGGAAATGATTTTTTTTTCTTATATTTGACAAGCACTCCCATTTTGAACACCTTCAATTTGGATAACACTCAACAAACAATAGTCAAATCTATAGTTTTCTAAATAAATCACTACATTGATGCTGGAATACGACAAGAAAAAAGATGCGCAGCAGCAACAGACAGATGTGTCGCAAACTACTAAAAATCAACAATCTCCTGTTCAGCCAAAACAACAAGCACCTGCTTATATCCCTCCTCAATATAGTGATCATGCTGCTCCTATTCAAATGAAGGAATTGGGGAAAGACAAAGAAAAAAAAGAAATTCCTACTCATTTTGATCCTGTTCAGGCATTTGGTCTGTCCACCAAATCCTATCTCGACAAAGACCCTCGAAGTAGTTTACCCGCTTATAAACATCTGCCAATTCAAAAAAAGGAAAACAAAACAGGATTGCCCGACAACTTGAAAGAAGGAGTTGAAAACTTATCGGGCATCTCAATGGACGATGTAAAAGTTCACTACAATTCCTCCAAACCCTCTCAACTGAAGGCATTGGCGTATGCCCAAGGAACAGAGATTCACCTCGGAACTGGACAGGAAAAACATTTACCTCATGAAGCTTGGCACGTGGTTCAGCAAAAACAAGGGCGTGTGAAATCAACTGTGCAAATGAATGGAATGGGTATTAATAACAACAAAGGTTTAGAAAATGAGGCAGATGTAATGGGACAAAAGGCGAGAATGATGCAAATGAAAAAAACTGATTTTCCTACTGATTTAAACGAAAAACAACAAAATGGAAATAGAGTCTTACAAAGGAATACCTATTCACAAACCGAAGTGATTCAAGCTCAATTTGCGGTTCAAGTTGTTTTAGATACAGACACGCTTGCAATAAGTAGGGTCAACATTGGAGGAAGACCTGATGGTTTATTGAAGGGAAAAGAAGGGAGTCATACTACTGCTTGGGCAGTGTTTACGGACATTATACGAAAAAGCACACTTGGATTGAGTATTCAAGATGCACTTAAATCCATCTATTTACTTTACGAAGACTTAAAACAATTGCCAGGTTATGAATTACTTGACTCATTAGAAGGAGATGCTGCTATCCTTCACAAAGAGGCAAATAAGTCTATGATGAAAGTATTCAATTATTATGAAAAAGCGCAGAAAAACAAAATACCCACTTATCAAATTGTGGCTTTGGTTCAAAGTGCTATGGAAGCCTATTTAAGTCTTAGAAATGCTATTCCCCTTACCCAAATAGATGATGGGCGGGCAACTGGTCATGGAGAACCTAAGCATTTAGCAGATGTACGTTATGCAAATGACGTATTGAAAAAACATGATAAATTAGATGACAGTTATTGTGAACTTGTGAGAAAGAGTATGTGGTCTTTACTGGATTATGCGGTCATAAAAAAAATGGGCGCAGGGCTTTTTACAAAAAAGCAGGCACCCGGACTTTCAGTAGATTATGAAAAATCTAGCACACTGGTAGGGGCGGCCATTGTCCAACATCTATGGACGCTCAATACTGCTTATAAACAAGCTTTTGAAGCTTCAAACATGGAAGGCGAAAAATCTATTCTAAACTTCCTAAAGAATACGATGGGATACGATGAAGAAGCTTCTAAAGCCGTCTATAATAAAATAAATTTTTTCTATAAATACGGAGAGGATCCTGTTGCCAAAGATAACCACCCCATTTTGCACGATACTCAGACAGACGGAGGCAATAATTTTGGTGTAAAAGTGGATATAAATCAGGATGGAGGCAAAACGGTAAAAGTTAAAAATGTTTACTTTGGTGCGCGCCCTCATGGGCTGTTAGGTTCAAAAGAAGGTAGTCATCTTACTGCATGGATTGTATTTTGTGATGTGGTACGTACAGCAATAGGGAATAAATCCGTTATTGACGCTATTAAAGCGATTCTTCGACTCTATATAGAAGCCAAAAAATTGCCAGGTGTTTCTCGTATCAAAAACTTAGATGAAAAGGCAAAACCATTTTATGAAGCCTCGGAAAGCCGCATGGAAAAAGCCGTTCTCAATACTAAAAAAATGAAAAATATAGAACTACAGGCTTTACCAGTGCTGCAAGAATTAATCGCTGCTTATCTGTCATACAGAAATTCTATACCATTGAGTCAGACCAATGCTGGAGTAGCCGATGGAAGTGGAGAAGCACAAAGCAGAGCACGCATTTTATACTTAAATGGCAATATCAAAAAATCTGACTGGAATGCCAAATTATATGGGCCTATCCCCACAAGCCTAAAAGATTTTTGGTTAGCTATGTGGAATATGATGGATACAAAAGTCCTTCACAAAATGGCTCTACATGAGATTGAACCCGCAGATGCACCGGGTTTGTCAAAGAAAGATGAGTTTGGTAAAGTAGCAGCAGATCTAATTATTCAACATCTCAAAACGATGAAACTTGCTTATCCCGTAGCTTTTGTTAAAACAGGCATGGGGAAAATTACTAATGTTATTTTGTTTTTAAAAGAACAAATGCATTACCACAATGAAGCAATTGAAAATATACGTAAAAATATGAAATAATGATTTTTTCTTGAATTAAATGGCTGATAATCATTTATTTTTGTATTTTGTAGGATGGCTTAGTTATGCATGTTTCATCCTACGCTTGAATCACCGTTTAATGTATGTTTGGAATAAAATACTGTTTTGCAGTGATAAAAATCATTTCTTTTTTTTCAACCAAAAGAAGTAAATTGCCCCTCTGTTTTCAATTGCAGTAATCAAACTTTTTGGTTATTTGAAATTTTAACTGGTCATAGGAAAAGACTTTTAAAAGCCTGTCCTGAGACCACGGGGCTTATAGTTAAAGGATTAAGTATTTGTAAAGTAATTATCTTCGTTTCTAAAAGAAAAAATTCAAAAGGCTAAATCAACCTTCGCTTCAAAGAACCACGTTTTCTGCAATTGGCAAGCGCAATCAATTTCCACTTCATTCTTCAAAATCATTCTTCTATGTATTGGTTCTTGATATTAGTTTTTGTATTGGGGTATTTATTCATTGCCCTCGAACATTCTGTTCACATTGACAAAGCTGCCTCCGCTATTCTGACAGGTGTATTGTGTTGGACCATTCTTATTTTTGGCAGCGATAGTCTATTGGTGGCACATCCCGAATTGTTGGGGCATTTGGAAGAAACCAGGCACTTTATAGACAGTGCATTGTTAGAACATATTGGCGAAATAGCCGAAATTCTCTTCTTTCTCTTGGCTGCTATGACCATTGTAGAGTTGATTGATGCCCACAAAGGTTTTCAGGTAGTGACCGACAAAATCACGACTACAAGCCGCATCAAATTGCTTTGGATTATCTGTGTCCTTACCTTTTTCTTTTCTGCTGCTTTGGACAATTTGACCACTTCCATCGTTATGGCGGCATTGCTCAAAAAACTGATTGACAAAAAAGAGGATTTGTGGTTTTTTGGAGGAATGGTCGTCATTGCAGCCAATGCAGGAGGCGCATGGTCGCCTATTGGAGATGTGACGACGATTATGCTGTGGATTGGGGGGCAAGTCACTGCAATGAATATAATTTTGACTCTTTTTATTCCAAGTGTGATCTGTTTGCTTATTCCATTGCTAGTCGTCACAACCAGAATGAAAGGAGAAATAGAACGTCCCCTATTTTCGAAAGAATCATTGGCGCATCCAGACCATGAGGTATCCGATTTTGAACAGAAGTTTATATTTTGGTTTGGAGTTGGTGGACTGTTATTTGTACCTATTTTCAAGAGCGTGACGCATCTTCCTCCATTTATGGGGATGTTGTTGAGTTTGGGCGTATTGTGGGTATTGACCGAAATCATTCACCGCCATAAAGAATACGATTCCAAAAGAGGGTTATCCGTTACAGGAGTCATTCGGAGGATTGATACGCCGAGTATTTTGTTTTTCTTGGGTATATTATTGGCAGTCGCAAGCCTCCAAACTACGGGGCATTTGCGAGATTTAGCCACTATTCTCAACGAAAATTTTTCCAGTGTGTATGTGGTCAATACTTTTATAGGTTTGCTGTCGGCTATCGTGGACAATGTTCCTTTGGTAGCAGGTGCAATGGGCATGTATTCTTTGGAAACCTATCCTCCTGACAATCTTTTTTGGGAATTGCTGGCATATTGTGCAGGAACAGGTGGGAGTGCCTTAATCATTGGCTCGGCCGCAGGTGTGGCGATTATGGGTTTGTTGAGGATTGATTTTATGTGGTACTTGAAGAATATCAGTTGGTTGGCATTGATTGGTTATTTTTCGGGCATTGTTTATTTGTATTTAATGAAAGGATAGGAGGAACTTCAAATTCAAAACTCAAATAACTGGATATTGGTTAAGTAGTTTTATCACTTTTGGACTTTGGACAAGGGAGCAGAGAGGCGAGAAGAGGAATTTAGTCTTTTAATAATCAATTGCTTATTCTTAAAAGACAAATATTTTCTCACTTCCCACATCTTTCGTCCAAAGTCCAATATCATTTACATGGATAAGTTAATTTTTTAGTTTGCCCAAGAGAAAAAATACTATTCACTTAAATAAAAACTTAAATTCTTTATAATTTATGGATCAGTTTATCAACGATTTATGGATACAACTTCAAGAGTACTATGATAGTTTTGTGGCATTGTTTCCAAAATTGGTCATGGCTGCTATTGCTTTTTCGTTTCTTTTTATGCTTGCCAATCGAGGTTCAGGACTGGTCAGAACCAATTTGACCCGCCGAATGGACGACCCTTTGTTAGCGCAATTTTTGGCCCGAGTTGTCAAGATTTCGTTGATGTTGTTTGCTATTATGGTGGTATTAAACATCATTGGTTTGGGAGGTATTGCAGCAGGATTTTTTACGGGCGCAAGTGTGAGTGCGATTATCATTGGTTTTGCCTTCAAAGACATTGGTGAAAACTTTTTGGCAGGAATCATATTGGCGTTCAATCGTCCTTTTCGGGTAGGTGATACGGTGGAATTGAACAATATAAAAGGCGTGGTTGTATCGCTCAATATGCGGAATACCCAAATCAAATCTTTTGACGGAAAGGACATCTATATCCCGAATGCAAATGTCATCAAAAATCCTGTGGTCAATTATACCATTGATGGCTTCATTCGAGACGAGTTCACCATCGGATTGGACTATGGTTCGGATATGCACAAAGCCATCCAAATTTTGAAAAGTACGATTCAAGAAGTCGAAGGTGTATTGCAGGAAGAGAAAAAGCCAAATGTATTTATCAAAGATTTGAATACAAGCACATTGGACATAACTGTGCAGTATTGGAGAGATACTTTTGACAGTAAGTTTTCTGCTCTTGATATACGCACCAATGCTATTAATAATTCATTGACTGCCTTAAATGATGGAGGTTTCTATCTGCCTGGAGATATTGTCGAATTGAAGAACTACAACAATATAGAATTGAAGGCTGGGCAGATGGCTAAAGAATAAAATAAATTTTTCATCTGTTTATTTTTTGAAGGTCAGATGGAACTTACTACGAACTAAATAATCATTTTCCTTTGTGTTTAAATAATTATTTATCATGGACGTTTCATAACAAACTCCAGTATGATTTGGGTAAAACAAAAGTGAATAAAAAATTTAGTATGATTTGTTGAAGAACCCTTAATACTAATATATTATTTTTTTTCCGAAAAAGAAAATTTGCTTATAAAACATTGAATATAAGTTGTTAATGAAAGATGATTTCGGCATTGATGGAGTTGTACAATTGGGTGGAACGGAAATAGGGAAAACTTTTTAATCGAAGGAGTAGTTTTAATAGCAAATACACAAAAATGGCATACAGCGAACTTTTTGCAGACCGAATCAAACAAATTTTAGACGACAAAGACATTGCCTATATCACCAAAAAAATGATGGGAGGCTTATGTTTTATGGTGGACGACAAAATGTTGTGCGGTATTGTTAGAAACGAACTCATGGCAAGAATTGGTTCTGATGCCTATGAAGAAGCTCTCACCAAAGAAGGCTGCAAAGAAATGAATTTCACGGGTAGAAGTATGAAAGGTTATGTGTTCTTGGAAGCGGATGCAACGGATATGGATGAAGACTTGGAATACTGGTTGCGGTTGTGTTTAGACTTCAATCCTTTGGCAAAATCCTCAAAACGAAAAGCCAAAAAGTGAAAAAAATAATCATCGAAGACTATCATCCCAACTGGAAACTACAATTTGAAGCCCTCAAAGCCTGCATCGAAAGGCCACTACAAGGCTTGTATCTCTCTATCGAACACATTGGCAGCACTTCTGTTGAAGGTTTGGCTGCAAAGCCGATTATAGACATGGATATTATCATTGAGGATGAAGGAGAAACCTTGCGGCAGGTGGTATTGAAGTTGGCAAAAATGGGGTATGCTCATAGAGGAGATTTAGGGATTGAAGGAAGGCATGCTTTCAAGCGACTTTCGGACAGCGTACCATTCTGCAATTTCAATCAAACGTGGCAAAATCATCACCTCTATGTTTGTAAAAAAGACATTCCAAGTCTCAACAATCATCTTCTACTTCGAGACTATCTACGTTCACATCCCAAAGCGGTAATCGAATACGGTGCATTGAAAAAACAACTGGCTGCAAAATATCCCTATGACATTGATTCCTACATTGAAGGGAAAACCACTTTTATCTTGAATATCCTTCAAAAACAGGGATTTGGTTCCGAAACTGTAAAGGATATTCAAGAGCAGAATCGGAACAAAAACACCTGATTTTCACTTACGGCTCAATCACCAAACGAGTACCCAACTTCAAAGCATTGTCTGAAAGTCCATTGGCTTTTTTGATATGCTCGACTTTGGTATTGTACTTTCGTGATAAACTGTAGAGCGTGTCTCCTTTTTTGACGGTATGCGTAACTTTTTCTGCTGCTTTTGAAGTCGTTTTTGTAGCTGCTGCGCTGGTTTCGCTCTTTGAATTTGTCTTCTTCTTCCAATCCTTCAAAGCACTGAACAACTCACCAGAAAGCTTCTTTTCTGCTTTTGTCGTAGTTGATGCTGTTGCTGGTTTAGGACTTGCTTTTTTAGTGGAAACTACTGCAACCTCCTTTTTAGCTTTAGGTTTGGCAACAGGATTCTTTTTTGCAGGAGTAGCTGCTGCAACTGTAGTTGTTTTGCTCTTTTTAACTTCTTTTTTAACAGTCGGTTTAGAAACTGTTTTTGGAGCAGCGGCAACCACTGGTTTAACGGCCTTTTTGGTAGCAACGGGCTTGACTACGGGTTTGGGTTTAGACTTAGCAATTGCTTTTGGAGCAGAGGCTTTTTTGGCTACCGTGGTAGTGTTGGATTTTCCCTCACTCCAGCCATAACTCGTTGTCATCATGGTAGGTGTACGTCTTTTGATGGAACTCAATAGACTTGGTTGAGAGGGGCGATCGTTGATAAACCAAGTAGGGTACAAGTATTCTTGATTCATCATTCCCTTCAATCGGAGCTGATAATCACGCATGATTCGATCCATTTTATCCTGTTGGATTTCTTCTGGTGTTCGGTCAAAAGTGTGTAAATGGTATCTTTCGATGATGCGGATAAGGTGGCTGCCATATTTAGAATTGGTTGCATACCCTGCCTTGCCCAATCCTGTTGCCCACGAACGGTAATCACTTTTTTTGTATCTAAATAGAAAGGAATATCGGCTGTTGTTCTTCAAAAAATTGGAGTGATCTCGGTAAGAAGTTCCGCCTGTTCCGTACTTCCTAAAACACTCATTTTCTTCATCATCGGTGGCATATACTTTTTTGCCCGACCACCCATTGTGGCATTTGATGCCAAAGTGATTGTTTGCATTTCGGGCTAAATAACTGTTTCCATAGGTGGATTCTAAAATCCCTTGGGCTAATGTAATACTCGCTGGAATTCGAGTTCGTTGCATTTCCTTGATTGCAATGTTTTTGTAAACATTAATATAATTTATTACTGAAAATTTCTTTGGACTACGCTTGCTGGCAGAAAGCGTGGTAAAGGTTGCATCTATTGTAAATAACAATACAACCAAAATCAAAAATTTGGTAAACCTGCTCATAAGTCACATCTAAGTTTATTTCAAAAAAAAACTACAAAGTTTAAGGGCGGACTTTTATGGGTGATTACTGGAGTGGACGTGAGTTTTACAGCCAATTAATCCTCAAAGAACTAAACGTAGAGACATAAAATATATAAAAATTTTTATTTTTTTCTTGTTGATTGAGTGATTTTTATGTCCATATAGTGTTAATAGTTGAATGTAACAATGTTTTAATGGTGACATTTTAATGACACATTATTTTTTTGGGAGCGCAAAGTTATGCAATCTTTTGTTTATATTAAAAATTGGAGTAAAAAACTTGACTACTCATTCCATATTTCCCAGGATCTTTCTGCTTGAAGGTAGAGCATTTCCAAACCGTTTTTGAAGTCGGCCCCCTTTAGCTTTCCTTTGATTAGGAAAATGGTTTTTTCAGGGTTGTAAATCAAATCAAAAAATAAATGTTTTTCGCTTACAAACTGATAGGGGATCTCTGGAAAATCGTGAATTTTGGGAGCCATACCAAGCGGAGTTGTATTGACTATTAGGTGGTGAGTATTCATAGTAGCCGCATCTATATCTTCATAACCCAACTGATTTTTAGAAGGTTTTCTGGATACAAGTCGACTGCTAATGCCAAGTTTTTGAAGCACATAGACGATGGCTTTGGCTGCTCCTCCTGTTCCCAAAACAAGTGCTTTTTGGTGATGAGGCTTCAATAGAGGTTTTAGCGATGTTTCAAAGCCATAAACATCTGTATTGAACCCCTTTTTTTTACCATCTTTGCCGATGTGAATGGTGTTTACTGCTCCTACTGCCTGTGCTTCTTCACTTATTTCATCCAAAAAAGGAAGAATGGCTTCTTTGTAGGGAATAGTTACGTTTAGTCCTTTTAGGTGAGGGGTGTTTTGTAGTAAATCGCAGAATTCTTCTATATTTTGAAGTGGAAAGGCATGATAACTGCTGTCTTCAATGCCTTCTCGAAAAAATTTTTCACTGAAATAACTGGGTGAAAATGTGTGAGTCAAGGGATATCCTATTAAGCCAAAAGTACGCATAGTACGGTAATTAGTTGATTGATGATCTGTGATTGGTTTACAGAAAAAATAAACGTAAAGTTAATAAGTAATTGAAGAAGTTAACCTAAGAGCCTTGAAAACGTTTATTGTGTGATGATAACAAAATCAGCCTTTCATCGGCATCACTGAATAGATTCGACAATAAGAAAGTTGCCCTTTAGTTGAATTTTGTGGAACCCGTTTTTTAGTTATTTAATTTGAATTTTTCTTAATGATTATGCGAAATCTCTGTGCCCATTTTTTAGTATTGGTTGGCTATTTATTTTTTGCAATGTTTTTTTTTAGCAGTTGTACGGGCTTGAAAACATTGAAGGAAGGAGATATTCTTCACAATTCGACAACGATTGTATTGGACAGTGCGGAGGTTATGAACAAAAAGGGTAAGTTGACTACTGATTTGTATTACCTTTCTCGTCCAACTCCAAATAGAAAGATTTTGTTTTTTATGCGCCCAAACTTGGCCTTTTACCATTTTGCCAATAAGTCGAAAAAAGAAAAAGGGTTTCGGGCATGGTTAAAAAAACGTTTTGGAGAACCGCCTGCACTCTATGACACTACTAAATTGAATATTTCGACCATTAAGATGGAAAAATACCTGAAAGACCACGGTTATTTTGGGTCTAAGGTTTCTTATGAAAGTCAATTGAAGAGAGACAGCACTTTGGCAGATGTCACCTATCACATCCAAAGTAATGGGCAATATACCGTGAGAGAGGTGGAATATTTATCTTCTCAAAAAGAAATTGACACAATAACCTACGGGGTGAAATCCAAAAGTGCATTGAAGGTAGGAGAGCCCTATCAACTTTCTAATATCGTAGAAGAGCGTAGCCGTTTGACCTATGATATTCGCAATAGAGGCTATTATGATTTTAACAAGAATTACATTTTTTTTGAAGTAGATAGCACTTTGGGGGATTTGAATTCAAAAATACGAGTTAACATTGCTGAACCTTCAGATTCGACGCAGCATCACGATTACCTCTACAACGACATTTTTGTATTTCCCAATTATTCACTTGACAAAATCATTCCTCCAAGTGAGAATGATACCATGCTGTATCGCTACTTTACCTTTATCAATCCGGTAGGAAACATACAGCCTAAGCCAATTGACAAAAATACACTTTTGAAGAAAGGAGTGCTCTTTTCCCAAAAATCACACGATTTCACCATTAATCGTCTCATGTCTTTGGGGATTTTTAAGTTCATAAACATTAAGTATGAGCCTTTTGTGGATAGTCTCACGGGACAGCATTATTTAGACAGCTACCTTTACCTAACACCCAGCATTTGGCGGACATTGGGAATGGACTTTGAATTGAGTCATAAAAATGGGGTGGGGGACTTTTTGGGTATTTCGGGTAAATTTTCCTATACCAATAAAAATAATTTTGGTGGAGCAGAAAGGTTGGAGTTGAGTTTGACAGGTGGTTTGGAGACTCAGCTTCAAGGTAGTGGCGACTTAATAAGCATTATTGACCTCAATCCTGCTTTGGATCTGACTTTTCCTTGGTTCATTACTCCCTTCAATATAAAACGCCCTTCACAGTATTACATCCCATATACTCGCTTGAATGTGAACTACAATCTGCAGAAAAGGGTCAATTTTTACGATTACAATTCTGCAAATATCAGCTTTGGCTACAAATGGCAAGATAGCCCAAATACTTGGCACGAAATCAACCCCATTGTCCTGTCATTGGTTGATTTGTCTAATACCCAGCCTGCATTTGATTCCCTTTTGCTTGCCAATCCCAGACTAAGAACGAGCTTTGAAGACATCGTAATTATGGGACTCAACTATACGCATACTTACTCCAATTCTAATTACAAAAATTCTGGAAATCTCATGTACCACCGAATTACAGGTGATATATCGGGTAATTTGTTTCGGCTTTTGGCAGGATGGTTGAATTCAAACGGCACCAAACCTTATGAGCTGCTGAATGTACCTGTGACTCAATATGCTCGGTTAGATGGGGATTTTCGCTTTTTCAAAAACTTCTCGTCAGGCAGTGTATTAGCTACACGTTTCATTGGAGGCATTGGGATTCCTTATAGCAACTCGGAAGTGCTTCCCTATATCAAACAGTTTTTTATAGGTGGCACGAATAGTATCAGGGCTTACCGATTTCGGACTTTGGGGCCTGGGAGTTATGTTAATACGGACGAGAGTTCTGTCAATCAAGTGGGGTTTTTTGATCAAGCAGGAGATATCAAGTTAGAAATGAATTTGGAATACCGCTTCGATTTGTATTCGTTTTTTGAAGGGGCATTTTTTGTAGATGCAGGAAATATATGGTTGTTGGACTATGATCCGAATCGCCCTGGAGGATGGATAAAAGAATCAAATCCAGACAATCCTTCAGAAGGACAATTGAAGTTTGGGAAAATACTGGATGAAATTGCGATTGGTGCAGGCTTTGGATTGAGAGCCGATTTTGACTTCTTTTTGATTCGATTTGACTTTGCCACTCCAATCAAGAGTCCGTTCCTTCCCCAAGGGGAGCGCTGGAGATTTAAAGACATTCGACCACTATCAGGGCAATGGCGAAAAGAAAACCTTCGTTTGAATCTGGCGATAGGATATCCATTTTAGAAATCCATAAACATTGAAGAATGAACACCGATTTCGCATTGATTTACAATAAGTTTGAGATAGATAGATCCCCTTTTAGCAAAGAAAATCATTCTCCAGAACAACTTCGTGAACGACTTGCTCATGCGATTGCTCGTTTGATTCAGACGGATATGGAGCGTTTGTTGTGGATATTGTACCGTTTGGATGTTTCAGAGGAAAAAGCGATTACAGCGCTCTCCTTGTCCGAAATGCCTGATTTTGCATTGGCAGATTTGGTCATAGAACGTGAACTTCAAAAAATAAAAACTCGACAGCAATACAAAGAATGGCAAGAGAATCATCCCCATAGCGATGTAGCAGAGGATGTGGAGGGTTGGTAAGAATCTTTTAAAAATAAAAAACCCCCACAGAAATCACGTGAAGTGATTAGTCTGAGGAGGTCAAAACTAATTATGAAAATAAGAAAAAGCGCCTAATTTTGGAATTGATTCCAACTATATTGTAAATCAATTTCTTGGATTAGAACTTAGTTCTATTGCTTATTATGGATTAAGCAACACAACTGAATTGGCAAAAATAATGCCAAGCAATAATACTCGTATTCTTACCAATAGATGCAAAAATAAGATTTTTTTGTGAAAACCAACAAAATTATCCATTTATTTTTTTGCAGCCCACTTCAAGAATTACAAAAATCAGATATTTTGCGGTTTTCCCTGATAAAATGATGGTTTTTGCAGAGTATTGTTTGATAAGCAACTCTTTTTTGTAGTGGCACGTTGCTTTTAACCAATCGTTTTCTCAAAAAAAATCCCAATCTTTGCACTTCCATTTGAAAAAAAATAACCAACATACATGAAACAAGCAAGAATAACAGGTTTTTTGATACTTTTCGGTTTTCTCTCCTTGGTAATTATGTCTATCACATCCTGCAAAAACAACGATGATGATCTTTGTGGATTGACCTGCGAAAATGGAGGGGTATGTGTCATTGACTCCATTGGTGGAAATTATTGTGAATGTGCATTTGGTTATCTGGGGGACAAGTGTGAAACCTTTGATTTGTGCTTATCCCTTGATTGTGAGGAAGGAGGAGGTACTTGTGTTGAGGATGGCAAAGGAGGATTTGTCTGTAATTGTCCAGAGGGTTTTGAAGGAGACTGTACCGATGAGATTCGCACAAAATATATTGGTGACTTTGTGGCAGATGATTTATGCTCGATTGGAGGCAATTACTCCTACAATGTAACCGTTGTTCCTGTCGAAGGAGAATTGATGAAAGTACGGTTTGAGAATTTCGGCGGCTTGCTCACAAGCGTAACGGCAAACCTAAAAGCCAAAAACCGATTTGAAATCCCCCGACAAGATGATGGGACAGGCAGGTTTTTTGAAAGCATTGAAGATGGAGTGATTGGTCCTGTGTCGCATACCATGAACCTCAATTACAAAGTTACCTTTGCGGATGGCACTTCTGAAACCTGTGAGTTGAGTCTTGAATTGGATTAGAATAGTGATATTTTAGTTTGTCTTAGTCCACTTGACCAATCACCAAATTAAAAAAGAAAAATGTTTAATTTCTTTCAAAATAAAGCCCTAAAGCACCTTAGTTTTTCTCTATTACTTGGGATATTGATTTTTCACTTCAATGCTTGTACAACCGTAGAAAATCCCTGTGATTTGCAGGAATGTAACAATGGTGAATGTATATTGGCAGTAGATTCAGTGGCTACTGCAACTGGGACCACATTCCTCAGAAGCGATACCCTTACACAATCCTTTCGCATTTTGGAGTCTAACGGGACCGTCATTCATCAAAACGATACTTTGGTTTTGGCAACAAGCGTAGTTGTAGCTTCTAATGTAGAAATCTCTCGAACCACCAACATCGGCAATGCTGATGCGATTATCAACTTGCTTACCTATACTACTTGTGACTGTTTTAGGGGATGGGATGGAGTCGCCTGTACAATTCCTGCCCCTTGTGATGGTGTAGACTGCTTGAATGGAGGAGAGGCCATAGAACTGGACGAATCTACATGTCAGTGTGATTGTCCTTTGGGCTTCACGGGAGATTTGTGCGAAACAGAAGACAAATGTGCCTTGATTACCTGCCTAAACAATAGTCATTGTCAGGTAAACGAAGAAACAGGCGAAGCAGAATGTGTGTGTGATACAGGCTACGACTTTCCTTGTATTGTTCAGACCCGTCAAAAGTTTTTGGGGGATTATACGGTAACTTTGGACAGTTGCAGTACCATTCGAGTGCCTGCGTCACTTCCTCCTTACCCCGTTACCGTCGAAAAAGACGACAATATCGAACAAATTATTTTCAACAGCTTCAATGATTTTGGTGCTATTGTCGGAAAAACTCTTACCAACAACTCCATTAGTATACAAGATACTACCGACCAAATGACTATTGTTTCTACTCTTGAAGGATCTTATAATAGTAGCAACAAAACTATCAATTTGCTGCTATTAGTGACTTATTCAAGTGGGGCGGTGGATACCTGTGCTGTGGTGATGGAGAAGAAATAATCTTGCATTTTCCACAAAAAACAAGGAGATTGTATTGGCAGAATAACGATATTTGATTTGTGATTTAACTTAACAAAAGTAAACATTCTATGCCATCATCTATACGCATTATCCCCAAAGAAGAATATCTTCAACTCGTTGAAATCAAATACAATGCTTATCCCTTCAATGTGCTGACTGATGAGCAAAAACAAGAAACTGCTCAAAAGTATCAACAATCGCTACAAGAAGGATTCGGTAGAGCGTTTTATGGTTTGTACCGACAAGAAAAAATGGTTGGAGCTATGAAGGCCTATGACTTTTCGATGAACCTATTTGGTCATCAAACCCTCGTGGGAGGAGTCGGTGGAGTAGCAGTAGATTTGATACACAAAAAAGAGAAAGCCTGCAAGGAAATGATTCAGTTCTTTTTGCAGGACTACTACGATAAAGGAGCTTGTCTTACCGCCCTTTATGCCTTCAATTTGGCATTTTATCGACGTATGGGTTTTTGCTTTGGCAGCAAAACCGACCATTATTTTTTGAAAACGGCCAGCTTACCTTTTTACTCCAAAAAACACCTTCGATTCTACAACTCAAGTGACCGCCCACAACTCGAAAAATGCTACCAAAGGTATGCCCTTCATCATCACGGAATGATGGAACGTTCTGAATACGAGTGGAATGTTCTGTTGAAGCAAAAAGGACTTCGCATCGTTGTTTTTGCGCCTGAGGAAAACAACATCAAAGGCTATCTTATCTTCAAATTTAGCCTCAAAGGCGAGATGAAATACGATTTGCAGCTCGTAGAATTTGTCTATCACAATCGAGAAGGATGGAGAACTTTGGTGAGTTTTCTGCAAACGCAGGCAGATCAATCGCCTCGTATCAAACTCGATACACAAGATGAGGATTTCCACTTTTTGTTGAGCAATCCACACAATGGACAGGACAATCAGGTAGTCCTACACCACCCAAGTAATGTGAGCGAAGTGGGTATAATGTATCGAATCGTGAACGTAAAACGCTACTTCCAAATTCTAAAAGACCATCACTTTGGAAACGAAACGATCAAGGTATGTTTCGATATAGAAGATGATTTGTTGGAAGGAAACAACGGTAAAACGGTGGTGTATTTTGAAAAAGGTTTGACAAAAGTTCAATCAGAGGATGCACCTTTTGAAGTAGAAGTAAGTATGAAGGTTGGAGAATTTTCGGCTTTGGCAATGGGGGGAATTGGCTTTCGCAAATTGTATCAATATGGAATGACCGCTATCTCTGATATAGATTATTTAGAAAGTATTCATCGCCTATTTGATTTTGGAAAAAAACCGATTTGTAAGACTCGATTTTGAGGTTTTTCCTCTTTTTCAAGTCATTATTTTCATTTCCTACAAAATTCCTAAAATAAATTTTGAATAGTACTTTAGGCAAATTCAAACAATACTTTGTAAGCGAGCAAAGTAAATTGCAGAAATGCCTAATTTGGTATTTTAGTTTGCTTCAATCTCTTTCTATCTTTCTGCTGCGATGATGATAGTCACTCTTTTTGATAAGCTATGTCATTGAAGTCTTTGGTAAAAGGAGCGAAATTGCAGAATGATAAGGCAATGAGGATCAAGTGAGATTTTTCGCTTTTATTTTCATTCTAAGAAGTCATTGAGTCATTTCAAAATTTACAGGCGGATGTTTAAAATACTTGTTCCAACCGATTTTTCACCCTGTGCAACCTATGCGATGGATGCGGCGCTCCAAATTGCTGTAAAATTACATGGCGAAATCCACTTATATCATCGAACTGATGTGCCTTCCAATTGGAGCGAACTGAATGAAAAAGAGAAGCAATGCTACCCAAAAATAAAAATGGATATAGCGAATATTCAAACCCGCCTGAATATTTTGGAAGAGCAGATTGCAGAAAAATATGAAGAGGTGAAAATAGTGAGTAGTTTCTCTTATGGACATCTGTTGAATAATATTGTTTCCTATGCGGAGGCTTATGAGATTGACTTGATTGTGATGGGATCGCATGGTGCAAGTGGATTGAGTGAATGGCTGATTGGTTCAAATACTCAAAAAATAGTCCGATTGGCGCACTGCCCTGTGTTGACCATCAAAAAAGCGGTGGGAAATATTGACTTCAAACACATCGTTTTTGCCTCTAATTTTGATGAGAATTTGAAGCCTGCTTTTAGAAAACTATTGGATTTTGTGCGCCATTTCGATGCACATATTCACCTACTGACTATTGATACTCCAAGTTTTTATAGAGAGCCACAGTATGCGGTGAGGAAAAGCATGGAGTCTTTCAAAGCAATGTGTAGAGACAAGGTAAAATGTACTTTGCATGAAGAGTCGGGGAATAGTGAATTGAAGGGGTTGGCAAATTTTGTAGCGCAAAATGATATTGAAATGGTTGCAATGGCGACACATGGAAGAAAGTACTTAGCAAGGGCAATTATGGGAAGTATGGCAGAAATGGTGGTCAATCATTTGGAAGTTCCTGTTTTGACCATCAATCTGCAATCTATACTTGAGCATCCTGAATATCAAACACCTCCATTTATCAAGAAGGAGATTCAAAGAATAAAAGCATAAGTTATGAGTTGGGGATACAAAATAACCTTTCTTTACCTTGGTTTTGTAGTGATGATTCTGACTATGGTAGTCATGAGTATTCGGCAAGACATTGACTTGGTGACTGAAAATTACTATGAAAAGGAACAGGATTACATCGTTCAGGTGCAAAGCAGTTTGAACAGCGCAACCTTAGAAGTCCCTCTACAAATGGATTATCAAGCCAAAGATAAAATGCTTCAATTGCAGTTCCCAAAAGATTTTGCAGCGATTGAAGGCATGATACAATTCTATCGCCCTTCCAATGCCGACAAAGATTTTCAGTTGGACATTGAAGTAGATAGTAGTTATTTGCAGCAGATTAATTTGGAGGAATTAATGACTGGTTTGTGGAAGGTCAAGGTGAATTGGTCGGCAGATGGAAAGACTTTTTTTGATGAAAAACAGGTGATTGTTAATTGATTCTCACTCACTATGCAACTTTGGACAGCATTCTTCGTGGGTTTGGTAGGAAGTTTTCACTGCATTGGCATGTGTGGACCGATTGCTATGGCATTGCCCTATCGCTCCTACAGTCGACTTCATTCGATGGTTAACGTGCTGTTATATAATTTTGGCCGTATTCTAACTTACACTACTTTGGGCTTATTTTTTGGGATGGTAGGACGAGGCTTTGCTTTTTCAGGATATCAACAGTGGCTGTCCATTGGACTTGGAATGGCTTTATTTTTAGTTGGTCTGTTTTCGTTGAATATTGAAAGTCAAGTTTTGAAGATAAATTGGATACAGAAAACAACGATGAATTTGAAAGTAAGGTTAAGCAGACTATTGCAAAGTTCTCGCCCACAATCCCTTTTTACCATTGGTATTCTCAATGGGTTTTTGCCCTGTGGTTTTGTGTATGTAGGTTTGGCAGGATCGTTGGTTTCGTCGAGTGTTGTAGAAGGAGCTTTGTATATGACCTTATTTGGTTTGGGTACGGTGCCGATGATGGTCATGGCTTCCTTGGCGAGTAGTTTTGTCAGCCTCTCACTTCGACGCAAAATCCAGAAAATGATACCTGTTTTTATGTTATTCTTTGCCTGTTTGTTTGTGCTGAGAGGCCTAAATTTGGGTATCCCTTTTTTGAGTCCCTTTTTGCAGACCGAAGGAATAGGGGTAGTGATTTGTCATTAGTTGGGTGATTAAAGTAGCTAAACAAAAAAAATCATAGAGGAAGTCTTCAACATATTCACAGTCTCACAGTCATCTTATCGAAGCCCGACTTCTTGCCTCTCTTTTCTTATCTTTCTAAGGGCTTATTTAGTCACTATTTTCTGTAAACCCTTCTTGTCAATCACCGTAATAAAACGCCCCTTAGCAATGATCAAACCCTCGTGCTTAAAATCCGACAAAGTACGAATCAAGGTTTCCTTACTCGTTCCCACCCAATTTGCCAAATCCTCTCTCGAAATTTCCATGCTGATGCGTTCTTGTGCCACATTATGCCCACTTTCGTACTTTTCACAGAAAAAAAGCAGTGCATCCGCCACACGAGTCCGCACCGAATCATAAGCCAAATGCAGCAATCTTTGTCCCTGCGTTTGGACACGGTTGGCCAGCAGTTTGATAAAAAATCTACTAACTTGAGTATTATCTTGTATCAGTTTCAAAAAAGGTTCTTTGTGAATTAGTACAATTTCACTCTCCTCCAATGTCATAGCAGAACCACCATATTTACCATTTCCAAATAGTGAACGATAGCCAAAGTATTCTCCCGCTTTATACAATTCCGTAATGAGTTCTTTGCCATCTTCATTGGTTTTGTAAATTTTGACCTTGCCCTTGCGGAGAAAATACAAATAGCAAGGATAGCTGTCTTCGTGAAAAAGCATATACTTTGAATCAACAGACAATCTTTTTTGTTCATCCTTCAATTCCTGTAACGCCTTCACCGCTTGTTTAGGACGAAATAAATGTTTAGTAGATTCCTCTAAATCAATATTTTGTTGTCCCAACAAACTCGACTTTGCCAACCTTCGGCGAATCGTATCCAATAAGTCTAACTCTTCAAAAGGTTTGGTAATGTAATCATCCGCCCCCATGTTCATCCCTTTCCGAAAGTCTGATTTTTCGGTTTTGGCAGTCAGAAAAATAAAAGGAATTACCGCCGTTTTTTGATCGTGACTAAGTATGTGCAACACACCATAACCGTCTAATTCGGGCATCATAATGTCGCAAATAATAAGATCTGGTAGGTGCTGTTTGGCAAGTGCAACTCCTTCTTTTCCATTAGCAGCCGTCCAAACGTGATAGTTGGCCAACTCCAATATTTCTGCCGTATTTTCACGAACATCAAGGTTGTCTTCAATGAGTAAAATGGTTTTTTGTTGAGACATTGAAAAAAGGGTTTTATGAGTTAAAATAAATTCTTCAAATCAGAACATCACAAATCCAAAACTATTGATTTTGTAGGTTTTTTTTGCCTGCAATTAATGAGTGGATTTATAAAACACGATAGTTCAAATTTGATTTGTTGAGTGCTTACAAACTAAAATTCTGTACGAGGAAAAACAACGGTAAAGGTAGTTCCTTTATTCAATTCGCTCTCAAAAGTAATCGTTCCGCCCATCAACTTCAAGTAACGTTTCACAATATTTAGTCCCAATCCCGTTCCTTGAATATTTGCCACGTTTTCTGCTCTGAAAAACCGTCTGAACAAACGTATTTGGTCTTTGGATGGAATTCCGATACCATAATCTTGGACTTTAATTGTAATACTCTGCTCTAAAACCGTACTACTCAAATCTATAGTCTGTCCCTCGTTAGAATATTTGAGCGCATTGGAGAGTAAATTGGACAAAATATTGTGCAGTAATTTTTCGTCTAAAAGCACAGAATCCGTTTTTCCTATGTGTTTATATACAATTTTTTGTTGAGGTTTCATCATTGCTTCAACTTCTTCAATGACTTCTTCAATAGAGGGCTGCAAATTGAAGTAAATCGGATTGTGTGATATTTTTCCTTCTTCCAACCTGCTCAATGACAGAAAATCATTTAGAATATTGGTGAGGTTTCGTACCGAAGATTGTATGCGGTGAACATGCTTCATCCGCTTGTCTTGTGTGGTTTCGTCTTTGTACTTTCCAATCAGAGTGGCAGAGGTGAGAATAGAAGTGAGTGGTGTACGAAATTCGTGGGAAGCCATCGAAACAAACCTGGATTTTAATTCATTCAGTTCTTTCTCTTCCTCCAATGCTCTTTGGGTTTCGGCAGCCAAAACCCTATCACTGAGGTCGTGAACCATACCCGTAAAAATGCGCTTTCCGTCCAACTGTACTTCTGCTACACTCAATCTGAATGGGAAGGTAGAACCATCTTTTCGCAATCCATGTACTTCTCGACCAATTCCTATGATTTTTTTTACGCCAGTTTCTTTATAGTTTTGTATGTATTGGTCGTGATGTGAACGATGGGGGTTGGGCATCAAGATACGGATATTTTTTCCTTTCAATTCTTGAGGTTCATAGCCAAACAAAGCTGCTCCTGCTGGATTGATGCTTTCCATAATGCCATGCTCATCAATGGTAATAATGCCATCCGTTGCAGTGTCAATGATGGCTTGCAGTCTGGAAAGGGCATCGTTTTTGGATTCTTTAGAGAGCATGATTAATATTGTTTTGGATTTACATTCATCAAGAATGCGAAATTAAACATAACTAGTGAATTAACCTTAGGTATTTACAGCAGAACTTCATCTGATGAGGACAAAAATAATAGAGTGTGAAATGAAAAAATGGACATTTGTAAAATTGGCGGTGGGCTTATCTGTACTGTTATTCGTTATGATTTTCATCTTATTAGGCTTTAATGAAACAGCTACAAGAGAAGCCATCAGATGGTCAGCACGAATCAGTTTTACTTTGTTTTGTGCTGCATTTGTGGCATCGAGCCTACACGATTGGCGAAAAAATAGGTTCACGATTTGGTTGTTGTCAAACCGAAAATACATCGGGATTTCCTTTGGGATTGTGCATCTACTTCACTTAAAGTTTTTATGGACACTTCAGCATTTTTTTCATCCTGTTTTTGATTTAGCAGCTACTACCTCGCTTTTAGCAGGAGGGATTGCCTATTTTTTTGTCGTTGCCATGCTTTTGACCTCTTTTCAAACCTTTGCTCGCTACCTTTCTGCTCGTCAATGGAAAATACTACATACGGTTGGAGGATATTGGATTTGGGGAATTTTTATGAGTAGTTATGCTAAGCGTTCCTTGACCGGATATGAACATATTCCTTTGGTCTTGATATTGTTGGGGGTGTTGGTTTTGAAGATTCGGTATTTATTGAAGAATAAAATAAAAAATGGTGCAATTGTATGATGGAACAACCTCCATCACACAATTGCACCATCTTGCAATCACAGAATTTACTATTTAAAGCAGTCCTATTTCAAAAACGGATCGGAAAATCGTACATCCTTCACAAAAGAATCATCCGTCAAGGTGTGTAAGAAAGCCTCCAACGCTCGTTTCTCTAAATTACTTAGATTCATTCGTTTCGGAGTATCATTAGAAGCCCTGAATTTTGAGTCCAAATCCGAATGAGGTTGAATGTTTTGGTCATAGTGATTGATAACTTCCTCCAAAGTATTGAAGCGTCCATCGTGCATATAAGGAGCGGTCAGCCCAATATTTCGCAAACTTGGAATTTTGAAGTTTCCATTTCCTCGCCCTTTATCCTTATAGACCATATCCAAGCCGATATTTGCCGTACCTTGCGACTCAAAGTATTCGCCTCCGCCAAATCCACCAAAGTCATCCGTAAAAATCAAATCACCCGTGCTGTTACCCAAAAACCTCATGTCAAAATTGCCGAATCCATCAGGCGCACTAAAGTTAACTCCGCTGTGACAGCCTGAACACTGCGTACGCTGACTAAAAAATAATTCTTTACCCATCGTTTCCAATGCATTGAAGTTCGCAAAATTTTGCTCCACACCTGCGTCCCATTTAGATTTGTAAGACATCATACTCATCAAAAACTGCATCAGTGCATCTGCAATTCGATTTTCGGTCACTTGTTCGCTGCCATAAGCTTTTTGGAAAAGTTCCGGATAAAAAGAAGTTTCAGAAAGTTTGACCGACAACTTGTCAATAGATTCCATACCCATTTCGATATGATTTTGTACAGGTTCTAAGACCAAACCTCGAATACTCGATGCTCGTGAATCCCAAAAAAGGTTGTTGTTCATAATCGGATTCACAATCGTCATAGAATTTCTGGGCGTGACTTTGCCTTTGAAGCCTACACTCGAAGCAACAGGATCTGCAAAACCATTTGCTTGTTTGTGACACGAAGCACAAGAAATTGTATTGTTTAGTGAGAGTCGGTTGTCGTAAAACAGCACCCGACCCAAAGTCGCCATGTCGCTGTTGATTTCCAAAGCTGAATCATCGTGTATGGAATTGCCATCTACGTCAAAGGGAAAAGGCAAAGCTCCATTGAAATGCTCAGGGATGTCGGTAGGTGAATAGTTCAACACCGAAGTAGGTAAGTAAGGCGTTGTTTGATGAGAAGAAATTACCACATCTTTTTGACAACTCCATACCAAAACGGACAGCAACAATACAGTCATGCTGCAAAGGGTCAATTTTTGTAAATTTTTCATAGGAGGCT
This sequence comes from Bacteroidia bacterium, assembly GCA_030427245.1. Taxonomy (GTDB): domain Bacteria; phylum Bacteroidota; class Bacteroidia; order Chitinophagales; family UBA2359; genus JAUHXA01. Next base: position 32,626 of record JAUHXA010000042.1, on the reverse strand, counting down.
GATTTATAAAGTAATGAATAAAGTTATTTTTTTTCAATAAAAGGTTTAGAAGGATTGATTTCTTTTTTCTTTAATTTATTTCTGGTTTTTCGGTTTCTTTTATCCCTTCTGAACCTCTTCTTTTTGGGAGGAGCGACAAAATCAATTTGTACAAACACTGCAATAGGAGGAATCACCCTTAGAGTAAAACCTGCATTAGAACTTGTACCAATATACAAAAAACTCTCTGTCGAAAAGCTTAGATGCGAGGTTAAATAATACTGGATTCCCATAAAAGGACCAAAACCAACCCCACCATCATCATCATCTAAAGAGCTATTTGGTACATTGAAGCTACCTCCAAAAGCGATAAAGTCCCAACCTGTTGTAAAATGCAATTTCTCGCTAATTTGCCTGATTTTTCCTCCTCCAATTCGCAGATTGAGGTGCGAATTGTCGAGGTCATTGTCATTGATAAACACACCTATGCCCAATCTAAAAAACTTGTTTTTGGCATTAATACGACTGTAACTGAATCCATAAGGGCCTGTTCTACCTGAACTTCGATTAAAAGGTAATACTTGTATCAAAAGAGGACTGATATTCATCCCAAATTGATTGACAGCCATCGTTGAGTCAGTCTTATGTATGTCAAAAATAGGTTCTGTCTCCTTGTTGCTTGATTGTGCCCAACTTAGCGAATACCAGAAGAAGCCCATCATTAAAAATAAAATTCCTTTTTTCATGGTGATATTGCTTCTAAGGTACTAAAATCGAACAATCAAATACAGCCATTGTGGCATGTTCATCTTCACATCCGACAACCAAACGGTTTCATTTTTGTTGAAAATCGGATTTTGCTCAAAAGTTTCTTTTATATGTGAACGTGTAACAACTCCATATAGTGACCCTTCAAAACTCACCAACATTCGCTCACTTAAGGCTATCTGCAATCCATATACTGGGCCACCACCAAATCCAATATTGTTGAGATTCAGTGATGCCAAATCCGTAGAGGTGAATACCTCATTGTGTTCCGAAATCCAATTGCCCAACACATCAATACCATAATACGCCACGACTCGCTTTGCCACAAGATGTCGCCATTCTCGCCCTATCTTCATAAAAACAGAACTTTCAGAAGTTGTCGTTGCTCCAAAAGTTATTGAATTATCGTCTCTTTGACTCTTGAAGTCTAAGCCCAAACCAAAACGCCAAGCCTTATTATTTTTGGCTATTTTTACCACCAAAGGATAATCGCCAGGATTGATGCTTCCGTTATTGGAGTCCACAAAACTCGAAATGACCGAAGTAGCATTTAAGCCAATCTCTGTTGTTCGTTCCTCCGTCGGAAAAAATACCTTTTCCTGAGCATAGAGGAGATTTACAGCGAACAAGAGGCATAGCAAGAGTGCATTTTTTTTCATATAGTCGGGTATTAACAAAATGTCGGATACACAACAATAAAAACGTTCTTTTTATGAGTACCGTTGCTTACGTAATAATCTTGCTGTTATTTTTTAATTTTAATTCTGAATTTTTATTTATCCAATAATACTTCAAGATGCCTTTGCTTCAAAAAATACTGATTCTCGTTTTTAGTTACATGATATACTGCAATTTGTATTCTCAGAACTGCAATACAGATCGCTATTTGTCTGCCACCTTCAATAGTTCACAAATCTTTTCCAATGTCGTTTATGCCAAAGATGTACCTGAATTGCAATTTTCTATTTTCGGGAATGAAACCATAGCCAACACCGATTTGAGTATGGACATTCGTATGCCACCCAATACAGATACCGCTACCAAACGACCTGCCATAATCTGGGCACATTCAGGTGGTTTTATATTGGGTAGTAAAGCCAATGATGATATGCAAGCCTTGATTGATACTTTTGCAAGGCGAGGTTATGTGACTGCCAGCATACACTACCGTTTGGGTATGAATATTTTTGATGATGTGAGTGCAGAAAGAGCCGTTTACAGAGGCACACAAGACGCAAGTGCAGCCGTCCGATTCTTTAGAGAAAATGCAGCCTTATTGGGAGTTGACCCCGATTTAATTTTTATTGCAGGGAGCAGCGCAGGAGCAGTTGCAGCCTTGCATTTAGCTTATGTAGAAGACAGTGAACGGCCAGCTTCTACCTTTGCGCAAGCTGGAACAAATGCCTTAGATTTGGGCAATGTTCACAGCCTCCAAATCGAACAAATTACCAATAACAACCTCAACAGTCCTATTTCTACAAGCATCAGCAGCCTTCAATCGGGCATCCCGAATGTGGTGATTGCTTGTTGGGGAGGCATTGGTGATTTGAGTTGGATAAATGCGGCAGGCAGCACTCCTTCCGCCATTTTGCTGCATGGTTTGGACGATGATGTGGTGTTTCCCGACTGCCAACAGCCTTTCCAGAATTTTGGAACAATGCCTATCTTATGTGGTTCGGAGGAGATAAATACCAAACTCACTACTATTGGAGTAGCTCACGAAACCCACTTATATGAAGGAGAAGGACACGAGTTTTGGGGGGCATCCAATGGCGATTTTGGAGCAGACAACCAACCTGATAATGCGACTTTGTGGCAGGAGGTGATAGACAAGATAGGTGCTTTTTTGTATGATTTCCTTCCTCAACCTTCTATTCCTGATATTGTTGGAGTGACCGTCGCTTGTCCGAATACAAGCAATGTCTATTCGACAACAGAGTTGCCTAATTCGACCTACTGCTGGGAGGTAGTTGGCGGTACTATCAGCAGCGAGGATGGTTCAAGCATTGAAGTACTTTGGGAAACAGAGGGAATAGGAAACGTTTCATTGAGAATGACCAATGAAAATGGTGTATCAAGCGATGCCAACGAATTACTGGTAAACATTACTCCTATTCGGGTGAAAGTAAAAGTCTTTTTGGAGGCTATGTTTGCCGAGAATAGTATTGCTACAAACTTGTTCAACAAAAACCTCTTGCCTGAGCAGCAGCCCTACAATGCGATTCCTTGGAATTACAATGGTAGTGAAAGTGTTAATACGAGTCTATTGCCTGCAAATACCGTAGATTGGGTGCTGGTAGAAGCCCGAAATACAACCAACAAATTTGAAGTGATAGATAGGGCGGCGGGGATATTACTTTCCAATGGAAAGGTCGTCTCTCCCAACAATCCTGCAGAGGATTTGGCACTCTGCAATTTGCAGCAAGGTGAAAGCTATTATTTAGTAGTCCGCCATCGAAATCACCTTGATATTATGAGCAGTAATTCTGTAGTATTGCCCAATATCGTTCCTTATGATTTTACGGAGGCGGAGAATCAAGTGGAAGGAACAAATCAGTTGATAAATGTGGGAGGGTTGGGTTTTGCAATGCTTTTGGGAGATGTGAATGGGGATGGAGTGATGACTTTGTCGGACTTCAATGCTTTTGGAGCGCAAATTTCACAATTGAACGAATACCTTTCTTCAGACTTCAACTTTGACGGACATGTGCTGATTGGAGATTTTAATTTGTATCAAAAAAACGCAAGTGGGATAGGAGTGGAGGAGATTAGGTATTGAGTTTGTAACTTCAACTAAAACAAAAAAGCCCATTGTCATTCAAGACGATGGGCTTTTTTGTTTGTGCTTTGAGTTTTTATTAAGCATCCAAAGTTGGAATACGAAGCACTTGACCTGGATAAATCAAGTTCGGATCTGTCAACATTGGTTTATTCGCCTCAAAAATTTGAGGGTATTTCATAGCATTTCCGTAATAGTGTTTAGCGATTTTGCTAAGTGTATCTCCTTTTACAACAGTGTGATACTGAGCAGGAATTTCTTTGCTAGTAGTTTCTGCTTCTTCTCCTACATCTACTGTCATTCGGTCGTCCACGCTTGCGATTCCTGTAACGTTTCCGATTGCCAAAATTATTTTTTCTCTTTCTGCCTGAGTGCCAGTGCTGCCGTGAACCGTAGCTGTATCTTCATCTACTTCAATGTAGAGGTCGCTTACTTCCAGACCCAAACCTCGTACAAAGTTTTCCAACTCTACTGCTTTTTGAGCATTTTGTTCTGCCTGAAGTTCTTCCGCTGTTTTTTGGGGAGCAGCTTCCTTAGGTTCTTCTACATTTTTTTTGCGGCCAAATAGTTTAGCTCCAGCGTTTTTTACAAATGAAATTAAGCCCATAGTTGTATTGTTTTTTTTTGGGTTGTTAAAAAAGTTTGATTGAACAATGATAAAAACGGCTACTCAAACCAAAAAGTTTAAAAAACGAAGCCTTCTTTATCGCTAATAGACAAGATACAAACATTCATGAAAAATTAGTTGCAAATTTCAATAAAAATGTCGTATATCCATTTTCTGATGTTTGGACGAAAGGCAAAAAGAAAGTCACTGTAAAAAAATAGTCGTTTTTCAAAAATATACCCTAAATTGCTTTTTTTTATAAAATTTGATTTAAATAAACTTGTTAAAACAAATATGGAGCAAATTATTAAGGTGCGATTGATATTGAGGAAGAAATCCAAAATATTGATTCTCGAAAAATCGAAAATTGAAGGTGGCGGCTTCAGCCTTATCGGTGGGCGAGTTAAGCCAACAGAGTCCACCATTAAAGCGTTGATAAGAGAAACGAAAGAAGAAGCAGATATTCGTATTAATAGAGATAAAGTCAAATTGGTACATGTGGTTCACCGTCTCAAAAAAGGTCAGCCCGTTATTACTCTTTTTTTTGAGACCGATTGGTGGGAAGGAAAAATTAAAAATTTAGAACCTAAACTGCATAAAGGTTTTGAGTGGGTTTCATTGAAGGAGATTCCCAGAACTATGACGGATTATATGAAAAATGCACTGACTTTGTATCAAGCAGGTGTTATGTATTCTGAGTTTAATTGGAAATCAAATAACAATTCTGTTCCCAAGAAAGCGATAGTCAAAACAACAAAAGAAAAATAAAAGGAATGCAGAATAAAGTTGGATTTGGTACAGCTCCAGTGTTTTTTACCGCTATTTCTACTATCCTCGGCGCAATTCTCTTTTTGAGATTTGGCTATGCGGTGGGTAGTGTGGGATTCGTAGGCACCGTTTTGATTGTTATAGTCGGACATATGGTGACGATACCTACTGCAATGGCAATAGCAGAAATAGCAACTAACCAAAAAGTAGAAGGTGGAGGCGAATACTACATCATTTCTCGCTCTTTTGGCTTAAATATCGGGTCAGCAATCGGCATTGCTTTATTCTTATCGCAAGCCATCAGTGTCGCATTTTATGTTATAGCATTTGCTGAAGCCTTCGAGCCTGTATTGCAGTGGGTAGATCAAAGGTATGTGTGGTTGCAAGACTACCCTTACTTACTGGATAGTAGTGGATTGCTTAAAAAACAAGTGGTCAGTATTCCTGCCATGATTTTATTGTCCATTCTCATTCTCACCAAAGGGGCAGATTTGGGTGTGAAAGCCTTGTATATTGTAGTGGCGATTTTGTTTGCCTCACTCATTATGTTTTTCTTGGGGGATACTGGTTTTGCAGCCACGTATGAGGGCAATATTTTGACCAAAAGCTTCGACAATGATGTGAGTTTTTTTGCAGTATTTGCCATTGTTTTCCCTGCTTTTACAGGTATGACCGCAGGTGTAGGCTTGTCGGGAGACCTGAGAGATCCGAGTAAATCCATTCCGATGGGGACTTTGGCGGCAACAATTACAGGCATGATTGTGTATGTGTTCATTGCGTACAAATTGGCTTCTTCTGCAAGCGCTGCCGACTTGGTAAACAATCAACTCATCATGGGTGAAATTGCGATTTGGTATCCTATCATTCCCATCGGTTTGGCATGTGCAACAGTGTCTTCCGCTTTGGGTTCTATCATGGTAGCTCCAAGAACTTTGCAGGCTATTGGGGCGGATAAAGTGATGCCTTTTAGAAAATTCAACTTTTTTATTGCTAAAGGAAAAGGTAAAAACAACGAGCCTTTCAATGCTGCATTGATTACGATTGTGATTGCTTTTGGCATCATAGCGATTGGAGATGTAAACTTTGTAGCAGAAATCATTTCGATGTTTTTTATGGTCACATATGGTTCGCTGTGTCTTATTTCTTTTCTCCAACATTTTTCGGCAGACCCTTCCTATCGCCCTACTTTTAGGTCGAGATGGTATATTTCCCTCTTGGGTTTTTTGATGTGTGTCTGGTTGATGTTCAATATGAATCCAACCTATGCTTTTCTTTCTGTTGGAATTATGATAGGCTTGTACTTGTTTATTTCTAATTCGGAGCAAGGGAAGAAACAAAGGGGAATGGCGGCTATTTTTCAGGGTGTGGTGTTTCAAATTAGTCGTCAAATACAGGTCTTTTTGCAGAAGGCTAAAAAAGGGGAAGTGGAGTGGCGACCTTCGGTTGTGTGTGTATCTAGCGATTCCTTCAATCGGTTTCATGCTTTTGACATGCTTCGATGGATGTCACACCGTTATGGATTTGGTACTTATATTCACCTCATAGATGGATTTTATAAAGAAGAAACGGTGGAGGAAGCTCAAAAAACCATGGAGAGATTACTGGCGATTGCAGCCAAAAGCAATGTCTATCTCGAAACCCTTATCAGCCCTTCTTATACGTCTGCTATTGCGCAAGTCATACAATTACCAGGCGTATCGGGCAAAGACAACAACATGATTATGTTTGAGTTTGCGAAGCGGCATCCCGAAAACTTGGAAGGTATCATAGACAATTATAAACTGGTCAAGTCTGGTAATTTTGATATATGCGTTTTGGGCAGTTCTGAACGGGGCTTTGGACACCACAATTCCATCCATATTTGGATAAAGCCCAATGACTACGAAAATAGCAACTTGATGATTCTCTTGGGCTACATTATCTCAAATCACCCTCAATGGAAAAATTCAGTCATCAATATTTTTGCAGTTTATCCCCCTGAACAAATAGAAATAGAAAAAGCGAATTTGAAAAGAGTCATTGAAGAGGGGCGACTGCCTATTGCGGCTTCTAACATCGAAATCATTGCCCAAAAAGGCTACCGAGCCATCAAAGAAATCATCAACGAACATTCGGCGGATGCTGCGCTGACCATTATCGGTTTTCATAGCGAAACACTCGATAGAGAAGGGGTAGATATGTTTGAAGGATATGGCGAATTGGGAAGTATTTTGTTTGTTCATTCGGATGAACAGAAGGTGATTAAGTGAGGTAAACGATTTGACCAAATGTACAGAATCGAGTTACCTTAATAAAAACACATTCCCTTTCTGAACAACTTTTTGCGGCGCTTCACTTGGTCTAAAGGGAGTTTGGTAAGTCGCTACCCACACATAGACCTTCATGTCTGCCACTTCAAAATCTATCACTCCATCCCACCCAATAGTTTGGTCTGTGCTACTAAAGACTTCATTTCCATAACGGGTATAAATAGATAGATTATAGTTGCTCAACTGGCAATTGCTTGCAGGTCGAAAAGTGTCATTCATCCCATCTCCATTTGGAGAAAAAGCACTCGGAAAAGACACGGTACAGCCACAAAGCTCGCTTGTCACCGTCACTTCATCCGTCTTCGTGAAACATTCATTGGAAACAGTTACACTATAATTTCCTGCTTCCAAAACCGTTAATTCTGAATTGGTGCTTCCATCTTGCCAAAGGTAGGTCAAGTTGGGAATGAAGGGTTCTGTCATAAAAGGTCGTAAAATGGTACTTCCGTCTTCACAAAGAACTTTATCCTCACCAAAATCAATCTCAAAATCAAAAACTTGAAACAATTCTATACTATCTCTAAAAGTACAGCCATTCACCATCAAGTCCACCCAATAAATCCCTTCACCTTGAGCTTCAAAAGTAGCATTAGTAGAACCATCTACCCAAGAAAACGTCACAGGTTCATTGGTATTGGTAGGTGTAGCATCCAAAATCACGGTTTCACCATCACAAACAAAGGTTTCGTCTGTTAAGTTGACAGTGGGTTTTTGCTGAACAGTGAGGGTGAAAGTAGCAGTATTTGTACCATCTGATACTTGGTAAATCGTTGTTTGATTGGGGCTAACACTCAAAAAAGCATCTGTAGAAAGAACCGTACTGGGTTCTCCTTCAATGGTCCATTCAAAACTATCTCCATTAACCGCCTGCAAAACTGTGGTTTCTCCACTGCAAATAAAGTCATCGCCTATAATACTCAATTCGGGTATTAACTGTACCGACACATCTTCAATATAATAGTATGCCGCAGCATCATTGCCGCAAGGGGCAAACTCATCTGTCTGAGCATCCGACAAAAAATTACCGATAATCAAATGACTTTCACCACCCATTGCAGTGAAAGTACCTGTGACCAACAACCAATTGCCCTTGTCTGTCAAGAAATTTCCTGCCATATTTTGAACAGTAGGAGTCACATTCAAAACCGTTTGTTGGTTTTCGTTGAGCAGCATATCCGAAAAATAAAAGCCAATTGCATCCGTAAAACAGTCGTCCAAATTGTCGGCAGGACTTACATGCATACTCACTTGATAAACAGAGTCTGCAATCAAAGGAGTAATCAATTCTGTCTGAAGATATTCTCGGTAGTCCACAATATTAGTTGTCGAATATACCTGTATTCCTGCATACGCCGAACCTGTTCGGGCAGACTGAAACCCAACACTATTGGCGGGAATCCCGACGGTATTGGTCAAGTCACATTCATGAAAATAATCACCTCTTACAGTTGTTGCGCCCGTCCAAGAAAGAGCGTTTTCTATTTGACCTGAGGTATTTGGACAAGCCGCAATGTTCTCAAAACTGGGGTTGATGACCAAGTTTTGGGCGTTCACTTTGCTTGTAAAAAAGAGAAGGAATAGGAAAAAAATGAAAATAAATCGCTGATTCATGTATTAGACGATTATTGGTATATTAAAAAGTTATGATTACTTCAATAAATAAAATGCAAATTTAGGATTTTATTTTGTGGAAGGGATGTCAGGAGTGAAGCGGCTTGGTTTTTAAATGGATTTTAGTTATTTTTGAGAAAATATGCGGCTATTTTGTAGACTTTCTACAAAAAACAAAATAATTTACTCCAATGCTACTTGAATTTGAAATAGAAAATTTTCGTTCTATCAAAGAAAAACAAATTTTTTCGTTGGTAGCAGAATCTTCCAAAAGCAAACCCGACAATGTTTTTGAACAAACTTTCTTTAATGGGGATTCGGTGCGCTTGTTGAAGGCTGCGGTAGTTTATGGTGCAAATGCTTCGGGTAAATCGAATCTAATTAAAGCGTTTGACGTATTGCGTTCTTTTGTATTGACCAAATTATCGGTCGACAAAAAGATTCCTTTCTACGCTCCCTTTTTATTTGATGAAACGACAAGTAATGCACCCACCTCTTTTGCCTTGACTTTTATTGGGCCCAAAAACCACAAATTTCGCTACGAGGTGCAATTTAATGGAGAGGAAGTTCTGCACGAAGAATTGAATTTTTATCCCAAAGGGCAAAAACGGAATTTATTCAAACGCCCTATTGAAGTGAAATCGGAAGGGCGAATTCATATTGCAAAATTGGGTCAAGATTTGAAGAATAAAGAATTGTCTTTGTTTCGCAATCAATTGGTTCTGTCGAAGTTTGGAGTGGATGAACCTGATGAATTGTTGAGTGAGGTGTATTTGTATTTTAGTGATGGTATATTTATTTTGGAAGATTCATATACAGAAATCTTAAAAAATGATGTAGCAAATTGGGTAAACAAAAACATTGAGCAACAAATGAGAATGAGTAAGTTAATTAAGGTAGCAGATACAAAAATTGAAAATATTAGTTTAAAGGAAAAAGAAATACCCAAAGCATTTGTACGTTTAGTCGAGAAGCTTGGAAGACCAATAAAAATTATGAAGGATAGCGGATATTTAATCTATGGTAAGCATGTAGTTCATAATAAATCTACTTCTAAAAATAATAAAAAAACAACTTTTTTACCTTTTGAAGAAGAATCAAAAGGTACAAACGTCCTCTTTGCTTTAGGCGGAAAAATACTACAGACCTTAGAAAAGGGAAGTATTTTGTTTGTAGATGAAATAGATACAAGTTTACATCCCAAACTCGCCAAATTTTTGGTTTTGCTGTTTCAACACCCTGTTTCCAATCCCAAGAACGCTCAATTGATATTCACCACACACGAAACTACTTTTTTGGACAAAGACCTGTTCCGCAAAGACCAAATATGGTTTACAGAAAAGAACGATTTTGGAGAGACAGATTTGTTTTCTGCACAGGACTTTGAAGATGCGAGAGAAGATACTCCTTTTGACAAGTGGTATATGGCAGGGAAATTTGGAGGGATTCCACAGATTAAAGAACTTGAATTTATTTTTCAGGATGGCACGGAAAAGTAAAGCTACGAAATACAATATTCTGATTGTCTGTGAAGGAACGAATACAGAGCCCAATTATTTTCGAGGAATTCGAGAAGCAATTCAGTCGGACACTTCAAAACCAATTGACTTTTACATCGAAATCAGTCCTAAACCACCTTTGGACAAAGAAGATACAAACACTTCGGAAAAACCTGTTTCGGAACACAAGAGCAAACGCAAGAAACGGAAATTACGAACCACCAAAACGAATACTTTAATTGACGTTCCCAAAATTGAAGCAAAGTACAAAGCTGTTCCTGTAAGGTATGTTCGAGAAGCACAAAAGGGTTTGGAGGATGGAATTTATGATGAAGTATGGGCGGTTTTTGACCAAGATGGACACCCCAAACACAAAGAAGCCTTTGACTTGGCAAAGGCAATTATTGAAGGAAAAAAGGTGAATATTGCTTTGTCCAGTATTTCGTTTGAGAACTGGATTTTGCTGCACTTTGAAGCGAACAAAACAGAGTTCTTAAAATCAGAGTGTAAAGAAAACAAAAAAACCTTGAAGTGTGGAACGGGCTTACATCCAAATGATTGTTATAGTAGAAAGTGTGTGATTGGTTATTTGCGAACCCTCAATTATTTGCCCGAATATACCAAAGGGGCTACAATGAATATTTATCCACTCATTGCAAAAAATACCAAAAAAGCTTTTGAAAATGCAGCTTGGCTGAGGTATCAAATAAAGAGTGAAAAGCCAATTTATGAACTGAATCCATACACCAATATGGATATTTTGGTGAAACGCTTGCTGCAAATAGATGAAGAAATTATTTGGTTGGATTTTGGAGAAAATATTGAAGTAGAGGGAATTGAGGTGAGACTTGAAAAGGAATCTGAAGATTTAGTGAAGGTGTTTTTTGAAAATCAAAGTGATAGAACGGTTATTATTGGAAGTGATGTATTCAGCGTGAATATTGAAGGAGAAAACTATGATTTAGATTCTGAAAGATTGATGATTGACGTTGGAGAAAAAGCTGATTTGACTTTGGATATTTCAGAATACAAGCAAGAAACAAATGGGAGTATTGGACTGGTTTTGAAGGTAAAGTACCGAATATTAATCTCTATAAATCCACCTGTTAAACCCTGACTCCTCGCACCTAAAACCTCAATACCGCCTTCACCCCAAAATGGTCAGAACCCGTTTTCTCCAACACCTCTGCTTCAATGGGCTGCAATAAACCCTGTGTCAAAATATAATCCAATCGAAAAGCAGGGTAGGGGAGTCGTCCCCTTGGAAAAGTGAAGCCAAAACCACTGCCTACTTCTGCAAAAACATCCACATACTCTTGCTGCATTTGCAGATAACACAATGGCTCAAAATCGGGAGTATTGAGGTCACCCAAAATCATGCGGTTTGGAATGTTTGCTGCTTTTTGGTCAATGTGGTCGGTGATTTGCCGCCACTGTTTTGCTCGCATCCTTTCGACTTTGTAGTACGCAATCGGAAAAGATTCTGGTGAGTGAAAGGCAATGGCAGGGGAAGCAGTATGGGCATTGCAGGTGTATAGACTGCCTTTTGTTGGATGCACGATTTCAAAGCATTGAGCAATCGGTCTGTTTGCATCGTTGTTGAGGTATTCCACATTTTTGATGGGATATTTAGAGAAAATGCCATAGCCATGTGTTCGCTTGTCGGGATACATTTTTTGGTAAGGATAGGTCTTTTGCAGAAAGGTATTAGCCTTCAAGAGATGTTCCCATTTTGGAGTAATCTCTTGAAGGGCGAGAATGTCAACAGGGTGTTTTTGAAGCAATTGCAGCGAAGATTGAGGAGTCGAATTGGTGAAAAGTAAATTGTAGGTGAGGACTTCAATTTCTTCTGTTTGACTTCTTTTTGTAGAAAAGGTAGGTCTTTGTTTAGACATATAAAACGAAACAGAATAAACCCCCAAAAGCAATACGCAAAGTAATAAGCTATGTTTTAACTTATTGGGAACATTTATATCATTCCATTTTTTCCAAAGAAGAATACTGCCAACAATAATTATTGGGTATTTTAAAAAATAAAATGCACTACCAATATAAACATTGGGAGAACCAACAAGAAGTATAAGGGAAATCCCTGATAAAAAGTACATCCAAAAAGTAGCTTTTGATTTCATTTTGTCCTAAAATTTCTTACTATCTTAAAAATATGTCCTGTTTTTTTGAACCACTTCAATCTGAAGTGGAACGGAAAAAATACACAAGGTTTAGCTGTTCCATTTGGAACGTACTTTTGTCAATTGCAGATAGGAAATGAGTTGTTTGTTCATAAAATTGTGTATATTCGTGATTGAAATACATAAATAACAACATCATACAAAACTGTATAGACCTCAATGAATACTTTCAAACTTTTTGTTCCAACAATTCTATGGACTTGTGCAAGCCTTCTTTTAGGCAGTTTTACCTTCGCATTGGTAGCCCAAACTTCTGACTGCGATTCCCCTTCATCCAATACTGAAATGCGTTCTAACAATGTCAATGCAAGGATTTTCAATTCAGGGGCATTGTACTTTGACCCCGTTTCTTTTGATTTAGGCTATGAAATCCCCAAAGGTTCAGGAAAACACTCTATGTACACAATAAGCTTGTGGATAGGGGCGAAAGATTTGGGTGGAAATTTGAAATTGGCGGCTGGCACATACAGTATTGAAGGGAGTGATTTTTGGGCAGGGCCTATTGATGAAACGCAGGAAGTGGGAGGGCTGAATGTAGATGTCTGCAATGAATATGACCGATTATTCAACGTTAAATCCATTGACATTGACAAATTTAGGACGGATTTAGCGGATGCTGGTGGCACTTTGCCCACTTCCTCTATTCCAACTTCTCTTTTAGAATGGCCTGCCCGAAACAATCCTCATTTTGATTTATTTGATTTACCTTCCGACAAAGATTTGGCTCCCTTTTGGGATGCAGATGGAGACAAGGTTTACGACCCAACTAAAGGAGACTACCCTGTATTGGATAGCAATCTTTCAGATGTTTATCCTACAGAAATGACTTGGTGGATCATGAACGATATCGGCAACGAACACGAAGTCTCTGGCGGAGAAGCCTTGGGAGTAGAAGTAAGTTGTTTGGCTTACTCTTATGCGAGTACAACAGAGGCCTTGGACAATACTACCTTCTACAAATACAAGATTCGTGCTGCCCAAAACTCGCTTCGAGATGCGTATGTTGGTTTGTATGTAGATTCAGATTTGGGACAATTTGACGACGATTATCTCGGAAGTATGCCCGAATTGAACACAGGATTTTTCTACAATGCAGATTCTTTTGATAATGACTATGGAGATACCCCACCGCTTGTTGGTGTTCGTTTGTTGAATGGTTTGGTGAACAATGCAGGAGAAGATTTGGGTATGACCTCTCTGCTTTACATGGAATTGAATGAGGGGGTGACAGGTTATCCCACCGAAACTATAGGCTTTTACCGATACCTGCAAGGGCTTTGGAATGATGGCACTCCTTTGACCAAAGGAGGAAATGGCTATGGCGGAAGTGAGGTGACGAGATTTGTATATGATGGTGACCCCTCGAATCCTTCAGAATGGTCTGAATGTTTGGTCAACAGTGTTCCTTCTGATAGAAGATTTGTGATGAGTTCGGGGCCTGTAGATTGGAATGTAGGGGAAACACAAGAAATCAATTTTGCTATTTATTGGACACGCCCCCAAAATGCCTATCCTTGCCCAAGCACGGGTCACTTGGAGCTTGTTATTGATGAAGTAGAATCTTTGACAAATACGGTAGATATTCCAACAACTTTGAGGAAAAATATGCATATAACCACTTTTCCCAACCCTTTTTCACAGTCTCTCACCCTTCAATACCAACTGCCTCAAACCTCCAAAGTTTCGGCAAAAATTTACAATGGTATAGGAGTTTTGGTTGCTGATTTATTGCAGCAAGAAGAACAAGTGGCAGGTTTGCACCAATTGAAGTGGAACGGAAAAGATGCACAAGGTATAGCGGTTCCTTTCGGCACCTATTTTTGTCAATTGCAGATAGGAAATGAGTTGGTGACAGAGAAGGTGATGTATTTAAAAGAATAACAGCAACTCCTGCAAATTCAGAACCTGTCTTGAAACCTCGGGATTAAAAAACTTCTTCTTTCTTACCCAATCTTTTCCACCGACCATGCTTTTGGCTTTCCACCAAACAGTTTTTTGGTCTTAGACCAAGTATCCGCAAAAAAATCGGATTGACGGTAGTTTTCCAAATCTTCGGGAGATTGCCAATGACTGTGGGTAAAAACAATAGCAGGATTGTTTTGGTCTTGCCACAATTCTAAGTGATTGCAGCCTTCAAATTGTCGAATTTTGGGGCTGACTTCTGCAAATAATTCTTTGAAGTGGGGAATCAAGGCTTCCTGAAATTCCATTTTGACAATACGAATGAGCATTGGTTTTATTTTATTGAAGCAAGAGTTAGGAGGTGAGAAGCAAGAAATAAAACCCTCTTCTTGCTTCTTACCTCTTTTCTCTATAAAGTAAATTATTTTTGTTCGGCAAACAAAGAGCCTATTCCCGCCGAAGTATTCACAAAATTGGATTTGGAAGTAACACGAAAATCTTTGGCTTCGTCATTGGTAGTTAGACATTCACATTCTCCTCCCATCGTAAAGCTACCCACATCCCCACAATTGGTTCGACAGATTTCGAGCGTAGAAGAAGGGGTGATGTAGAATTCCCCTTCGCCGTTGAGACGGAGATTCATTCGAACATAATTGACATAGTTTCCTTCTGTTCCTTTTGCCAACAAAAAATGTTTGCCTTCATTTGCTTTCACAATGAAACTCTCGGTGATTTGAGTTGGAGTGACCAATTCTTCTTCAATCGCTTTGTGCAAACGCTTTTGGTCGAATGTCAAAACCAAACCGTCCATTTTCCCTATTATCGTTTGAATAGGAATCAAAGTACCTGAAGGCGGCAGTTTTTGAGGTGATTCTCCCAGTCGCTTGGCAGTGATCAAACCGCCTATGCCTTTTTTGGTCAAGAAAAAACCGTCTTGAGCCTGATAGCTCGACATTCCAAATTCGGTGGGTTCATTGCAGATACAGGTTCGGTTGGCAAAGTCTTGCACATCGCATCTGACTGCATAGCAGGATTCCAATTTGGATTGGGTAGTTAGGTACAATTCGGTGGCAGAATCAGCGTTTTTTTTCAAACTCAAACGAACGATTTTGGCATTGCCGTTTTCTACTTTTCCATCAGCCGAAAGGTAAAAGGTGCCATCCCTTTCGATGAGTTCTATTTCGTTGAGTTTTGTGCCATCGTAATATTCTTCTTCAATGGCCTTTTGAAGGATGGCTTTGTCTTGGCTCAACATCCATTTGCCATCTTCCTGTTGAGCGATTAATACTTTGGTGTCGAAGGCATTGGAGGTAATGGTGTAGGTGTGGTCTTGTGCTTGAATTGTCAGACCAAATACAA
This sequence comes from Bacteroidia bacterium, assembly GCA_030427245.1. Taxonomy (GTDB): domain Bacteria; phylum Bacteroidota; class Bacteroidia; order Chitinophagales; family UBA2359; genus JAUHXA01. Next base: position 16,853 of record JAUHXA010000042.1, on the reverse strand, counting down.
TGAACAGCGCAAATGCCAATAAGGCATTGCAGTTATGGGCTTGTTTGAACATGGTGAAAAGTATTTTTTTTTTCGTATCAAATGTAAAAAGATATAACGCAGGAAGGTCAAATTATGTTTGAATGACTCCTACATTGTATTCTTTCGTAATTGGAGCATGATTCGCTGCTTCAATCCCCATCGAAATAACATTTCGAGTGTTCACAGGATCAATGATGGAATCCACCCAGAGTCGAGCGGCGGCATAATAAGGTGTTGTTTGGTGTTCGTAGCGTTCGGTGATTTTCTTCAATAGGGCATCTTCGGCTTCTTTGTCCACTGCTTCTCCTCTCTTTTTGCGGCTTGCTACTTGTATTTGTACCAAGGTTTTAGCAGCTTGAGCTCCTCCCATGACCGCCAATTTTGCAGAAGGCCAACTGACTATCAAACGAGGGTCGTAAGCCTTGCCGCACATGGCATAGTTTCCTGCTCCATAAGAGTTTCCTACAATGACGGTGAATTTTGGGACAACAGAGTTACTCATCGCACTGACCATTTTTGCCCCATCTTTGATGATTCCTCCTTGCTCGGAGCGACTTCCTACCATGAAACCCGATACGTCTTGAAGGAAAACGAGGGGAATGCGTTTTTGATTGCAGTTCATAATGAATCGAGCAGACTTATCGGCAGAATCGGAGTAAATGACTCCTCCAAACTGCATTTCGCCTTTTTTGGATTTTACTACCTTTCGCTGATTCGCTACAATTCCGACAGCCCATCCATCAATACGAGCATAAGCGCAGATGATGGTTTTGCCATATCCTGGCTTGTATTCTTGTATAGAATCTTCATCTATAATGTGCTCTATAAGATGCAGCATATCATAGGGCTTTTTACCTCCTTCGGGGTACACACTGTAAATTTTCTTTACGTCAAATTTGGGAGCTTTTGCTTCTATTCGATTGAAGCCTGCTTTTTCAAATTCTCCCAAACGCCCCATACTTTTGCGAATGGCTTCAATGCAAGATTTTTCATCGGGCATTTTGTAGTCGGTAACACCCGAAATTTCGCTGTGAGTCGTAGCACCTCCCAAAGTTTCAGAATCTACATCTTCACCAATTGCAGCTTTGACCAAATAAGGACCTGCCAAAAACACGGATCCTGTTCCTTCTACAATATAGGCTTCGTCGGACAAAATAGGTAGGTAAGCTCCTCCTGCCACACAGCTTCCCATGATTGCTGCAATTTGAGGAATTCCCATGGCCGACATGATAGAATTGTTGCGAAACATCCGTCCAAAGTGTTCTTTATCAGGGAATATTTCATCTTGCATGGGTAAAAATACGCCTGCACTATCGACTAGATAAATGATTGGCAGTCGGTTTTCTATAGAAATTTCTTGCGCTCTCAGATTTTTTTTTGCAGTAATTGGAAACCAAGCACCCGATTTAACCGTAGAATCATTTGCAACTATAACACATTGCCGACCACTTACATAACCAATTATTACAATCACACCACCTGCGGGGCACCCTCCATGTTCCTCATACATTCCAAAACCTGCAAATGCACCTACTTCAAAAAAAGGTGTATCCTGATCCAAAAGAAGATTTATTCTTTCTCTTGCAGTGAGCTTCCCTTTGGCATGAAGTTTGTCTATTCTATTGTAACCTCCTCCTTTGTAAATATTCACTAAATGTCTTCGAACATTAGATGTAGCTAATTTCAAAGCATCTTCATTTTTTTGAAGTTCCATATTCTGCTGCATAAATTTTTGTTTGTTCGAGGGTAAAATTACAACAAAATAATTATTGGCTTTACCTAATAGGTTTCACTTTCCCACATCTTAGGAAACCTAACTGGAAAGAGTCTATAAATTTTACAAGAGGATTTTTTCACAATTGCTTGTTAAATAGCATCTATCAAGCAGAAATACCCTTGAGGTTTAGAGGTTTTCTAACATTTTTTATTAATGCCCAAAAAAAACAAGCCCATGCAAATTAATATATTAGGCCCCAAAGAAGCTCGTCCTGTTTCAAAAAGTATTTTGGTTTTTATACTAGCTATTCTATGCTGTTTTATGTGTATGTCATTTACTATCAATAAAAATGATGGAAACACAAAACAAAAAGATAAAAGCAATGTCATCGCACCTTCTTCAAGTATTGGACCATCTGAAATAAGTACAATTGCCCCAAGTGAGGATAATGTTATTAGTCCAGTGATTGAAGAGGAAATAGAGAAGCCTTCAGAAAACAATATTTCCTCCATAAAGCCTATTAATTACGAATTTAATCCAACAAGTATAGTGCCTGATACTCAACAAAAAGAGACGAAACCTGAGCAAGTCATTACAAATTCTATTCAGCCTTCGATAAGTCCATCTTCTATCGAAATACAGCCCTCTACAATCTCTCCTACTATTGGTGGTATTCAGAATAATGTAATAGGAGAGGTGGATGTTATGGAAGAGGAAGCTGAAATAGCATTGGTCAATCAAAAAGAAGTAGTAAAGAAACAGCCTTCATTTCAGTTGGTTAGTAATAATTACATGAATAAACAAAGGCATGCAAAAATGGACAACACCAAAACAAAATCTGCTTCGATATTCGATATGATTAATGAAAAAGATAATAAATCTAAAAGACGCATTTTAGAGTCTTTCTCAAATCACAACGATACCATTTCTTCAACACCCAAAAATGATGCCTCAATCAATTGGCTAACATGGGATGAAGCAATGAAGAAAAATGCTGTGTCTCCACGAAAAATCATGGTAGAATTATACACTGATTGGTGTACATGGTGTGTAAAAATGGACAAATCTACTTTTCAGGATCCTGCAATTGTACAATACATCAATGACAACTTCTATGCAGTGAAATTCAATGCTGAAACTCGTGAAATAGTATCTTTCAAAGGACAAAAATTTGGTTATATTCAGGATGGAAATAGAGGCTACAATCTATTTAGCATTTATTTGACCAGAGGTAAACTGACCTTCCCTTCTATAGTATTCTTAGATGAAACAGTCAACAACCCACAACCCATCAAAGGATTTCAAAGCATAACAGTGATGGAAAGACTGCTCCAATACTTTGGTGAAAACTATTACAAAAAAATGGACTGGAGTTTGTTTAACCAGTCTTTTGATACAGCATCCAAATAAATCAGAAAAAAAAATCATTTAGACGAAAAAATATTGCGGAGTAATAAAATAGTATTATCTTTGCAGCCGGCGAGTCTCACGAGACCAGCTCCTTTACTTAATTCCCCAGGGCTTGATCGCAGCAAGGAGGGTTTAGTTGAGCGGTGCGTTGTGGGATACTCGCCTTTTTTATTTTATATCTTCCTCATTTTCTTTCCATCTATAGGCATCCAAATTTTGGAATCCAGCTAAATCCAATACTCTATCAACTACCGTCGCTGCTAAATCTTCAAATGAAGCAGGTTTGCTGTAAAACGAAGGACTAGCGGGACAAATAATTCCTCCTGCCTCCGTAATAGTTTTCATATTATTGATGTGAATCAAACTATAGGGTGTGTCCCTGACTACTAAAATTAATTTTCGTCTTTCCTTCAATATCACATCTGCGGCCCTAGTTATAAGATCATTCGAAATGCCATGAGCAATTCTACTCATTGTTCCCATCGAACAAGGGCATATAATCATCACTTCATATTTTGCAGAGCCAGAAGCGAAGGGTACATAAAAATTATTTTTGTCATACTGGTCAAAAGGGTATTGATCAAACTTTGAATTATTTAATTCATACTGCCAAACGCTTTTTGCATTTGAAGACATCACCATCCCTACCCTTTCTATTTGATTTCCATACATCAAAAGTTTATCCAACAATACTTTTGCATATATAGAACCGCTAGCCCCTGTGATGGCAACTACAATTTTTTTTTTCATACTGTATTTTTTTTAAAAAATTATCTGAAATTCTATTTAAGAAAACATTAAAAAATAACTATCTTGCAACCGTTAAGTTTACTTTCTATTTTATTATTGTTATTTGCCTCCATATCGATTTGTTTTACTACAAGTCGTAGAACGTTGTTGTTGTATGAAAAGAATGTTTCTACTCCTAATGGTTTTTTTATTATGTAATTCCTTTACTTTTGTTGATAATGATGGAATTACAAAGAGTAATGTTGAAGTAAAAAATACAGTTGTTGCTGAAAATTCTGTTCCCGACATCAATCAAAATGCCATTTATAAGCATTATGTGAATAAAATTACGGAAAAACCAGAAGTCATCAACTGGCTGTCTTGGCAAGAAGCTATGGAGCTTCAAAAGGTTAAACCCAAAAAAATCATGGTTGACCTTTATACAGAATGGTGTATCTGGTGCGAACGAATGGAAAAAGCAACCTTCATGCACCCTCAAATTGCTCAATATGTCAATGAAAACTTTTACCCAGTAAAATTTGATGCAGAATCACGCGAAACGATTGATTTCAAAGGGCGCAAATTCAATTATCAAGCTCAGGTAGAAAGAGGTTACAATATGTTTAGTCTCTATTTGACGAGAGGGCAGTTGAGTTATCCTTCTGTTGTGTTTTTAGATGAACAAGCAAGTAATCCCCAACCAATAAAAGGATTTCAAAATCCTGTTGTAATGGATAAATTACTTCACTTTTTTGGAGAAGATTATTATTTAAGACACGATTGGGGAATGTTTAATCAATTATACATTTCCCCACTTCAAAAAGCATGGAAGGATAAAAAAGGACAAAACAGGACAAAAGAAAAAAAATATTAATTGAAAATCCGATAATAATGTAAAAAGCTACTTTGTAATAAGCAAAGTAGCTTTTTTATTACAAAACCTTCATTAAATAAAAGTAAAACACTGCAATACAAATAATAAAGCATCTGTTATTTGTTAATTTACCCACCCATAAAATTACTGCAGAGATAATAAATTAAAAAAAACACACTCAAAAGTGTGACAAAACTATTACAATCACAGTCTAATAGTTTTGGTAAGCTTTTACTAAAACTGACAATGGCATGATATTTTATGCTAATGGTTATAGAGACCTTCTTCTATTTAAGCAAGGTCTAAAGTATAAAGGCAAATAATTCTTTTTTTATATTTCATTTATTTATTTTTGCACTTAATATTTCAAATAAACAATAGCACATAAAAAGTGTTAATATTATCCACGAACATTTGACATAATTAGGTTTAATTCTTTTAGCTATTATATGTTTAACAACTTAAATTTTTTTCAGATTATGAGAAATCTCAAACAGTTACTCTCAGTATTTTCTTGTATGGCAGTCTGTTTGCTGCTTACAAATTTTGCGACTGCACAAGTAGCAGGCGATTTGCCTTCTAATGCTCAGCCTGGCAAATGTTATGCTAAGTGTTTGATTCCAGACCAGTATGAAACCGTTACAGAACAAGTTCTTTTGAAAGAATCATCTTCCAGAATTGAAATTGTTCCTGCTGTTTACCAGACTGCCGAAGAACAAATCTTAGTAAAAGAAGCTTACAGAGTATTGGAAATTGTTCCTGCTCAATTCACAACTGTTACCGAAGAATTGTTGGTTAAAGAAGCATCTTCTCGTTTGGATTATGTTCCTCCAACTTATGAAACTGTAACTGAACAAATTTTGGTTCAACCAGCTACTACAAAATGGACAAAAGGTAGAGCAGATGCTAACTGCTTGTCTCAAAATCCAGAAGATTGTAAAGTATGGTGTTTGACCGAAATTCCTGCTCAATACAAAACTGTAACTCGTCAAGTATTGAAATCACCTGCAACTACAAGTGAAACTCCAATTCCTGCTGAGTACAAAACTATCACTAAAGCAGTTGTTCAAACTCCTGCTGCTACTCGTGAAAGAGAAGTTCCTGCTGAATACAGAAATGTAACTAAGCAAGTATTGGCTTCTCCTGCAACAACTAATGAAGTAGAAATTCCTGCTGAATACAGCACTGTTACTACTCGTAAATTAGTTAAACCAGGTGGATTTACTGATTGGGTAGAAGTTCTTTGTGAAGCGAAAGTTACACAAGCTAAAATCGTAGAAGTACAACAAGCACTTCGTTCAAGAGGATACGATCCAGGTCCAATTGACAATGTATTAGGCCCACGTACTAAGCAAGCATTGGTACAGTTCCAAAAAGACAATGGTTTACCAGTTGGTAACTTAAACATTGAAACTTTGAGAGCTTTAGGTGTAAGCCAATAAGATATATTTGAGATTGTGATACTACTCACAACTAACAAAGCCCCTGCAATTAATTTTTGCAGGGGCTTTTGCTTTTTTTTCAACAAAAAGTTCTACCTTTAAGGGCCGAAAAGCTTTATTGATTATTTAACAGTAAAATAGTGAAAACTATGTTTAAAATTACACAATTAATTTCTATCTTAACCATCACATTGCTATGTATGGGCGTAGGAAACAATGCATCTGCACAAACTGCTGGTGATCTTCCTGCCAATGCTCAACCTGGTAAATGCTATGCAAAATGTCTGATTGCAGATCAGTACGAAACTGTTACAGAACAAGTTCTTTTGAAAGAAGCATCTTCAAGAATTGAAATTGTTCCTGCTGTTTACCAGACTGCTGAAGAACAAATCTTAGTAAAAGAAGCTTATAGAGTATTGGAAATTGTTCCTGCTCAATTCACAACCGTTACCGAAGAATTATTGGTAAAGGAAGCATCTTCTCGTTTGGATTATGTTCCTCCAACTTATGAAACTGTAACTGAACAAATTTTGGTTCAACCAGCTACTACAAAATGGACAAAAGGTAGAGCAGACGCTAACTGCTTGTCTCAAAATCCAGAAGACTGTAAAGTTTGGTGTTTGACGGAAATTCCTGCTCAATACAAAACTGTAACTCGACAAGTTTTGAAGTCACCTGCAACAACAAGTGAAAATCCAATTCCTGCTGAGTATAAGACTATCACCAAAGCAGTTGTTCAAACTCCTGCTGCTACCCAAGAAAGAGAAGTTCCTGCTGAATACAGAAATGTAACTAAACAAGTATTGGCTTCTCCTGCAACTACCAACGAAGTAGAAATTCCTGCTGAATACAGTACCGTTACTACTCGTAAATTGGTAAAAGAAGGTGGATTTACTGAGTGGGTGGAAGTTGTTTGTGAAACAGACATGAATGCTGCTACCGTTTCTGCAATCCAACAAGCATTGCGTTCAAGAGGATACGATCCAGGTCCAATTGACAATGTAATGGGTGCTAAAACAAAACAAGCACTTACACAGTTCCAAAAAGACAATGGTCTTCCTATTGGCCAAGTTAATATGGAAACTATGAGAGCTTTAGGATTGAAATAAATATGCGACTATAGATACAAAAGCCTGTCATTCTCTGAATGGCAGGCTTTTTTTGTACCAATAACATCAGATCTTAGAGACCTTCTAAAGTTTTTAATAAATCCTCTATATGTTCCAACTCTTCAATAACTACTGGTGAAGCTGCCCGTTCACTACAATCTGGTACTGAACAACGCTCGCAAGTAGTATTTACAGTTCGAGTGATTAGCTTAGGATCATTCAAAAAACCTACCAATTTTCTCAACTCCTCATTAATCATCAATCCTACGGTTACGCTGTTTCGCTCTTTTGAATCCCTATATTCTTTTTGAGCTACTGAGAGGCATAAATAAGCATTAGGTGTTTGCCAATAATCAGATATTTGAGCATCAGCAACAGGTGGATTTCCTTGTTGTTTCGACAACAATCTATGTTTTTTAAGTATGTTGATGGACACCCACCTACGACAATATTTTTCTTCCTTTTGATTCGCATAAGGCTCATGAAGTTGCGAAAGATGCAATTCCTTCGTAATGTGAAACAATCTTAAATTGGATTCGCTTTTCAAACGCAAAAAAAAGAGATCATTGATTTTTAGATGTTTGGGCAGTATATTAGTAAAACGTTGAAACAACATTTCTGGAGTCACATGATATTTTTCTAGTAAATCTGTAAGCTTTTCAGGTTGCCAAGTAGTCAATTGAAGAAAATCCTTCAAATCCTTTGTTAGTTCCATTTCATCCATCAACAAAGCTGCCGAAAAATAAGATGCTCTAAAATTGTTGAATAATAATTCATACTTTAAAGCCTTCAATATCCGAGTTTCATAAGGGCGCTCTGATATTTGAAGATATTGAAAAGCCAACTCTCGTCCTAACAAAAAATTTTGCTGAGCTTCGTTTAAGTCACTATTGATATAAAGTATCTTCATCTCTTTTTTAAAAAAAGAGCGAATACTATTTAGCTTCGTATGTTTAGACAATTCTTCCTTATTGACTTCAACCCCATAATGATCTCGTAACAAGGAGGCCAAAAAATCGGGATAAAAACCATGGGTAGAAGTAATAGAATAAGTTTCTTTAAATTTTTTTACTGCTGCTTCAATGTCTTCAAAATAGTTGTCGTGCAAATCTTGATAGGAACGCAGGGCAGCTTTATAAAAATACTCCAATCCCATTTGATGACTTCTCACCATTTTGATGATCGTACTCACAAAAGCATTCACCTTATCGGGTGTCTTAAAAAATAAAGTCATCAGCTGTGCCACATCCAAACCAAAAACGTCAAAGGGAAATATCTTTAAAAAATCCGATTGCAGTAGGGTAATCATTGGACGTAGGCGCTTATTATAGGCTTTTAACGATACTAAATCATCATATCCTACTCCCAAAGCTTCTGCCAATGCAAAGATTTTATCGGGTCGAGGAGATTTTTTTCCTTTTTCGATATCGTGAATATAAGAGAGTGCGATTCCTGTTTTTTCATGCAATTGCTGAAAAGATAATTTATTAGCTGTCCGCAAGTATTTGACTTTCAATCCAAAAATTAAATTTGCTATTTCTTTGTTGCCAAGCATAAGGTAAGAAAGTGTTTGTTTTAGAGAAACAAAATAAGGTTTTTTATTCGATTTAGAAAGGATTCCTATAAAAGAGAATTAAATTTAATTAGCGAAAATTTCGCTAAATTAAAAAAATATACTAAATTGCAGGTGTATCCATTAAGCAATAAAAATTTCAATACCATGATTGCAACCTTAGAGACAACCTATCCAATCGTTGAAGGAATTCACATTACAGGACTTTTTGAAAAATCCTATTCTGAGATTCTTACTAAAGATGCATTGCAGTTTTTAGCTGAATTGCACCGAAAATTCAATGGCAGAAGGCTTCAATTATTAAATCTACGAATCAAAAAACAAGAAAGAATTGAAGCAGGAGAATTGCCGAACTTTCTACCAGAAACCAAACACATACGAGAAAGTGATTGGAAAGTAGCTCCACTTCCCACCGATTTGTTGGATAGGCGTGTGGAAATAACAGGCCCTGTAGATAGAAAAATGATTATCAATGCGCTCAATTCAGGGGCAAAGGTTTTCATGGCAGATTTTGAAGATAGCAATACACCTAGTTGGTCAAACAATATAGAAGGACACATCAACTTGCGGGACGCAATTCGAGGAACAATCAGCTTTGAGAATCCTCGCAATGGCAAGTTTTATCAATTGAAGGAAAAAACCGCTACTCTCATGGTACGTCCACGGGGATGGCATTTGAATGAGAAACATATTCTTTGTGATGGAGAACCCACGAGCGCAGGAATTGTCGATTTTGGACTGTATTTCTTTCACAATGCTAAAAAGTTAATAGCCAAAGGATCTGGCCCTTATTTTTACCTCCCAAAATTGGAAAGCCATTTGGAAGCAAGGTTGTGGAACGACATTTTTGTGTTTGCCCAAGACCACATGGACATTCCACAAGAGACCATCAAAGCAACCGTCTTGGTAGAAACAATCTTGGCAAGTTTTGAACTGCATGAAATCCTGTTTGAGTTGAAAAACCATTCTGCAGGGTTGAACTGCGGACGATGGGATTACATATTTTCCTTTATCAAAAAATTTCGCAACCTCCAAGGGTATGTTTTTCCTGATCGAAGCCAAGTAGGAATGACTTCACACTGTATGCGTTCTTATAGTCAATTGGTTATTCAAACCTGTCACAAAAGAGGCGTTCATGCAATGGGCGGAATGGCGGCACAAATCCCCATTAAACACGATTCTTCTGCTCATGCCGCCGCCATCTACAAGGTAAGAACAGATAAAATCAGAGAAGCAAAAGATGGGCATGATGGTACTTGGGTAGCACATCCAGGGTTGGTATCCGTAGCTATGGAGGTTTTTGATGAATACATGCCCGAAAAAAATCAAATAAAAAATAAACGAGAAGATGTTCAAGTCGCTGCTACTGATTTACTGCAAGTACCAAAAGGAGAAATCACTGAAAAAGGAGTTCGAAAAAATATCAATGTGGGCATACTCTATATCGAAAGTTGGCTGAGAGGAAACGGTGCAGCTGCAATTTACAACTTGATGGAAGATGCTGCAACGGCTGAAATTTCGAGAACACAAGTTTGGCAGTGGTTACACAATCAGGTGAAATTGGAAGATGGACGGACTGTAACATGGTCATTGATTGAAGACTTGATGGAAGAAGAGTTGGAGAAAATCAAGGAGTATGTAGGAAGCAGCTATTTTGAGAATGGCAGATTTGACGAGGCTATTCAGCTATTTACCCAATTGGTAAAAAATCCGAAGTACGAAGAATTCCTGACCATCCCTGCTTATGAACTGATTTAATATTTTAGTTTGTCTTATCTCTCCACTGATTCAAGTGACAACTCGCCCTTCTTCTAGTAAACCAAATCCAGATAAATCGGCAAATGGTCGCTGTATCCACCTAAATATTGCGCTCCATAATAAGTCCGAAAAGGGCGAGTTCCTAAACGTTTGTCTTCGGCTTGAATCAAAAATGCTCCCTCATAAATAACCGCTTCTTGGCGATAAATTTGCAGTCCAATCTTTCTTTGAAGCAAAGGCACAGAAACGATAATTTGGTCTAATATTCCCCAATGATTTTCGTGTTTGTGAGTTCCTTTCCCTTCCTGTTCCAATGCTGCCATCATATTGAACAAATCATTAGCAGCCAAAGTAGAAGTTTCCTTTTTGGCATTCAGTATTTCTGCTACACTTTCATCGTGAAGAGAATCGTTGAGATCACCCATGATGACAATATTGGCATTTCTATCCGTGCTATAAATCGAGTCCACAGCCTGACGCAAAACCGAAGCGACAAAGTTTCTCTTAGGATCAGTTTCGATATGTCCACCAAATCGAGAGGGCCAATGATTCACAAAAAGGTGAACTGTATCTTTGCCCAAAACCTTACCTTTGACATATAAAATATCCCTCGTTTTGGAATCCAAATCAAACGGAAATTGGATGGTAATCGGTATGTATCGAATCGGTTGGAACTTATCAGGGCGATAGAGCATGGCTACGTCAATTCCCCTTCTGTCGGGCGATTCTTCGTGAATAACCTCATAGCCCATTTTGCGCAAAGGAGTTCGTACTATCAACTCTTGCAGGACAAATCGATTCTCGACTTCACACAAACCTACCACAGCAGGTGGTTCCCATCCACCTACTCCAATGATGGTTCGATAAATATTGTCCAATTTGGTTTTGTACTTTCGACTGCTCCAACCTTTGATGCCTCTTGGCGTAAAGTCATCATCTCTTTTGAGGCTGTCATCACGAGTGTCAAACAGGTTTTCGACATTGTAAAACATGATTCGAAAAGTTTCTTCAACCTCCACTCTTTTTTCGTATTGAAGTGAGTTTTTTTCTTGATTTTGTGTAAAATCCTCATTGACCTGCGAAAAAACTGGCTGGAACGGAATACAAAGGATTGCAATGAAAGAATAGTATAAACGCTGCATTATGACTATTTTTGTAAATTAAACAGTAAACAAAACCTTCAATGAGTGACAATTTGCAAAATAAACAGATGGACGAAGATAACCAAGAAGAAGAACATCTCTATGAACATTATTCTTTGAAGGTAGATCCAGGACAATCTCCAGAGCGAATAGATAAGTATGTGTTTCAAAGAACAAGCATCAATAGCCGCAATAAAATTCAAAATGCGGCAAAAGCAGGTTGTGTATTGGTGAATGGAAAAGCAGTAAAGTCCAACTACAAAATCAGCCCAAACGACGAAATAAAAATCGTCATGCCCAAACCTATGGGGCGGTACGAAATAATTCCTGAGGAAATGCCTTTGGACATCGTATATGAAGATGCAGATTTGATGGTAATCAACAAACCTGCGGGCTTAGTGGTACATCCTGGTAGTGGTAATTATACAGGTACTTTGGTACATGGACTGATGCACCATTTTGAGCATCTACCTGTCAATGAAAGAGGTATTGAAGGAACAAGAAGACCTGGCTTAGTGCATCGAATTGACAAAAATACAACGGGTTTGATGGTGATTGCCAAAACCGATTTTGCGATGACGCACCTTGCCAAACAGTTTTTTGACCACACCGTTGTACGTCGTTACCATGCCTTAGTTTGGGGCGATTTGAAGGAAGATGAAGGAACTATTACGGGGCATGTCGGGCGAAATTTGAGATACCGACAAGTGATGGACGTTTTTCCAGAAGGGGATAGAGGGAAACATGCGGTAACGCATTACAAAGTTTTAGAGCGTTTTGGGTATGTCACTTTGGTAGAATGTCGTTTGGAAACAGGGCGCACACACCAAATTCGGGTGCACTTCAAATCCATTCGACACCCTCTCTTCAATGATGTGGATTATGGTGGTGATAAAATCATCAAAGGCACAGTCTATACCAAATACCGACAATTTGTAGATAATTGCTTCAAGTTGATTCAAAGACATTCACTTCATGCCAAGATTCTCGGTTTTGTGCATCCTACGACTGGTAAGGAATTGTATTTTGAATCAGAATTGCCTGAAGATATGGAAAAAGCGATAGAGAAATGGCGTAAGTATATGAACGGGGTGAAGTTGTAACTTTTACAGTATCCACTCATTTATAAATATTCATTAACCTCTTGATCTTGGTGTATAAGGTATTTTTTGCCAAAACTGATGCAGATGCTATTCCTCTAAAATAAAGCTGATAGGCTATACAATAAAACAAAGTGGGCTTCGCTATATTTACAAGCCAAGCTACTTTCGATTTTGATGTATATTTGTAAACGGTTTTCAATCTAACCCTTATGTCTAATCGTCTATTTATCAGTGTGCTACTTTTGATAGTTAATGCCCCTACCTTTGCACAACAAACATTTGTTGGCACCTACCACGGTCAGATAAATGGGGACAATGTAGAACTTGTGCTTACATCTGAAGGCACAAATATTTTGGAAGGGACGATGAAGGATAGCCAACAAAGCTACACCGTAACTGCGACTACTTCTGGAGATAAACTCACAGGAAAAGCAGTGGAGAACCTCTATGGCATCACCTTTTTATTGGATGGTACGCTTACCAACAATCAACTGCCTATAACAATGACTGTTGATGTGTTTGGCGTTCCACAAGTGATAAAGGTAGATTTCACAAAGTCCGAAACAATAAGCACTTCAACTACAACAACTCCTATTCCACATGAAAAAATAGGCCTGCCCCCTAATGCTCAAAACGACCCTAATTTGGTGGGAGTTTGGACGAAAGAAGAATTGTATAATTCTGGATATGGGGACAACTTTATGGGAGGTTCATTTTCACAAAGTTTGGTGTTTTATGCGGATGGCTCGGTCTCAGATGGAGGTTCGAGTACAAGTATCAGTGGAAGCAATTATTCGGGAAGCAGTCAAAGTGGCGGACAAGGACAAGCATTGCCTGGCACATCATGGTATAATTTAGACAATCAATTGTACTTACAGGTTACCCAAAACGGAAAAACCGAAACAGCACATCTTGGACGATACTACATTGAAAGAGGTAAATTATTGATTACCCATCCAAATGGAAATAAGCTTTTCCTCACTAAGCAGTAGGGCTATTTTGAGATAAGTAACGGAAAGAAAATTAGCATTCTTATTCTCCAACTATTGAAGGAACAATGTATTTGTTCACCAATTCATCCGTAAAATCGTGTGCATTGCGGCGATTGAAGTTGGTAGTGGTAATGACAATACTTAGGTTCAGTTCTGGAATTGCCATCACTTTATTGCCCCCATTTCCTGCCATATAAAAAGCATCGTATTTTTTCTCTCCTCCAAATTCACACAACCAAAAAAAGTAGCCATAATCAAATTCGTCATAGGCATGAGCCTTCGGTGTAGTCGCTTTTGTCAGCCATTCCTCCGAAATCAACTGCTCATTGTTCCACTTTCCTTTGTTCAAACACATCTGTATGAGCTTCAAAAAATCTCGACTTCTGTACTCACTTCCTCCTGCGGTATTCATGACACCGAGCGGATTGTAGTGCAACTTATAGTTCTCTATGCCCAAAGGTTCAAAGAGATTTTCTTTCGCAAATTTATCCAGCTTCATTCCGATAGCGTGTTCTACAATGTCACCAACGGCTGCGGCTTTGGCAGAGGCATACGCAAAGGCTCGACCATAAGGACGGTCTTCGGGTTTGGGACCAAAAGGGTAAGAACGAACGGGTAGGTCAATCAGGAATTTCGTCCAATCTTCGATGTAGTACATGCGCTCTTCGTGACCTCTCGAATGGGTGTTCCAATCATCACATTCCAGTACAGAACTCATTGTCAATAAGTCCTCTATGGTAATATCGTCTTTTCTATTATCGGGGTTTTGGATAGGCGATTTTGGCTTCAAATACTTAAATATCTTGTCCTTTTCGGAATCTATATGCCCTTTATCAATCGCAATTCCTGTGAGTAAAGTCGCCAAGGATTTGGTAGCCGAGCGGGTGTTGTGAAGGGAAGTAGAATCATTATCGAAGTAGTATTTTTCCACGATAAGTTTTGAATCTTTCGCCACCAAAATACTGGTTATATTACCATATTTTTCGGCGGTAATCAGGCTATCCATTTCTGCAATCAGCTTGCCTTCAAGCGGATTATCTAAAGAATAATTGATTTGAGCGAATGTGCTTAGAGTGGTAGCCAAAAGCATCAAAAAAGCAATGAGTATTTTAGTCATTTGTCAGGTTTGTTTTGAACAAAAGTTAAGTTCAGCTACATAGAAACCGCCATTCTGTATTTTTTAGGAGAGATTCCAAAGTAAGATTTTTGCTCCAAAATTTCAGGGTTTTCTACTTCCTAAACTTCAAAGCATCCTCCACAGTAGGCACATAATGATGTTTTCCCCCTGCCAAATCATCGTCAAAAGTAGTCGGCACTTTACCTGCTTCCGTCTTTTCTTCCCAAGTCACTTCAGTTGGGTTGGTCGTGACATCCACCATTGTAATGCACTGTTCCACAGGACAAACGAGCGCACACAAATTGCAGCCCACACAGTTTTCTTCAATGACTTCTGGAACCCGAACACCGATTGTTTCACTCAATTGAATCGCCTGATGTGCGCCATCATCACAAGCAACATAGCAGAGTTCGCAGCCAATACATTTGGAAGAGTCAATCTGGGCAATAACTTTGTGATTCATGTCGAGGTGTTTCCATTCCGTCACATTTGGCAAAGCTTTCCCTTTGAAATCTTCAATGGTTTCAAAGTTCTTTTCCACCATAAACTGCTCCAATCCTGCAATCATTTCCCGCACAATCCCAAAGCCATAGTGCATTGCCGCCGTACAAACTTGCAGTGAACCCGCACCCAAAAGAATGAATTCTACTGCATCCCGCCAAGTTTCAATGCCACCAATTCCCGAGAGTGGAAGGTGTTTGATTTCAGGATGTTTCGCCAATTCTTTCAACATTTCGAGCGCAATCGGCTTGACCGCAGGACCGCAATAACCGCCATTAGTCCCTTTATCACCCACGACTGGATAAGGCACAAAAGTATCAAGGTCAATCCCGACAATGCTTTTGATGGTGTTGATAAGCGAGATGGCATCCGTTCCACCTTTTGCAGCCGCCAATCCTGGCTCTACAATGTGCGAAATATTGGGTGTCAATTTGGTAATCACAGGCACTTGCGCCACTTCCATCACCCATTCCACAATCGTCTTCAAGACACTCGGTTCCTGCCCAACTGCCGAACCCATTCCCCGTTCACACATCCCATGCGGACAACCAAAATTCAACTCAATTCCATCTACACCAGCGTTTTCCGAATCTTTGATGATTTGATGCCATTCTGCCTTGGTTTCGACCATCAGGGATGCAATCACCGCATGATTGGGGAAATACTTTTTGACTTCTTCGATTTCCTTCAAATTATCCGACAATGGACGGTCGGTTATCAATTCAATGTTGGTGAATCCCGCCATTCGGGTATTTCGGTAATTGATAGAACCGTAGCGGCTCGACACATTGATAACTGGCACGCCAAGCGTTTTCCACACCGCACCACCCCAACCTGCATCAAAGGCTTTCATCACCTGATAGCCCGAATTCGTCGGTGGTCCCGATGCCAACCAAAATGGATTTGGAGCTTTTATTCCTGCAAAGTTTATGGATAAATCAGGCATATTTTTTTAATTTTTTAGTGTAAAGAAAACAAAATCACAAATCAAAATTCGTCTATCTTAATTCGCAAATCCACCAGTAATGAGCCTTCAATGAAGAAACTGCAACCGCACTTTATGTGGATTTAGGATGTATGATTACATGATTTTTGAGGTTTGATTTGAAAACAGAGTAAAATCACAAATCAAAATTCGTCTATCTTAATTCGCAAATCCACCAACTACGAGCCTTCAATGAAGAAACTGCAACCGCACTTTATGTGGATTTAGGATGTATGATTACATGATTTTTGAGGTTTGATTTGAAAACAGAGCAAAATCACAAATCAAAATTCGTCTATCTTAATTCGCAAATCCACCAACTACGAGCCTTCAATGAAGAAACTGCAACCGCACTTTATTTGGATTTAGGATGTATGATT
>JAUHXA010000041.1 GCA_030427245.1 Bacteroidia bacterium | reverse complement strand
ACATAATACACTCTATGTTAATGATTTAGAAAAAAAATGTCTTAAAATTC
This sequence comes from Bacteroidia bacterium, assembly GCA_030427245.1. Lineage (GTDB taxonomy): Bacteria > Bacteroidota > Bacteroidia > Chitinophagales > UBA2359 > JAUHXA01. The sequence continues at coordinate 62,328 of JAUHXA010000041.1, read as the reverse complement.
AGAAAAACATCATCATAGATGTTTTTTTTTAATCCGTTTTTTTTAAATAAAGCCTGTTTTCGGTCAGGCACTAAATACATTAGGATACTAATAAGCAATCCTTGGGTGAAAATAACCAGCCATGGAGTTACAGACAGGCTAATGTGTCTTAAAAACAATCCGTATATTATTGGACGATCTAATGGAACTGTACCTAGAAAACCAGAGCGTATATAAGTGCCTGTATCAGAATACAATAAGGGGTAATGATTTTGAAAAGCTCTAAAACATAGCAATAAAGCTCCAAAAATAATTAGATATACAGTCAAATATTTTTTTGTTGTTGGGTTTTGGTTATCTAAATTATCATTTTTGTTCATAAAAAATGTGGCAATTTTGAAATTATAGTAATGTTATGTAATAACTGGATAATCAGTTTTATTTGAGTTGGGAATTTTCGCTCATTAAACTATTGTTCAGTCAGTTGAGATGTGTCAATAAATCAGTGGGAAAGTATCTTAATTTTCTTTGATAACCAAAGGAAACCAAAATATAATTTACTGTATATTGTAAATGGAATACTCTATCAAACTAAACAGAATTGAAGTTTGGTAGAAAATAGAATAACTCTATTTTTATTTGTCTGTTTTGAGGAAGGGAATTAAAATATTAGTTTGATGAAAAACTAATAACTATCGTTGGCGGTATTATGATTATGAAGACCTTTCTTTTGGGATTACACTATTTGTTGTCATAAACTTTTTTATCAATTAACAGTAAGCCCATAATGAATAAAGCCGAGCTTAAAAATTAAGCTCGGCATTTATCCCCAAATTTAGGCACTACTCGAATCACGATATTCCATTAGAAAAAACGGAACACCAAATGATAAAATATAGTTGGTTTACTTTTCTTCATTAATTTATTTAGCACTTACTTTCTTACCTTTTCCTCTTCTATTGTTGTTTCTGCTTTTCTCAATTGGCATTTGAGCAGCTTTTCGTTTTGCCATGTATTCCGACAAATCTACAACAAGTGGTGTTGCCACGAAGATAGAAGAGTAAGTACCTACGATGATACCAACAAGCAATGCAAATGCAAAACCTTGTATCACTTCTCCACCAAAGATAAACAATATTAAGACAACTAACAAAGTTGTAAGTGATGTAATAATTGTTCTACTCAAGGTGCTGTTAATCGCATCGTTGATAACTCTCTTTTCATCATCCTTGGGTCTCAATTGCAAATACTCCCTGATACGGTCAAATACAACCACTGTATCGTTGATAGAATAACCAATTACTGTCAGCAAGGCTGCAATAAAGTTTTGGTCAATTTCCATCGAGAAAGGCAAAATACCTGGGAAAATAGAGAACAAAGTCAGTAGTATCAAGGTATCGTGAATAATCGTCAAGACCGCTGCCAAACCAAATTGCCATCTGCGGAAACGAACCACGATATAGAGGAAGATGCCCAACAATGCAAAAATCGTTGCATAATAAGCACCTCTTGTAATATCATCTGCAATAGTCGGACCTACTTTTTGAGAACTCTGTATATAGTTCGATTGGAAATCTTCTAGACTTGTTGCTCCAGTAATAGACTGTAATCCTTCAAAAAGTTTTTGTTCGACCATTCCACCTGCTTGCTCGTCATCACTGCCAATCAAATAACTTGTAGTAATTTTCTTTTGGGTATTGGTATCATAATCTCTCACCAAAATACTTTCTTCTTCCAGAGGAGCATCCAAAGCACTTTTGACTTGCTCATTGGTCACGTCCTGTTTCAAATCAACTACATACGTCCAGCCTCCTTTAAAGTCAACCCCCAATTCAAAACCTTTGAAGGTGAAAGAAATCAAACCTATGACAATCAATACACCCGATAAGATATAGGTGATTTTACGACGGTTTACAAAGTCAATGTCCAAGTTTTTGAACATACCTTCTGTAAGTTTGGTCGAATAGTTTACTTCTTTGCCTTTAGCCAACCACCAGTCGATAATCAAACGAGTAAGAAGAATTGCCGTAAACAAAGAAGAGAAAATACCGATAATCAATACCGTTGCAAAACCCAATACAGGACCTAAACCGAAGTAGTAAAGAATTGCAGCAGTAATCAAGGTTGTTAAGTTCGCATCAATAATCGCAGAGTAGGATTTGGTGTAACCATCGTGAATCGCTTTTCGCAGTCCACTGCCTCTCGCCAGTTCCTCACGAATACGCTCAAAGATAATCACGTTTGCATCCACAGCCATACCAATCGTCAATACAATACCCGCCATACCTGGCAAGGTAAGTGTAGCACCCAAAGAAGCCAAAATACCAATCACAAAAAACAAGTTGGCGACCAAAGCTAAGTTGGCAACGACCCCACTACTTCCGTAGTAGAAAATCATAAAAATCAATACCAAAACCATCCCTACAATCAAGGAAGTCAAACTCGCATTGATAGAACGCTGTCCCAAAGAAGGTCCAACGATAGCTTCCTCAACGATTCGTGCTTTTGCAGGAAGTTTACCCGCTTTCAACACGTTTGCAAGGTCTTGTGCCTCTGTTACGTCAAAGTTTCCAGTAATTTGTGAGCGTCCGCCACCGATTTCGGCCTGAACCACAGGAGCGGAATATACTTGATTGTCCAACACGATTGCCACACTCTTTTGGAGGTTTTCTCGTGTCAATTGTTTCCATTTTTTTGCACCTTCTGCATTCATATCCATGCTTACCACAATCTGCTGTTGGTAATCATTGTCTTGGCGAGCATCGGTAATTACATCACCCTCCATTGGAGCTTTGAAGTTGTTACCATAACGGCTTTTGATACCGTAAAACTCAAACAAGTTGGGATTCTCTTCAATGCCAGCAGCCTTTGCACCCACCAACAATTTGAAGTTTTCGGGGAAAGCTGTGCGTACTTCAGGAATCTTGAGATATTCAAATAGTTTAGAAGTATCATTTCCGTCCACATATCCCAAAATAGCAGAACCTTGACGACCAAACTGAATCAAACTCAAAAATGGGTTTTGAGTACTTGCATCGCCTTCTTCAGGAAGCAAAGAGGTTTGGTCAGTAGAATCATTATCTGCATTTGCTAAGAGCGTATTTTCGTCCTCTCCATCTGTCGCATCCTCTACTGCCTCTGCAACATCTTCTGCTGCATCAGTAGCAGCTTCTTCGATGTCTTCTGCTACTTCCTCCACTACATTCTCAACATCGCTATCTGCGTCTTCCTCATCGCTTTCTGTATCAACTTTGGTTTGAGTAGTAGAATTACCATTACCCAAATCCAATCTTTCTTTAACGATTCTGTCGGCTTCTGCAAATCGGTTTGCTAAATCTTGATCAAGAGCGAAAGTTTCCCAAAATTCTAACTGTGCAGTCGTCTGCAACAGTTTTCTAACCCTTTCAGGATCATCCACACCAGGCAACTCTACGACAATTCGGTTGGTAGCCGCCAACAAATTAATGTTTGGCTGAGTCACCCCAAATTTGTCAATACGAGCACGTAAGATTTCAAACGTACGATTTACTGCATCATCGGCTTCTTTTTGAATTGCTGCCAATACTGCCTCATTGGAATCGTTAGGACCGATAATGCCTTGGTTTTCTACTGTAGAAAAGATAGAAGCCAATCGAGCATTGCCATCAATGTTTTCGAATGACTCACCGAAAAGTGTGACAAAACCTCTGTTGTCACTTTTCATCTTTTCTTTAGCTTCTGCAATAGCTTGTGTAAACGTAGCATTTGTGCTGTTGTTTGCCATTGCTCTCACCAATTCTTCGAGGGATACCTGAAGTACCACACTCATACCACCCTGTAAATCCAGACCTAAATTCAGTTCGCGTTCCTTCACATCCTTGTAGGTGAAATTCCAAATAGGATACACCTGTTCTGTGGACATAGAATCAAGATACTGCCTTCTGAGGATACGATACTGCTCCAAAGGAGCTTGTTCGGTAGGAACTTCTGAAGTCCCCATCTCAGCTAAGGCATAGTCTTTCGCATCTCCTTCTACCTTTTTGGCTATAAAGGTAAACGATAACTGAATTAGGCATACAAGTACTAGAGCGATTCCAAAAAATTTCACTAATCCTTTTGCCTGCATGGTTATACCATTTAATTTTTTAAAAGAATAAAATAAATATAAATTAAAACATAAACTCTTCGAACTAAGTACAGTTTTAGAGGAAAGGTGTAATCCTTGAAGTGAAATGTAAAAGGTGACATCTTTCCATCGGTTTTGAGAGGACACCTTTTCGTTACCTCAAAACCTAAACTTGTACTAAGTTTTTTGAGTCCTTATATAAACTAATTTTATACAGTAGCTATAGCCAGAATCCGCTACGGCATAAAATTGGAGTGCAAATATAAATCTTTATCTGATGGAATCATAGGAAGGTTTGGTTTTTAAGAACCGTGTGACAACTAATTTTTGAGTATAAGTTAGATTTTGGTTAATTTTGAAAATAAAACCTGATTATATGTGCGGTATTGTAGGCATTGCAGCTCTTTCTCCCAAAGGAACATCCCATTTTCATCTTATTTCACAAGCAGTTCAGACCTTAAGGCATAGAGGCCCTGACCTTTACAGTACCTATCAAAACTCAAAAGTCGTCCTCGGACATACCCGTTTATCCATCATTGACACCTCTACTGCGGCAGCTCAACCTTTTACCGATTCATCCAAACGATACACACTTGTATTCAATGGAGAGATTTACAATTTTCGAGAAATACAACAAGAACTTGGTATAGATAAATCTTTTTATCGCTCCAATGGCGATACCGAAGTGTTGCTCTATGCCTACATTCAGTGGGGAGCCGAAATGCTTCAAAAATTAAATGGCTTTTTTGCCCTTGCAATTTATGATAATCAAGAAGAAACGCTTTTCATCGCTCGTGACCGAATGGGAATCAAACCCCTCTTGGTCTATCAAGACGATGAAAAACTGATTTTTGCGTCTGAAATGAAAGCTTTGTTGGCCTTCAATCCCGAGGTTTCGGGACAAGCATTTCCACTTCAATTAGACACTGTTTCACTCTTCAATTATTTAGAATTCAATTACATCCCACCACCACATTCCATTTTTCAAAATGTCCGCAAGCTGCGTCCAGGTGATTACCTAATAGTTCGACTAAAAGAAAAGAAAGCCCCCATTCTGCAAAAATCATGGTATCAGATTCCCTTCAATGCTTGGCTGCAAAAAACACCTTTGACTTATGAAGATGCCCAAAAAACATTCCTTCAATTATTGGAGGATTCGGTGCGAATGAGATTGGTGGCAGATGTGCCTTTGGGCGCATTTTTGAGTGGCGGAATAGACTCCTCTGTGATTGTTGCTTTGGCTTCCAATCACACCCAAAAGCTCAACACCTTTTCGATTGGTTTTGAAGACCAGCCCCATTTTGACGAAACGAGTTATGCAGAATTGGTCGCTTCTAAATACCGAACCAACCATACTGTTTTCCGATTGACCAACGAAGAACTTTTTGCCAACCTTCAAACGGTACTCGACTACATTGACGAACCCTTTGCAGATTCATCGGCTTTGGCGGTCAATATATTGAGTATGCACACCCGCAAATATGCCAAAGTAGCATTGTCGGGAGATGGCGGGGATGAATTGTTGGCGGGCTACAACAAACATGCAGCGGAATTTAGGGCGAGAGAAAAAGGGTTTTTGTCGGGTTTGGTCAAAATGGGTAGCCCATTTTGGCGGATGATGCCCAAAGGTCGTCACTCCAAAAGCAGCAATTTGGCAAGACAATTGGATCGATTTGCGAAGGGAATGAAAGCGGGTAACAAAGAACGGTATTGGCAATGGGCTCAGTGGCTGCCTACCGAAAAAGCATTGCAGTACATGGCAGTGGACTTCGATAAAGCAGAATACGAAAAACGAAAGCAAGACATTCTGCAATATATTTCTGCAAGGGGAGGAGACTTCAATGAAGTGCTTTACACAGATATGCACTTGGTTTTGCAGGGCGATATGCTGCACAAGGTCGACAGCATGAGTATGTGTCAAAGTTTGGAAGTACGCACGCCTTTTTTAGACCACCGATTAGTTGAGTTTGCCTTTTCGCTTCCTGCTTCTTACAAAATCAATAAGCAACTGAAAAAGCGAATTTTGCAAGATACTTGTCGTCACCTACTTCCAAAAGCCCTATACAATCGTCCCAAACAAGGTTTTGAAGTTCCTTTATTGCAGTGGTTCAGAACGGATATGCACCAACAGACCTTCAAGGAATTGTTCGGGCGTGATTTCATCGAACACCAAGGGATTTTTCATTTTGAAGCCATTCAAAACCTACTCCAAAAAATCCATTCTTCCAACCCCGAAGATTCGGCGATTACGCTTTGGAAGTTATTGGTTTTTCAGAATTGGTGGGGGAAGAGGATAAGGTGATATCTTTTCCTCCAAACAAAAAAAATCCCCAAACAATATCAAATTGTTTGGGGATTTTTGCTTTATGACCAGTTTATCAATCACCAGTCAATTACTACAAAAGTATTATTTCTTTTTCTTCGCTTTAGGAAATTTCTTTCCATCAGGTGAACCCACGCGAATCATAGCACATCGGAATCCAATCCAACTTGCAGCGTTGTCTTCGTCCATGTATCGGCGAGCACCAGGAGCCAACCAATAAGCTACATCTTTCCAAGAACCACCTTTCACAACTCTTGATTTATCACTAATCAAAGTCGTTGCATTGGTTTCGTAACCTACTGCAGAATCCTCATCACCATCACGGTAGTTGATAACGTTTGCTTTGCGGAAGTTGGTACGGCTACCAATTTCATCTTCGGTCAATTCTCTATATTTGATTCGACCCAAGCTGTCTTTAGGAGCAATCTTTCCTTCTTCATCTTTTTCCATCGTTTTGAATACATTACCACGGAAAGCATTGAAGTCCTGAGCATCTGTTGAAGTCATTGGACGATACACATCCAGAGTCCATTCACTTACATTACCAGCCATATTGTAGAGTCCAAAATCGTTGGGAATATAGCTTTTTACAGGAGCTGTAATTTCTGCATTATCGTTGAGTTTTCCAGCAATACCCATGTAGTCACCACGACCTCTTTTGAAGTTTGCTAAGATGTCACCATGCCATTTGCCATGTTCGCTGTAACGTACTCCACCACCTTTCCAAGGATATTGTTTACGATCGGTAAATCTTTCCTCGTTTCCTTCTGCAATGATACCCAAAGCAGCATATTCCCACTCTGCCTCTGTTGGTAGACGGTAGTCAGGCAATAAGATTCCATCATCGAAACGAACAGAACGAGTCTCAGGTCCATTCGGGTCGTGATTTTTCATTCCTTTGTTTACGACACCTTCATATTGTCCCAAAAGGTAAGCATCTGTAGAAAAGTGTTCTGCGCCATACTGATTAGGATCCTGATCCAAAATACCTTCTTTAATCAAAAGCATCTCGTTTACACGGTCCGAACGCCATTTGCAAAATTCGTTTGCTTGCAACCAACTTACACCTACTACGGGATAGTTGTTGTAAGCAGGGTGACGGAAGTAGTTTTTAACAAAAGGCTCATTGTAAGCCAACTCTTCCAACCAAACCAAAGTATCCGGTACGGCTTTTTGATACAATTCGGGATAGGTATCTCCAAAAAGTTTTTCCAGCCAATACAAGTACTCTCGATAAGCTACGTTCGTTACCTCTGATTCATCCATGTAGAAAGAAGAGACCGTCACACGATGAGGAACAGAGTGATAATCATACATAACGTCTTCTTCGACATTTCCCATTGTAAAAGTACCTCCAGGAACCAATACCAAACCAGGTCCTGTTTTTTGTTCTTTTTCTTCAGCTACGTGAAATCCACCCCAATCAGGGTCATTGTATTCCCAACCTGTAGCGGAAGATGTTTGTTTTTTACTACATGAGTACATGCCCATGATCGCAAAGAGTAACACAAATTGTCCTGCAAGTCTAAAAAACCTATTCATCCTTATACCAATTTTTTAAAATGATGATTGATAATATTTTTTAATTGTATTTTATCCATTAAAGGCGAGCAAAAATAACACAATTTTTAATACTCCCTTTTCTTTTACTTCAACATTTCGGGACATTCTGCTGCTTTTCGCAGTCTGTTTTGCCTATCTGCATCTCCTGTTTTGCCAAAATCAAAAACAATCGAAATCTCATGAGCATTGGCAGGTATTCCAAGATTAGAAATGTTGAAATCATGGCTGTAACCTATCTTGAAGATGCCTGTTTTGAGTCCCAACAACATTATTAACGCATCTGCATTGGATATAGTATGCCTATAAGAAAGTCCTCCAAAAATTGCCCCTCTACCCATATACGCTCCTACATTCAGTTGATTGAACTTGGCCTGCTGTACCAACAAAACATTGGGACTGATATACAATGGGTTTTTGCCCAATGACTTGGGTTCTAAGTACAATACATATCCTGCATTGATGGCAACTCTGACAGCTAACTTATTGTCCAAATCATCCGAATCTGTAAAAGAAGTTTCGGGCTGGGTAATGTGTTTGGCAGAGATTCCAAAAATAAAATTTTCTGTGAATGTGGTCATGCCCAAGCCAAAATCTAATTTAGTGAGGCTCGTGCGAGCAGGTGGATTTTCCAATGTCGGAATGATGGCTGCTCCTGTTGAAGGATTGATCATGTCTCCAAAAATCAAGTCGCCCCAACTAATAGATTGGTGAAAAACTCCTACAGAAACGCCTGCTTTGAGGGTCATTTGACTCGTTAGCTGCATTTGATAAGCATACAATGCACTTGCCCCATACGTATTGAAGAGTCCTTGACCAGCTCGGTCGCCTGTCAGTAACAAGCCAATACTGCTGTTTTGTTGTTCAAAATGTTGGTCATAAGCAAGCGCCAAAGTCACGAAAGCATCTCCAAAGTCGGGCATTTGTAGCCGATAGTTTAAACCCACTCTTGCTTCGTTGGTAAAACCAATCATAGAAGGATTGAGATAAGCAGGAGCAGCATAAAACTGACTGAATTCAGCGTCTTGTGCTTGTGCATTGATTCCTATTAGGCTCAATAATACAATCCAATAACCTCTTTTGAGTATTTTCAATTCAATACCCAAAAGCAACCTAAAAACCCTTTTTATCTTATTCAGTGTTGTGTTCAACTTCAATTTATTATGCTGTTTTTCTATCAAATAGCTCTTCTGTCTCATTCCAAACAAAAATTACTGTGTCTTTCAATTACTTTTGGCATAAACCAACGTTTTAGAAGAAAGAAACGTTATTGCTTTGAACATAAGAAACGATAAATACGTCTTTTCATTGCCAATTTCAATTTCGGTTTTCAAATTTTGTGGCTCGCAAAAGTAATATATTATGTATAAAAAAACATCACTCTTACTATTCACTTTACTATCTGTTGTCAGTTTGTACGCACAAAATACCCTTCAAAAGTCCATAGAGCTTCAATGGAGTGAATCAAACAATGCCGAAAGTACGGTTTTAGAATCAGATTATGTAAAGGTTGCTGAATTTAAAGGAGCAGCTTTTCAATTAGAAGACCACAATTTTCCGATTTTCACTACAAGTTTTCCGATAGCTCAAAATGGGAAAGTGGAGGCGGTTTTGAGCAATGCTGTTTTTGAGCCTATTTCGCTGCCCAAAGTGCTGAACATCAACGAGCATATTTCTACAGAAATTGCAGTGGAAACCTATATCGCTCATGATAGAAAAAAGGTTGAAGCAGTCGTCCTGTTTATTCCTATTCGTCAAAATAAATGGACAGGTCAATACGAAAAATTGGTCAGCGCAGACATTCTCCTTCAATATACTCCTATTGCAGCCCAAAATTCTCTGCAAAAAGCACGAACTTATACGGATAATTCGGTTTTGAATCAAGGTGATTTCTACAAGTTTGAAGTGACAAATACGGGTATTCACAAAATAGGTTTGAATTTTATCCGAGAGCTAGGGTTTGAAGGAAACATTTCTACAGCTAATATTCGCCTGTATGGGAATGGAGGTGGAATGTTGCCCGAATTGGCAGGAGCCGAACGGGTGGACGACTTGCTCGAAAATTCCATTGAAGTGGTTGATAACAACAACAATGGTCAATTGGATGACCAAGATTATATTTTGTTCTACGCCGAAGGCCCACACACATGGTCTTACAATACGAATACTGAACGCTTCAAACACACCCTTCATCCCTATACCGAATTTACAAGTTATTTCTTAAATTTTGATTTGGGCGCAGGAAAGCGGATTGCAGTGCAAGAAAGTGCAGGAACACCTACCATTGAAGTGAATACTTTTGACGATTTTGCTTTTCACGAAGAAGAAGAACAGCACCTCAATTTGAGTGGACGCATTTGGTATGGTGAGGTATTTAAAAGCTCCACGCCAACCAATTTTGTTTTTGACCAATTCCAAGATCTTGACCTCAGTAGTCCTGTCTACGTCGAAACCCGAATGGCTTCCCGTTCTTCATTGACGACCAATACCTTCAATATTTTTGCCAACAGTCAACCCCTTTATACACATAGCATGACCAAAGTGCGAGGCGAGCAAACCGACGATTATGCTCGTGCTTCAACTTTGAATAAAGAATTTGATGCAACAAGCGATGTCATTACCATCAGCGCACAATACAGCCGCAACGATATTGACGCAACAGGATGGTTGGATTATATTGCATTGAATGTTCGTAGAAAACTCGTTTTCAGTGGGGGACAAATGGACTTTAGGGATGCTCAATCGGTTTCTTTCAATGGTATTGCCAAATTCAATCTAAGTGGATTGAGCAGTGGTGTACAAGTTTGGGAGGTAACGGATATAGGTGCAGTTAAAAAAATAAATTTGACGGGTTCGGGTAGTAACCGCAGTTTTGTGAACAATGCCGAAGAACTTCGGGAATATGTGGTGTTTGATGGCTCGCAGTTTTTCACTCCTTCGAGAGCAGTCGGAAAAGTTGCCCGTCAAAATCTGCATACAGTGGAAGTTCCCGATATGATTTTGATTACACATCCCAATTTCATTGAAGAAGCAAATAGATTGGCAGAATTTCGTTTGACCAACGATGGCTTGGATGTGAAAGTAGTGTTGATTGAAGAAGTTTACAACGAATTTTCATCTGGAACGCCTGACATTACTGCCATTCGAGACTATATGAAAATGTACTACGATAGGGCAAAAGATGGCAGCGATATGGTTAAGTACTTGTTGTTGTTTGGAGATGCTTCTTTTGACTACAAAAAGATTTTGGGAGGAGAAGATCACAATTTTGTGCCGACTTACGAAACGCCGACTTCGATTCAATCTTTGAGTACTTATTGCAGTGATGATTATTTTGCTTTCTTAGACGACAATGAAGGCAGCAACATCAACAGCATTGACCACCGACTCGACATAGGAGTGGGTAGATTGCCTATATCAAATGAAAAGGATGCAAAAGCAGTGGTCGACAAATTGATACATTATGCGAGCAATCAATCTTTGGGTGAATGGCGAAATGTGTTGACTTTCGTAGCAGATGATGAGGACAGCAACCGACACTTCAAGGATGCTGAAAGTCACACAGAATTGTTGGAGACTCAATTCCCTGAATACTTAATTGACAAAATTTACTTGGATGCTTTTGAACAAGTGGTAACGCCTGGAGGTGGGCGTTATCCCGGTGCGAATACAGCTATCAATACCCGAGTTTTCAATGGGTCGTTGATTATGAATTATGTAGGGCATGGTAGCGAGGAAAGTTGGGCGCATGAACGCATTTTGGGATTGAACGACATCAACAATTGGAATAATTTGGACAAAATGCCTTTCTTCATCACCGCAACTTGCAGCTTCAGTCGCTTTGATGATCCTTCTCGTGTATCGGCAGGAGAGGAAACAGTCTTGTCTTCCAAAGGAGGTTCGATTGCAATTATGACGACTACCCGAATTGTGTTGGCTCATTCCAACCAACAACTCAATGAAGATTTTTTGAGGGCTTTGTTCAATCCCATCAATGGCGAAATTCCTCGCATTGGCGAAATCGCTCGCTTGGCGAAAAACGATGCGGCAAGTACGGGGAAAAACAACCGTAAGTTTGGGCTTTTGGGCGATCCTTCGCTTCGATTGGCATATCCTTATTACGATGTCACTACGACTTCAATTTCTACACAGGAAGTAAGTGAAACTGCTGATACTTTGAAAGCCTTGACCAAAGTGACGGTGACAGGCGAAGTAGTCGGCAGAAGCGGTGAGGTTTTGGAAAACTTCAATGGTGTGGTCTATCCAACGATTTACGACAAAACCCTGCACTTGAAAACACTTGGACAAGATGAAAAAAGCTATGTAGCAGATTTTAACCTTCGCAAAAGTGTAATTTTTAAGGGTAGGGCAAGTGCGGTGAATGGCAAATTTACCTTTTCGTTTGTGATGCCCAAAGATATTTCCTATCAGTTTGGGAATGGTAGAATCAGCTATTATGCCGAAGATGGAACGATTGATGCGAATGGCTTCAACGATGATATTGTGATTGGAGGAATTGACGATGATGGAATCATACAAGACAATGAAGGGCCAGAGGTGCACGTGTTTATGAACGATGAAAGTTTTGTTTCGGGCGGAATGACGAGTCCAAATCCTATATTGTATGTCAAATTGAAGGATGAAAGCGGTATCAATACGGTCAGTACGGGCATTGGTCACGATATCACAGGCTTGATGGACGAAGAGACGGCCAATACTTTGGTGCTGAACGAACACTACAATGCGACTTTGGATTCTTATCAAGAAGGATTTATTGAGTATCCTTTGTCTAACTTAGCACCAGGTTTGCACCAAATTGAAGTGAAGGCTTGGGATGTTTACAACAATTCGGGCAAGGGGTTTACTGAGTTTTGGGTGGCAGAATCGGCAGAATTGGCTTTGGATGCTGTTTTGAATTTTCCAAATCCTGTGATTGACCAAACAGCTTTTTCGTTTGAACACAATCGGGCAGGGGAGGAGCTTCAAGTGGAAATCAACATTTATACCACCGCAGGTAGTTTGGTCAGAAGTTTGGGACAAACGATTGATGCCACGGGATTCCGCACCAAAGTAGAATGGGATGGAACGGACAGTGAAGGCATGGCTTTGGGTGCAGGAATGTATTTTTATGAGGTGAAAGTAACGGATTCTAATAGTACGACTGTGAGGAAACACGAGCAGTTGGTGATATTGAAATAGAGTCTCGAACAGGAAGGTTTAATCAAAAGGAAGCTCGTATGGTGTGAAAGCCAAACCAAAACAGTGCTAAATCAAGTAAGTTTCCTTTCCATTATTTCTTCTTGTTCAAGGCTTATCAAAAACGAAACCCCTTGATTGAAGTCCATTTTCCTTCAATCAAGGAGCTCGTTTTGCAGATGTGTCTAGCGTCAACTATTATTCATTAGATGCAACCAAAATCAGAAAATTTCCACTTTCCAAATGAAAATTCGCCAATACTTCCAAAGTTTAGCGACAATTGAATATAGGAGTAATGATTTCAATCTATTCAAGCTCTCCCTCCAAAATCCTCTTTTGGTACAGTTATCGCAGTATAAAAAGAGCATTTGAAGCAAATAAAATTAATTCTAAAAAAAGCGTATTTTTGCCCTTCAAACCGATTTGAATTTCACCCTGAATACTCCCTACAACCAAATAAAAAAAGGTTTATAAATTGTTAATATTCTCCTAATTCTACCCCATTCTACGACAATAAAAACAAGGCATAGCAGTTATTATTCTGAACAAACAATGATTTTAGTAACCAACTCTTTAGTTTAAATTATATTAAGGTATTATGAAGCTTAATTTTTCTATTTTATCTATTATTATCGTGGCTTTGTGCATGGTGACTCACTCCAATATGATACAGGCACAAGGTACTAGCAATCCCCCTCCTATCAATGGGCAAGATGAAACAATCAATACAGTAGCTACGGCTATTCCTTTTTTGAGAATCAATCCAGATGGTCGGACAGGTGGTTTGGGCGAGGCAGGTATTGCTACCTCACCAGACGCAGGGGCATTGTACCACAATGTTTCCAAACTCGCTTTCGTAGAAGAAGATATGAGTTTGGGGCTTACTTACACGCCTTGGCTCACTCGATTGGTTGATGATATTTTCTTGGCTTATTTGTCTGGCTACAAACGTATTGACGAATTGCAATCTATTGGGGTATCGCTTCGATATTTCTCTTTAGGAAATATCCAATTTACCGATATTGTAGGAGCAGACGCAGGAAATTATAGTCCTAATGAACTTGCATTGGACATAGGCTATGCTCGCAAACTTTCTGATAGAATGTCGGCAGGTATTACCTTGAAGTATGGTCGTTCGGACTTGGCAAGAGGTCAAGAAGTCAGCAGCGGCAACATCGTGAAAGCGGCAAATGTAGTGGCAGCAGATATTTCGGTTTATTACCAAAATCCTGAGGCGACTTTCTTAGGGAATGAAGCCACTTTCTCATGGGGGGCAGCGATTACCAACATCGGTAACAAGGTATCGTATACCGAAGACCAAACCAAAGATTTCATTCCTATCAACTTGGGAATTGGTACAGCGATTGACATGGAAATGGATGAATACAACAGTTTGATGTTTACTTTTGACATCAACAAACTGATGGTTCCTACTCCTGATCCAGAAGACCAAACACAAGCACACCGTGAAAAATCTTTGTTGAGTGGTATGTTTGGTTCGTTTGGAGATGCTCCCAATGGATTCAGCGAAGAAATACAAGAATTGATGTATTCAATTGGTGCTGAATACTGGTACAACAAGCGTTTTGCAGTACGCTTAGGTCACTTCAATGAGCACAAACTCAAAGGTAACCGTAAGTATATCACCGCAGGTATTGGTTTGAAGTACAGCGTTTTTGGTTTGAACTTTTCTTACATCATTCCTGCTTCAAGTCAGCCAAGCCCGTTGGACAATACACTTCGTTTCCAATTGAACTTTGATTTTGGAGAAGAAGGATAATTGTGAATGAAGATTAAATGTTGTTCTGTGAAACAGAATCTATTTTAAAACAAAAACGGCTTTCTCAATATTTTTGAGAAAGCCGTTTTTGTTTTTACTTCAAAAAGGAAAGAATACACCATCGCAGTTATTTTTTAATGCTGAGTTCACGACTCCAAAGAAAAAAACTCCCTACACCGCTATCTGCAATGAAGGGAGTAACCTATTTATCAACCCTAAAAATTCTTCGTGTTCAAACTCTATATTGTGCAACTGTTGCCAAGGTTTTCAACCGTTGGTAAAGTTTCCACTCCAATGAAAACCTTTGTGTCTCAGTGCCTCCATATTTAAACCAAAACCGAATCCGTCACATTCCGAAACACCAGTCCTTCTCCTTCAAAAGCATCAATCAATACCTTCCCATCCTTGTTCACATCGCCTTTCAGAACTCTCATACTCAATTCATTCACCACATACTTTTGAATCACCCGCTTAATCGGACGTGCGCCAAACTGCGGTTCATATCCTTCTTTCGCAATCCAATCAATTGCTTCATCCGTAAACTCAATCTGCAAACCATTTTTAGCTGCCAAAGTTGTTACCTTTTTCAATTGCAGTTGGACAATGTTGCGGATTTGAGGCATCATCAGAGGATGGAACATCAAAATATCGTCAATTCGGTTCAAAAACTCGGGGCGAACCGTTTGCTTCAAACGTTGCATTACTTCGGCTTTTGTTGCAGCAACTATGCCACTCACTTGCTCAGGCTCGATGTCGTCAAAATTGCGTTGGATGATGTCCGAACCAATATTGGAGGTCATAATCACAATCGTATTTTTGAAGTTAGCCGTTCTGCCCTTGTTGTCGGTCAAACGCCCATCGTCCAAGACTTGCAGTAAGATATTGAAGACATCGGGATGCGCCTTTTCGATTTCATCCAAGAGAATCACTGAATAAGGTTTGCGGCGCACGGCTTCGGTCAATTGACCGCCCTCCTCATAGCCCACATAGCCTGGAGGTGAACCAATCAAACGAGAAACGGCATGACGCTCCTGAAATTCCGACATATCAATTCGGGTCATCAAATGTTCGTCATCAAACATAAACTCCGCCAAAGCCTTCGACAATTCGGTTTTACCCACGCCCGTAGTCCCTAAAAACAGGAAGCTACCAATCGGACGATTTGGATCTTGAAAACCCGCTCGGCTTCTGCGAATCGCTTCTGCCACAGACTGAATCGCTTCTTCTTGACCAACCACACGCTTTGCCAATTGACCTTCGAGTTTAATCAATTTGTCACGCTCGCCTTCCATCATTCGAGTGACAGGAACGCCTGTCCACTTCGACACAACGGCTGCAATCGCTTCCGCATCAATTTCCTCTCGCAACATTCTACCCTCTCCTAAGTTGTTCAACTCCTCTTCCAAGGCTTTGATTTCCTTCTCTGTGTTTTGGATTTTACCATAGCGAATTTCAGCTACTTTGGTATAATCTCCCATTCGCTCGAATTGCTGCGCTTGGATTTTGAAGTCTTCAATGTCTTTTTTCTTTGCTTGAATGTTGTCAATCAAGACTTTCTCTTGTTGCCATTTCGCCTTCAATCGGTTGCGTTCTTCACTTACATTGGCAATGCGCTCATTGATAGAATCCAGTTTAGCATCGTTGCTTTCTCGCTTAATCGCCTCTCTTGCAATCTCCAACTGCATCAATTCACGCTCCTTTTTGTCCAGTTCTTCGGGCATCGAGTCAATCTCAATCCGCAAACGAGCTGCCGCCTCGTCAATCAAATCAATCGCCTTATCGGGCAAATGTCGCTCGGTAATGTAGCGGTCAGATAGCGTAACGGCTGAAATAATCGCATCGTCTTGAATTCGCACTTTGTGGTGATTCTCATAGCGTTCCTTCAATCCTCGAAGAATCGCAATGCTGTCCTCCAAAGTCGGCTCATCAATAACAACAGGCTGAAATCTTCGCACCAAAGCTTTATCTTTTTCAAAATGCTTTTGGTATTCATCCAAAGTTGTTGCTCCAACTGCTCTCAGTTCACCTCTCGCCAATGCTGGCTTCAAAATATTGGCTGCATCCATAGAGCCTTCTGTTGCACCTGCGCCAATGAGCGTATGAATCTCATCAATGAACAATACAATCGTTCCGTCCGATTCGGTTACTTCCTTCACTACTGCCTTCAATCTTTCTTCAAATTCCCCTCGATATTTCGCTCCTGCCATCAATGCTCCCATGTCCAAAGCATAAATGATTTTGGACTTCAAATTTTCGGGAACATCTTGATTCACAATTCGATAGGCGATACCTTCTGCAATAGCGGTTTTACCTACCCCAGGATGTCCAATCAAAATCGGGTTGTTTTTGGTACGTCTCGCCAAAATTTGCATGACTCTGCGAATCTCTTCATCCCGTCCAATCACAGGGTCGAGTTTGCCCGAACGAGCCATTTGGTTCAAGTTTTTGCCATACTTTTCTAGGGCATTGTAGCTGCTTTCAGCGTGTTGGTCGGTGATTTTTGAGCCTCTACGCAATTCGTGTAAAGCTGCTTTTAGGTTACTTTCTCTAATGCCCACTTCCTTCAATAATTTTGAAGTAGAATCTCCGACTTTGAGCAATGCCCAAAACAAATGTTCCAATGAAATATATTGGTCGCCAAAGTCTTGTGCCAATTTGTTAGCGGTCATGAGGGCTTTGCTCCATGCATCGGAAGTATATTGTTTTTCTGTTCCGCTTACCTTCGGTAATTTGCCCAAAGCTTCTTCTACTTTGCCCAACAAAATGTTTTTGTTTACCTCCATTTTGTTCAGCAAAAAAGGAACTACGTCCTTATCCACCTCCAATATTCCTTTGAGGATGTGAGGTGTGTCAACATTGGGGTGACTGCCATTGAAGGCGGCTTGCTGTGCCGCTTGCAGTGCATCCAATGCTTTGATGGTGAAATTATCTTGTTTCATATTTTAAATTGATTTTTTTATTTGTTGTTGTTTGGTCTATTAAAGTCAACTCTTGTGCCATTGGGTGAAATCGGTAATAATGGCAGATTGTAATGGTTTTGCATGACAAAAAGACGCAATTGCTCAAAATCTGATGCTTATTTGCCTTTCTATAAAGCTTAATTCAAGGTAATTTTTTATCTAAGTGGCTTTTGTATGACAAAAAACAATTCATTAACCAATCTTCTTTATCTAAAATTGTTCTCCAAACAGTTTTTATCGAATTCATTGAAGTGTAGACATTGGAGGTTTTTTAAAACTTCTGATGTCTCCAACTGGTTTTTTGCAAAAAACCTTATCTTTAATCGAATTTTATAAAACAACCAAAATCAAAACCAAGCACAAACTATTATGGGTTTAGCAACAACGCATGGAGGCGCAGTTCATGGGGTCAATGCCACATTGATAAAAGTAGAAGTAAATGTAGATGGCTCACAGCCCCATTATTTCATTGTCGGACTGCCTGATGCTGCGGTCAAAGAAGGGCAACATCGCATTGAAGCTGCCCTCAAAAACAACGGCTACCGAATGCCCCGCCAAAAAATAGTCGCCAACCTCGCTCCTGCCAACCTCCGCAAAGAAGGATCGGCTTATGATTTGACCATTGCCATCAGTATCATGGCGGCAAGCAATCAACTCAAAAAGCCTGTAGAAGACATTGAAAAATATGTGATTATGGGAGAATTGGCATTGGATGGAATGTTGCGTCCCATCAAAGGTGCTTTGCCGATTGCGATTCGAGCCAGAAAGGAAAAATTCAAGGGTTTTATTCTTCCCAAACAAAATGCTCGTGAAGCTGCAATAGTAAACGACTTGGAGGTCTATGGCGTAGAGCATATTTCACAAGTGGTGGATTTTATCTTGGGAACAGCTCCTTTGTCTCCTGTTGAAATAGATACAAGAGAGGAATTTAATGCCAACTCTGCGGATGCGCTGTTCAATTTTTCGGATGTAAAAGGGCAAAAAAACATCAAAAGAGCTTTGGAGATTGCAGCCGTAGGAGGTCACAATGTCATTTTGATTGGTCCTCCTGGTGCAGGAAAAACCATGCTCGCCAAACGATTACCCAGTATTTTACCCCCTCTCTCGCTACATGAAGCCCTCGAAACCACCAAAATACATTCAGTAGCAGGCAAACTTCCTGCGGAAACCTCTCTCATTGCGATTCGACCTTTTCGCTCTCCACACCACACGATTAGTTATGCCGCATTGGTGGGTGGAGGCGGCAACCCACAGCCTGGTGAAATTTCTTTGGCGCACAATGGCGTGTTGTTTTTGGACGAGTTGCCCGAATTCAACCGAACGGTATTGGAGGTATTGCGGCAGCCGATGGAGGACAGAAAAGTGACGATTTCGAGGGCGAGAATGTCGGTGGATTACCCAGCTAATTTTATGTTGATTGCTTCTATGAACCCATGTCCCTGCGGTTACTACAATCATCCCGACAAAGATTGTGTCTGTGCTCCCGGTGTTGTCCAAAAATACCTAAACAAAATTTCTGGACCTCTTTTAGACCGTATTGACTTGCATGTAGAAGTAACACCTGTTTCGTTTGAAGAATTGTCTAGCGAAAAAGAAGGCGAAAAAAGTGAGGTGATTAGGGAACGGGTGATACAGGCGAGACAACTGCAAGGTAAACGCTTTGAATCGCTCAAAGGTATTCACGCCAATGCCCAAATGCCTGCTAATATGGTGCGAAAGGTCTGCAAAATTGACCAACTTAGTCAAAACCTTATCAAAGCGGCTATGGATAAACTCGGTTTATCGGCTCGTGCTTATGACCGAATTTTGAAGGTGGCTCGAACGATTGCGGATTTGTCTGGGGAAGAGAAGATTAGTTTTGAGCATATTGCAGAGGCGATTCAGTTTCGGACGTTGGATAGGGCGAATTGGGCGGGGTGATGGAAGTTCAATCTCAAAACTCAAATACAAATTCAACATTGAAGTAAAAACAAAAAGGGCGATTGAAGTTTACTTCAATCGCCCTTTTTTGTATTATCAAAAGATAAAACCAAAAGGTATTTATCTAATAATCTCTATCGAATCAAGGTAATAGAACCAGCTAAGATTTCGACATTTCCTCTGCCGCCTAAGCTGTATTCAATCACATACGCATACACACCCAATTCAGCATCTTCACCCTTGAAAATACCATCCCAACCATCGTCTAATTGGTCGGTTTCAAATACTTTCTCGCCCCATCTGCTATAAATTCTATAGCTCACCAATTCAAAATTGAAGCCTTCAGGATAGATGACATCATTGAAACCATCATTGTTTGGAGAGAAAGAATTAGGCATAGCGATTGTTCCTGTTGGTATGACTTCTATCGTAACCATATCCACATCCGAACAAGCATCGCTACTTGACAGCTCGTATGTAGTCGTTACAGTAGGTGTAACCAATGGATTTTGAGAATTCGCTTCTGATGGGTCTAAGCCTGCTGTTGCTGGGTCAGAACCTTGTGCCACTGCCCAAATATAACTATCTGCGGTCAATCCTCCGCTACCTTCCAAGCGAATGCTTTCTCCGTCAGTAACCTTGTTGTCTTCACCTGCATCCATCAATACATTGGGTAGAACGGTAATCGTGATTTGCTCACTTGCAGAACCACATTCATCATCCGCACTCAAAGTAATGGTGATGTCTCCTACTTCGTTTTCGGAAGGAGTATAAACGGTTTCTAGGTTGCTGTTGATACTGAATGTGCCATTTCCACCAACCCAGTTGATATTGGAAATGTCGCCGATACCAATGTTAGAACCTCTCAAAGAGATGGTTTCGCCAGGACAAACTGCATCAGGTTGTTCGATGAACAACTCTGCGGTAGATTGTTTTACATCCAAGTTGAAGCTTGCAGATGGAGAACCACAACCTTCTACATTCAAGGTAAGAACTACTGTTCCTACATCGGTCGCATCAGGCTGATAGCTTGTGAGTAGGCTATTCGGGTCAGTAAAAGTACCATTACCTGTACTTGTCCAAGTGATACCCAAAGCATTTTCAGCATCCGCACCAGTTACTTCAAACAAAGCATTGGAGCAAGTTTCTCCTGTTTCAGGAACTATTGCAGTCGCCAAAGGCTCTAAATCTACAAATACTTCTGCGGTTGAAGAACAGCCGTTTTCATTGATAACTGTTACGGTATAAGTAGTAGGCTCGGTAGGCGTTGCGATTGGATTGGCAATGTTGGCATTGCTCAAAGTTCCGGTTGGGTCGTCCCAAATAAACTGAACTCCACCACTTGCAGCCAAAGAATATTCTTCTCCTGCACAAATTAATCCTGCTGCTCCTGCATCTGCTTGTGGCAGTTCATTTACCACTACGGTTACTTCTGTTTCGCCCGTACAACCTTGATCGTCTGTACCTATAATGGTATAAGTCGTTGTCAAAGAAGGAGTTGCAATAACATTGTTTCCAGTGGTAGCACTCAAACTTGCAACATCACCTGTCCAAGTGTAGTTCTGAGCTCCACTTACCGTCAAAGTTGCACCTGCTGCATCATCAATGCAAATTTCTTGGTCGGGAGCATCTAACAACAATTCGGTGCTTACGTCAATATTCACGATGGCAGAAGCTGTACATCCATTGGCACTTGTGCCGATGACCGTATAAGAAGTCGCTGCTGCAGGAGATGCTGTTACGGTAGAACCAGTAGTAGCACTTAGTGAACCGTCCGTCGCAATCCACTCATAGGTTGCTGCGCCTGTTGCGGTAATATCAGTAGAACCATCTTGGCAAATCTGCAATTGTTGTGGAACAACTACGTTTGGCTCTGCATATACTTCAATGTCAATCGAAGCAGTTGCAGGACAACCATTGATGTCTGTAGTAACGATGTAGGTGTAAAGACCAGGTGTAACGGGTTCGATACTTACGTTTGCACCTGTACCTATTACGTTTTCGCCTTCCCAAGTAAAGTTACCTGTACCTGTTGCGGTCAAAGTAGTATTATCACCTGTACAGAAACCCAATTGAGCTGCTGCAACATCTACTTGTGGTTCTGATACTTCAATGGTAATTTGGTCTTCCGCCGTACAACCGTTTGCGCTCGTTGCGATAACAGTATAAGTAGTGGTAACATCAGGCGAAACATCTAGCAATTCTCCTTCTGTCGTGACATCAGTTGTCGACCATTCAAAACTTACTGCACCTGTTGCCATAATTGCTGTGCTTTCGCCAAAACAGATGGCATCATCATTTGCCATTACGCTCAACTGAATAGGTTCTTCTACTTCTACTGTCACTTGCGAAACGTTGGTACAACCGTTGGCATCCGTACCAATTACATCGTAAGTAGTTGTCGTTGTTGGAGACACGTTTAAGTTGGAAACAGGGTTTCCGTTTTGTGTCCAAACATAGGAAACTCCACCTGTTGCAGAAAGGGTATGACTATCGCCTACACAAAGCGTAGGAGCCAATACTGCATCAATAGTTGGAGGATCGTTGATGACTACTGAGAAGGTAGTGTTGCCAGAACAATCGTTGTCCATACCTACCAAAGTATAGTTGTAAGTACCTGGTGTGTCGATGTCAATGGTGACTGTGCCACCCGTTGTAGAAGATAATCCTGGTCCCTCCCATTCAAACTGTGTCGCACCACCTGCATCCAATGTTATGGTTTCTCCAAGACATAATTGAGGATTAGCAGGAGAAACAGTTATATTCAATGCTGCTTCAACGTTTACGGTGGCTTGTGTTTGTGAAGAACATCCTGCGGGCGTTGTACCTGTTATGGTAAAGTTCACAGGGTTGTTGTCTGTAGGTGTAACGGTAACAGAACTACAATTAGGGGTATTACAAGTAATGATGTTGTTAGGAGTCCAATTGTAAGTAGCACCTGTACCTCCACCCGAAACGGTCATAATCGTACTTCCACCAGGACAAGCTGTACTATTCTGTGCTTGTAGTACAGGGTCTTCATTGAAGGTCACAGTGGCTACTGCTTCGTCTTCACAACCTAAAGGAGTCGCTACAATTACTGAATAGGTCATATCCTCTGTAGGATTGATGGTTGTTGTACCCGTATTGTTTTGAGCTATTTGCGTTCCATTTCCATCATAGAAAGTATAAGTGTTTTCGGTATTGCTTCCTGCTTGTAATGTAACTGGCGTGCCTGGGCAAATTGTATTAGGAGTTGCACTCAAATTGGCTGTTAACTCTGATTCTACGACCACTGTTACTTGTTCTGTTCCCGTACAGCCATTAGCATCGGTAATGAGGACTGTATAAGTGGTGATTTGGTCAGGAGTTGCAATAGGATTCGCACTTGTTGCATCATCCAAAGACTCTGCATTGTTCCATTGATAAGTAGCGCCTGGGCCACCATCGGCAAATAAAGGCACTTCTGAGCCAAAACAAACCGTATCGTCTCCTCCTGCATCTGTTTCAGGAACATTTACGGTCAAATCAGCTGTTGTTTCCGCACTACATCCATTTGCGTCAATACCAGTAATATTGAAGGAAGCACTTGCGTCTGCCGAAATTTGAAGTTGTCCGTTGGCATTGCTAATAATTTGGAAAGCTCCTCCGTTTACTTCTTCAACAGTATAGGTTTGTGCGCCTGTTATTGTGTAAGTCGCAATTTCATCGGGACAAACAGAAGCTACTGGCGGATCGATGTTGATTTGAATTGGAGGGAAAACATTCACTGTCACAAAAACTTGTTCTTCACAACCCTGTGCATTGACTACTTGTACATTGTAAGTAGTGGTTTGATCAGGATTTGCAGTTACAGTTCCTGTGGTAGTAGAAGATAAGCCTGTTGGAGGATCCCAAAGATAAGTAGCTCCCGCTCCTGCGTCAATTGTCAAGACAGCAGGATCGTCTGCTCCACAAGTAGAAGGATTTGCAGGTAATTGAACCTGAATAGCTGCAACTTCAACGGTTACTTCCGCTGTTGCCGAACAGTTTCCACTTGCGTCATATCCTGTTACGATATAAGTAGTAGTTGCAGTTGGAGAGGCCGTTTGAGTGGCTCCATTTGTTCCCTGTAAGCCATTTGCCTGTGTCCATTCAAAGGTAGCAACTCCTTCTCCTGTTGCAGTTAATTGAACATCTTCGCCATCGCAAATTTGAGCAGCACTTGCATCAGCCACAACTTCTACTTCAATAACCTCTAAGGTTGTTTGCAATTCTATTGGGCAATCTGTTCCTGCCGTAAGTGTGTATGTAGTCGTTGCCGCAGGTGTAACGGTAAGTGTTTCACCTGTTGTAATGACGGTTCCATTACCATCTGTCCATGTCATATCAAATCCTTCGCCACCTTCTACTGAAATGCTTACTTCTTCACCACTACAAGCTGCTACTTCTGGTACGAGGGTTATATCTGGATATTCGTTTACTTCAACAAGTACTTCTTGTTGTACTTCACATCCACCTACTATGTCCGTTGCAATCAGTGTATAGGTAGTCGGTTCTTCTACGGTCACATTTGTAGTGCTGCTATTTGGATTGGAAAGTCCCGTTGAGGGTATCCATTCGTATTCAAACTGGCCACTTCCGTCTGTAATTTCTGCACTCATGGTACCTGATTCTCCTGCACATATTACAGGCACGCTGATAGCAACATCAGGTTCTTGAATGACTTGTACGGTAAAAGTTGTCTCACCTGTACAAATACCTGCTGCATCTGTACCAGAAATGGTATAAGTGATTCCATTGTTATTTGCATTAGGAATGAATAGGGCTGAACTAGCTCCCACACTTGTAGGAATAAGAGAGCCCCCTGTGGGTCCCCAAGTATAAGTCGCTGCACCAAAGGCATTAATAGTAAACGGTTGTGGAGTTGATAAATCAATACACAATACTTCGGGAGCATCCACCGTAATTTCTAATTCATCACCCACTGCAACACTAATAGTTTGAGGAGGCGTACATCCTAAAGGAGTAACTGCTGTCACGGTATATGTAAATCCATCACTTGGAGGAGTTGCTGTTACAACTGACCCATCTGCACTATTCATAGTAAACGCACCCGCAGGTTCCCAAGTAAAAGTCACACCAGGGATTGGCTCAATTGCTAAATCTACAGATGTAATGTCTCCACAGATAACAGGATTTTCGGTAATGAATTGAATCTCTCGAATAGGCTCAATAGGTGCCAGTACTGGAATAGTATCAAAACAATTGTTGGTTTGAGCAACCAATTGGAAAGTAGTATTTTCTTCAATAACAGGATTATAGGTTTGGCTGGTACTCAATACATTTCCGTCTGCATCTAGCCATTGGTATTGTTGTCCACCTTGACCTACTAAAGTAGTCGCTTCTCCTGCACAAACTGTTTGTACTGGATTGAAAGCTGCATCTACTTGATCTACTACCAAAGTAATGGATTTAGGATTGGGACAAGCAACGCCTGTTGCAACAACATTGTAAGTAGTAGTTACTTGTGGACTTACTTGAATACTTGTACCCGAACCTGCTGGCAAGCCATTGGCTCGTGTCCATACAAAGTTGGTCCCATCACCCGATGCTACCGATAAGGTTGCCAAATCACCGGGACAAATAGGTTCATGTGGTTCAAGAACCAAATCAGATAAATCTACGGTTACTTCAACAGGGAAAGTCTCTGTACAGCCAGGACCAGAGCTAACAATTACTTCATAAAAGTAGGTTGTTGCATCATTATTAGGAGGGTCAAATGTCGGATTGGGACAATTAGTACAACTCAAATTGGTTGCGGGATTGCCGTTTGTATCTATCCACGAATAAGTAACACCACCTGACGCACTTAAATTTGTTGTTTGATTGGCGCAAATATTAAATTCTGGAGTCGCACCAAAATTGATGGTATTTGGATCGACATTAATGGTGACAGATTCTTGATCAGAACAAACCGTTCCCTCATAACCAATCACAAATGTATAAGTGACGGTGCTATTAACGGTTGCAATTGGATCCAAACAATCGGTACAACTCAGACCTTCAGCGGGTTCCCACCGAATGAAGAAACGGTCTCTTTCCAAATTGATACCATTGGATTCTTCACCGTGCAACTGTACCTCTGTTCCAGGATCGCAAATGTCAATGTCGTCATTTACAACTGCTCTGATTTCATCGTAAATCCAAAAAGTATCTACTTGATATGGGAATGGGCTACAGGAAGCATAGAAAGCAAAAGTGATGTATTCGTCTCCTTCTACAGTGCCATCTACGACAGGAAAAATGTCTAAATGACCTTCTGTAGCATTTGGCGGAATGATGACTGATGCACCAGATAAAGTATAGTCACTAAACAGGGTTGCCGTTCCGCCTACTACTACTTTGTCAGGATTATTTGGATCTTGTACTGTAACCAAAGGAAGGTTGTAGCCATCTTCTGTCGGAAACTCAGTCGAAAAAGTTACAGTTCCTTTTCCACAATTCTCGACCACAAAATCTAAGGCTTCTACATCAGAAATATCGGATACAGGTGGTTCTACAAAGAAGGAGTTACTTTTGAAACTTCCTTCTTCGAGAAATACCCCCGAATCCCAAACGGCATCACTTACATCCGCTACTGCCAATACCAAGTGATAGGTATTACATGGTGTAACTTTTGCTTTTGCAGTTAGATTGGTTGTGAAACCATCATATTGAATAAACTGTCCGCCAGTATTGTCAATATAATATTCGCTATAAGCACCTCCATTCAAAAAGTTAATCGCAACCTGAATATTAGGAGAAGTAGGAATAATCGCAATATTTCTTTCTGGAACAGGCATATCTTCGGGATATTCGGGAAGACCCGAAATCAAGAAGGCAAAAATATCGTTGAACGAAGAACCTACATATTCGGGATACTCTTCCGAACCAAATACATAGTTGAACTTAATGGTGTCACCTACTGGGGTAAAATCAAACTCCAATACACACGCATTAAATGTTCCATTATAAGACCAAGGAAACTCCTCCAATGGTCCATATCCTGGTCCTCCATTAGAAGAGGATGCACTTCCTACTGTGTTTGGGCTTAACGCAACTGCGGTAGAACCGCTTGTCAACAAGATTCCCGAATTCATGGGTAAATTCGCACTTGCTGCTCCAAAAAAGTACCCAGAAGCATTGTCAGGGCAAATTAACTGAGCGTTCTCAACCTCTAATCCATATCCCACAAGCCGTTGTGCCAAAGTATCAGCAAGTAGTGGAGGGGAATTGATTACTCCGATTTGAGAAAACATGGGAGTACATAGGAGTAGAGAGAGTATTAGTGTATAAACTCTTTTCATAAGAAAACATTTAGTGATATTAACAAATTTAAAATTTATCTTTTTATTTATTTTTAGGGTAAAACTTTAGATTTGGGGCTTAGATTGTATTGACTTCTTGTTCTAATTTAATATTGAATTTTTCTGTTACAGAAAACTGAATGTCTCTTGCCAATTTTGCCACTTCTTTGCCTGTTGCGGCACCATGATTGACCAATACGAGTGCTTGGTTTTTATACGTGCCTGTTTGCCCTACTTTCTTACCTTTCCATCCACATTGCTCAATGAGCCATCCTGCAGGTACTTTTATTGTGTCTGCATCCAAACGGTAAAAAGGAACATCGGGAAATTGGTTTTGTAACTTTTCAAAGAACGATTGGGAGACTACGGGATTCTTAAAAAAGCTGCCTGCGTTTCCAATTTTTTTTGGATTTGGAAGCTTTTTTTGTCGAATGATACAAATAGCATTACTTACTTCTTTGACACTCAATTTGCTGATGTTCATAGCATCTAATTGTTGTCGTATAACCCCATAATCAAGTTTATATTGTGGGTTTTTGTCTAATTTCAAGGTCACTGATAGGACAAAATAGCGACCTTTTAGAACATTTTTGAAGACACTTTCTCGATAGCCAAACCGACAGTCTTGGTTTTTGAAAATAACTATTTCACCTGTTTGAAGGTCAAAGGCCTCCAATTCTTTGAATACATCTTTCAACTCTACACCATAAGCACCAATATTTTGAAGCGGAGCTGCACCAACAGAACCTGGAATCAAAGACAAATTTTCGATACCCGCCCAGTTTTTTTCTACACAGTATAGAACGAATTGATGCCAATTCTCTCCACTATTTGCCTTTACCCATACATGCTCTTTTGTTTCTTTGACTTTTTGGATGCCTTTCAGGTTGTTGTACAGCAACAAACCTTCAAAGTCTTGGGTAAACAATACATTGCTTCCTCCTCCAAGTATGAGTTTTTGGGTTTGTTGGTAAATAGGATTTTTAAGAAGAGTTTGAAGGTCAGCTATTTTTTCAATTCGAGTAAAATATTTTGTAGTAGCCGAGACTCCAAATGTATTGAAGGGCTTTAAGGACACATTGCTTTTGATGGTCATGTTTGCCTAAAATGTAGAAGGTTAATGAGGTACAAAAATACAGAGTAAATCCCGAATACAATAATTTTTAAGAGTTTGTCTATACCTAATAGACTTGTATAGGACAAAATATGCTGCCTATCTAA
Source organism: Bacteroidia bacterium (assembly GCA_030427245.1). Taxonomy (GTDB): domain Bacteria; phylum Bacteroidota; class Bacteroidia; order Chitinophagales; family UBA2359; genus JAUHXA01. The sequence continues at coordinate 33,977 of JAUHXA010000041.1, read as the reverse complement.
AAAGAAAAATCCCATCGCTTGAGATTAAAAGAACGATGAGATTTTCCATGGATGATTGTATTTTGTATGAATTCCCTATTCGACAGCGGTTACATCCGTTACAAAATAATTGGTATCCCCTTGCCAAGGAAAGGCATTCATTTTTTCTTTGTAGGCTAAACTCACCCGTTTGCCTTCGTATTCTTGTAGTTTTCTATAGACTTCATCATTGCCTACTGAAAATTCCCAAATATCGTTGCCTACTATTGCAGTGACATCTCCTGCCGAACCTACACCGCCTAAATTCAATTGCCCTTCATAGGTTTTAAATACAAATCCTTTTTTGGAGATTTTAATCAAATAACCAGCTCTTGTTCCTTCGCTGTAAGTCATATTGGAAACGCCAAAAAAAGCTGTTCCTCCTATTAATAGAATGGCTAAAATTATCAAACCCATACGCTTGAAAAACGATTTTGCGCCTTTCTTTTTCGGAGTATTGGGTTTTGGGTTATTGGTTGTGTTTGATTCTTTTGCTGCTGAATTCATTGATAATCAATTTAAATTAGAAATAAACAGGTAGAAAAATTTCCTTACTGTGTTTTTAAGACTGTGTTTTTGCTTTTTGTAACATTTCAGAAATGACGAAAAACCAATTAACGCTAAGTTGAAACTTTCAGTTTTTCTCCTGTTTCCAAAAAATAATTAATGGATTCTTCCCAATCCTTCAAATTGTACTGATATTTTGCCTTCAATGCTTTACGGTTTTGTTTGTCTCCTTTCTTGTTCAATCCAACGTAAGTATAGGTCACTTCCACAGCCGTTTTGGTAGGATCCGTTTCCATAACATTACAGTCCACATGAATCGTCCAGATTCTATTTTTGGAAGAAACCGTATAGACAACTTCTGTTTCTTTAAAGTTCAAATACGAAACCATCCAAAGGTAAACCGTCTTTCCGTTTTTGAAACCATAAGTCTTGAAAACCATATTTCGCTCCAACTCTCCTGTCTCAGAATACACGATTTCGGGATTCCAACTATCTGCCCATTTTTTCTCTGCAATGGGGCCAAACAAAGGAAATACCACCTCTGGCAAGGCATTTAAATAAAATGTTTCAGTTTGGGTGATACGGTTTGGGAGAAATTTTTCTTTGTTTTTTTTCATCTGTTTATTTTCGTTTTTTGAAGGTCAGATGGAACTTACCATGAATTAAATAATCATTTCTCTTTGTGTTTTAATAATTATTTAATCATGGACATTTCATCTTGTTTGATATAAAGGGCATTGTGAAAATAATGTGCCTATTGATAGTAAAAAAGATTTGCTTGGCAAAACTTCAACTTTTTTGATGCATCGAGATTCAAAGCAATGTACAAAACTTGTTTCGGATATTTATCGGGTTTGACGCTCAAAAACAAAACAAACTTCAATAACATTGTTAAATTGGGCAAATATTTTACTTGTCCTGTAAAATAAACAAACAACTTCAATAAAAGATGAACAAAGTAATCTCCCCAATACATTCCCAAAAACTCCCTACTCCTAAAAAACACTGGCTTTGGAAACACATGAAAGATTTTGCGCCCAGCCCCATTGAATTCATTATGAAGAATATAAGCGAACTGGGAGATACATTTGAAGCCGAAATCCCTACTCGCAAATTCGTTATGACCTGTGATGCCGATTTAATCAAGTACGTTTTGCAGGGAAACCACCGCAACTATCGCAAAACCAAAGCCTATGATGAAATGCAACTACTTTTGGGCAATGGATTGGTGACAAGTAGAGGTGATTTTTGGCGCAAACAACGCCGATTGGCCCAACCCGCTTTCTCCAAAAAGAACCTCGCCAACCTATTTCAGTCTATGGGAAAGGTTGTAGAGGATTTTATTGAAGAATTGAACAACAAACGAGGGCAGGAAGTTGACATTGCCCACGAAATGATGGCTATTACTGCCAAAATTGCCATCAAATCTCTGTTCAGCGCAGATTTGGAAGGAGATTTATTGAAGGTCTATAAAAGCATGACCGATATTCAACGATACATGATTTTGCGAATTCACAAGCCTATTTTCAAACCTTTTTTCCACTTCAATGGACGACACAGCCGCTATCAAAGGTCTTTTGAAGTAATGAACAATATTATTCAAAAACTAATAAAAGAACGTAAGGAAAGTGGCGAAACTAAAGACGATTTACTGCAAATGTTGATGGATGCACGATACCAAGATACAGGTGAAAAAATGGAATACGAACAACTGAGAGACGAACTCCTGACCATGTTCAGCGCAGGACATGAGACTTCTGCCAACGCAATGGCCTGGACTTGGTACCTTTTGGTTCAACACCCAGAGATTGTTGCCAAATTGAAGGAGGAAGCGCAGCGTGTTTTGGATGGACGATTAGCGACTTTTGAGGAATTGAAGCAACTGACCTATACTCGGCAAGTATTGGAGGAGGGAATGAGACTCTATCCGCCAGCATGGATTGTAGGAAGAGAGGCGATTGAAGCAGATGAATTTGAAGGTTTGACCATCGAAAAAGACCAAAATATACAGTGTTGTATTTATGCTTTGCATCGGTCATCAAAATACTATCCCAATCCCGATGCCTTTGACCCCGAAAGGTTTACCGCAGCTAATGTGAAGGCTCGTCCAAGTCATCACTATATGCCTTTTGGAGCAGGGCCTCGATTTTGTATTGGCACTCATTTTGCGATGATGGAAATGCAGTTGATTTTGGCGGCAATGGTGCAAAGTTTTGACTTTGAATTGGTTGAAGGGCAGCATATTGTGATGGAGCCTTTGATTACTCTGCGCCCTAAATATGGAATACGATTGAAGGTGAAGTAGTTTTTGCCATTTAGGAGCAGTCTCTATTGATTGAGAACCTGTTGAATATAAAACTTTTAGAATTTAAAGAATTCCTTAGATTCGCAGCTTTATGGTAAGATAGAAATGTGAGTGTTTTTCCAAATTGAATACTCCTTCGTATAATTTTTATTCTTCAAAAAATTAGAAGAGTAGCCTTAAAATCAAAGTTGTTAAATATATGAAAAAACTCATAAGACTCTTTCTGCTTCCTTTTATCATTGGCGTTGCAGCTTGTGAAAACGAAATCAGTATTGAAGACATCAATACTTGTCCCGTTTATCCCGCAGGTGTGCATCTCACTTTGGGCAATCCAAGCGAAGCCAATTTGACTGACAATGACAACTTCCTGTATGTATTTGACAGTTATGCCTTGTCTTACAATTGCAGCAAAGGCACACCCAATTGGGTAAGTTGGCATTTGGACGGCCGATGGACAGGTGAAGTTCCCCGACAAAACAGCTTCAATGCCTTCGACCTTTATCCTTCTGGCTGCAATGTGATTACGACTAAAGACTATACAGGAAGTGGCTTTGATAGAGGACACAATTGCCCCTCTGCTGACCGCAGTTGCTCGGTTGCCAAAAACGATGAAACCTTCTTGATGCTTAACATCATTCCGCAAGCTCCAAGGGTAAACCGTGGTCTTTGGGCGGAAATGGAAGATTTCACCCGAGAACTCACCAATGGCGGCAATGAGGTCTATGTCATAATGGGCGTTTACGATGAAGGCGGCACAGGCGACAATGGCTATCGAAAGTTTTGGGCAGATGGTCAACTGACCGTTCCTCGCTATTTGTGGCGGGTAATGATTGTCTTGCCCGAAGGAAACAACGACCTCAAACGCTTGGGTGAAGATACAAGGGCGATTGCCGTATGGGTGGACAATAAAAATTCGGCAAACGACAAATCTTGGTACGAATACATCACCACAATTGACGAAATTGAAGCCCAAACAGGCTACGATTTACTAAGTGAGGCTTCAGATGGACGACAGGCAATTATTCAAATCAAAAGGGATGAAGGTCCTTTTTGAAAAATGAAAAATACATGTAGAGACGTTTTAAAACAACGGTAGTCTCGTAGTGTAGCAAATAAACAATTAATATTCCTCTGCAAACTATGTACTTGTACGGTTTAACCCACCCCAACCCCTCCGAGGAGGGGATTTCTTCACTCTGTACGAGTATTCCCCTCCTCGGAGGGGGTAGGGGTGGGTTCTCGTATCACTTGCCAACTTGGAAAAGAATATTAAAAACTTATTTGCGGAGCTAGAAGACTGCCGTTGTTTCACAAGACTTTAGAACAAAAAGATTAGCAACTCAAACACATAAAATACATGAACACATTATCTTGGTCAGACTTCCTAAAAGTCGAAATGCGGGTAGGAACAGTCATTGAAGTCGAGTTCTTCAAAGAAGCCCGAAAACCTGCCTACAAAATGCAAATAGATTTTGGAGACTATGGAATCAAAAAAACATCGGCTCAAATCACCGAACAATACAATCCCAAAGATTTGATTGGTAAACAAGTCATTGCAGTGGTGAATTTTCCGCCCAAACAAATTGCCAATATCATGAGTGAATGTTTGGTGTTGGGAGCGGTAGGAGACAACAATTTGGTGACATTGCTTCAGCCCGAACGGAAAGTAGAGAATGGACTTAGAATAGGTTAAGATTATTTGAAAAAAATCATTACTTTGTTGCTTCAATACTTTACAACTTATCCAATCAATCCAACATGGCAATATTATCATTCTTAGCATTTACACTATTGGTAGCCGTCATTTCGTACATGGCTACAAGAGGAACAGATGAAAATTCTTCCGATGGTTACTTTTTAGGAGGTCGGAGTTTGACCGCAGGAGTCATTGCGGGTTCGCTGTTGCTGACCAATTTATCTACCGAACAAATCGTTGGACTCAACGGTCAGGCATACACCGAAGGGATTTTGGTGATGGCCTGGGAAACTCTTGCCGCAATCGCAATGGTGGTGACAGCAGTTTTTCTACTACCTCGTTATTTGAAGGGCGGAATTACAACTGTCCCGCAGTTTTTGGAAGAACGATACGACAAAACGACCAAAAGCATCACCTCTGCTTTGTTTTTGTCGGGTTATGTAGTCGTGTTTTTGCCGATTGTATTGTACTCTGGTTCATTGGCGATTTCTACCATGTTTGATATTCCTACCATGCTCGGCATTTCCTTAAACGCTTCCGTATGGCTCTGTGTCTGGGGAATTGGTATCATTGGCTCTATTTATGCGATTTTTGGTGGCTTAAAAGCCGTTGCCGTTTCGGATACCATTAATGCAGTTGGTTTATTGGTGGGTGGCTTGATGATTCCCATTTTTGGATTGATGCACATTGGCGATGGCAGTATGATCGCGGGTATGAGTATCTTGATGGCAGAAGCGCCCGAAAAATTCAATTCTATTGGAGGAAGCGATGCCTCTGTGCCTTTTGCCACGATTTTTACGGGGATGATGCTCGTGCAGTTGTTTTATTGGGGTACAAATCAAGCGATTATCCAACGTGCTTTGGCTGCAAAAAACTTGGAGGAAGGTCAAAAAGGTCTGCTATTGGCGGCTTTCTTCAAAATCTTAGGTCCTTTAATCGTGGTTTTACCAGGTGTAATTGCCTACCAAATTTTTCAAGGAAACTTGGAAATAGCAGACCAAGCTTACCCCAAATTGGTGAGCACCGTCTTACCTGTTGGGTTGGTCGGATTCTTTGCTGCCGTATTGTTTGGGGCAATTTTGAGTTCCTTCAATAGTGCCTTGAATAGCTCGGTGACGCTCTTTGGTTTGGACATCTATAAAGCCCATATCAACCCCGATGCAGACGAAAAAACAGTGGTCAAATATGGCAAAATGTTTGGAATCTTCTTGGCAATCTTGGCCATGTTTATTGCGCCTTTTATTGCGAATGCGCCCGATGGATTGTTTGGTTATCTTCAAGAGGTGAACGGCTGTTACAGTATTCCGATTTTGACCATTATCGTGGTCGGTTACCTCACCAAAAGAGTGCCTGCCATTGCTGCAAAAATTGCCATTGTTTCGGGTGTGGTCTTGTACTCGATTAGTCAGTTTATCTTGAAGCCTTTTGTAGTCGGCGCAGAAAGTTACCCGCATTTCTTACACGTTATGGCGATTTTGTTTGTCTTGAATGTGAGTATCATGCTGGTGATTGGCAAATTGCAGCCTCGTGAAACAGCATTTGAATTGGCTTATACAGAGCAAGTAGAGATTACTCCTTACAAATACTTGATGCCTGTTGGCGGTGCAATTTGTGCGGTGGTGATTTTTATTTATATCTATTTTGCGTAAAAACTCCTCAATAGCTCAATAACGGTGGGTTTCGAAACCCACCGTTATTGAGCTATTACAAGTAAAAACAAATGGAACAAAGACTCTCAATCATCACCTTAGGCGTTGAAAATCTGCAAGAAGCAGAAAGATTCTATCTCGAAAAGTTTGGCTGGACAAAAAGCCCGCAAAGCAGCGAGAGTATCACCTTCCTTCAATTGAATGGGCTGCAATTGGCACTCTATCCAAGAGAGAAATTGGCGGAAGATGCCGAAGTCGAAGCCGCAGGAAATGGCTTCAAAGGTTTTACGATGGCATATTGTACCCGAACCGAAGAGGAAGTAGATAATTTGTTTGCCGATTTTGAAGCGAAGGGTGTGCGGATTGTCAAAAAACCTCACAAGGCGTTTTGGGGCGGTTATAGTGGGTATATTGCAGATTCTGAGGGGAATTTGTGGGAGATTGCCTTTAATCCGTTTTTGAAGATGGATGAGGTGGGGAATATTGAATAAGCACATGAATACCATCAATAACGAGGGGTTTCTAGCTCCGAAAATAAATTTTTAATATTCATAAGTAGGCAAGTCATCTATTGGAACCCACCCCTGCCCCTCCGATTACGATACAAAAAATAAACGGGTATTTTGGGTAATCCAATTAAGGTTGGAAATTCCAAATTTTAGTCTTGTTCTTATCGCAGCTTATCGGAGCACAGGGTTTAAACCCTGTGCTGCGATAAGAAATATATTACCCGATTAATTTTTGAACATCAATAGGAGGGTAATACTCGTACAGAGTGAAGAAATCCCCTCTTGGGAGGGGCAGGGGGTGGGTTAAACCGTACAAGTACATAGTTTGCAGAGTAATATTAATTGTTTATTTGCTACACTACAAACCTCTCGCTATTGATGGTGTGGATGCGATGGAATCAGCCAAATCTTTTTATATTTGCTACATTATGGCAATACAAACTCCTCCCATCAAAATATTCATCGCTTATTCTCGGTTGGATGCAGACTATCTAAAGGAACTGCAAAAATACCTCCGTCCACTCAACCGCAAGAAGACGATTGAAATATGGTATGATGGCGAAATCATACCTGGCACCAAATGGGCTGTTGAAATCAATCAGCACCTCAACGCTGCTGACATTATTCTACTACTCATCACCGCCAATTCGCTCAGTTCTGACTACTTCTACAACGAAGAAATGCAGAAAGCCCTACAACGCCACGAAAAAGGAGAAGCAAAGGTGATTCCAGTAATTTTGAGATATTGTACTTGGCGTTTGTTTGATGAACTAAGTGAACTGCAAGCCCTTCCCAAAGATGGGATTCCTTTGAGTCATTGGTCAGATGATGCAGAAGCCTATACCAATGTGGTGGAAGAGCTGCATAGAGTGGTAGTAGGGATAAGGGCGGTTAAAATTAAAAGAGCAAAACCATCAATTGAAGAAAAGAAAGATGAAACTATGCAACCACAAGAAAAAACGCCTACAAAAGTACTGCAAAGACCCACTCCAAAAATTATCAAAAATCCAGAATACCCTCTTCAAATTCAAAAGATTCTGCAAGATATGGTTTTGGTAGAGGGAGGAACTTTCATGATGGGTTCTGAAAAAGGTCATGATGATGAAAAACCTGTCCACAAAGTAACAGTCCCCACCTTTCAAATAGGAAAATACCCTGTCACACAAGCTCAATGGCAAGCAGTCATGGGAAATAATCCAAGTCGCTTCATAGGTTGTGAGGATTGTCCTGTAGAAACGGTAAGTTGGGACGATGCTAAAGAATTTATCGAAAAACTGAATGAACTGACAGGAAAAAAATTCCGACTGCCGAGTGAAGCAGAATGGGAATTTGCAGCAAGAGGAGGAATCAAAAGCAAAGGTTTTGAATATGCGGGCAGCAATGATGTAGAGGAAGTAGCTTGGTATGGAAATAATTCAGACGGAAAAACACATCTCGTTGGAGAAAAAAAGGCAAATGAATTGGGTTTGTACGATATGAGTGGAAATGTTTGGGAATGGTGTGAAGACGACTGGCACAGTTCTTATGAAAGTGCGCCTAGTGATGGTATGGCTTGGAAAGCCCAACCTCGAACAGATAGGCGACTTGTTAGGGGTGGTTCGTGCGGTCATGATAACTACTTTTGCCGTGTTGTTTTCCGTGGCAGCGGAGATGCCTACTCTCGTTACTCCCACTTCGGGTTGCGTCTTGCGTTGCCCCAGTTCTAAAGGCAGTCTTTTCGGCTTCTTCTAATTTTGAGCCAATCATTTCTGAGCCTTACTTGTGAGCATCGGCAAGCGAATGCAGCCAACAACGAGCAAAGCAAAAGTATCAGAAATGGTTTACATCGAGTGGACATTTTTTGCCGAGCGAAGCGAGGCCCGCTATAAAAAGGAAAAGAAAATCCAATTGAGTATATTTGTAGGAAAAGCAAGACAATGAAAAAAACCTTCAACATCACAGGCGTTTGCTACCCACACATTCACTATGTAGCAGATACAAGCGAAAAACTGCGCCAAATCATGGAAATGGTGGAAAGGGGAGATTATTTTGTCATCACCCGACCAAGACAGTATGGCAAGTCGACAATGTTGCATTTTATTGGAGAATCTGTTCAGCAGTTGGAGGACTATTTGCAGATTTCTATGAATTTTCAGGGAATTGATAGCAAATGGCATGAATCGGATGCTGCTTTCTCCCAAATGTTTGTCGACCAAATTGCTCGTTTTTTTGAGTTTCAAAAAAGTGATTTACAAGAATTTATTGAAGCCAAAAAAAAGCAGGTCGAGGACATGGATAGCCTATCACAATTCATTACCCGCCTTGCCCATCAATCCAAAAAGAAGCTGGTTTTGCTCATTGACGAGGTAGATGCGTGCAGCAATTTTGAGCCATTTCTGCGCTTTTTGGGAATGTTGCGAACCAAGTACTTGGCTCGTTTTTCACCTCAACATGCCACTTTTCACAGCATTGTCTTGGCAGGAGTACACGACATCAAAACATTGAAGTACAAAATCCGAAACCCAGAAGATGTCAAATACGAAAGTCCGTGGAACATTGCAGCAGATTTTGAAGTAGAGTTGAGTTTCAATCCAAAAGAAATTGCTCCTATGTTGGAGGAGTATGCGAAAGCGGAGAAAGTAAAAATGGATGTTTCTGTCATTGCCAAACGTTTGTATTACCATACTTCGGGTTATGCGTTTTTGGTGAGCAAATTGTGCAAAACTATTGCAGAAAAAATAGTCCCGCAAAAGGAGGAGCGAACTTGGCTTGTAAGAGATGTGGAGGAGTCGGTTAAGATGCTTTTGAAGGAAAACAATACCAATTTTGAGAGTCTGATTAAGAACTTAGAGCAAAACCCAGACTTATATGATTTGGTCTATCAATTATTGGTCAATAGTATAGAAGTGAGTTATAATATCAGTAATCCTTTGATTCACAAGGGGGTTTTATATGGTATATTTAAACAAAACACCATTAAGCTGCAAATTTACAATCGAATTTACGAACAGCTTATCTACAATTATTTGATTTCCAAGATAGAAACAGGAGATTTGGCTAAGCGCAGTTTCTATCTCGGAACAACCTTTGTGAATGAGGACAACTCCTTGAATCTTGAAGGAGTTTTATTGAAGTTTCAGCAGTTTATGAAGGAACAATACAGCCAAAAACTCGAACACTATTTGGAGAAAGAATGGCGGGTATTGTTCATGGCATTTTTGAAGCCCATAATCAACGGCAAAGGATATGACTTCAAAGAACCTCAAATATCAGAAGAAAGACGATTGGATATTGTGGTCACTTTTTTTGAGTACAAATACGTGTTGGAATTGAAGATTTGGCGAGGTGCAAAAGCGCACAAAGAGGGTTTGAATCAATTGGCAGATTATTTGGACAAGGAAGGTTTGGAGAAAGGATATTTGTTGATTTTCGATGAAAGAAAGAAAAAGACTTGGGCTCAAAAAGAAGTTTTACACAAGGGAAAAGAAATCTTTGCCGTTTGGGTCTAACAAAAATATATAGCCCGATTCTTGCGTTTTAAACAAAAGAAAACTACATTTCACTTTCCAAATCAACTTTCTTCCAATTTCAATTTTTAAATATCCTCTATCTTCATGATGAAAAATATTCTTGCCTCTATCGGCTTACTCGTAGTTTTAGTTGGTGTGTATTTGGCCTTCAGTGGCAGCACCGATTCTATAACGGCTGTCCATACCAAATTGGGCACTCACTCAGCTACTATTTCACAAAACATTCAGCAGGTGTACATTCCCGAAACCATGACCTTTGCAGGGGAGTCTGTGCCGCTTGACGAGCAAGATGCCCGTGAACGATTGGACAGAGAATTGACAAGCATTACTTTTCGTCATTCGAGTACGATTCGCTTGCTCAAATTGGCCAATCGTTGGTTTCCCGTTTTAGAACCTTTGCTGAAAAAACATGGAATCCCCGATGATTTTAAATATTTGGTGGTAGCAGAAAGTAGTTTGGAAAATTTGACCTCACCTGCGGGAGCCAGAGGGTTTTGGCAGTTGATGTCGGCTACTGCCAAGTCGTATGGAATGGAAATCAGCAGCGATGTAGAAGAGCGTTATCATGTTGAGAAATCCACCGATGCGGCAGCAAAGTATTTGCATGAAGCCTACCGAAAATTTGGAAATTGGACAAATGCCGCCGCTTCTTACAATCGAGGTATGGCAGGCATGAGAGGACACATTGAAGACCAACAACTGGATGATTACTACGACTTGTACCTCAATACCGAAACGGCTCGCTATATCTATCGGATTTTGGCTTTCAAACAATTGATGTCCAATCCAAGTACTTACGGATTCAATTTGTCACAAGCCGACCTCTATCCTCCACTTCAATACACGACCATCACCATTGACCAAATTCCCGATATTGCAGATTTTGCGAAACGTTATGGGGTAAATTACAAGGACATTAAGGTCATGAACCCTTGGCTGCAAAAGACGTATTTGAGAGCCAAGCCAGGTAAGAAATATGATATTAAGATACCGAAGTAGGGAAGCAGGATGTAGGGTGTAGGAAGTAAGATGTAGGAAGCAGGAAGTAAGATATGGGAAGCGAGATACGAGAGTGAAATTACAAAGTAAATCATATCTCAAATATCTTCTATCGTACATCATACATCCATCCTATTTACGAGCTATAAAGAGGTAAAATAAAGTATTGGTGACGAAGAAAGTAGGGTGAGGGAAGTAAGATGTAGGAAGCAGGAAGCAGGAAGCAGGAAGCAGGATGTGGGAAGCGAGATACGAGAGTGAATTTATAAAGTAAATCATACCTCAAATATCCTCTATCGTACATCATACATCCATCCTATTTGAGAACTATGAAGAGGTAAAATAAGTATTGGTGACGAAGAAAGTAGGATGAGGGAAGTAAGATGTAAGGGCAGTATTATACACATGAATCTGACTTCTCACACCAAGTATTCTTACTTCCTACAACGAAGTGTTCTTACCTCTCACAGCAAAGCGGTCATAAAAATCTAATTCACTCGAAGCGTTCTCCCCACTCTCAAAGTAGTACGAGTTGAAATGCCATTCAATCGGCAAAGCTGTTTGATGGAAGTGCCATTTCTCTGAGCGATTCTACCCAAAGTGTCTCCTTTGCGAATTTTGTGGTATTTTTTGCCACTTACACTGTTTTCGTCACTATTGCCCCCATGAACACTTTCATAAGGATTGGTAGAAGTGAAGTAACTTCTATCAACAGTGAAAGTATGGTGTTTGAGCCTTTTGGCATTGAAGTCAATCAACTCATTTGGATTGATGGGATGTCCTTTGTAGCGCACTTCGAGGTGAAGGTGATTACCCGTAGAGCGTCCTGTACTTCCGCCCAAACCCAATGATTGACCAGCCTTTACATCATCGCCCGATTTAACTTGTAATTTGGAAAGATGGGCATACAAAGTTTCTAAGCCATTGAAGTGACGAACTACCACTACATATCCATAAGAACGAGAGTATTGTGCTATCCGAACTTTGCCTTCAAACATACTCAATACAGGGTCGCCTTTGTCCAATTTTAGGTCAATACCATTGTGGTATCTCCAACGTCTGGGGCCAAAATTGGAGGTCACATGACCCATTGTTGGCATTTTGAAGTCATCATCTAATCCATGGGTCAAGAAAAACTCAACGGTATCTCGCATCTGTGAGAGGTCATATTTGTAGTTGTGGATTTTTTGAGTATCCCAAGCACCGTGATAGTGATTGAAGGCGGGTATATCTTCTCCGTATACATCGCTCAGTAGGATTTTTCTACCCTCTACCAAAGTGGCAGGATTGACAGGCACAATATCCGTTGTCTTGTTATAGGTAGTTGCCGAAACGCCCACCGTATGCATCATGACCGCTTCCTCCTCCGTTTTCTTCAGTTCCTCCAACGTATTATTTACCCAAGTTTCAGGGTCTTTGATTCTTGTTGCTCCCACACTATTGTCAGAAACCTCTTTGATGTTATTGGCAGTTTCAATCGCTCGAACATGATTCGCCACCATAGTAGGGCTTACTTCATATTGACGAGCAATGTAATTTAGCTGATTTTCAGACAATTCCCCATCCATCATATTCCATACCGCATCGTCAAAACTCAAGCCAGATTGCTTGTTGAAATTGCTATCTGATTCCTTTCTCCAATCTGCCTCAATAACTTTACCTACCTCTTGCTCAGAAACAAAAGTTCCATCCTTCTCTTCAAAAGAACTGGGAGTCAAGTCCAATAAGTCTTCCATAGTCGTATTGATTCGAAGCACATCCTCCCATTCTTCTTCGGGAACAACCGTGCCATCCTTATACAATACACCGTCAATCATCTTAATATCACAAATACCTGATTGGGCTGAGGCTCCATCTTTACAGTCACCTTCTATCTTGAAGTCTAATAAATTTGCCCCTATCAAACCATCCGTATCGTCAACATTTTCAGCACCCAAAGATATTTGCTGGCTCTTGCCCAAATATTTGGCAATCACCTGTGGGTCTTTGACTTCTTTTCCATTTATAAACAATACACCATCTACAATTCGGATATCTTTTTTCGCTGATGTGTCTGTAGATGTATCGTCTTCAGATATATTTGTAGGTTTGTCGTTTTCGTTATTTATTGTATTGGTTTCAGTTGTTTGTTCTGCTTTTTTATTCTTGTCTTTGTCATCCTCTTCTGCATACAAGCCATTACCAAAAGAAAAAACAATAATTAAAATTAATATATAAACATGGTATCTGTAAGACATTACTTTGTTTTTAATTTAGTGATTGGAAATCATAAATAAATTAATCCATAGCTTTTCCTTCAAAAATGCTTATTTAAACAATGCTTAATCCGTGGTAAAGTGACACATTGTTGCATTTTTCTATTATTATTTTCATGTATGTATTCACGGGTGTAGTAAAAGGAATGGACTTGTTGGTTTTTAGGAGGGACTGCAAAGATAATAATTATTAAATCAGAAAAACAAACACTTCCTTTAAATTCTTAACTATTTAATGGCTTAAATCATACCAAAAATCATTACATAATATGTTGGTAATCTATAATCTAAATTCCTTACAACCTTTTAATTCGACATTATTATGACAGTTTATTTGTTGCTGCAATAGATTTGATAACCAATGTTCAAGAAATAAAACAAATAACCACTATAATAACGCAAGTGTGATAGTAGAAAACATTTAAAAACTGTGTATTTTTTTCACTAATCACTTCAATTCAGCTGTATTGAGAAACAGATCATCAGTCTAAAATTAAAAAATCACTGTATTAGAACTTGATGCAAACATTCTTGGGTTCGGTGAAAAACCTAAGAGCCTCCCAGCCACCTTCACGTCCGACACCTGAATTTTTGACCCCTCCAAAAGGAGTTCGTAAATCCCTCACCATCCAACAATTGACCCAAACAATCCCACTTTCCAGCCTTTCTGCTACTCGATGTGCTTTCTGCAAATTAGAAGTCCAAACCGTTGCAGCCAAACCATATTCGGTACTGTTTGCGTATTTAATCACTTCATCTTCTGTATCAAAAGGCATAATCGTTACCACAGGACCAAAAATTTCTTCTTGATTGGTTCGACAGTCATAAGGCAAACCTTCAATGACCGTAGGCTCTACAAACCATCCTTCGCTACAACGTCCTTTGGGATGTACCTGTTTACCTCCCGCTAAAATTGTGCCACCTTCTTTCTGAGCCAAATCTATGTAGTGCAGTATCTTATCTGTATGCTCCTTTGATACCAATGCTCCAATATGTGTATTTTCTTCCATAGGGTCACCGACTTTCAATAGGTAAGCTTTAGCAGTAAATTCGGTTTTAAAACGCTCGTAAATCGGTCTTTGAACAAAAATGCGAGAACCACACAAACAAATCTGCCCTTGATTGGAGAAAGAAGAACGAATCGTAGTCGTGAGCATTTGCTGAAAATCACAATCTGCAAAAATGATATTGGGATTTTTACCACCCAATTCCAAAGACAATTTTTTAAACATCGGCGAAGCCGTCTGTGCAATTTCTTTTCCTGCCCGTGTGCTGCCCGTAAACGAAATCGCTTTGATATCGGGATTTGTCACAATTGCCCGACCCGCCTTTGTTCCCAAACCATGCACGATGTTCAATACACCTTCAGGAAGTCCTGCTTCTTGACAAATTTCGGAAAACAAAAAAGCCGTTCGAGGAGTCACCTCTGAAGGTTTGGCAACTACTGTATTTCCAGCCGCCAAAGCAGGTGCGATTTTCCAAGTAAACAAATACAAAGGTAGGTTCCAAGGAGAAATACAACCTACGACCCCCAAGGGTTTCCGCAAAGTATAGTTCACCACATCTTTGCCCATCGCATGAGATTCAGAAGCAAAATGTAATATTGCAGTAGCAAAAAAACGAAAATTGGATGCTGCTCTTGGAATATCAACCGTAGAAGAAAGCGACAAAGGCTTTCCATTGTCTTCTGTTTCAGCCAATGCCAATCGTTCGACGTTCTGTTCTATCAAATCTGCAATTCGCATCAACATCCGAGAGCGCATTTCCAAAGTCGTATTCGACCACATCGGAAATGCTTTTTGAGCTGCTTCTACTGCCAACTCTACATCTCTTTCGTCCGAATCGGGAATGTATGAATAAACCTGACCAATGGGAGGGCTATAATTTTCTAAATAATTCTGAGAAATTGGAGCGTGAAAATCACCCCCTATATAGTTTTTGAAGTATTTGTCTTCTTTTTTTTGTTTGAGCATTTCAGTGGAATATTGTTGTTAGGGAAAACATCAAATCGTAGCAAAATAAGAAATTATATTGACTATTTGAATTCTTCACAAAGATACATAATTCGACTTTTGAAAGTTTATATAGAATCTACATTCCTTTTGAAGCCAAATTTTAACTACTTTTGCAGTCACAAAATTGTCATTGTTTTTGTACGATGTCATAGAACCACACAAAACAAGCCTACCTTTTTCCAAAGTCCACCAAGCCCACCATTTATTCATACACTTCAAAAGGATTTTTTCACCATGCAACATTTTTTTACAAAGTGGTCAGGGCTATTTGTATGCTTTTTACTCACCCTTCACTTTCATCTCTATTCCCAGACTCCCAACTACACCGCCAATGACTTTATTACTCCCTATCATGGAGATTTTCGATATGGGGTAAATACAGGAGCTTATCCTGGGTGGTTGGATACCGATTTGGCGAATATTGCGAAGGGCAATCCAGATTTGGGTATTGAAGGGATTGGTGTCAATGGCTTTCGGATAACTTTGCCAGCACATTTTTTGGAGTATTGGGGCTACCACATTCGAGAGGACGTTTTTGAGTATTACGAATCCATTGGGATTGAAGACAATACAGTTTTTGTGGGATATCCAACCGAAGAACACCGAGATACAACGATGTACTGTCCCGACGCACCAACCGATTTGTTTGCCAATTTGTATGAACCGATTTGGGACGATGGCGAACATGGAACGCCTGTCAATGAAGACAATTACTACGCCCTCTACCTCTACAAAATGGTGCCTCGCTACAAAAATCAAGTCAAATTTTGGGAGATATGGAACGAGCCTGATGTGAATTGGGGCTACGATGCCATCAAACCCGCCAATGAAGAAGGCAGTTGGTGGACATATGATCCGCCTCCTTGCGATTTTGTTTTACACGCCCCTGTCTATCACTATATTCGGATGTTGAGAATCAGCTATGAGGTCATCAAATCCATTGACCCAACGGCTTATGTGGCAGTAGGCGGAATCGGAACGTATAGTTTTTTGGATGTGCTTTTGCGGAATACGGACAATCCCGATGAAGGGAATGTGCATCCCAATTTTCCGAACAAGGGCGGCGCTTATTTTGATGTGTTGAGTTATCACACTTATCCACATCACGATGGAAGCTTGGACTATTGGGACAATTCCATTATGGATTTTCGCTACACCCGACATTCAGATGCGGCTGCAAAATCGGTGATTGACCGCAAAAAACGCTTTGAAGAAACCCTGTTTGAGTATGGCTACAATGGCTCGACTTTTCCCGAAAAACTGTGGATTATCACCGAGTCGAATATTCCTCGTGAATCCTTCAATGGCTCAATTGGTTCGATGGAAGCACAACGCAATTTTCTGATGAAAACGCCCATTCTTTGCCAACAAAACAATATCCTTCAATACCACATTTACGCACTGAGTGAAGGTGGACCGTGGATGGCTACCGATGCAGGCTTCAATCGCATGGGCCTATATGAACCCCTTTCCGACTTGCCGATTACGCAAGCCAAAATGTATCCTTCTGCGATTGGCTACAAAACGACTTCGGAGCTTTTGTTTGGAACAAAATACGATGCAGAAAGAACGGCAGCCATGAAATTACCTGAAAAAGTGAAAGGAGGCGCTTTCAAGAAACCAGATGAAACCTACATTTACACCCTTTGGGCTGCAACGGAAACCGACCAAAGTGAAACTGCAAACGCTACTTACTCGTTTCCAGAATCGTGGAAATTGTCCAATGTGAAGCAAATGGAATGGGATTTTGGTTTGACGGAGGCTTACTCGGTGGTATCAAGTCAGCAGGTGGTTTTGACGGGAATACCTGTTTTCTTGACGGCTACAAGCGATGATATCAGCACTTCTATTGAAGATGTGAATCCCTCACATTTTGAAGTAAAATTGTTTCCTAACACATTCAAAGACAAGACTTCCTTGGAGCTTCAATTGAAGAAAAATGCCAAAATCCGTATGGAGGTTTTTGACCTTCAAGGTAAGCGAATTCAAATCCTCTTAAAGGAAACAGTGAAGAGTAGGGGGATTTATAAATTGAAAATTGATGGTCAGGAGTGGGGGAATGGAGTGTATTTTCTAGGAATTGAAGTGAACGGCAAGAAGCAGGTTTTGAAGATGGTGAAGCTTTGACGAAGCCCAGAAAATGGTTTATTCGTAGAGTTTCTTGTCTGCAATCTTTTTTTCCAATAGTTCAGAACCGCCGCCTTTAGATTTTGCCTGTTCCCAATTACTAACTGCCTTTTCGATGTTGCCCAACTTATAGAAGGTGTCTCCCAAATGTTCAAAAGTCGTAGCACTTTCTCTATCATCTGCTTTCAACGATTTTTCGAGCCATTTTTTAGCCTCTTCATAGTTGCCTTTTTGGTACATGATCCAACCGTAGGTATCCAAAAAGGAAGAGTTGTTGGGTTCAATGTCGTTGGATTTTTTGGACATAGCTTCTGCTTCCTCCAAGTTTTCGTTTCTGACCGACAAGAAGTAAGCATAATTGTTCAATACAGTAGCATTATTGGGACTGATTTCCAATGCTTTCTGAAAGTATTTATCAGAGTTCTCGTAGTCTTTTAGGGTATTGTAGTTTTCACCCAAAATCGAATACATCTGCGCCCGCAAGTTGGGATTGCTGACACTGATCATCGCTCCTTTTTTCAATATTTTCACCGCTTTGTCGTATTCTTTCAACTCTGTATATGCCAAACCATTGAAATAGTAAGGCATCGGTTGATTCGGGAAAAGCTCCATGACCAATTTGCTGTCTTTGGTCAGTTCGGTATATTTGTGCGTTTCAAATTGCAGCAACATCACCTGCTGCCAAACCTCCAAACGTTTCTTGTCCAATTCTGCCGAATGTCGAAAAGCCTCCAAAGCTTCTTCCGATTTCTTATCCGCAAACAACAACTCGCCATACAAAGTATAGGTCAGTGCTTCTTTTTCGTGTGCCGATTTGATGATGTCCATCAATCGAAAAGCTTCTTTTTTGGCCGTCTCATCTGCTCCTTTTTTGATGTCGTCAATATAAGGGTAAAATATTTTGGCTTTTAGGTCAATCGGCAAGTCAGGGTTGCTGAGTGCTAATTCCAGCGTTTCGAGATATTTTTCTTCATTGCCCTGTTTTTTGTAGTAATCTGCCATCGCCAACTGCGACAAGGGATTATCGGGAGAAACTTCTGCCAATTTTTTATAAACTTCAATCGCCATTTCTTCCTTTCCTGTCTGTTCGTAGAGTTCTGCCAACAACTGGTAGTAACGAGTTTCTTTAGGAAATTCGGCAATTAATTTGTTTAATTCCGCAATTCCTCCTTCCATATTGCCTGTCTGAATGAACAAGCGTTGTTTCTGTAAACTGACGTTTTCGGTCACGCCAATCTTTCCTTCAATGAGGTCATAGACCTTAATCGCTTCCTCCATTTTATCCGCTTTGATGAGCATGTAGCCCCAATCAAAGTAATATTCATAATTGCTGTTGTCGTTCTTCACCATTTCCTCATAGACCTTTGCCGCATCGTCAAACTGTTGATTTAGAGCCAAGGTTTCGGCATACAAAAACTGATACCATTTGTTGGTAGGATCCAATTCTGCTGCTTGCTTTGCATACTCCAAAGACCTCTCTTTGTCCTGAGCATCAAAATATATCTTGGCAAGTTCATAGATTGCCGCATCGTTTTCGGAATCCAATTTCAACACCTCCGTAAAAGCCGCTTTTGCAGACTTCATATCGTCTTTTAGCTTTGCAGTCATGCCTTCAAAAAACAGTTGCTGCACTTTCATTTCTTGTCCTTCGTCTACCTTAGCACTCACCAATTTGGTTTTTTTGTCTTTCTTCTTTTTCGACTGAGCAAAGGTAGGATGAGCAGTTATACAAAACGTGCAAACTGTTAGTAAACAAAAAACGAGGGAATTTAAAAACTTAAGCTTCATTACGATTGTGTTGTTGAAAAGTCTCCTACATCAAGAGCTTTGGCTTGTCCTTCAAGGCGTACCGAACTTCCAATCATGGAGTCTGTCAATACCTGATGGCGAATGTAGGAATGAGATTGAATAATGCTGTTGCGAATAATGGAATCTTCGATTGTCGTTCCTGCTTCAATTGACACATAGGGACCAATCACTGAATTTTTAAGGCGTACACCTGGTCCGATATAACAAGGTTGAACAATGGTTGTATTTTCTATAACAGCAGAAGGCGAAATCAGTTCTTCCCCCTCATTGTTTAACTCCAAAATCCGTTCATTCGTATGCAGACAAGCAGCTTTATTTCCGCAGTCTAACCATTCTTCTGCAATAGCTACGCCAAACTGTGCGTCTTTTTGGTTCATAATATCCAAAGCAACCGTCAAATGATACTGCCCGCTTTCGGATAGTTCATTGTCAAGCAAATATTGGAGTTCGTTTTTCAGAAACATTCCATCTTTGAAATAATATACGCCAATAATCGCCATGTCGGATACATATTCATCGGGTTTTTCGACAAACTTGGTGATGACATTGTTTTCGTCCAGTTTCACAACTCCACATCGGGTAGGTTCTTCTACTTTACAGGTCCAAATAATACCGTCCCAATCTCCTTCAATGTCTAAATTCCCTATGAACAAGGTATCTGCAAAGGCAATCAAGACGGATTGGTTCAACAAACTTTGAGCGCAAAGAATGGCATGAGCTGTTCCCATTTTGTGTTCTTGATACAGAATATGTCCTTCTGCACCCACATTTTTAGCTATCTGTTCCAATTGATCTTCCACCTCTTTGCCAAAATTCCCGACTACAAAACCAATTTTTTCAATGGGTTCTTCACTCATTGCTACAATACTCTCCACTAAACGTTGTATAATGGGCTTGCCTGCAATGTGTAGCAAGGGCTTTGGAGTGGTCAATGTATGTGGGCGGAGCGAATTACCTCGCTCTGCCATAGGTATAATTACATTCATTCAAACTGTTTTTGTGGTTGAGTGATTTGCATTTTTTTGGTGTTCATTTTCAAGGATTTATTTAGATTTGAATATCAAACTCCTGTACTTCCAAATCCACCCGTTCCTCTTTCTGTTTCGTCCAGCACTTCGACATCTTCCCAAGTCACTTGTTCGTACTTCGCAAATACTAATTGGGCAATGCGATCACCATTTTGGATAAGGTGAGTTTCGGTCGAAATATTCGCCAAAATAACATGAACATGTCCCCTGAAATCAGAATCCACAGTTCCCGGTGCATTCGGCAAAATCAAGCCTTTTTTGTACGCCAGACCGCTTCTTGCTCGAATCTGCATCTCGTAACCTTCTGGCAAAGAGACATATAAGCCAGTAGGAACTAATTTGCGTTCATGAGGAGCGATGGTCATGTCCTCCTCCAAAAAAGCTCGAACATCCATACCTGCCGAACCTGATGTTTCGTATTTAGGTAATGGATTGTTGGATTTATTGACTATTTTTACTACCATAACTGCAAAGATACACCATTCAGCGTAAATGAAAATCAAAGTAAAAAATGAAAATTAAAAACGGCTTTGATTTTCAAAATCTTAATGACCTTCAAATATGAGCAAAACAGCCAAAACCAACATCTTGAATCGCATCAAAAAGGCATTGAAGCAGCCAACTCCCAAACCCTATCCCGACTTCCAACGTCCCAATTCTTTCTACCAAACACCCGAAGCCGATACTCCTTTGGCGGTTTTGTTTGCAGAAGAATTCACGAATGTATCAGGGAAGTTTGTGTATTGTGAAGATGAAGCGGTGTTTTTGGAGTCTCTTACCGAATTGTCAAAGACTGAGGGGTGGCAGTATTTATATTGTTGGAATGAAAGTCTTCAACAACTTTTTGAAGAAATGGATTTTCGCAATTGCAGGATTGGTCGAAATTTGGAGAAGTCCCATGCTGGACTGACCTTTTGTGAAGTATTGATTGCTCGAACAGGCACGATTATTTTATCATCAGCTTTGGCAAGCGGTCGTCAACTGAGTATTTTTCCACCTGTTCACCTTGTGGTTGCTTATACTTCGCAGTTGTGTTATGATATTGGAGAAGGGTTGACACTTATTCAACAAAAATATGGCTTGAATATGCCTTCTATGATCAGTTTGGCAACAGGGCCGAGCAGAACAGCGGATATTGAAAAGACATTGGTATTGGGGGCGCATGGCCCGAAGGAGGTGTATTTGTTTTTGATTGAGGATGAAGACTGAAATAAATACTGGATTTTGCTTACCGTATATTTGAAGTAAGTGATTTAAAAAAGCTCCAAGCAACTTTTTTCTTGATTTTCAATGAAATCTTTTATTATCTCATAATTCTCTGTTAATATATTTTGGACGTTGATAGTTGAAGTATTGCCACACCTTAGCCAAATAGCTTTTGGAGGATAGCCTTTTAGAATTCCTATATCAACAAAATCGGCGTCTTGAGTAACTATTGTGAAATCATTCATTTCTGCAAAATCCCAAATAGCTACATCTTCTTCTGTATCCATTCCTTCTAGACGGACATGAGATGAGTCCGGATATAAAATGGCTAATCTATTCACTAACTTATAGGAAAGGTTTTGGTCTAAAAGTAATTTCATCTTTCACTGCTATTTAATTTTGCGAATATAGATAAGAAAGTGAAAACTAAATGCAAATATAGGCAGGGCATCTTACTTTATTAATGAAAAACATTCAAAATAAAGTTGCTCATGATTGCTATCAATTAACAGCAGAGTAGTAATTTTATGTGCATCCGAGATAAGTGATTGGTTTTTAGTTGTGTGGGAATAAGGAAAATTATAGGACAACAATATCTAAAAAGTTTTAACCCTAATCTGATAGCTGTTAAAAAGAGCATGTCTGTGCCACAAGCGGAGTCGAATCCTATGCTCTACAATACATAATTTGATTTTCCCGCTCTGCTGCAAATTGAAGGCTTGCGAGTACATCTTGATGAGTTAACTCGGGAAAATCGTCTATTATTTCGGCTATACTCATTCCAGAAGCAAGCCATGAAAGTACATCATAAACGGTAATTCTCATGCGCCTAATACAAGGTTTTCCGCCTCGTTTTCCTGCTTCAATAGTGATAATATCTTTGTAGTTCATATTCAAGCTGTTTTTGAAGAATTGCTAAACAGGCACTTTACAAAAAAAGATAGCCCCCATTTAGCAATTCAACAATACAATCATCAAACAGTTTAAGCGTTTTTGCCCACACAGTTCAAATCTTCAAAGGCTGTTTTCAAACGTTCTACAAAATAACCTTCTGCATATCTCAACCATTTGCGAGGGTCGTATTTGCTTTTGTTTGGAGAATCAGGGCCTTCGGGATTACCGATTTGTGTTTGAAGGTAGTCATGATTGTCAGCAAAGTAGTCACGAATACCCGACGCAAAAGCCCATTGCATATCCGTATCAATGTTCATCTTCACGGCTCCGTACTCGATTGCCTCTCTGATTTCTTCACGAGAAGAACCGCTACCACCGTGAAATACAAAATTGATGGGGTTGTCGCTTGTGTTAAATTTCTTTTGGATATAATCCTGAGAATTTTTGAGAATAATCGGCTTCAATTCCACATTACCAGGACGATAGACTCCATGTACATTTCCGAAAGCGGCCGCAACGGTAAAACGTTCTTTTGGACTCACTTTCTTCAATTCTTCGTATGCATACGCCACTTCTTCGGGCTGTGTATAAAGGCGTGAGCTGTCCACATTTGAGTTATCTACCCCATCTTCTTCACCTCCTGTTACACCCAATTCGATTTCGAGGGTCATACCAATTGGGTCCATGCGTTTCAAGTATTCCTTACAAATCTCCACATTCTCTTCAATGGGTTCTTCACTCAAATCAATCATGTGAGAACTATACAAAGGTCTGCCATATTGCTCAAAGTGTTTTTCGCTATAATCCACCAATCCCGCTATCCAAGGAAGGATTTTTTTAGCACAGTGGTCGGTATGTAAAATAACTGTCACGCCATAAGCTTCTGCTAACTCATGTACGTGTTTTGCGCCCGAAATAGAACCCAAAATAGCAGCTCGTTGTCCCTCGTTAGACAAGCCTTTGCCTGCATAAAAACTCGCTCCTCCATTCGAAAACTGGATGATAACAGGAGAGTTTAAATCTCTTGCGGTTTCCAAAACACCATTCACTGTGTTTGTTCCTACCACATTGACAGCAGGAAGTGCAAAATTGTGTTCGTTGGCATAATTGAGCAATTCGGTTACTTCATCACCATGCAATACTCCAGGACGAAACTTAGTAGATGTTGCCATATTTTTTGATTTTTAAGATTGTTTGTTTGGCTTCGAAAAATTTAGATGTAAAGGTAAGGATATTCTAAATTGTTTTGTAATTCTTTCAATTTGATTATAACCTCATTGAAGGGAGTTGTGGTGTGTCAGGGCTCTAAAGACTTGCCTGACTCAACCAATCATGCTTTGAACTATTTAGTTCTTTTTCAGCATATAGAAGCAATGTCCCGAAATCTGCTTGTGTAATGATTCGGTTTTTTCGATTGGGAAATATCTTTTTGAAAGGAAATTTGTAATTCAGTTTGATAGAGAATTGGTAAAAGTCGGCTAAAAGCTTTCCGTTGTGGCTTTTCTGAGGAACCGTCAGAGAGCGAGTTTCTATGTCTTTCGCTTTCTGGGGAATCAGCCAAGGGTAAACCGTTGGGTAAACATTCAATTCCCTTGCTATCAATACGTTTCGGCTCGGCAAGGTCTTTTTCCCGCTCCACCATATTTCTCGTACTTCCTCCATTGCAGCCTGTGTTTCTTCTTCTGTTTTGACTGCCTCCAAATCCTCTAATGTATCTTCAATCAATTGGGTCATTGCTGTTTCATAAGGCAGATTGCTTTGAAGAGCTTTCATGCCCAAAGTTGCTCCCAATAAATTGGAATAGGCATCTTCCACCGAAAAACTGGAATAACGTTCTGGGACGAGCGGAATGGTCGAAGCCCCAAACCAAGTAGAAATTTCGTGCCATACAGAAAGGTCATAAGCGATTTTTCCTGCCAATTTTACTATATCTTCTTGGCTCAAATCCTTAGATATCTGAACCTTCAATTCTTTTACACCTCCTTCGTAACCAATTTTTTGAACAAATTCACCCTTCGATTGATGCTGCAAAATCTGGGTATATAAATAGGCGGTCCAATCTGCTTGATCACGCACATGTCCTAAGTCAATGAATCCTCCTTTTTGGGTATAAATGATGCCGTTTTTTTCTTTGGTACTTCCCATATATTCATGAGTGCCTATCTTTTCGATACTGGTGATTTCGGTGATTTTGATGGGCAATCGAAAGAGGCTTACCTTTACGCCAAAAGAGCAGCAAGTACGAATGATGCGTGGCGGAGGAGATTGTAGTTTTTTGGTCGACAGTATAGGCCCTTTTGCAGTTATGGAAGTCGCCCACAAGATTGTCAGCCCAAGGAGGGCGATTTTATGGAAGGAAACACGCCAGTGTTTGGGATGCGTGTTCTTTAGAGAAATTTTTGTCATCATATTTTTTAACCTAATTGAAATCTCATTTTGAGTTTTTTAATCTAAAGCCTAATAATAGACTTTACTTTTTAAAAACCGTCACTCCTTCTTTGATAGTTTCCAGTACTTCAATGTCCCTGATTTTCATTGGGTCAATTGTCAAAGGATTGTCACTCAAAACCACAAAATCTGCTAGTTTTCCGACTGCAATAGAGCCTTTGATTTTTTCGGTTTTGTGTTGGAAGGCGGCATTGATGGTGATGCACTTCAATGCTTCCCAAGGACTCAATCGCTCGGCTTCACCCAAGATTTTTCCGCTTCGAGTCCTGCGATTTACGGCTGTCCAAGTCAAAAATAGCTGGTTCAAAGGGGTGACAATGAAATCAGTGTGGTTTGTACAAGTGATTCCCATGTCCAGAGTGGTCTTCATCGGACTCAAAAAAGCGGCTCTTTCTTCACCTAAATTTTCGGCATGAATGTCACCCCAAAAGAAGGCGTGATTGGTGAAATAAGCGGGGACAAAACCATATTGTTTGTATCGCTGTAGTTGATCGGGACGTACAAATTGGGAGTGAATTACGACCGTCCGCAAATCATCCGTTTTTCTCTTAATCTTGCCAATTGCCGCTTCGTGGGCATCCAATAGCATGTCAATCGAACTGTCGCCATTGGCGTGCATATAAATCTGAATATCTTGACGGTAAGCATTTTCGAGAATGTAATCGAGTTGTTTTTCGGTGACAGTCGGCAATCCTCTGCAAGTATGGACACAGCCAGGAACTTCGGTCAAATAGGGTTTGCTGAAAAAAGCCGTTTTTCCTTGTGGTGAACCATCGCCCACGATTTTGATACCTGCCAAACGAAGACCTTTGTAGTTTTTTCCAAACTTATCTTTGTAGTCTTTCAACCATTCATCGGCCTGTTGGTAGCTGCCCAATACTTCCAAATCCAAAGTAAAGTAACCCAACATGGCAGC
Organism: Bacteroidia bacterium; assembly: GCA_030427245.1. GTDB lineage: Bacteria > Bacteroidota > Bacteroidia > Chitinophagales > UBA2359 > JAUHXA01. The sequence continues at coordinate 8,087 of JAUHXA010000041.1, read as the reverse complement.
TTTTTCCAATGCTCTGAAAATCGGCAGATCCGTCAAACCGTCTTGTGCAGTGGTGATTCCTCGACTTGCATAAAAATTTTGTGCTTCCTCCAAAAGGGACAAAGACTCCATCATAGAAGGTCTTGGTAGGATTTTAATGACCTGTTCGACCATTTTTTCCTGCAATAAACCGCTCGGTTCATTGGAGTCGGGAAGGCGGATAATCACTCCTCCTTTGGGGGCTTTACTTGTGTCAGTAATTCCCACAATTTCAAGGGCTTTGGAGTTCAAAACTGCCATGTGTGCCGAAACATGCAATAAAAAAACGGGATGATTTGGAAAAGTTGCATCCAAATCGAGTTTGTTGGGATGGCGTTTTTCTTGCAGCAAATCGGGGTCATACCCCCAACCTACGAGCCAATTTCCTTCAGTAATCTCATTTTTTTCTTGATGGTTTTTCAAGGTCGCTACCAATTCTGTAATGTTCTGAATTTCTCCTGCAGGAGGAGACGAAACATTGGCTTGTTGCATCATAGAAGAGGCAATCGCAAAATGACTGTGTGCATCAATAAATCCGGGTAATAGGGTTTTTCCGTTCAAATCCACTATTTCTACGCTTTCCTCTTGCCATTTTTCAATCGAATCCGAATTACCTATTCCTGCAATTTTTCCCGATTTGACCAATACTGCCTCGACTTGTCGAAGGTCGTCCTCCATGGTTAAGATGTTGCCATTGAAGTAGATGGTGTGGGTGGATTCTTTTGGGTCATTGCAGGATGCGAAGTTTATTAAGAAGATTAAACTCAGAAGTAACACAGAAAAGTAACGGTATTGGGACATGGCAGAGAATTGAAGGTTGCTAAATTTTGCGAAGTCTCCTTTCACAAATTTTGTCAGAGAATCAAAGGTATGCTATTGTAACTTAAGAGAGGCTATATTTTTTTGAGGTTTTTTGCCCCCAAAATTGTATCTTAGTAAAGAGGCACCTTCAAAATACTACACCATGAATAAATTACTATTCTTCCTCATCACTACTCTATTTTAAATATGGAAATAATAATTAAATTAAACATTATTGCCTCAAAACCATTCTAATTAAAAAAACAATCATGCAGACAAAATACGATTTACATTTTCACTCTAATTATTCAGACGGAGTGGCTTCTATTGAAGACATTGAAGAAAAATGTTTGCGAGAGAATATAGGAGTGGTTTTGACAGATCACAACGAAATCAGAGGCTCCTTGAAGCTTTTAGAAAGAAATAATATTGTCACTATTCCAGCCATTGAAGCGGGAACGAAGGAGGGGATAGAGTTGTTGATTTACTTCAAAAACCCATCGGAACTGGAGGAATTTTATAAGAAACAAATCGAGCCTTTTCGAGTGAAGCGATTCATGGTCAAATTGAAAAATTCGGCAGAAGCTATGTTGGAAGCTGCAAATGATATGGATACCTTTGTATCTTTAGCGCATCCTTATGCCTTCAAAAAGAAATCGGTGGACAAACATACCAACAATCCTATGTTGAATTATCTTTATGAAGGTATTGACGCTGTTGAAATCTTCAATGGCAGTCTTTCTCGGGCTCAAAACAATAAAGCATTGTCGCTCAAAGATAAATTGGGCAAGAAGTTTACCTTGGGAAGTGATGGACATGAAATAGAGTCGCTTGGACTGATAAACGTGGAACTCAAAAAAGATTACTTAATCAACGATTCTCAAACGCTTTATGATGAATTGAAGGCCAATAACTTTGCCCGCTATACGGTAAGTACAAAGGTGAAAAAAATGAAAACAGGCTGGATCATTACCAAAAATCATACAAAATATTTTTTCTCTAATGGGAAGTCTGTCAAGTCTTAAATCATAGTTTATGAAGCAGTGACAAAGCTGTTTTGGGAAAAAATTTGGAACTTTGCCGTAGCTATCTTGTTATTAATAGAAAAGAACTTAAAATGGCTTTACTTAAATTTCTCCTTGTTGCCTATTTAATTTACATCACCCTTAAGTTTGTTTTGGTAAGAGTCGTGCCTGTTTTGTTGGTTCGCAAAATTCAAAAACTTCAAGAAGAGGCGATTAACAAACAAAGAGGTGGACAAGAAACTTATCGTCACAGAGCTGCTGAACAAGGGCATGCTTATGGTCAAGCACAAACTCAGTCTCAACAAGAAGGAAATGTCACGATTACTGTGGATCCTGAAAAACACTCATCCAATATACCGTTGGATGAAGGGGAGTATATTGATTATGAAGAGGTAAAGTGAATTTTGTGATAGACGGTGAATGATTGACAGATTACAAATAAAAATCCACGTTCGTTCCAACTGTTGCCAAGGTTTTCAACCGTTGGCAAAGTTTCGAAAACTTCTGTGCCTCCGTGTCCCTGTGTTCAATCCAAATCCACCCCTAAGCCAAGTTCAACTGCTTTTCGGTAAATCTCTTCCGCCACCACCACATCAAACAAAGCCATTCCAACCGACTTGTAAAAAGTAGTTTCCGTTTCTGCCATAACTGCCTTTCCTTCAATAACTTTTCCCAAGCGTTTCACCTGTTCCAATTTTATCCAACCTTCTGCAATAGGAGTCGCCAAATCTCCACACTCCTTCAATGCGTGTTCGGTATCGGTATAAACCTCCTTCAAAAGTGGAAAAAGAGCTTGTGGAAATTCCCGCATATTCGGTTTGTAAGAGCCAATCCCTACAAAATGTTTTCCCTTCAATAAGGCTGCATCATTTGGCAAAACAGGTATTTCTGAATTGGTGGTAGTTATGACAACCTCTACATTTTGAAGAAGTTCAGTGGTATTCACTGCAAGGTGAATCTCGATATTCGGCAGTCGTTTTTGCAGTTCAGCTTGTGCTTTTTGCAGCCTTTCAGTAGAGCGATTGTAGAGCCAAATATTTTGAATGTTTCGCACCTTTGAAGCAAAAACTGCCTGTTCGATTCCCTGTCTTCCCGTTCCCACAATCCCCAAACTCGCCACCTCCTTTTTCGCCAAATATTTCACACTCACCGCACCAATTGCCGCCGTTCGCAAAGCCGTCAAAGTTCCCGCATCCAAAATCGCCAATGCCTGCCCCGTTTCAGCATCATTCAAAACCATCAAACCTTGAATAGCTGGTAAATTTCGGTTCACATTATCGGGGAAAACGCTCACCAGTTTCGTCCCAAAACTACTTGGGGTAAAACAGGGCATCAACAAAAGTGTATTTTCGCCTCTGTCAAAATGCGGTCTTTGAGGCATAAAATAATCCGTTGTTTCGTATAACACCATTGCCCTTTCTACGGCTGCAATGACTTCAAGTGGAGAAATTACTTGGCGGAGGTCTTGAGAATTGAGGTATTTCATTGGTTGAATGGTTGAATGGTTGAAGAACTATAAGGGCAACAATGCAGCAATTTAACAGTTTATCAGTAAAGCATTTTTTCATTACCCATCTTCAATTCTCCATCTATCCATTCCTTAGCCCTATCCATCAACCATTTCCCATCTGACGACTCCAAGGGCTGACCATAAGAAAATCGAATCGGAATTTTCCTTCTCCGAAAGCACCGCATAAAATGCCCCAAAAACTCATCGTCATCCACAAAAGCTGCCTCTCGCAAGTGTTCATAGTGAATCGCCACAGGTACTACGGGAAAATCCTCTGCTGCTGCCACTTCAAACGAACCAATCTTAAAATCAATCGTTTGGGCTTCCAAATGACTCGTACCTTCGGGGTAAATAATAACGTGATGCCCTTCCTTCAAGGTGTTCGCAATCGTCTCACGGGTCGCTGTTCGGCTGTTTTGATTCCCCCTATCCACAAAAATCGCCCCCGTCATTCGCCCCGCCAAACCAATCACCGGCCACTTGCTCACCTCTGCCTTGCCCACAGGAATGGCTTCAATGTGCTGAAAAGCAGCAAACAAATCGACATAAGACCGATGGTTATAGACCAACAAACTCGGTTGTATGGGTAAATTCCCCTTCACTTCAATCTTCATTCCCAACAATTTGGTCGCTACTTTTGCCCAATTCCTTCGGATGGGTAAAATGCGCTGCAAGTTCATGCCGAAAAAGATGGAGGTCAACACATAATAGCCCAAAAATAGGAAAATCAGTAGCGGGAAAATGAGTAAGCGGAAGATGGCTCGAAGTGTTCCGAACATAGTTTAGATGTGTTTTTCCCATTCATAGTCTAAGATTTATTGACTTTTGATATTCAATTCATGGTTTTCCGCACTTTTCCTAACATCCCCCCTGCCCTCCCGAGTACTCGGGAGGGCAGGGGGGATGTTGCACAGGGGTTTAAGACATCACAGAAACGCAAAGTAATTTTTGAAACTTATTAATTCATGGACTACAAATAGAATCATTACAAAAACGAAACCTACAAATTAATTTCTGAAATGCCTATATTTCGATTTACCTTTTTGAGAAAAACCGTTTAATCATTGTACGCTCACTAACGGAGGGTTTCGACTTGTGCCGAGAACTCGGTAAACCCACCGCTATTGAACAAATTCTGTAATCACAACAAAAGCCTTACACTTATGAAACCATTTTTCTACTTTTTACTTCTCGCAATCTTATTCAGCTTTGACAATCAACTGCAAGCGCAATGTAATGGCGTGTCGGAATCGGATTCTTTGGAGTTGGTGAAGTTTTATGAGGCTTTGGGAGGGGATGATTGGACGGATAATAGTGGATGGTTGGTAGAGCCTGTTAAGGAGTGGAAGGGGGTATTCTTAAGTGTGGATGGGTGTAATGTGGAAAGGTTAGGTTCATATTACAATAAACTAAAGGGGAAATTATTTGATATTAATTTACCTAATCTATTAGAATTACGTATCGAATCTACCGAATTAATAGGGAATCTAATTGATTTTACTAAGTTACCAAATTTAGAAAGACTAATCTTATATAACAATGAATTAAGTGGGGATATACCCAATTTTTCAAACATTCCAAATTTAACCACATTAAATTTATCTCACAATAAATTTAATGGGGCTATCCCTAATTTTCTTTATTTGCCCAATTTAGAATCATTGAACTTGAGTAATAATTTTTTAAATGGGTTTATTCCAAATTTTTCACAAATATCAAACTTACAAGCGCTGAATTTATCACGTAATGAACTTACTGGTAATATTTCTGATTTTTCTCAATTACCAATTTTACAATTCTTGTCTCTAAGAGAGAATCAACTAAGTGGAAATATACCTAATTTTTCTCAATTACCAAATTTAGAAAGACTGCATTTAGGTTACAATAATTTAGGTGGCAACATTCCTAACTTTATCAATTTATCTCAACTAATAATATTAGAATTAGAAGGGAATCAGTTAATCAATGATATTCCTAATTTTGAAAAATTATTGAAATTAATAAATTTATTGCTTAATCATAATCAATTGAGTGGAACTATACCTGAGTTTGATAAGTCGCCAAAACTAGAGTATATTAATTTATCTCACAACAATCTATTTGGAGATGTTCCAAATTTTTCTGGTTTGCCAAACTTACGTACTCTAAATTTGGCACACAATGAACTCACTGGGAATATTCCTACTTTTGCGAATCTTACTGAATTAAACTCCATTTATCTCTCCAATAATAAATTAACAGGCACTATACCTGATTTTAGCCATATTTCTTTTTTAAGACTTTTAATATTAAATCATAATGAATTAACAGGCACTATACCTAACTTTTTAAACTTGGAAAACTTAAACACTTTACATATAAATAATAATAAATTATCTGGATATATTCCTGATTTCTCAAGTTTAAAATCATTATATGTAGTAAACCTTTGTCCCAATAACTTAATCGGTTCAATTCCAAATTTTGAAAACTCTCCTTTTTTCAACTTTGAGGAATCCGACTTCTCCTGCATCCAAACCCCAATCCTCACAGGCACAGCCTACCACGACCTCAACCAAAACTGCCTTCAAGACGAAGGAGAAGAACCACTAAAAAACGCCAAAATCACCGTCAACGACAGCCTATACACCACCTTCACCGATGAAAACGGTTTCTACACCCTCCAATTAGACACAGGCACCTACCAAATCACCGCCACATCACCCAATTTCCTATGGAGTCAAAACTGCCCCGAAAATTCCTATACCGTCACCTTCGAGAATTATACCGACACTATTTCGAACCAAAACTTTGGATACACGATAGAAGACGAGTGTACTTTGCTGACCATTGATGTCGCAAGTCCTTTGCAGAGAAGATGTTTCCAGAATACCTATACCGTTTCCTACTGCAATGAAGGCACACGAACAGCCGACAATCCTTTCATCGAATTGACCTTTCCCGATGAACTCATTCCTTTGGACGCTTCGATTCCTTACAGTCAAGACGGCAATGTATTGAGCTTTGATTTGGAGGCTTTGGCGATAGGTGCATGTGGCTCGTTTACGGTGACGGATTCGGTGAGTTGTGAAGCGGTTTTGGGAAGTACCGCTTGTGTAGAGGGGCGCATTTATCCCGCATTTTTGTGTCGGGAGGTCGATTCACTTTGGGACGGTTCGGATATTGTGGTCGAAGGGGAATGTGTGGAGAATGAGTACATTGAGTTCACGCTGACCAACGAAGGGGAGGATATGCAGGACAGCATTGAATACCGAATCTATGAAAACGATGTCTTGTCTGCCCTACACAAATTGCAGTTGATGGGAGGAGAAAGCACCCAATTGAGCATTGCAGCCACAGGAGCGACCTACCGATTGAAGGCAGCACAAACGGCTTTTCACCCTTTGGAGAGTCAGCCGCAGGTCGTGGTCGAATTGTGTGGAGATGCGCCTTATGCTTTGGGTTTTGTCACTTCGCAGCCCAATTCCGATTTGGAGCATTTCATCGACATAGATTGTCAAGAAATCATCGGTTCTTTTGACCCCAACGACAAAAGCGTGCATCCCACAGGCATTGCTGCCCAACACTACATCGAAGAAGGTACAGAACTGACCTACAAAATCCGCTTCCAAAATACAGGCAACGACACCGCTTTCAGAGTCACCATCATCGACACCCTGCAAAGCGAATTTCTCGACCTCCAAACCTTCAAAATCACCAACACCAGCCATCCCTACGATGTCCGAATCACCGACCGAAATGTGCTAATCGTCGAATTCAACAACATTCTATTGCCCGACAGCACGACCAACGAATTGGAGAGTCATGGATTTGTGCAATACAAAATCACTCCCTTCCAAGATGCCCCAAAAAAATCCATCATCACCAACCTCGGCGACATCTATTTCGACTACAACCAACCCATCACGACCAACACCGTTTTCAACACCATCGGCATACCCGAATTGGACGTGACTTTGCCCATCGAACTCCTCCAATTTGATGCCTATCTCGACAATCGCCAAAAAGCCCAACTGATATGGATAACCGCCTCCGAAATCAACAATTCCCACTTTGAAGTCCAACGCAGCAGCAATGGCAAAGATTTTGAAGCCATCGGAAAAATGGCGGGAAAAGGCACTTCAAGTGAAATTCACTCTTATCGTTTTGAAGACTCCAATTTACCTACCAATACTTCAACCGTTTATTTTCGCTTGAAGCAAACCGACTTCAATGGTCAATTCACCCATTCCAAAGTGATTGCGCTTTCTCTTCAAAATGAACACACTGCAAAGGTTTGGTACAATGCTGCTCAAAATAGTATTGAAGTGATGGCAGTAGAAGTTGGCGAGTTACAAATTTTTGATGCTGTTGGGCGACTTGTACGCAGCGTGGGGATTATTGAAGGAAAGCAAAGGGTTGATTTGCAGGGATTGGAGAGTGGGGTATATGCATATCGTTTGCTGCAAAGTAAGCCATTGGAGGGAATGCAAGTTGGAAAATTGTTGGTAGGAAATTGATGAAACGTCCATGATTTAATAATCATTTAAACACAAAGAGGAATGATTATTTAATTTATGGTAAGTTCCATCTGACCTTCAAAAAATACACATAAACAGATAGAAATATTTAAAAAAAGAGGATAAGAAGGATATAATTATTATACAGGCTAAATAAAACGCATTTTGATACTGTGGATTCGTCATATTTTGTAATTTGCGTCCTGTCTTTTTTCCTTAAGCTATAAGTAAAAA